>CACZMI010000035.1 GCA_902782245.1 uncultured Bacteroidales bacterium | reverse complement strand
AACAACGTATTGAAAAAGTACCGACCTTTGCGGTCGAAAACAAAGGATAATTCTCATAAGCATTAATTGGTTAGTAATTAGGTTAGTAATTAGGTTCGGGCCCGAGAATTTGTGAAAATTGCAAGGCTCACTCCAAGGGGAAAAGGTCCCTGCGGAGGAAATTGAAAAAATTGAGTTCACGCGAGTGAATTCATTTTTTTTTGTACCGGTGGGACTTATTTGGAAAGTAGCGATGCCACGGTGTCCCTATATGATCGGCTCACGGGAATCGGGTTGATTCCCTCCTGGTCCAGTATCACGTACAGGTTGTCGCGGTCGTTGTTGAAGAACTTTACCTTGGCAATGTTAATAAGGTATGAGCGGTGGCATCGGGTTATATATCCCTCCAGATCGTCCTCGATGTTCTTGGCCGTTGTGCGGATCATGGTGTTGTGCACTACACCGTCCTGCTCATAGAATATCTTTACGTAATTGTCCTCGGATACGGCATAGAGGATATCCATAATGCGGAGTGAAAGCTTTATGTTACCCTTTATGTCATGTATGGATACCACCAATGCACCATCGGGCTTGGTGGGACTGCTGCCGGACTGGACCTTAAGTCCGTGGGCGTATCCGTAAAGGTATGCTATTATATAAGGAATAAGCAGTATCAGGAATATGCAGAACAGGGCTCTGGGAAACAGATCGGCCAATGAGACATCGTTCTGCTGGACCAGAAGGGATATGGCTGTGTATATTATTGATACTATCAGTACCTCGGCCAGGGAATAGAATATCAGACCCCATCCTCCAATCCCGTATCGGCGGTTAAGGTCCATAAGCAACACCTTACTCGAAATGAGGAAGAGCACGGAGAAAGCGTACATTGTTATCGTACCCAGCAGTTTGTAACTCTCCCTTAATGTGAACCAATAGGTCGATGAGAACGGCGAATAGAGCTGTAGAAACAGGATTGAAAACGCCACAATGAACAGTACCGTCAGAAACAGGAATTTCCGGGTAAACATATAGTCGGGTAACTTGTTCATACAGCGTAATTGTTTGGTACTGCGAAGATAAGGTTTTTTGTCATATCACCCAAATCTCGGTGTGGGGTGAATTGCCGATATCCGGAATGCCGGCAATTCGCCACATCGTCGGTATCGGACATCCCAAATAACCTTGTTTGTTATATTCCCAGGGCATATTGGGGTACCTTTGCGCCAAAATTCAAAACACTATTATGGCAAGACTTATTTACAGAACTCCTGATTGTGACATGAACGCCACAAGCGTAATCAAAATGTATGAAGACAGTTTCCGCCGTCATTGGGATAATGAGGCCCTGGCCGATTTCCGCGGTGAGCGAATCACTTATGCCGAACTGGCCAAGCGCGTTGCCCGCGTACATATATTACTTGAGAACGCAGGCATCAAGCGCGGTGACAAGGTTGCACTGTGCGGCAAGAACACTCTGGCATGGGGTGTCGCTTTCTTCGGAGTCTATACATACGGAGCAATTCCCGTTCCTATCCTGAATGATTTCAAGCCCGGTAACGTACACACTCTGGTCAACCACTCCGAGGCAAAACTGCTTATGGTCGGTGACGTAGTACTGGCCGGTATGGTATTCGATGAGATGCCCGAAATCCTGGGTATGATACTGCTCAACGACATGTCACTCAAGGCCTGCCGTTCAAAGGAGCTTGAAAACGCCATGGCTACTCTCGATGAGTGCTTTGACAAGAAATATCCTAACGGATTCACCAAGGATGATATCAAGTATGAGGCCGAGAAGGATACCAATGATCTGGCTGTTCTGAACTATACATCGGGCACAACCGGTGACCCCAAGGGCGTTATGGTTCCTTACCGTGCAATGCTTGTAAACCTCAAGTTCGCATGCGGCGTGCTGCCTCTTACCAAGGGTGAGACTGTGGTTTCAATACTTCCCATGGCTCATATGTTCGGTCTGGCATTCCAGCTTATGTTTGAGTTGCTGCTGGGCGCCAGCATCTGCTATCTGGGCAAGATGCCTTCACCCAAGATCCTGTTCGATGCATTCGCCGAGGAGAAGCCCAAGCTTATCATCACCGTTCCTCTGGTAATAGAAAAGGTTATCAAGCAGAAGATACAGCCCGTTATGGAGAAGCCCATGATGAAGATACTGATGGCTATCCCCGGCATCAACCGTATAATCGGCGGCAAGATCCGCTCCAAGATTATCGCTGCGTTCGGTGGTGAGATGGACTGCCTCATCGTAGGCGGCGCTGCCCTGAATGCCGATGTTGAGAAGATTCTGCGCAAGATTCACTTCCCGTACACCGTAGGTTACGGCAGCACCGAGTGCGCTCCTCTGATTTCATATGTTGACTGGGAGAAGTACAAGGCCGGTTCTTGCGGTATTGCAGTTCCCGGTTGCCCCGTACAGGTATTCAGCGATGCTCCCGGAAATATCGGAGAACTCCTTGTAAAGGGTGACAACGTGATGTTGGGTTACTACAAGAATCCCAATGCCACACGCGATGTCATCGACCCCGAGGGCTGGTTCCACACCGGTGACCTGGGTACTATCGACAAGCAGGGTTACATCTATATCAAGGGCCGCAGCAAGAACATGATCCTGGGTCCCTCAGGCCAGAACATCTACCCCGAGGAGATTGAGGATATGTACATGAATCTGCCTCTGGTATCCGAGGTGCTGATAGTAGAGCGTGAGCGCAAACTTGTGGCTCTGGTATTCCCCGATTACGAGGCCGGCAAGTCTGCAGGTTTGAACCAGCAGCAGGTTCTGGCACACCTTGAGGACGATCGCAAGAAGATCAACGAGATGCTTCCCGGCTACTCACAGGTATCCAAGCTTGAGATCCGCACCGAGGAGTTTGAGAAGACTCCCAAGCGCAGCATCCGCCGCGGTTTGTATAAATGATACAATTGGGGACAGACCCCTTTTGTACTATTTTGTAAAAATAGCCTCTAGATTATGCTCTGGAGGCTATTTGCATTTTGATTCTAATCTAACTTGGGCTGAAAATAGTACAAAAGGGGTCTGTCCCCAATTGTATCATTTGCTGATTCCCAGGATTTGTTTGATTAGGGGGACGACGGCGGTTTTGAGGGATTTGTCGTTGAGGCGGTGCTCTCCCTCAAAGCGCTGGGCGTTGGGGTAGTGCTTCTTGAAGAGGTCGTAGCAGTTTACCGTGGTGTCGTGGTTGCCAAAGAGACCGTAGGTGTTCTCGCGGTCAAAATCGGTGATTCCCTTGAACTGCTGGCGCTCCATCATGTTGAAGTTCTTGACTATCTGACCGGTAATCTTGAAGGTCTTGGCTCCGTCCTTGCGTCCGTTCTGGAAAGGGTATGTGGTGTTTGCCTTCATGACCTTTGACATGGTGGACATGTTAAACGACGGATTTACGCATATCTTCCTGTAACCGAACATCTGCTGGGCGTACATGGCGCCCATGGATGTGCCTACTATTATATCGGGCTTCTGCTCCTCAACGTACTGGCGTAAATATGGCAGGGCTTCGGCGGGATCTACGGGGATGTCGGGGGCTACGACTTCAAGCTCGGGGAGCATGTGGCGCAGGCTCTCGACCGTGCCGCTTGCGCCCGATGACATGAATCCGTGAAAGTATACCAGCTTCATTACTTGCCGGCTTTGAGTCCCTTGATGACTGCGTTGGTGAATCCTGCCTCCTCCATGGCGTTCAGACCCTTGATGGTGATGCCGCCGGGAGTGGTAACCTTGTCAACCTCCTGCTCGGGATGTGAACCGTGTGCCAGAAGCAACTCAACAGCACCTTTGATGGTGCCGAGCACGATCTCCTGCGCATCCTTGGGATAGAAACCCATCTCAACGCCGCCCTCAACATTAGCGCGGATATAACGGAATACGTATGCAATGCCGCATGAAGCAAGTGCTGTACCTGCGGTCATCTGTTTCTCCTCAACCTGCTTGGCAAAACCAACCTGGCCGAAGAGTTTCTGTATCAGGTCCAGATTCTTCTTTGTAGCGGTGTTTGAGCAGTAGAAGAACACGCCTGCGCCAACCTCAACCGCAATATTGGGGATAAGGTAAACAACCTGTGCCTTCTCGGAGCCCTTCTCAAAAAGCTCGGCAAGTTTGTCAAGACCAACACCAGCGGCAATTGATATGATGAGTTGTTTCTTGTAGTCAAGAGCCTCTTTGACCTCCTCTACGGCCGATGGCAATATCCATGGCTTTACGGCAAAAAGAACGATGTCGGCACCCTTGACGGCCTTTGCGTTCTCCTTTGATATTCCGATGCCCGGAACATCCTTCCTGAGTGTGTCAAGTGTTGCGTCACTACGGTCGCAGCAGGTGATATCCTTGGCTGCGAAAACTTTCTTTGCTGCAAATCCTCTGGCAATTGCGCCTCCCATGTTTCCGGCGCCGATGATTGTGATCTTCATAATTGGAACTAATTTGATTGCGCGAAGGTAGGTATTTTTTTTAAAAGGTATTTAGCGAATCCATCTCCATCCACAAAAAAACGCCCCGAAAGGGACGTTGTTTTGTGGGTGAAGATGGATTCGAACCACCGAAGTCGAGAGACAGCAGATTTACAGTCTGCCCCATTTGGCCACTCTGGAATTCACCCAGCCTTAAAACCTGTCTTGTTACTTGCTTGAAAGACGGGCTATGTACTTGTCAATATCCTGAGCCTCTATTGATTCGGGATACTGAGCCTTGATCATCTTGTAAGTCTTGAGTGCCTGGGCGGGTTTGTCCTGAGCCTCATAGAGAATACCTGCCTGCATATAGAAATAAGGTGAAAGCAGGTTGTTGTCAGCCTTCTTGGCAGCCTTCTCAAATGTTGAGATAGCCTTGCCGTACTGACCTGCGGTGGCGTAGCAGTTGGCCAGCGCACCCAGAGCGGCGGGAGATACCATCTGATCCTTGCCGTTGAACTTGGCCAGATACTTCTGGGCAACCTCCATGCTGTCAAGCTGAGCGTAGCAGAGACCGGCGTAGAGATTTGCCAACTTACCAGCCTTGGTGCTCTTGTACTGCTTGGCGAGTTCCTCAAAACCCTCAAAGCCGTAAGCATCACCGTTCAGGGCGGTTGAGTAATCACCGTTCATGAAATAACTCTCACCGGGGAATATGGCTTCGGCAGCCTTGAGCTGACGGGGCTGAGCCACCTTGGCGCTGTAAAGCATGCCGCCGGCAATGATTACTATGATTGCTATGAGAGTACCGAAGATGGTCTTCTTGTTATTCTCAAAAAACTGTTCTGACTTGCTCAAAGCCTCTTCAAGGCTTTTCTGATCCTGCTTGGGAGCGGGGTTAACTGCTTTCTTTGCCATTTCGTCTTTTTGTTAGCGGGTGCAAAAATAGTCATTTTTTACTTTGCGTAAACATTTTGACTCAAAATAATTGACTAATTTTGTGTTCAATCAAACCCGTTTTTACCCTTTATGCAACTTGAGCATCTGTTTGTACAGGATTACCGTAATATTTTACAGGCAGACTTGGATTTCTCGCCCAAGTTGAACTGCTTTGTGGGTAAGAACGGAATGGGCAAGACAAATCTCCTGGATGCGGTCTATTGCCTGTCGTTCTGCAAGAGTTCCATAAGTCAGACCGAACAGCTTACCATACGTCACGGGGCTGAGTGCTATCAGTTGCAGGGCTCTTACCGTACACCTCTGGGTGAAAAGACTGTCATTGCCTGCGTCTCAAAAAACCGGAGCAAGCAGTTCAGGCGTGACGGTAAGGATTATCAGCGCTTTTCGGACCATATCGGTTATATTCCGTTGGTCATGGTGTCGCCGCAGGATACCGAACTTATATCGGGCGGAAGTGAAGAGCGCCGCCGTTTTATGGATATCATCATATCCCAGTACGATACCGAGTATCTTAAACTCCTTATTACATATAATAAAGCGGTACAGCAGCGTAATGCCCTGCTTAAGATGGAGATAGAGCCCGATGCCGAACTGTTCGGCATGTGGGAGCAGACCATGGCCGATGCCGGACAAAAGATTTTTGAAAGACGAAGAGCCCTTACGGATCGTCTGGTGCCTTACTTCAGGGAGATGTACTCTCTTATAGGCGATGACAGTGAGCAGGTTTCGCTCTCATATACATCGCATGCCCAACGGGGCGATCTGCTCAGGCAGTTTGAAGAGGGTCGTGCACTGGACCGCAGCGCAGGCTATTCGCTGCACGGAATACACAAGGATGAACTTGAGATGAATCTGGGCGGATATCCAATACGCCGCGAGGGGTCGCAGGGACAGAACAAGAGTTATCTGGTGGCTCTCAAACTGGCGCAGTACCGTTTGCTCAAGGAGTCCTGCGGCAAACGTCCCATACTGTTGCTGGATGATATTTTTGACCGCCTTGACGCAGAGAGGGTGGGACGTATCATAGCGTTGGTATCGGACAGTGAGAATTTCGGACAGGTATTCATAACCGATGTGGACCGCAACCATATAGACGGTATCATGGAGGATGCCGGATGTGATTACAGGGTGTTCACCGTTCAGGACGGTCAGGTGATATGAGAAAGACCGATTCAGAGCAGGTGGGCGGAGTAATCATGCAGTATCTGCGTGAGATGGGGCTGGAGACTCCCCTCTATGAGCACAGGCTGATTCAGGCTTGGGACAAGATCCTGGGACCCGCCGTGTCAAAATACACCCGTGAGATACGTATTTACAACCAGGTCCTTTTTGTCACCGTGTCATCGGCCGCACTACGCAATGAACTCATGATGCGCCGTACCGAACTTGTGGCACGACTCAACGCCCAGGCCGGAGCCCAGGTTATAACCCAGATAGTTTTAAGGTAATTATTTCAGGACCTCGATGGCTTTGGTTACCGTGGGGTCTGTCAGGTTAATGAAGGATATGTAATCCTGCATATCCAAAGCATCATAGATTATGTTGCCGTAGAGAGCGGTGCGCATCTGTCGGCGTGCCGGGAGAGTGAGCCTGCTGTCGCGCTTCACTCCGTTGCCGGCGGCATAATCGTAGAACCTGCGCATCACATTGTCCGAATCAAGATACTCCTCTACCTCCTTGTATGTCTTCAGTTTGCTGAGTGCGGCACGGTTGCTGTCCACATACTTGAAAGAGAATTTGTTTATGAGGCTCTTGCGTACCACATTGGCGTAGTATTCGGAGTAGCCGGTGGTGTCCTGTGCCACAAAGATATCGGGTGTGATACCGCCGCCGCCGTAAACCGTGCGGCCGCCCTTGGTCTTGAAAACCTCATCCTCATTCTGTTTGATGCTGTCGGCGCTGAAGAACTCTCCGTGCTCGTAGCGCTTGAGGATATCCATCGCATAATCCTCGTCGGACTCGCCGTAGGGTTTCTGGATGCAACGTCCTGAAGGTGTGTAGTAACGGGCTATGGTTATGCGTATGCTGGATCCGTCGGGGAAATCTATGGGTTCCTGAACCAGTCCCTTGCCGAAAGACCTGCGGCCTACAACTGTACCGCGGTCATTGTCCTGGATGGCTCCTGTAAATATCTCGGCGGCCGATGCGGTAGACTCGTCAATCATCACCACAAGCGGGATGCCTGTGTAGTGCCCGTGACCGTCGGCATACTGCCTGGCGATGGGGTTGTGGGCTCCCTGGGTATATACGATAAGGTCATTCTTGGGAAGGAACTGGTTGGCCATCTGAATGGCGGCTCCAAGATATCCTCCGGTATTGCTGCGCAGGTCAATTATGAGTTTCTTCATGCCTTTGCTGCTCAGATCGGCCAGACTGGTGAGCATTTCGGAGAATGTGGTCTCACCGAACTTGTTGATCATGATATAACCGATGCCCTCCTCGGGTGAAATCATATATGCGGCATCAACGCTCTTTACGGGAATGTCGCCGCGCTCAATGGTGAAATCAACCAGATTCGGCTCGCCGTTACGCATCACGCTTATCTTTACGGTAGAGCCTTTAGGACCCTTCAGGTTCTTGACAATCTCATTGCTGGGTATCTTCTTGCCGGCAAACAGCGAATCGTTTATAAGCACGATGCGGTCACCTGCCAATACTCCGACCTTCTCCGAAGGACCTCCGTGGATGACGCTGTTTACGCGGACCGTATCATCCTGGACCGAGAACTGGATTCCTATACCCGAGAAACTTCCGTGGAGTTCATCATTGCTCTCCTGGGTCTCTTCGGCGGGATAGTATGCAGAGTGGGGGTCAAGTTCCTCCAGTATGGTGGGCAGGACGCGGTCCATTATGGAGTCCATGTCTACTATGTCGACGTATTTGCGGTCTATGGCCCTGATAAGTGTCTCCACTTTCTGTGAGCCGGGACTGCTTGCACGGTCAAACTGATTATTGTGTCTTCTGAATATGCCTATCATGACTTCAATGCCCAGAAAGAAGCCCATGGTAAGCAGAAAGATTATTCTGATAATGGTCTTAAGTGTTTTCATTTGTCTGTGTTCAAATCCAGATATTCAACTTCAATTCCTGCGCGTCTGAGCAGGTCCACTCCATCTGTAAGCCGGTATTGCTCTGTGTAAATAACACGCTTTATGCCAGACTGGATAATCAGTTTGGCGCACTCGATGCACGGTGATGCGGTGACGTAAAGCGTAGCGCCGTCGCTGCTGTTGGATGACCGTGCCAGTTTGGTGATGGCATTGGCCTCTGCATGGAGGACATAAGGTTTTGAGACGTTGTTTTCATCCTCGCATATATTCTCGAATCCGGTAGGTGTGCCGTTGTATCCGTCGGATATTATCATGTTGTTCTTAACGACCAATGCACCCACCTTGCGACGTTCGCAGTATGAGTTTTCGGCCCATATCAGAGCCATTCTCGCATATCGGCGGTCAAGTGCCGCTTTCTTGGTTTCGTTCATAGTCAAACCAGTTTTTCAAGCGCGGGTATGAGAATCTCCTTACGGCGCAGGGATATGAGTCCGTCAGCCTCAAGGGAATTCAGTTCACGCGATACGTTAAGTCTTGTGGCATCCATCAGGAGTGCCAGGTCATTCATCTTGATGCTCAGTTTCTTGAAACCTGTCTGAGTGTCGGACAAGCCTTTGACGAATCGGATGATGCGTTCCCTCAGGCTGGTCTCTTTCAGGGTCCAGATATGACTGTCCAACTGCTGTACGCGGCCGCTCAGTATGTTGAGCAGATTCATGCGGCAGATGTTGTACTTGCCCAACTCCGTGTAGATGTACTGCTTGTCAACCATCAGGAAACTGCATGGAGTGACGGCTGTGTAGGTCCGCAGATATGAACCTGCCCGGCCGAACATGGAGTAGGGTTCTATAAGGAACGGAGCATCGGCCAGTTCCATGAATGCAAGGTTACCGTCCATTCCTATGCGGGAACTCTCCACGGTTCCGTTTATGAGGAAGGCGAAACTTTTGCATCTGTCACCGGCGCTGATTATGGCGGCTCCCTCTTCATACCTGACAAAGTCAAGGCGTATCTTCTGCAGCAGGCTGTTGAAATCGGCCTGGCTCATACCCTGAAACAGGGGGAGACTGAGCAGAGTGTCATACATCGGAAGTTCCATAATGCACGGGTTGATTGTAAATTCACGCAAAGTTACTTTTTTTTCTTTGCTGAGTGTTATTAATCCGAAGGAATCACTATTTTTGTAGAAAAGTGGTCCTGTTTTTTTAAAGACCATGCACATTTTGTTTAACAAACCAATAATTGTTTCTAACCTATGATGGATTTATTTAATTCTTTGGAGCCATTACAGAAGTTTTTCTGGACTATCGCCTGTTGCGCATCTCTGGTATTTATAATCCAGACTATCATGACATTCGTAGGGCTGGGCACTGATGCCGATGTTGATGCCGGTCCGATGGACGGTTCCGTTGATTCCATGGAAGACGGAGCTCTCAGCGGAGTTTTCTCATTCCGTAACCTTGTCAACTTCCTGCTCGGATACGGATGGGCAGGCGTGCTTTTGCATGATTCTATAGAAAAAGGCTGGCTTCTGCAACTGATTGCCATTGCAGTGGGTCTGGTGTTCGTACTGGCGTTCGTGTTCATGTTCCGCCAGGTAATGAAGCTGTCACATGACGGCAGTTTCAAAATGCAGGAGGCTGTAGGCCTCAAGGCCGATGTGTACCTGCGTATACCGGCAGCCCGTACGGGACGCGGCAAGGTTCAGGTAAGTGTCAAGGGTTCAATACACGAGATTGACGCCATGACCGACAATGACACCGAGATAGCCACCGGCGGCCAGGTTCAGATAGTGGAGGTGCTTGGTGATGACCTTCTGCTGGTAAAGTGATTATTTCCTGAATTAACAACAACTTAATACTATAATTAAAGATGAATTCAAGTAGCATTTCAATTCTGGTGGTGATAGGAGTCGTCCTCCTTTTCATCCTGTTTGCAACCATTATCCGCCGTTACAGACGTTGCCCTTCGGACAAAATACTGGTAGTTTACGGTAAGACAGGCGGCGGCAGTGCCAAGTGTATCCACGGTGGCGGTAAGTTTGTATGGCCCGTTATTCAGGACTATGCATACCTGAGCCTGACACCTATTTCAATAGATGCCAACCTGACCAATGCACTGAGCCGTCAGAACATCCGCGTGGACGTTCCCTGCCGATTCACAGTCGGTATATCGACCGAGCCCGACAGCATGAACAACGCCGCCGAGCGTCTGCTTGGCCTTACAGCCGATGAGATTCAGGAACTGGCCCGTGATATCCTGTTCGGTCAGCTGCGTCTGGTTATCGCAACCATGACCATTGAGGAGATCAATAGCGACCGTGACACCTTCCTGGAAAAGATTGCCAAGAACGTTGAGGTTGAGCTCAAGAAGATAGGCTTGCGTCTTATCAACGTAAACGTAACCGATATCAAGGATGAGTCAGGTTATATCCAGGCTCTGGGTAAGGAGGCTGCCGCCAAGGCCATCAACGAGGCTAAGGTTAGCGTGGCTGAGCAGGACCGTAACGGTGAGATAGGTAAGGCCGAGGCCGTTAAGGAGACCCGTATCCGTACATCACAGGCTAACGCCGTAGCCGTACAGGGTGAGAACAACGCCAAGGTTGAGATTGCAAACTCAGACGCATTCCGTCGTGAGAAGGAGGCCGAGGCCAACCGTCTGGCTGTAACAGCTGAGAAGGTACAGCAGGCTAAGGCACTGCAGGATGCCTATATCGCTGAGCGTGACGCCGAGAACGCCCGTGCCGAGCGTGAGCGCTCAACCCAGCAGGCCAACATCCTGGTTGCCCAGCAGGTTGAGAAGGACCGTATAATCATAGCCGCCGAGGCTGAGGCCGAGAAACTCCGCGTAAGCGCCAAGGGTGAGGCCGATGCCATATTCGCCAAGATGGAGGCCGAGGCTAAGGGTTACTATGAGATCCTGACCAAGCAGGCTGCCGGTTATGACAAGATGGTACAGGCTGCAGGCGGTGATGCCGCAAAGGCATTCATGCTGCTCATGTCCGAGAAGATGCCGGAACTTGTAAAGACTCAGGTAGAGGCTATCAAGGGTATCAAGTTCGACAACGTGACCGTTTGGGATTCAGGCAACGGCGCCGACGGAAAGGGATCGACCGCAAACTTTCTGAGCGGACTCATGAAGTCTGTTCCTCCCATGTCAGATCTCTTTAACATGGCCGGTCTGAACCTGCCCGAGTATCTTGGCAAGAAGAAGGAAGCCGATGCTCCCGTAGCACAGGCCGAGGAGATTAAGGAAGACAAAAAGAAGAAGTAATACTTAACTCTCAACCGCAAAAAAGCGCGCATCAGGGACTGTCCCTAATGCGCGCTTTTGTGTCATTATACTCATTTGTGAGTATGACGGGTTATTGCTGAAAGTGCTATTTTTGCACTCAGTTAGACTTGTTTTATATAAGAATATGGGTGTAAAAGCGTCTGAATATGTCCCACAGGACAAAATGAGGGACCTGATAGAAGACAACAATCTGATGTTGCTTGTAATCAGCCGTTTCGGAATTCAGTTCGGATTCGGTGACAGTACCATAAATGAGGTATGCCGTAATAACGGAGTTGACTGCCAGACCTTTCTGGCCGTGGCGAATCTGATAGCAGGAAAGAACTATACCGCCTATACCGTTTCACTGCCGGCTATCATTGAGTATCTTAAGCGTGCCCATACCTATTTCAGTGATTTCATTCTGCCCACCATACGCCGCAAACTCATTGAGGCAATCAACTGCAATGATGTAAACGATGTGGCGTTCCTGATTCTCAAATTCTATGATGACTACACGGTCGAGGTGCAGAACCATATGAAGTATGAGAATGATACCATATTTGTATATGTGGAGAAACTGATGCACGGACTGCCAACAGGAAAGTTCAACATCTCCAAATACTCGGCAAGCCATGACAACGGATCGCAAAAACTCAAGGAACTCAAGGATATCGTCATACGTCACTACCGTCAGCCCAATAATGACCTTCTGAACTCGGCCCTGTATGATATCATAAACTGTGAGAATGACCTGATATCACACAGCGAGATAGAGGAACGTCTGTTTGTTCCGGCAGTAATGAAACTGGAGAAATCGGTCGTAACGGGACCGGATCAGACGCAGGGAAGTGCATCGGACGCAATACAGAGTGCCAGCGTGGCAGTGTTGAGTGACCGCGAGAAAGACATAATAAAATGTGTGGCCAAGGGTATGTCAAACAAGGAGATAGCCGATGCGCTGTTCCTGTCAATCCATACGGTGACCACCCACAGACGTAATATTACGGCCAAACTCCAGATACACTCACCGGCCGGTCTGACCATTTACGCCATCATAAACAATCTGATTGATATAGCAGAGGTCAATCTGCAGTAAATCACGCGTATGCGTGCATGCCTCCCAGAATCAGGTTTACTCCGAAATAGGTGATGAGAACCGCTATTATGGCTGCAACTGAATAGGCGTGGAAGAACCGCGGCCTGCTGAAACGTGACATGGTGCTGCTGTGAAGCATGGCGGCATAAATGAGCATGGTTATGAGAGCCCATGTCTCCTTGGGATCCCAACTCCAGTAGTTACCCCATGAAATATTTGCCCAAACGGCTCCTATGAATGTTCCTGTTGTCAGTATGAAGACGGCGGGATAAAGAATCACCAGACTTACGTCACGCAGTTTGGCCGATGCCTCCAGCGGCATAAGCAGTCCCATTATTCCTGTCAGGGCCACAAGTCCGAAAAGCGTATAAGAAACCATCATGCAGAGCACATGGATGCTCAGCAGGGGAGACTGCAGTACCGGCATGAGGTGCGTAATCTGCGGATTGGAGCCGGCAAGTGATGCCACCAGCATGGTGAATCCTGCCAGTATGAATCCCATGGGCTTGATAATGGGAATACTGCGGTGCAGGGCAATCATCGCTATTGAGACAATCCAAGCCATAAGCATCATCACCGAGTAACTGCCGGCAAACGGAGCGTGTCCAGACACATACCAGCGCAGTCCCAGCACAAGCGTGAGGTAGGCCAACAGGACGATGGAGATAACCAGCATGGAGTTACTCATCCATGCTGGCGTCTTGCGGCCGCGTCCCATCATGATGCCGGTAATTACAAACAGTATCATTCCCAGCGTGATGGAGGCCATGAACGGCACCATGGGTCTGGATATCCTGTTGTAAAGCATCTCTGCACGGAAATGTGTGGCAGAGGGCAGGACATCGGCGGCAACCTTGTGCTGGTATTTGACAATCTTGTCCAGAATCAGACTGACCTCCTGCCAGTTCTCATTCTTTATTTCATCATGGATAAGATCTATGGAATGGCGTATGAATACCCATGTGCTGTAATCAAGTTCCTCGGGCAGCGGATCGTTCGGGGAGAACCATTCCACACGGCCGCCCTGCTGAACTGCAAGTCCGGTCTCAGGGTCAATTCTTAGGGGAAATATCCTGAAAGCCTTGCCCGATGCGGCCTGCATGCGTATGGACTCTTTCTCGGTCTCAACCCCGGTGCCGCGGTCCTTATTCTTGAGTTTGAACGGGACTACGTTCCACCAGTCGTACCAGAAGAGCCAGCCCGTAACCACCTGGGTGGAGGTATAACCCTGATAACCGTTTTTGCCGTATGCTTTAAGGCTGTAATCGCGGGTCATGGTCTGCAGCGGTGCCACACGGTCATTGTAGTATATGTGGAGTTTGTCAAACCGGGCCGATATGCTGTCGGGCAGTACCGGGAGATCATAATCGGCTCCGGATGCCTTTGCTGTACCCGCCCCGGCAATCAGCAGTATCAGTAATATAGAAGCCTGTTTGCTGAGATTGGCCACAGCGGTGCGGAATCCGGAATTCTTTTGGAAGAAAAAGCCTGCCAATGAGATGAGCAGCAGGATATAACCGGTGTAGGTTATACCTACGCCCCACGGGTCATGGCTGACGGAGAGCAGGCTGCCCTGGCCGTCCTCATCGTAACTGGCCTGATAGAAACGGTAGCCACGATATTTGAGTATGTTGTTCATGGAGATGGTATGAATGGCGCTGGCTCCGGAATCGGGGTCATCCAGACGGACGGTACTGCTGTAATCGGATGCTGCACGGGAGCCCTCATAATACTCTATGCTGAACTCCTTGAGTGTCAGGCTGAAGGGCAGTATCTGACGGAAACCCTCATCCGATACCCACTGGGATGTGGTCTCTCCCTTACGTATATGCATACGTCCCTGCTTGCCGGAGAGCATAGTTACAAGAGCACCTGCAAGGATAAGCACCAGTGCGATGTGAAGGAAGAAAACGGCAGGTTTCTTTATGGTCTTGCGTTTTATCAGATAAATAATGCCTGATACGGCAGACACAGCCCAGAGTGCTATGAACACCGGGTTGTGATAGATCAATCTGAAAGCCTGTGACGTACCGTACAGTTTCTCAAAAACGGTGGCAGCCGCCATCATGATTATGATGACAGCTGCTGTACCGAATGATAAGTATTTAAGTAATCTCATGACCGCTAAGTTAGATGGAATTGATGAATTCCACAACAGCGTCACGCTCTTGTTTTGACAGGTTATAGAATTTTTCCGTAGCCCGGTATGCCTCGCTTTCCTTGCTGTATCCGTGCCACATGATGGCCTCGATGACATTGCGGGCACGGCAGTCGTGCAGGCGGTCATCGGCTCCGGTGTTGGTAAGGGAAAGTCCGCGGCCCCAAAGCGGGGTGGTGCGGCACCAACTGCCGTGAATGCCGTTTTTCATGTACAGACGATGATGGATCATGTCGGTGTAAGGCCAGATGGTCTGGTCCTGATAGCGCGGCAGTTCCTTGCCCGACAATACTGCAGGTTTCCAGTGGTTGTCATCGGTAGTCTGCCATGAGGGACGGTGGCAGGTTGCACAGCCTATGCGGTTGAATACCTCCTTACCCAGCTGCACCTCCTCACGGTTCAGGTTACGGGCACGGGGGATGGAGAGTCCGCGATGCCAAACCATGAAATCGTAGTACTGCTCATCGCTCATATCTGCCGTGAAGTTATGCCACTGGTTGTCAAACTGGTTTGTTCCCGGGTCAAGCAGGTGCAGGACGGCGTCACGGATGCCCTCATCGGTTCCGTCGGCATAGTAGGGTGATGTGGGATCGGCCTTGATGGCTGCAATCACATCGGGATTCTCTGACATGGCGGTTGCCCAGGCTGTAGTGGTGTACAGTTTGGGGCGGTCACTGCGGCTTACGTTGGTGATGTTCCATATTGCGTTGGCGCCGGCTCCGTCCTGGAGTGATGCGCGGGTCATGGCATATGTGAAACGTTTTACCATCTTGGTGCCGGCAGGTGCGGGAGTGCCGTCGGCAAACTCTCCGGCAGCCAGGGTGTACCATGCCGACGGAGCGAAATCATTTGCCTCCTTATCCCAGAATGCGGGGTTAAGCTCCACAAAACGGGCTTCACGGCGGTACTGCTCACGTATGCTGTCCTGAGGGATGGCATCCAGCAGGCCCGATCCAATTATACCTATGGTCGATTCCAGACGGAAAGCTACTGCACCGGTCTGGTAGGGAGTGGGCTTGGTGTTAAAGGCGCTCTCGGGGATATTTACTTCGGGGTAGATGAGGCTGTACTCCTCGCCGTCGGGGAATTTCATGGGCAGGCCGCTCTCCATCTCGGTAACCGGGAGCCACTGTATATCTATCTTCTCCTCCTCAATAGGGGGCAGGAAGGGGTAGGTGGCTTTTGTCTGGGGCATTCCGGTGACTTCGGCTACGTATGGACCGTCGTCGCTGTTCTGTCCGTCGACGGGATGATAGATTACAAGCAGATAACCGTTGCCGAATGTGGCGCGGTACTCGCTCTGGCGCTTGCCGTGGCCGTAGCCGGGATGGCAATCCAGACAAGATGAACGCAGATAGGCCGGTCCAAGTCCCTTGAACGGGGCTGTGGAGATAGTGTACTTGCGCTCAAATGCGGCTTCACCCAGGTTGAATGCCATGCTGAGTCCCTGGGCTGTTACAGCAGGTGTCTCATCTTCATAGCATCCTGCAGTGACATTGTCAGTGGTTCCCAGTTCTCCGCCCGGATACCACTCGGCTGCACTGAAATTACCTACTGCCTGGCCCACGTATCTGGCGTCGGGCTCACGGGTGTTGACGTTCTCCTTAATACCGTTATTGCCGTCGGTGCATCCGACGGCAACGGTCAACCCAAGAACAAGGGCTGTTCTTAATCCTTTTATGTTCATATCAGTTATTGTTTAACAATCCACTGTGCGGCTTTGTTAAGTTCTTCATCAAGTTCGTTTATGACATCCATTGCATCCTGAACGGCATTATCGCGATAGATATCTACGAATGCACCCTTCTTCTGGCACTCCTTCAGGGCGTTTACGGATTCGCTGAGCTTGGTCTGCAGGGCATCGGCTCCGTCATACTTGTAATTCTTGAGTATGTTTATGAGTGATTTGCTCTCAGGTGCGGTGGCTCCGGCCTTTCCGTAGAGAGAGTACTGGATGCTCAGTATGTTGTCTATGAAATCCTGGAATGATTTCTTGCTGTAGGGTGACTCTATATAGTTGATATCCTCACCGCTGTGGGCGTTACCCATCTTTACGTTGGCAACCTCGTTGCATATGTTGGAGCATCCGGCTACCAGTATTGATGATGCTGTCTCCTGCCAGGTGGCGTAGGTGCTGCCGGCCTGTGCTGCTCCAAGCATGTTCTCACCGTATGTCTTATCGGAACCTGACAGTGTGACGGGAACCTCCAGTTCCTCGCAACGCTCCTGCCAGGCCTGGGGTGCATCGGGGTTCCATGAAACGCTCAGACGGTAGCAGTTGTCACGCAGGTCGCCTGCCACTGCTGCTGCATAGAGAAGTTCCTGTGCGCCGGTAACGGTCTTGCCGCTGAATGCCTCGTGATCCTCATTTCCCTGCAGGGCACTTACGGTGCGGTTCTGTCCGTCGCGGAACAGGATGAACTCGATACCGTGGAATCCCAGCAGTTCGGCACCCAGTTTGGCCGATGCGTATGCTATTCCGTCCTCACCTTCAAGGGCTGCAACCTGCTCGGCGTTGCTCAGAGCGGTGGCAAGAGCCTCAACATCAAGAGGCCATGTGTCAATGTGCGGATCAATTCCGAAATCGGTAGCGGCACCGTACAGGAATGCCTCGGACTCCTCCCATGACTGGCGGGCCTGGAGGAATTTCTGGCAGATGGCGTCAATATCGGCCTGGGTCAGATCCTCTACACCCTTATCGGCAGCTGCGGCCAGAAGGTCATACAGCTGTGCCGACTCTGCGGCCAGGTCATTGTATGTTGAGTAAACAACTCCGGGAACGTACTGCTCAACGGCAGCCTTGATGTCGTTCTCAAATGATGATGAATTCTCCTCTTTCTTTGAATCGTCGCAGGCGGTCAGTGCAATTGCAACTGCAGCCATGCCCAAAATGAATCTGTTCTTCATATTACTTTATGTTTTTATTTGAAAAATCTCATGTATGCTATACCTATTGAAACTGACGGCTCGTTGTTGTAACGGCTGTCGCGGAAACGCTCCGAAAACTCGGCCTTGACGGCAATCTGCGGTATCGGGAGCCAGTTGATGCCGGCTGCTATGCGGTGTACATCGGT
>CACZMI010000034.1 GCA_902782245.1 uncultured Bacteroidales bacterium | reverse complement strand
GACAAGACCCTGAACCTTGAGGTTACTGCAAACCTCAGTGAAGGTATGGAGATAACAATCAGCACGGGTCAGAGAAAAGAGGTGAGAAAAATCACCAAGGTCATTAAGGTGTCTGAGGCTCCGGCGCCCAGACGCGGTTTCGGACAGCAGTCGCAGCCTCATGAGCCCGGTGTGGTTGAGATTGACAAACCCCTCACCATTGATCAGATTGCAGGTGTCGATGTCTGGGCATTCGGCACTGGAATTGAGTTTACCCCCGCACTCAGGTATGACCACATGAGCGGTGATGCTATATCGGCTCCGCATGTAAAACCTGCTAATGACGGCAGTTACAGCTACACATATTCTACAAGGGCAGGGGCTATAGCCTTGTATCACGGCGATGTTCTGGTTGATGCTGTTATTTACGGTTCCAAACAGAGTAACTCAAGCGCTAACGGCACAATATGCAGGCCTGATCTGGCAGTCCTGGAGGGAGAGCAGACCCAGGGCGGCTGTCTGGCAGAGGTTCCTCAAATCCGTATGCCGCGCGGCATGAATCAGGGTCAGGCATCGGCCCCCACATACTCGCTGGTAAGGATGCCCGACGGTAATGACCGCGATGCCCTATGTGAGATTCAGTACACACAGAATCCCACTCCCGGCGCATCAAACAAGTAAAAGAACAGGGGATGATTCCAAACGGAACCATCCCCTTTCAGTATAACCCATTTTACTCAGTTAATCTGATATTTGAGTTTTTTGAGAGTGCTCAGGTCCGATGAGTTGCCGTACAGGATCTCATACTGTCCGGGCATTGTAGTCATAAGGTTGTGGTTGGTATCGAACCACTCGAATGACTCGGGGGTGAGCTCAAACTCTACCTTTACGGTCTTTCCCTTGGGTATTGATACGCGCCTGAATGCACGCAGGGCGTGACTGGGACCTTCGGTATCACCGGGACGGCTCACGTAGAGCTGAACAACCTCCTGACCGTCCAGTTTTGATGTGTTCTTGACCTTTACGGTTACAAATACCTTGTCACCGTCCTTGCGGATCTTGGCCTTGCCGTACTTGAAAGTGCTGTAGCTCAAGCCGTAACCGAAGGGGTAGAGGGGCTTATCTGTCATATAGCGGTATGTGCGGCCCTTCATTGAGTAGTCCTCAAAATCAGGCAGCTGGTCTGTAGACTTGTAGAAAGTTACCGGCAGACGGCCTGCGGGGTTATATGTACCGTACAGGACCGATGCAATTGCGTTGCCGCCCTCCTCACCGGGATACCAGGCCTGCAGGATTGCATCGCATGAAGGCTCAACATCGGTCAGTCCCATTGCAGAGCCGCTGAAGTTAACGAATACCACCTTCTTGCCGGCAGCCTTGAGAGCCTTTACAAGCTCTGTCTGTGCAGTGGGCAACTCAATCTTGGTGCGGTCACCGCCACGGAATCCCTCAATGCTTACGGGCATCTCCTCGCCCTCTAGTGAGGGTGATATGCCTCCTGCAAAAATGATTACGTCGGCATCGGCGCATGCGGCTACGGTCTTATCGACGCTTACCTCCTCCTCATAGCCCAGGTCAAATGAGAGTGCGGCCAGACCGCTGCGGCAGCTGTAGTTTATGGTAATCTCGTAATCCTGACCGGCCTTGGCGTTCAGGGTATAGACCTTGCGGGGCTCGTTGCCGTTACGGCCTGTGGCTACGCGGCGTCCGTCAACGCTGATTGATGCCTGGCCCTGGTTCTGCATGTAGAATGCTACCTGACCGTCCTTTTCGGCATGGAAGGTCGATGTATATACGGCTGCAAAGTTCTCCAGATTCACGTTGGGGGCGAATACTGTGGCACCGCCGGTTGAAAAACGCAGCGGGGTGGCATTGTGGCGCAGTACATCGGGCTCACCCTCGGCGCGGGCGTTGTTCCAGTACTTGGCGTCAAATCCCTGCTGGCCGCTGGCCTTGCACTGACTGAACAGGCTTATCAGTGCCAGAGAGTTTGATGCGTAGTCACATCCGCGCATATACTCCACCTGTGCGCCTGTGGCCTGGATGCCGGCCAGCATGGTTACGGTGCGTGACGGGGTTCCGTTGTAGTTACCCCACTGCATTACGGAGTCATTGGCGTTGGGGCCCATCACCACAACTTTCTTGCCTGTGCTGAGCGGCAGGATGCCGTTGTTCTTGAGCAGAACCATGCTCTCCTGGGCCATCTTGAGCGCCAGGGCGCGATGCTCCTTGCTGTCAACCACGCTGTACGGAATCTTGCTCCATTCAACCTGGCTGGGGTCATCCATCTCGCCCAGTTCAAAACGGGCGGTCATCAGACGGGTTATTGAAACGTCTATATCGGACTCCTTGATCAGACCGTCCCTGACTGCCTGGGCAAGATTCCCATAAGAACTTCCGCATTCCAGATCCGTACCGGTAAGCACAGCCTTTGATGTGGCGTGTTTGGCATCGGGCTCGGTATTGTGATGGCCCTGGGTAAAGAAGTCGTTGATGGCCCAGCAGTCCGATACCACTATGCCCTTGTAGCCCCATTCGTTGCGCAGAATCTGCTGCAGCAGGCGGCTGCTTCCGCAGCACGGCTCATCCTCGTAGCGGTTGTAGGCACACATCACCTCTTTGACATCGGCCTCCTGTACCAGTGCCTTGAAGGCTGGCAGGTAGGTCTCGCGCAGGTCACGGGCGGCTATGTTCTCGGCATTGAACTCGTGACGGTTCCACTCCGGACCGCTGTGCACTGCAAAATGCTTGGCGCAGGCGTGCAGCTTGTCATATTTGGCATCGGCCGGTCCCTGGAGTCCGTTTACTACCGATACACCCATCCTGGATGTCAGATAGGGATCCTCACCGTAGGTCTCCTGGCCGCGACCCCAGCGGGGATCACGGAATATGTTTACGTTAGGGGTCCAGAAAGTGAGACCCTGATATCGGCGCAGACCGCCGTTCTCTCCAAACTCCGTTGATTTGGCGCGTGCCTCGTCACTTACTGCAGTAAATACATCCAACAGCAGGGCGTCATCGAACGATGCGGCCATACCTATGGCCTGCGGAAATACCGTGGCAAGACCGGCGCGACCCACACCGTGCAGGGCCTCGTTCCACCAGTCATAGGCTTTGATTCCAAACTCAGGGATGGCTGGTGAGCCATTCTGCATAAGGGCTATTTTCTGCTCCAGAGTAAGACGGCTTACTAGGTCTGCGGCACGTTGGTCTGCCGGCAGGCTGGTATTCTTGTAAGGTTGGGCATAACAGATAATGACTCCCGTAACAGTGCAAATAAGCGTAGTAATAAATCTCTTCATGACATTTGTTTTGGTTATGAGTACAAAAGTAAGAAATTGATTATTCAATTTGCGGGGTTTTGTTTACATTTGTCGCATAAGAACATACACTAAATAATACTGAAATGAAAAAATTACTTGTTTTAATGCTTTTGGGTGCTGCAGTTGCAGTATCGGCTCAGACCAAGAAAGTGTCTATTCTGGGTGATTCATATTCAACATTCCAGGGAGTGAACCCCGAGGGCTACAATCCTTTTTATCCCAATGACAGAAATGATGTTACAGAGGTGTCACAGACTTGGTGGGACCTTTATATAAAGGCCAAGGGCTATCAGCTTGAAAAGAACGATTCATGGGGTGGCTCAACCATATGCGGTACAGGATACGGCCGTATGGATGCTTCACGCAACAATTTCATATCCCGTGTTGACAGACTGGGTGATCCCGATATCATCTTTATCTTTGGCGGCACCAACGATGCATGGGCCAATGCTCCTCTGGGAGAATATCAGTGGTCAGACTGGACCAAGGATGACTGCAAGAACTTCCGTCCTGCCATGGCTTGCCTGATTGATATGCTTAAGAAGCAGTATCCCAAGGCTCAACTCTATTCAATCCTGAACTCTGAACTCCGCGATACATTCAATGAGTCAATGCGTGAGGTTTGCAAGCACTGCGGTGTTCAGCTTATTGAACTCCATGATATCGACAAGCAGAACGGACATCCGTCAATTGCCGGTATGAAGAGTATCTGCGAGCAGTTGCTTGAGCAGATCAAGTAAGAGACATGACAACCTCCGGAAAAAGGTTGTTTGATAGTACACTACTCTGTATGGTGGCGCTGCTTACGCTGCTTTCATGTTCGCAGCGTCACCAGTACAGTTTTGCTCCAGGCGATGTTGTCCCTGACAATGTTCTGGATACAATGGATATTAATACCCGATTTGTATGCCTGGAGATTCCCGACACTGTTTTTGACCTTATGTGCGGCCGTTCTTATAAGGACGACTGCATTTTGTCACGCTCTGACCTGCGATACCTTCTTATATTACACCGGAATCTTGAGGGTAAGGCTGTTGTGGGTGAGATGGTTGTGAACAAAGAGATTGCGGCCGATGTCCTGGATATCATGGAAGAACTCTTCCTCAAGTCATATCCCATAGAAAGAGTTAGGCTGATTGATTATTATGATGCCGATGATGAAAAATCCATGGCGGCCAACAACACCACCTGTTTCAATTGGCGTCCCAAATCGGGATCTACGCAGATTTCCAAACACGCATTGGGGCTGGCGATAGATATAAATCCTCTCTATAATCCTTACTATAAGTTCTTTGAGGGAACTGAAACTGTCCGTCCGATAGAGGGGACGCCGTATATAGACCGGCTGTCCGGTTATCCTTATCAGATAGAGGAGGGCGATGATTGCTACAATGCGTTTATCAGTCATGGTTTCACATGGGGCGGTTCCTGGCGTTCTGTTACCGATTACCAGCATTTTGAAAAATAGTACAAAAGGGGACAGACCCCTTTTGTATCATTTTTGTATCTTTGCAGCGAGTTACGGTGAAGTGTGCCGTAGCAAGTGTGCTTGGAACCACTATAAAAACAAGTGAAATGACTGAAAAAACAAATTCTGCAGGACAGCAGGGACTGTCCGTTACGTTCGTAGTATTGGCAGTAACATTCTGTGTCTGCCTTATCACATCAAATCTTTTTGTGCCAAGACTTTGGCGGGTAGGTAACACCTGGATGCAGCTATCCGGTGCTGTAGTCATTTTTCCCATCTCTTACATAATCAATGACCTGCTGACCGAGGTTTACGGTTACCGCAAGGCCATGAAGGTTATCTGGATGGGTTTTGCCATGAGTGCGTTTGTGGCTCTGGCTGCAGGTCTGGTAAGTATCCTTCCTGCTCCCATCGATCCCGAGAATCAGGCCGTGGCCGATAGTTTCAATCATCTGTTCGGACTCATTCCGCGCACCACTGCCGCATCGCTGCTGGCATTCATACTGGGCTCACACATGAATGCATGGGTGCTCTCCAGCATGAAGATTGCAACAAAGGGCAAGGGATTCGGCTGGCGAGCTGTTGTATCAAGCATTGTAGGTGAACTTTCCGATTCAGTGATTTTTTACCCGCTCGCTTTCATCGGCTCAATGCCTTTCAGGACAATCCTGTCAATAATAGTAACTCAGGTTACCGTCAAGACTCTTTATGAGGTGATTATCCTGCCTGTGACTGCCATGATTTCACGCAAACTCAAGGAGAAAGAGGGTATTGACACCTTTGACTACGACATCAAGTACAATCCGTTTAAGATCAAAACCTTAGAATAATATGTCCGAAGACAGAAAACATGAGGGCCTTTCCGCCCTTGGTCATAAGACCGCATATTCAACTGATTATAATCCCGATGTCCTGGAGGCATTTGAGAATCTCAATAAGGAGAATGACTACTGGGTGCGTTTTAACTGCCCCGAGTTTACTGCCCTGTGCCCAATTACCGGACAGCCCGATTTTGCCGAGATACGCATCAGTTATATCCCTGATGTAAAGATGGTTGAGAGCAAATCACTCAAACTCTATCTGCACAGTTACCGCAATCACGGCGGATTCCACGAGGACTGCGTAAACCGCATCATGAAGGACCTGATCAAGCTGATGGATCCCAAGTACATAGAGGTGACCGGTTTCTTTGTTCCGCGTGGCGGCATATCAATCTATCCCTATGCCAACTACGGCCGCAAGGGTACCAAGTATGAGGCTCTTGCCGAGAAGAGAATGGAGACCCATGAGTAAGACCGATTTTGTACTGAACTGGTTGGAGGAGCACGGGATTGAGTATCAGGTGCACTACCATCCGCCGTTGCCTACCATTGAGGAGGCGCTGGCTTATTGGAAGAACATTGACTCAACCCACTGCAAGAACCTTTTCTTTCGCAACCATAAGGGCAATCGCCATTATATGGCCAGTTTTGAGTGCCACAAGAATCTGGATATTCACGGGCTGGAGCATATAGTACGTCAGGGTAAGCTGAGTTTTGCCAGCCCCGAGCGTATGGACCGATGCCTGGGCGTGGCTCCCGGATCAGTTTGTGCATACAGCCTGATAAACGACATGAACCTGACGGAGCATCCAGCAATCATATCGGCCGATGGCTCACGCGACTTTGGCTGGGTAAAGGATGGCGTGAACCCAAAGGAACTCTTTGACAACGGCCATCGCGTTAAATACTTCCTTGACGCCGACCTCAAAACCGCAGAGCGCGTATCGTTCCATCCCTGTGAGAACACAGCCAGCGTAGTGGTATCGAACGCCGGTTTTATGCGCTTCCTTGAAATCTGGGGCGGCGAAGTAGAGTGGATTACCGTGTAAAATGATACAAAAGGGGTCTGTCCCCTTTTGTACTATTTTAGGAACCTTTTGTACATCTCGGCAAGTTCGTCGGGAGTGACGCCAAGTGAGCGGGCGGTCTCAAAGAACTCAGCGGCCTGAGTTGAGATGAATGCCTCACGACGGCGACTGAGAATGGTGCTGACAGCATCATCGGCCACAAAGTAACCCAATCCCCGTTTCATCTCCAGTATTCCCCACGATTGCAGGGTATCATACGAGCGCATCACCGTATTGAGATTCACCTCTATCATCACGGCGTACTCACGCACAGACGGGACTCTGCTGCCGGGAGAGTATGCCCCAGCCAGAATCTCATCCGATATGCGCTCGGCTATCTGAAGATATATGCTTAGTTTCTCCTTGAATATCATGCTTTTGTGTTACAACTCCTTGTGATAGAGAAGATTATGTTATAAATCAAACCGATTATTCCAGCGCATCCAAATACAATGACCAAATATTCATATTCTTTTCCACCTTTAAAACAGTAATTGATAAAGGTGGAAAAAATAATATAGGCCGACCATGCATATGTGAATGCGTATTCACGGTGCAAGGATGTATTGTTGCTTATTCCGGCCAAGATGGGTATTGAAGTATAGAAGAAGAATACCAGAACGTATGATGCCCATCGCGGCATTATGGTATCGGTGATTCCGAATGTAAAGAATTCTGTCAGCCGTATGCGGCATTGGCCCATCTCCATTCCCATACTTTCAATAAAGGGGCTGCCGCTCCATAATAAATAATCCAATCCTAATACTACTATGAAAAACAGCAAACTCCTCCATATCAGCATTCCCAGCACAGAATAGAGGTTTTTCTCAAAGGCCGATGCAGGCAACAGATTCCATTGTATTGACATCTGCTCATTGAATGTCAATCTGAATACCGGAACAGATAAAAAGACTATATATGAGATTTGATATACTCTGGTCACTACAATCCTTGCACTGTCAAATTCAAGATTTGATATCAGTTGATTCAATAATACAAAGAGAAAAAGAATACCCACCCATATTGTAAAAGTAAACGTCTTTGAATTCTTCCGTTTGTATATGCCGGTTCCTATCAGACCCAGGAACCTGTTTAATCTGAATGTATTGTTATGTTTCATTTCTGTAAGGATTTATTATTTAAACAAGCTGTTGATCCTATTGCTGTCATCAAGAACGGCTTCATACAGCAGTTCATAATCAATCTCACTGTCAATACCTGATGTATTGGGCAGAATCATGCGGTTGCCGTAGGCCGATGACATGGAGTAAAGGGCTTTTTCCTTGTCAGTCTCCTTATCGGATTCCACAAAAGAGAGAACCCTGCCGGTTTCCAGTACCGAGTGGTCAAATACTGCATTCTTGTTGTTCAGAATTATGATATGATCAAGCAGCGAACTTATCTCATTGATGTGGTGCGTTGATATGATGATTGTCTTGTCATCGGTCATATTTGAGGCGATAAGTTTGCGCAGAGTCCTCATTGATGTGATATCCAGGCCGTTTGTGGGCTCGTCAAGAATGATGTGCGATGCGTTCGATGCAAAAGCGAAGCTCAGGAATGCCATCTTTTTCTGTCCTAATGACAGATTGTCTATGTATTCCTTGTAGTTCAACCCGAACAGTTCAACACATTCATTAAAACAATCCATGCTGAACAGCGGATAGAATATGGAGAGCTTCCTGGCATATTTATCCACCCGTACATGTATGGGTGGGGTGGTGTCGGTTACATAGAATATCCTGGAACTCAGATTCGGATTGCCGTTTGAGAATGGCATACCGTCTATGAAAACCTTTTTCTCTGAGTTTTTCCAAATGAGACCGCTGATGCAGTTCAGAAGGGTGGTCTTACCCACACCGTTCCTGCCTATCAGTCCGTAAACCTTACCTGACTCTATCTTGAGACTCAGCCCACGCAATACTATCTCTGAGCTGTCATAATCATCAGAGTGGGTAAATATCTGCGGCGTATTGCCGGGTATTGAGTAACCTATGCTTAAATCTTTAACTTCAATCATTGTAAAGTGCTGTTATTAATTGGTTTATAATGTTTTTAGCTGCTTGTCTAATGGTGTCATATTAATCTATGACACTGCAAATGTAAAGCATAAAAAAATACGCTCCAAATTTTTTTTGTGATTTTTTTGGAGCGTAATTTTCAAAAATGATACAAAAGGGGTCAGGCACCTTTTGTATCATTTTTGCGGTCAGTCTTTGCTGCGCCACAGGTCGCGCACTGCAAAGTATGCCTTCTTAGCCTTGTAGTCACCGTCAAAAAGGAACGGAGCGTTCTGACGGCTGCGTGAGTTGAGCCATGAGTAGTTGTCGGCCAAGCCCCAGAAAGTGATGGTGTGTATGCTCTTCTTATGCTTCTTTACCACGGCGAAGAACTTCTTGTAGGCTTCGGTCACGAGTGAGTCCTGACGGGCTTTCTGCTCTTCGGTAAGCTCGGGGGCTGCTAGGCCTCCGTCACCGGAGTAACCTCCAAATCCAGCCATCTGGTCCTGCTGACCCTGCTGCTGGCGCTGACGACGGCGGTCGGGACCGCCACCGGCTATATCAAGCTCGGTAAACTGTATGAGCACGCCCAGTTCCTCAAAGCGGGTGAGTGACTCATCAACGGTATTGTAGTCCATATTAACGTTGTAGTGTCCCTGCATGCCGATTCCGTGGATAGGAATGCCGCGCTCAAGCATACCTTTTACAAGCTGATAGCACTTTTCACGCTTGGCGGGGTTGTTCAGGCCATAGTCGTTGTAGAACAGCAGGGCATCGGGATCGGCCTGATGTGCATAAACGAATGCGGAGTCAATGAAGTGCTCACCGGCCACACGCAGCCACTGTGAGTTGCGTAGGAATCCGCGGCCGTCATCGATAGCCTCGTTCACCACGTCGTAGCAATAGACCTTGCCTTTATAGTGGTTCATTACTGCAAAGATGTGCTCTTTCATGCGCTTGAACACCTGTGTGGAGTCTTCTGTAAGCCATTCGGGGCATTGTGAGTGCCAGATAAGGCAGTGGCCGCGCATGACGGCTCCCTTATTGCCAAGAACAAAATCAACCACGCGGTCGGGGGTATCGAAAGTGAGTACGCCCTGTGTGCGCTCGGTCTCAATGGGTTTCATGCTGTTCTCGCAGGTGGCGCTGTTGAAATGGCGGCTGAAAAGAGCCATGTTCTGGTCATTGCGCAATGTCCAGTTGTCAATGGCGGCACCAACCTTGATTGGGGCCAGGATGTCCTTAAGGGGTTCCACCTGGAAGGCGTCGTTACCCTCATACTTGGGTTGACAGGATGTGGAAAGAGCCACAATCAATGCAGCCAGGGTAAGTTGAATTTTTCTCATATTCTTTATTTGGTTAGTTAGTGGTTTTTGCTGTTTTGCAAAGATAAAAAAAAACGATACCAAACAGAAGTTTTGCTAACTTTACAGCTGTACTATTTTTGCAGAGTTATGGATGAGGTGGAACTGATGTCGGCGGACCTTACGCACACGCTTAGTCTCCCGTTTGCCAACGGGGGTATCAAAGCGGGATTTCCCAGCCCTGCGCAGGACTATCTGGAGGAGGCTCTTGACCTTAATCAGGAGCTGATATCCAATCCTATGGCCACATTTTACGGCCGCGTAAAGGGTGATTCCATGATCGATGCGGGTGTTGAGGACGGCGACATACTGGTGATAGACCGCTCCATCGAGGCCCAAAGCGGTGATATGATTGTGGGTTATCTGGACGGCGAGTTCACGCTCAAATATGTGGACCTGTCACTCAAGGACACCGGCGTGATCTGGCTGGTTCCTGCCAACAAGAGCTATCCCCGCATCAAGATTACCCCCGAGACCGATTTTCGTATTTGGGGTGTTGTAAGCTACACCATCAAGAAGAGGGTAAACCACCTCTAATCTTTTATAAAAAGAGTCATCATGTACGCCCTTATTGACTGCGACAACTGTTTTGTAAGCTGCGAGCGTGTGTTCCGGCCTGACCTGGAGGGCAAGCCGGTTGTGGTGCTGAGCAACAACGACGGTTGCGTGGTGGCCCGCAGCAACGAGGCCAAGCAGCTGGGCATAAAGGAGGGTACACCGTTCTTTAAGTTGGCCGATGAGTTCCCGGGCGTAAAGATTGAGGCGCTTTCAAGCAACTACACACTGTACGGCGATATGTCGGCCCGTATAATGGCTATAGTACGTATGTATGCCCCGCGTGTGGAGGTCTATTCCATTGATGAGTGTTTCTGTGACCTTACCGGAATGGAGCTGACCTTTGACCTTAAACAATGGGGCGAGGATCTGGCCGCCCGCATAAAGAAGTGGGTGGGTATGCCCGTAAGCATAGGCATCGGCCCTACCAAGACCCTGGCCAAGGTGGCCAGCCGATACGCCAAGACTTATGCAGGTTACAACAAGTGCTGCGTTATTGATACCGAAAGCAAACGCCGCAAGGCTCTCTCCGGTTTCCCGATAGGTAAGGTTTGGGGAATAGGGCGCGCATATGTATCCAAACTGGAGTCATACGCCTGCCACACTGCCCTTGATGTGGCCGATAAACCGCAGGGATGGATACGCATGCTGTTTCCGCTGCCGTTTGAGAACACCTGGCGTGAACTGAACGGAGTAAGCTGTATAGATACCCTGCACCAGCCGCAGTTTTCCCGGTATGATAACCGACCGCGAGGCACTGCGCACCCACATATCAAACTACGCCAGCCGCTGTGCCGAGAAACTGCGCCGCCAGCACAGCGTGTGCAACATAATGACGGTATTTATTGCCACCAACTGGTTCCGCAAGGACCTGGAATGGTATCAGGGTATGATAAACGTTACCCTGCATACCGCATCGAGCAACACCACGGAGCTGGTGGCGGCTGCATCGGGCGCGCTGGACCGTCTGTATAGGGAAGGACTCAACTACAAGCGTGCCGGCGTGATTGTATCGGGCATAACCCCTGACAATGCCGTTCAACTGGATATCTTTGAGTCTGATGTGGAGCGCCGCAAGCGTCTGGACAGCATATCACGTACGGCCGATGGCATAAACCGCCGTATGGGGACCGAGACCGTTGTGCTGGCTGCCCAGCAGTATCCGGCTGACCCCAAGACAGGAAAGGCACCCCATTTCAAGGATGCCATTCTGCATAATCTGCGTACGCCCTGCTATACCACCAATCTCCACGACATCATTACCGTAGAATAGAGCGGATCTCGTCCTCGGGGACGGACAGAGTCGTAATGCCCGTAGAGTAGGGTGCTATGTCGTACTGGTTATAAATGAAGTCTATGGTATCCTTACGGATCTCAAAGTTATCTGACACAAACATGGGCTCGTTACTGAAATAGCCGTGCTCGTCAAGCTCGTCGCGGCTGCCGCACTCGGCATATTCCAACAGTTTCTTCTCCAAAATGGGAATCAAAACCTTTTCATAGCCGGGCTTGAAGTAGTTGTCAAGCGTAACAACGCTGCCGTCCTCCAAACGGTAGTTGCGGCAGGTAATGAATGTGCCGCCGTGAGCACCGCCGGTATACTGGTACATATTAATAAAGTGGCCGATGATATCGCGGTGGTTTCCGTAATGTACCTTGGTCTTTATTACATACTCATAGTCTATATCGCGAGGCTCAAAGCCCTCCTCCTTGGCGTATCTGATCTGCTCCTTGTTCTCCTCTTTGAATATATCAATTATTGAATCGATGAAATGTATCATTGCGTCGCGGACATCGGTGGTGCGCTTGTCAAAAAGGAAGTAGGATATATCCACGTTGAATGCATCGGCAAACACGGTATCGGTGCCGTGCGCCTTGAGAACGTTCAGGTCAAAAGTGCACGATGGATGCTCCTGACCATGATGATAGGGCAGTGTCTCCTTGAAAGTAACATACTGGAACGCATACTTATCACCTTTCTCCTGGCATGCTACGGCTGTCAGAAGAAGAAATAAAACTAGTAATGATTTGAATAGTTTCATAATTACTGTTGTTTAAAAACAAATAAAGAGGCCAAATTGACCTCTTCCTTTTGCTTTTGGGGTGCCCGGTGGGACTCGAACCCACGACATTCAGAACCACAATCTGACGCTCTAACCAACTGAACTACGGGCACCATATAAACCGGCTTTCCGGTTAAAGCGGTGCAAAGGTAGTAATTAATCAGAATAACGCAAAAGGTTGAGGTGATTTATTTCGCTTTGTTTTCTTTTTGTTCTTTCAGTTCAGCCAAGTTCCTGGGTTGATCCTTACTTATGACGCATTTATCGTGAAAATAGAAGTTTCTCTTGGGTTTGCCCAAGATCTTGATGTCTTTACTGAGATTCCAAAGTGACATATTGAAAAGGATTAATTGGTTGTTATTTCCAAATATATGAAAAATTTTGGATATTCTGTATTTTATGCTTTAATTTGTAGAAACCAATAATTGCTACAGCCATGTTGTGGAATAAACTGCATTTTGCAAATCAGATGAGAGACCTTGGTGCAAAGAGGAAGTTCAACTTCCATCAGAAAGGTTTTGGAGACTGCTACATCCAACATCACGAAGATGAGAATAAAGAAACTGAGGAGAAGTAATTCCCCTCAGTTTTTCTTTTACAAGCGTTCGCCGCAGTGCTTGCAGTAGTTGGCGTTCAGGTCTGTCTTTTCGTTGCAGCGGGGGCATCGGCCGTCCTTGCCTTTTTTCTTAGTGGTATCAATCATGGTGGCCGATACGATACCGGTGGGAACGGCTATGATGGTGTAACCCAGGATCATGATTATTCCCGACAGGAATTTGCCCAACGCGGTTAGAGGCGTTATGTCACCGTAACCTACGGTGGTAAGCGTCACTATGGCCCAGTAGATGCTGGTTGGGATGCTGGTGAACATCGTTCCCGGAGTTCCGCTCTCAACTATGTACATTATTGTGCCCAGGATGCATACCAGCACTACCACGAACATGAAATAGACCAGGATCTTGTTAAGACTCTTGCGTATGCTCTCAAGCAGAAGGTAGCCTTCATTGAGGAACGCAAAGAGCTTGAGCACCCTGAATATGCGGAACAGACGGAAGGTACGCATCAGGGCAAGGTATCTCAACGGCGGGAAGAAGATGCTCAACAGTTGAGGCACGGTGGCCATGAAGTCTATGATACCAAAGAAACTGAGTACATACTCGCGCTTGACGGGTGAACAATAGATTCTGAGTACGTACTCAATGGCAAAGAGTATACTCAATACATATTCAAGGACAATTATAGCGGCTTTGAGAATACCTGCACCGTTCAACTCCAGATGTATTAGCGCCTGGAATGAAAAGTCGTCAACTTTTACAACACTTTCCAATGATGCCATTACAATGCATAGTGCAATGGCAATCATTATGGTTATGTCAACGGGCTTTGATAATGGATCTGTACCTTCAAACAGTATCCTGTAAAGCCTTTCCTTGTCCTTGATTATGGATATGAGTCTTTTCATTTATTTGTACGGATCTTTTGCTCCGGGTTTCCAGGTGCAGCCGTTAGCCAGGATGGGGTAGACTACAGACGGGAAACAGAGGCTCTGGTAAATGGTATACTCGTTATTCTGGTAATTGTCAAGAATGTCAATGTATGCACGCTCGCGGGGAGTGCTGTTACGGCTGATTACCGGGTAACTGGGATAGTTGCGTACGTAGTTGCCGGCGCCGAATACCAGGATGCCCGGACGCGGACCCCAACCCTGCTCGATAGTATAGGCACTCTCGCGGTCATGCGGCCAGTGAACCTGGTTGAATCCCAGGGTGGTCATGTAGCACTTGCCAAGCGGGTTCAGACCCAGTGCGTAGTCCATCATCTGGCTTACAGCATCGATGTAATCCTGATTGCCGGTGAGCTTCCACATAAGCACGATGGGGAATGTGTACTGTCCCTGTGCCACGTTGCTGCCCCACCAGTTTACATTCATAGGTGCGCCGTTGGGGTAGGCGTTCTGAGCGAATGCATCCAACTGCTTATCCACAACAGACTGCAGAATATCCTTGAATGCCTTTACGGTAGCGGGATCAGTCTTGCTGGCCGGAGCCAGTATGTAGCTGAAGAAATATGATGCGAGCCAGCCGCGCTCTGCGAATATCTCGGAACCCTGGTTGTAGGTGGTGAGAATCTGCTCGGCATCGGCCACGTGTGACTTGATGTACTCATGGCACTGGGCATCGCCGGTCATGAGGTACTTCTCGACGTTGTAATACATCTGGAATGAAGCCGGCATCTGGCGGTTACGCTCACCGTATACGCGGACCGATGCGCTGTATGCACGTTCTGCACGCTCGGTATACTCCTTGCTCTTGGCCTCATCGTAAGGCTTGATTATGCGGGCAAAGTGATAGAACAGGCCCGATGCCCATGACGATGTACGCGGGTCAAGTACCTCGGACCCGAACAGGTGGTCCTCAAAGTCATATGTGGTAAAGGGTGAGTAGCCGTTGGTCTCGGTGCCCCATGGAATCTGACCATCCTCCTCCTGGAAGTATTTCCAGAACATCACGCCCCATTCAGCCTCGTCAAGTATGTCTGGTATGCCGTTGCCCTTACCCAGAATGTTGAACTGCTCATCAAACTTGTCGGGGATATTGAACTGGTCATCGGTAAAGAGATCCGGGAATGCCTCAAATGTGGTGAGCAGGGTGCTGGGCACGTCCATGTGGTAGGTGCGGCGGTCGGCATCGCCTGCATCGTGGTAACCGCCCCATGCCTGGATGGTGGGCTCATCGCCCTTGACTATCAGACTGGCCTCGTTGATGCGATAGTAGGTCTGGTAGATGGTCTCGTGGCAGCGCTTGGTGCGGTAACTGAAGTCTGAGTAGGGCTCAATGATCTGGATTCCGCAGCGCTGGTTAAAGAGCGAACGGAAACTCACGTATGAGAGTTTCTGAGAGAACTGACCGCCTACACCGAATGGGTAGGATGAGCCATAACCGTCAACTACGATCTTGTAGGGACCGCCCTCAGGAACCTTTGACAGGTCGATGCGGTATACAAAGTCGCCCGATGAACGGTCATCGCCAATCTCTACAAGCTGGCCTGATGTAACCTTCTTGCCTATCTTGTTTTTCTTAAACTGATATACGGTGTACCCCGGCAGTGCACCCTCAATTTTCTTTACGCCTCCGTCACCCAGATAGATGGCAAAATTGGCAAAGCGCTTGGTGGACAGAGCACTGTATGCAACCTGGTTGGTTTTTATGGCCTCGCAGTAAATCGTCTTGGGATCAAACTTGAAACTGTACTTTCCGTAGGGAGTCTCTATGCTGTACTTCTGGCCGCTCTTGAGGGTGGGGACGGTCAGGTAGATAAAATGGTCGCACTGATCGGCAGCGGCGGCTACACGGTTCACACCCAGTACCTGGGCTCCGTTTACTTTCCACTGTGCCGGGTCTGATGTATCGACCTCGTTTACATCCAGAGTGTCGCTGATGTAGAAAAGTTCTATTACGTTGTTGGATGCAGTACGTATCTCCTGCAGAGTCAATTTGGCATTTGCCGACAAGGATAACAGTAACGCAAAGGATAAGGTTAGTATCTGTTTCATATAAATAGGTTTTTTGCAAAAATAGAGTAATTATTCCGGAACGACAATGAATCGGGGCCGTTGAGTTTGGTTAGGATGGATGTCGTAGCGGACCATACGGGTGTCAAGTATGTTTTTCTTGAGGTAAAGCGTTACTGCAAGCCCCTTGTATGTGTTGGGAGCACTCATATTGGAGATATAGTTGCCAAGCGACCAGACTGTAAGATGTCTTGTTGGGCGACCGCGGTAGTCGGGCAGGGTGCGTACCGGCTGGACCACGTGCGGGTGACTGCCTATGATATGGTCCACTCCATGGGCGTAGAGCCAGTCTTCAAGCTTTTTCTGCTTTGCATCAGGCTGGAGCAAATACTCTGTTCCCCAGTGCATGCAGGCAATAATGCAATCGGCTTTAAGTTGGTGGGCGCGACGGATATCGGCCTTTATCTGTACGGTGTCGATGTAATTGACTATGCAGGGCGGTGCTACCGGGATGCCGTTGGTATCATATGTGTAGTTGAGCAGGGCTATGCGCATGCTGCCGTGTTCAATGATATAAGGATAGAGGGAGTCGCGTTCGGCCTGGCTGCGGTAGGTGCCCAGATGTGCAACACCCAGACTGTCAAGAATATCCAGCGTGCGTACAAGACCGCGGTTGCGGCGGTCCATGCAGTGGTTGTTGGCGGTCAGGAAAATGTCAAATCCGGCATCGCGGACAGCCTGGGCATATGCATCAGGCGAGCAGAACTGCGGGTATCCGGTATAGGGCGCTCCGCCCAGCGTGGTCTCAAAGTTGCAGACAGCAATATCGGCTGCCTCAATCTGGGGCTTGACCAGAGTGAAACAGCCGTTGTAGCTATAAGTTCCGTCGGGTTGTAATGCCGCATCCAACTGGGCCTTATGCTGCATCATATCTCCTGCAAAATATAGGGAGATACTGTCAGGGTTCTGGGCCGATGCGCATAACGTGCAAACCAGCCATATCCCGGTGAATATGGCAGATCTGGTCACGGATTAATCGTAAATGCACTTCTGACCTGCAAGCAGGGTGTTCTTCATAAGCGAGCAGATGGTCATGGGACCTACGCCGCCGGGAACGGGAGTGATGAAACTGCACTTGGGCGCAACCTCGTCAAACTGGACGTCGCCGCACAGGCGGAATCCGCTCTTCTTGGTGGCATCGGGCACGCGGGTGGTACCTACGTCTATGATTACGGCGCCCTCCTTGACCATATCGGCCTTTACAAAACCGGGCTGGCCCAGTGCGGCTACTATGATATCGGCCTGGAGGCACTCCTCCTTGATGTTTGCGGTGTGGCTGTGGCATACGGTTACGGTGCAGTCACCCGGATTGGATTTCTGCATAAGCAGGCTTGCCATAGGCTTGCCTACTATGTTGCTGCGACCCAGTACAACGGCCTTCTTGCCGCGGGTCTCAATGTTGTAGCGCTTAAGCAGTTCCATGATGCCGTTGGGTGTGGCCGATATGAAGCAGGGCAGACCTATGCTCATGCGGCCCACGTTTATGGGATGGAAACCGTCCACATCCTTGCGGTAGTCAATGGCCTCAATAACATGCTGCTCGTTGATGTGCTTGGGCAGGGGGAGCTGGACTATGAATCCGTCCACATCGGGGTCGTTGTTGAGTTCGGCAACCTTGTTGAGGAGTACCTCCTCAGTGATGTCGCTCTCAAAACGGATAAGGGTTGACTTGAATCCGCATACCTCACATGCCTTTACCTTGGCTGCTACGTATGTCTCGGAGCCACCGTCATGACCTACCAGAATGGCGGCCAGATGGGGACGTTTCTCACCTCTCTCTACCATTGCGGCCACCTGGGCTGCAATCTCCTGCTTAACCTGTTCGGCTACTGCTTTACCGTCTATTAACTGCATATGCTGAATGTGTTTATCTTCTCATCATTGAACCCAGGTTGGGGAGTTTGGCGCCGGCCACGTTCTTCATCATCTTGCGGGTCTGCTCAAACTGTTTTATCATGCGGCTTACCTCCTGGATGGACTGTCCGCTGCCCTTGGCAATGCGGTTGCGGCGTGACTGGCTCTTGTCAAGCAGCTCGGGGTTGGCACGCTCGGCGGGAGTCATGGAGTGTATCATGGCCTCTATGCCCTTGAAAGCATTGTCGTCAATGTCAATGTCCTTAAGTGCCTTGCCTACGCCGGGAATCATACCCATCAGGTCCTTGACGTTACCCATTTTCTTGATCTGGCCTATCTGCTCCAGGAAATCGTCGTAGTCAAACTTACCCTTGCCCATCTTTTTCTGGAGACGTTTGGCCTGCTCGGCATCAAAATTCTCCTGGGCACGCTCCACGAATGATACTATATCACCCATGCCGAGGATGCGGTCGGCCATACGGTCGGGATGGAATACATCGAATGCATCCATCTTCTCGCCGGTGCCCACAAACTTGATGGGTTTGTCAACTACCGTACGTATGGAGAGGGCGGCACCACCGCGGGTGTCACCGTCAAGTTTTGTCAGAATCACGCCGCTGAAGTCCAGACGCTCGTTGAACTCCTTTGCGGTGTTCACGGCATCCTGACCGGTCATGGAGTCTACCACAAAGAGTATCTCGTTAGGTGATACAGCCTCCTTGATGGCAGTGATCTCCTGCATCATCATCTCGTCTATGGCCAGACGGCCGGCGGTATCGATGATTACCACGTCATAACCCTTGGCGCGGGCCTCCTTTATGGCGTTCTGTGCTATCTCAACGGGCTTGTTGTTACCCTCCTCGGTGTATACGGTTACGCCTATCTGCTCGCCCAGCACCTTCAACTGGTCAATGGCAGCAGGACGGTAAACGTCGCAGGCAGCCAGCAAAGGCTTCTTGGCGCGCTTGGTCTTGAGCAGGTTGGCAAGCTTGGCGCTGAAGGTGGTCTTACCGGAACCCTGCAGACCGGCCATCAGAATGACTGCGGGATGTCCCTTGATATCAATATCGACGGCCTCACCGCCCATCAGGGTGGCAAGTTCATCGTGTACCACCTTTACCATCAGTTGGCCGGGACGGATTGATGTGAGCACGTTCATGCCCAGGGCCTTCTCCTTTACGGTATCAGTGAACTGCTTGGCAACCTTGTAGTTGACATCGGCATCAAGCAGGGCTTTGCGTACGTCCTTGAGGGTTTCGGCTACGTTTACCTCGGTGATTTTTCCTTCACCCTTAAGTATCTTAAGTGACCTTTCAAGTCTTTCAGAGAGATTTTCAAACATGGTTTTTGTTTTGAGACTGCAAAGTTAGCAAAATTATCGGCCTGACAGATAGAGCATCTGGCGGATTTCTTCATTGAATTTGCGGGCCTTGAGCAGTTTCTCTATTGTCAGATGCATGCGGTAACGCCAGTAGTTGTTGCTGTCGGCCGGAACGTTGATACGTTCTGTGCGCGGATCTTTGGCTCGCAGCGCACTGCTCATGGAGAGCCAGTCCTGGAGCGGGAATATGGCCAGCATTGAGGGCGATGCCAGGTGGGCCGATATCACGCTGGTGCATGCGGCCACGGTGGCCTTCTGGGCCGATATCACACTGTTGGGTTCCATCTCATCCTCAATCCAGGCCCGCAGCACGCTCATATCGTGAGTGGATGTGGTGCATACCGACATATACGGATAGGTGGCAGGGTCCGATACACTTACACCCATGTTCTTGGGCATGCGCTGTACCTCAAGGGCTATGATGCGCAGACGGTCCATGACCTCGGGGACACAGGCGGGTATCATCCCCAGATCCTCACCACATACAAGCATGTCGGTGGCCTCAATCAGAGCCGGGAGCTTGGACATTGCCACATCGCACCAGAACTTGTTGTTGCGGCTGTAGTAGAAGTCATCATGGAGATGGCGAAAAGCCTCTTTCTCATTGTCTGTCAGCGCTTTGAACATATCGGTGTCAAAGGCCTCAATGCGCGGATGGTAGGTGCCGGGACGATGGGTGTCCTCAAGGAAAAGCACGTTGGTCTCGGGTGTACCCTGGGGCGCCTTGGAGTGCAGTGCGGGGTTGAAAGGAAAGCCTTTGTCCCACAACTCCTGCGGGGTGTAGGTGAGGGCGGGGTTGAATCGGCCCATAAGTCCGCTATTATATTCCAAAGGAACCTCCCAGATGCGGAAGAATCCTAACAAATGGTCTATGCGGTAGGCGTCAAAGTAATCGGCCATCTTGCGGAAACGGGCCACGAACCAGGCATATCCGTCGCGGGCCATATTCTCCCAGTTGTATGTGGGCATTCCCCATTTCTGGCCATCTTTGGCAAAGGCATCGGGTGGCGCTCCTGCCTGACAGTCGGTGTGGAAAAGTTCCGGGTGTATCCAGACATCACAGCTGTGACGGTTTACTCCTATGGGTATGTCACCCTTTAGGAGTATACCTTTTTTATTGGCATATTTCTTGACATCTGTCAGCTGCTTGTCCAGGTGGAACTGTATGAAATAATGCTTGCGTATCTCGCGGTAACGGTCATTGCCGGGAGTGCAGTATCTGTCCAACAGGGCAGGGGTGTAATCGGCTTCCTTCCACGTATGGAAATCGGCAGTTCCGTACTTGTCACGCAGATAGCAATAGAGTGCGTACGGCTCCAGCCAACTGCGGTTGGCACCAAAGAATGACTTGTACTCCCTGGAGCGGAAACACTGCTCTCCGTAACGGGCGTACAGACGGTCCAGATACTGGCTTTTTAGTCTGAACACACGCTCATAGTCTATGGCGGGAAGAGCATTGAGCTCCTTCTGCTCTCTGCGGGCCTGCCTCAGGAATTTGGCGTCATCAAGGTCTCCAACCAGTTCCAGGTCTATGTAAATTGGGTTGAGCGCGAACGATGAGTTGGCGCTGTAGGGGTATGAGTCACGCCATGTTCCGGTCATGGTGGTATCATTGACCGGTAAGGTCTGGATGACACTCTGTCCTGTGGCGGCAGCCCAGTCAGCCAGCAGTTTCAGGTCAGTGAACTGACCGATTCCGAAATCCCTCTCAGAACGTAGTGAGAATACGGGAATGGCTGTGCCGGCACCTTTCCAGCGGGGACGGTTGTTATGGTGAACGTAGGGAAGCGCAACGGTGCGCTGCTCTATGCTCTGTCCGCCCACATCCTTCCATCGGTCCGACAATACCAGACGTTTGGCGCGGGTGTAGGGGATGGAGTGGAGCGATCCCTCCTCACGGCGGGTTATGGCGCCGTCGGTCTGGACCATGTAACTGTAGGTTATGTCACCTGCGGCCAATTCGTCATCGTTGATGTCGTAATCGGTAAACCATGTTCCCTGACCGTTGTTGGCCATGTCAAGGCACTGCTGGGTGCCGTCTGTCATGTTAAGGCAGAGGAATAGATTCTCGCCCCAGCGGGTTATGTATTCTATCTGAAAGTGTATCGTCATCGGACCTTGAAACAGAATGCTCTACAAAAGTATAATAAGGTTTTCAACCGTTCCCGTAAAGTTATTAACAATTACCAAAAAAGCGGAGTTATTTCTTTTACATTTTTATGCGCGAAATTATTTTTGCTAACACGTAAAAACAACTTTAAACATATCGTAACCAAAACCGTTAATAATCATGGATTTAAAACAGGAAGGCATCTATGATGCCAGTACCCTTGGTGGTGGTAAAATGTTTGTGCTCGGTTGTCAGCACATGTTCGCTATGTTCGGTGCGACCGTTCTGGTTCCGCTTCTTACAGGTCTGTCAGTTTCGGCTACACTGCTTTTTGCAGGTATCGGCACTCTGATTTTCCATCTGATCACAAAGATGAAAGTGCCCGCATTCCTGGGTTCTTCATTCGCATTCCTGGGCGGATATGCTGCTGTTAAGGAATTCGGTGTAGGTCTGGGCATGACTGAGGGCGTTTCCCTTACTTATGCATGTGTGGGAGTTTTCTTCGCAGGTCTTCTGTACTTTGTGCTGGCCGCTCTGTTCAAGTTCTACGGCGTACGCCGCACAATGCGTTTCTTCCCGCCCGTAGTAACCGGTCCTATCATCATCTCTATCGGTCTGATCCTTTCATCGAGCGCCATCAACAACTGCCAGAGCAACTGGTGGATTGCCCTGCTGGCTATTGTTATCATTGTGATTTGCAATATCTTCGGTAAGGGCATGATCAAGATTATCCCCATCATCCTGGGTGTTATAGGTTCATATATCGTTGCTGCCTGCTTTGGCCAGGTTGATTTCTCGGCCGTTAAGAATGCCGCATGGTTCGGAATGCCTTTTGCATGGGAGAACACAGCCTTTGCAGTTCTCAAGGATCCTGACTGGTCATTCGTATGGACTGCAATCATAGCAATCGTTCCTATTGCCTTTGCAACCATGATTGAGCATATAGGCGATGTATGCGCCATTTCATCAACATGTAACCGTAACTTTATTGCCGATCCCGGTCTGCACCGTACTCTTATGGGTGACGGCGCCGCAACCGCTCTGGCAGCTTTGTGGGGTGCTCCTGCCAATACAACCTACGGCGAGAATACAGGCGTGCTGAACCTGACCAAGGTGTTTGATCCCAAGGTTGTACGTATTGCAGCATGTCTGGCTATCGTATTCTCATTCTGTCCCAAGTTTGCCCAGATTATCTATGCAATGCCTGTTGCAACGGTAGGTGGTGTGTCGCTGGTGCTTTACGGTATGATTTCGGCTGTTGGTGTACGTAACCTGGTAGAGAACAAGGTTGACTTTACAAACAACCGTAACGTGCTTATTGCAGCTCTGATTCTGGTGCTGGCCATCGGTATCAACTTTGGTCCCGGCAGCATATCATTCGGTAAGATCTCTCTGTCAGGTCTGGCTGTTGCCGCTCTGGTAGGTATCATCCTGAATGCCGTTCTTCCCGGCAACGACTTCCACTTTACCAGTGATTACGCCAGCGGTAAGCGTGCTGAGGCCGAGGGTAAGGATCTGCCCGAGGAGTTCAAGAAGCCTCTGCATGACGATCCCAAGTATAACGGATAACTTATTAACTCATTATATTAACTCATTAAGTTTTTAATATGAAAAAATTTGTAGCATTTGCAGGTCTCGCCCTGCTGTCAGTAGGTGCATTCGCACAGACGAACCTCCAGTTCTTCTATGATTTCGGTAAGGATCGTAAGATGGCTACCACAACTCTTGAGATGTTCAAGGGTGATGATTGGGGAAGCACATTTTTCTTTGTTGATTATGACTATGCCAACAAGGACAATCGTGACTTAAATTTCTGGGGCGGCAAGAGCTCATATTTTGAGATTGCCCGTTCTTTGAACTTCTGGCAGGAGTCAAGCCTGGGCGCTCTGAGCGCACATGTTGAGTTCAACTCAGGTCTTTACGGTGTACGTAACTGGCTGTTTGGTGCCGAGTATTTCCTGCACAATGACGATTTCTCAAATACCTTTACATTTGAGCTCATGTACAAGAACTATCCCAAGAGCGAAATGAGTGACATTCCTCTGCAGTTCACATTCGTATGGGGCATGCAGAACCTCTTTGGCGTTGAGGGCCTCAAGTTCTCAGGCTTCGCTGATATCTGGGGCGAGAACAACTCATTTGACACAGATGGTGACTTTATAGCTGATAAGGATACCAAGTTCGTATTCATTTCAGAGCCTCAGATCTGGTACAACGTAGGTCAGTTCTTCAACTGCCCCAACCTGAGTACCGGCGGTGAGGTTGAGCTCAGCTTCAATTTCGCAGGTAACGAGGGATTCATGGTTAATCCTTGCCTGGGTCTCAAGTGGGACTTCTAATAAGGTATATGGTATAACTTTAAAACAATACAGTTATGTCATTTCTTAAAGTTCTTGGATTTGATCCCGCCAAGCACAATGTCAAGACTGAGATTGTGGCCGGTATCACCACTTTCCTGACCATGGCTTATATCCTGGCTGTAAACCCGGATATATTCAGTGCTCTTGAGGGCATGGGTATGCCTAAGGGAGCTGTATTTACCGCTACCGCTCTTGCTGCGATAGTAGGTACAGTGGTAATGGCTTTATATGCCAAGAAGCCATATGCTTTGGCTCCCGGACTGGGTCTTAACGCATTCTTTGTATATACTGTTTGCTTAACCATGGGTTACAGCTGGCAGTTTGCATTGACTGCAGTACTTATTGAGGGTATCATATTCATCATTCTTACGGTTACCAATATTCGTGAGGCTATCATTGATGCCATTCCGGCTGCAATGAAGAGTGCAGTGAGCGCCGGTATAGGTCTGTTCATCGCTTTCATCGGTATGGTAAACGCCGGTATCATCGTTGATGACGGAGGTACAATCATCAGCCTTGGAACCATTACAAGCGGTACTGCACTGCTGGCTCTGATAGGTCTGGTCATCACATCCGTGATGATGATCCTCAAGGTGCCCGGCTCAATCCTTATAGGTATCATCGTAACCGCTATCATCGGTATACCTTTCGGTATCACCAAGTTTGACGGCGTGGTAAGTTCAGTGCCTTCAATTGCACCTATCTTCTGCAAGTTTGAGTGGCATAACATCTTCTCAATTGATATGCTGATCGTTGTGTTCACATTCCTGTTCATCGATATGTTTGACACAATCGGTACGGTTATCGGTGTATCAAAGAAGGCCAATGCCATCAACCCTGACGGCACCATTCCCGGTGTCAAGAAGGTTCTTATGGCCGATGCAATCGCAACCGTAGCAGGTGCCGCTTTCGGTACCAGCACAACTACCACTTATGTGGAGAGCGCATCAGGTGTTGCCTCCGGCGGACGTACAGGTCTGACTTCATTTACAGTTGCAATCTGCTTTGCCATCGCATTGTTCTTTGCTCCTGTATTCCTGGGTATCCCGTCAGCAGCAACTGCTCCTGCTCTGATACTGGTTGGCGTAATGATGATGTCATCTATCAAGGATGTGGATTTCAATGATTTCTCAGAGTGTGTTCCCGCATACATTACCATGGTTGTAATGCCTCTGGCATACAGCATCTCTGACGGTATCATGCTGGGTCTTATCTCTTATGTTGTACTGAACGCATTCAGCGGCAAGTTCAACAAGATAAGCATCATGATGTGGATCCTTGCAATCCTGTTCATTCTGCGTTACATTTTCCTGTAACACTGAAACTGACAGAATAATTAAGGGCGGTTCCCCTAAAGGAGCCGCCCTTACTGTTGTGTCGCGATTGTTATTCTATTGTAAGAACAGAACCTGTAGTGGTGTCAAAGGTGATTTTGGCATCGGCCATCTTTCCCATAATGGTTGATGTGATTACCTCAACGCTTCCGAACTGCGCAATCTTTAACTCCTGATCCAGGAATGTGGTGCGGTTGTTGTAAATCCTAAGCGTAGCGCGTCCGGGCAGACGGTAGTATAGGAATGTGCCTTCTTTCTTGCTCTTGGCTGCCTGAAGCTTTTTCTGCTGGTCGGGATCCATGTTGTAACTGTCGCCCATCTTCTTGTCGGTGATGTCTATCCAGACCGGCTCGCCTGCCAGGTTGTCGGTGGGGAGCACGCCAAGTTTGGATGAGAAACGGAACAGAATCTGTTTGTTGACGGCCTCATCGGGGGTGACGTTGATGGTAAAAGTAACCTCCTCGGTCTCACTGGTTCCGTTGAACAGGGTCAGCAACGCTTCCTCCTGAGCGGCTAGTGACTCCAGCATGAATTTGAGAGACTCGCCGTCGGTGGGTACAAAGTCCGACTGACCGCGTGTTATGTTGTTGCGGCTTTCGCGTATGTTGTATATCTCCTTGGCGGTGAGTTCGGCCATCTTGGCGGTTGAACTGGCCATTAGTATCTCCTCGGTCATATAATCCTGAGGATTGACTTTCTTTGTTTCCTTGCGGACCGGTGACTGGGCGGTCTGTACGGGCTCCTGTTTCTTGTGGACATTGACAGCCGACATTATCCCGTCATCGGTCAGCTCAAAATAGGGCCGGTTTCCTTTGGCAGGGAAAGCTAGCGTGTACAGTTTATCCTTATCGGGAACTCCTACGGTTGATATCCCGATATCCTTTATGCTCCAGACTTCCTCGGCCTTGTCCTTTACGTCATTCAGGCGCAGATAGCGCTCGGCATAACGGGAGAACTCTCCGGGCTTGAAGGTCTGTTTCTGCGCCGTAACGGTTACGGTGATCATGGTCTTGGGGAGCCAGTATGAGACGCCGTCCTGTGTCACTCCAGGCTGGTAGGCCGCTGACTGTCCCTGTGCTGATGCGGTGATAACCGATAACAGCATCCCTGCGGTGAGGGCTATATTTCTGATATTCATATTCATAATGTTTCTGTCATTTGTAACCAGGCTTGCGGCAGCGAGTCTGCTATATCGGCCGATGTCATGGCTGTCATACTGAGTCTGCGGGCCGCAATGTCGCCTGCCAATCCGTGTATGTAAACCGCAATGAGAGCGGCCTGTTCACTTTCATATCCTTGTGCCAGAAGTGCCAGAACCATGCCGGTAAGCACATCGCCTGAACCTCCTGTTGCCATGCCGGGGTTACCGGTGGTATTGACGTACATCTTTCCGTCCGGCGCGATTGTGACTGTGGGAGCCCCTTTCACTACAACTGTGATCCCGTTTTCTGTAGCCAGTTCCTTTGCCTTCAGTATCAGGTCATCCCGGTCTGCGGCTGCGCCTGTAAGACGCTGCAACTCGCCGGGGTGGGGCGTGAATACCGAACCTACGGGTACATACTCAAGGAGGTATTTGCTGCGGGCAATGATGTTGAGTGCATCGGCATCAAGCACCATGGGACGGGATGAATTCTTGAGCAGTTTTTCAAGTATGGCCGTCTGCGAATCGCCCTGACCCAGACCGGGACCGGCACCTACTGCATTGTATCGGCTCAGGTCAGTGTTGGCGTAAAGGTCATCGGATGCAATCGTCATGGCCTCGGGAACGGATATCTGGAGTATGTCGTTGTTGTATGAAGGTGAGCAGACCGTCAGCAGACCTATACCTGAGCGCAGGCAGCCTCTTGCCGAGAGCACTGCTGCACCAGCCATTCCCAGACTGCCGGCATAAAGCAATGCATGACCGAAACTGTTCTTGTATGCCTTGGGATCACGCGGCTTGAGCAGTGATTTTACATAGTCCTGACCGACGGTTACTTTATCCATAGTTTGGCAATTGCACTCGGCAAATGTACGCTTATTTTGTTAAAAATGGATAGCATATCTGTATTGCCGTGCATTTTTTTGAGTATATTCGCATAATAAAATATCATACAATATGGGAACCATTCAGGTAAAGGACAGAGAGTTTGAGGTTTTTCTTAAGGAAGAGGATATCCAGAAGGAAATCAAGAGAGTCGCAGCTGATATAAACCGTGATTACGTAGGTAAGGAACCCCTGTTCCTGTGTATCCTGAACGGCTCTTTCATGTTCGCGGCCGATCTGCTAAAGAACGTATCGGTACCCTGTAACGTCTCATTCGTAAAGGTTGCCTCATATCAGGGAACCGACACCACCGGTAAGGTTAAGGAACTTATGGGTCTCCAGGAGGATGTAGAGGGTCGTCACGTGATTATCGTTGAGGATATCGTTGATACCGGTTACACCATGCGTGACATACTGGATTCACTCAAGGATAAGAAGGCTGCATCAGTTGAGGTGTGCGCCCTATTGTGCAAGCCCGATAAACTGAAAGTTGACCTTACGCTCAAATATCTTGCCCTGAATATTCCTAACGGATTCATTGTAGGATATGGCCTGGATTATGACGGCTTTGGCCGTAACTCACGTGATATTTATAAAATAGTGAAATAACTAAACGGTTTGCAATGGACAACATAGTAATCTTTGGAGCCCCCGGTTCAGGTAAGGGGACTTACAGTGCTGCCCTTGTTGAAAAATTCGGTTATAACCACATATCCACGGGTGATGTACTCCGCGCCGAAATCAGGGAGGGTACAGAGTTGGGTAGAATAGCTGAAGGATATATTGAAAAAGGACAACTCATACCTGATGACCTTATCATTGACATGTTAGCCAGAGTCTATGACACCATGCGTGACGGTCCCGGTGTGATATTTGACGGCTTCCCGCGTACCATTGTACAGGCCAAGGCTCTCAAGGAGATGCTCGCCCAGCGCGGAGAGAAGATATCGGTAACCCTTAATCTTATAGTAAGCGAGGATGTGCTCATGTCCAGGCTGCTCAAGCGCGCCGAGATTGAGGGTAGGTCCGATGACAATGAAGAGACAATCAAGAAACGTTTCAACGTTTATTATACACAGACACATCCTCTTATTGAATGGTTCAAGAAGGAGGGGGTGCTGTCAGAGTTTACCTTCAAGGGTGACAAAGACAGAATGATTGCGGAGATTATAGAAAAGGTGGAGTCAATCTGAATGGCAGAATCAAATTTTGTAGATTACGTAAAGATCTTTTGCAGGTCGGGCAAGGGCGGTCGCGGATCGGCCCATCTGCGTCATGACAAATACATCCCTAACGGCGGTCCCGACGGCGGTGACGGCGGTAAGGGCGGAAGCGTTATCCTTAAGGGTAACCGCAACTACTGGACATTGCTGCATCTGCGCTATGAGCGTCACGCTTTTGCCGAGAACGGCGAAAACGGCGGCAGCAACAAGTGTTTCGGCAAGGACGGTAATGACATTATCATTGAAGTCCCCTGTGGAACCGTCGCTTATGACGCTGAGACAGGTGAGTATCTTTGCGATATAACCGATGACGGCCAGGAGGTGGTTCTGCTCAAGGGCGGTCGCGGAGGCCTGGGTAACTGGCATTTCCGCACAGCCACACGACAGGCACCCCGATTTGCTCAGCCGGGTGAGCCCGCTCAGGAGCGAATGGTGGTGCTTGAACTCAAGTTGTTGGCAGATGTGGGACTGGTGGGATTCCCCAATGCAGGCAAATCCACACTTCTGTCAGCCATATCGGCCGCAAAACCCAAGATTGCAAACTATCCGTTCACTACACTGGAACCAAACCTGGGTATAGTATCATACCGTGACGGCAAGTCATTCGTAATGGCCGATATACCCGGTATCATTGAAGGTGCCAGCGAGGGTAAGGGACTGGGACTCCGTTTCCTGCGTCATATTGAGCGCAACTCGCTGCTGCTGTTCATGGTTCCCGGCGATACCGATGACATAACACGTGAATATGAGATCCTGCTCAATGAACTGGCACAGTTCAACCCCGAGATGCTTGACAAGCAACGTGTGCTGGCCATTACCAAGTGTGACCTTATTGACGAGGAACTTATGACTATGCTTGAGCCTAACCTTCCGGCAGATATCCCTCACGTGTTCATATCGGGCGTAAGCGGTCTGGGTCTTCAGCAGCTTAAGGATATCCTGTGGAAGGAACTAAACAGCGAGAGCAACAAACTGGATGCCACATGGAAGACCGAGCATATAGTCCACCGGTCAAAGGACGCAGGCGAGTTGCAAAATGAGTTGGTGGCAGCCGGTGCTGATTTTGAATTTGATTTTGATGATCTGCCGGACGATGAGTTTGATGATGACGATCTGGAGGAGGTAGAGGTTGAATTGGATTGAATAATTGAATTATCCTGAATATTTTTTTAAAAAAAGTTCTTTTCCTTTTTAACTTTCATTTTTACGGCTTATATGATAATTGTAAGAATTTGTTTTGACAATTCACCTTTTACTAATTAATAACTTAAAACAAACAAAAATGAAAAAGATGTTTTTGGCAGCTGCCCTCCTGGCAGTAGTTTCATTGGCAAATGCTCAGGCTCCGGCCGATGCTCCTTACGGAGTTAAGTCAGGTGTTATCACCATGTCTATGGATATGATGGGTAACGAAATGATCACCGAGACCTATTTTGACAACTACGGTCTTAAGACCGCTCAGGTATCAGAAGGTGGTTTCATGGGTGGCGAGGGCAAGACCCGCACAATCACAGATAAGGATGGCGCTCAGATCCGCATCAACGATGAGGCTAAGACCGCTACCAAGATGCCGGCATTCGGTGGTATGGGTGGTTTCGGCGGTGGCCGTGCCCAGATCAACTGGAACAAGCTGACCGATGAGGTTAAGAAGGAGAACAACATTAAGGAGGTTGGTAAGGAGACCATCGCCGGTAAGGAGTGCACCAAGTACACCATGACCGTTGATATGATGGGCAACCAGTCAGAGCAGACCGTATGGATCTACAAAGGCATCCAGCTCAAGAACGAGATGACTTCAGACTTCGGTACTTTTGGTTCAACCTGCAAGAAGTTCGAGGAGAAGGACGTTCCCGCTTCAATGTTCGAGGTTCCCGCCGGTGTTAAGGTAGAGGAGATGGACATGTCACAGTTTGGCGGTTTCGGAGGCTTCTAATCTCTGGAAAGCTATAATAAAGAGGGTCACTTCGGTGACCCTTTTTTGTTTTCCACCGCCAAACTATGACATAGGGTGGCAGCGCCACCCTTCGACCTTTTTTTAGTTTACTCCGTAAACGCGCTCACTCCGTTCGCTCGGCGGCCTTCCAGGACCGCGGTCTCGCTCGTCGCCTCGCTCGCACCAATACCACTGCACGTTCGTTAGTATTGGGGCGAAGTGAGTATGCGAACGAGATGGCCCGGAGGGCCACCGTTGGCGTAGCCAACTAAAAAAAGGATCGGGTTCGACCCCTCCGGCTCCACAAAATAAGGTCGCCCATCGGACGACCTTATTTTGTGGAGCTGGAGGG
>CACZMI010000033.1:10149-34466 GCA_902782245.1 uncultured Bacteroidales bacterium | reverse complement strand
GTCGTCTCGTAGAGGCTCATACTCCTGGCATTTGCAGGCAGACTGAAGTTAGTTTCTCCCAATATGCTGCGGTAACGGTTGATATTTAAGTTACTGTCCTCCTCTTGGTCCTGAACAGCCTCCGGAACACGGCCGGTAAGTACTCCCGTTTCAATAAAGTCCGATACCGACTTGCGCGAGAACTGACTCTTAAGGTAGTCTATGCGGCTGTCCAGGTTATGAGATACGCCGGCATCCAGTGTGCTGATGAACCTGCCGTACTCGTCATCGTCCATAACTTTACCGTCCCATCCGTTAGACTTAAGGGTAGTGTCAATCTTTGCAGTAAGGCTCTTTCTGACCGATGTCGATACGTTAACCGGGAGTAGGGTGAGCAATGCAAAAGTGAGTACAAGCGATACCGGAATCCACAGGATTCCCGCGTTCCGTTTCAGGATCAATACCACACAAACCGCGTAGCACCAAAGGTTGAACGCCACCAGATATACGCGCAGTATGGTAATTCCGTAGTCCGATATGCGCCGTGCAATACCGATGCTCATAAGCAGTAACAGCGGCAGCATCAGTATGGGCATCCAGTGCGTGATTATCCGCACGGCTTTACGGTTCCAGCCCGATGCTCTCTTATCGGCCCTGTCACGATAGGGATAGACCATCATGAACAGTATTACGAATGCCAGCATTGATGCTGTAACCAGCCACGATACCCAACCGTCGGGCAGCTGCCATGTGAACAATATCTTGGCGGCATAGCAGTAGAGTGTTATAAAGTAGGCAATTGCAATGGGCGTGAACAGCCTGGTCACGGAATTAACCAGCAGGCGGGATATCTCCATCGGCTCAGAGTCATGTTTCTGCGCTCCTCCGGGCACGCCCTGTATCAGCAGCACCGGAGCCAGCAAACACAGGCATATTATGGCAATGTTGCTGTAGCAGTGTGAATTTACAGATACTCCGAACAGTTTCTCAATACCCACAACCAGCAATTCCAATCCGCCGCATACAATGCCGCTTACAATGAAAGCGGTGCAGGCAGCCCCGATTGAATGCAGGCTGAAGTTCCAGAAAGCCACATCGGTCCTGTCGCTGAAGAATGAAAGCACAAGCAGCGAAAGTGTGAGTGCAGCAATAAGAGCCACAACCACATAGGTATAAGGTGCATAACCCAGCATGTCATAATTGCGCATCAGCAGAACGCTCACACCAATCCATGCTATATGTATCATGGCCGATGCCAGCCGATATCCCCATCGGCCTCTGTGCTCCTCAAGCCAAAGTGAAAGACTCAGTGAAAGCGCAATACCCGTGGCCGGATACCAGATCATAAAGAACCTCCACTCCTTGCTGATACCGTGATATCCCTTCCAGTCAAGAATCATCATACAAACGGTAAGCGCTATGGCAAACGCCACCGTAAGCGGGAACCTCTGAATCCCGCGCCATACGGTATCGGCCAAACCTCTAATCTTTTCCTTTAAGCTCCTCATATATCTAAGTCTTTTTAATCAATGAATGCCTGTTACTATTGTCCACTCTCGGGAATTCACTGGCAGATGAATTTCATATGCACGGTCTCCCTGCAGGAATTCCTTAGGAACTCCTCTTGATAGGAAAGTGTTTCTTACGGTATCATATGCGGTCTGGTTGTAGAATGCCCAGAATCTGAAATGGTATGTATTTGTCTCCTCATTGAAATACCAGGGTTTATATTTTGTGGGATTCTCGCTGTTTCCCAGAATATAAACACTCCTGCATGCGGTGCTGACAGTTTCATAGAACGCGGAATCCGGAGTGGTCAGGAACTCCATCCTGAAGGTATCGACGTATTCAAATCTTCCTTTTTCTGGGCTTAATTTGGTCTCTACCAGCCTGTAAGGCGGAAATTCAAAACCGGCATAACCTTCAACAATCTCCTTATGTGAACCAGCAGGGTCTTTCTTGTATCTGTTGATAGTTATCCTATCATAAATAAGTATGAATAGAACCAGTGCGACGGGTATTATCAACAGCTTCAATAGACACCCTCCGCATCCGCTCCTGTTATCGTTCTCATTATGACTGTTGCTATCCTGCATTGCATATCGCTTATTATACCATTAAACATTATCTCATCCACCCCTCTACCTTATAGACCTTTTCAGAAAGCTTCTGCTTGGTGTGAGTGGCGCTGTCTTGGAACCAGACCTCAATTCTTGCCAGGTAAAACTCTCCCCAGACACCTTCGTATATGCTGAATTCTTTCGGGCTTGTTATCTTACCCTTGTTGTCTTGCGTGATTTCTTGTAAGGTCCTTTCCCTGATGCTCTTGGATGACAGCTGGATGTTCTCGGTTATTTCATAACATTCCAGCCAGATCTCTCCATTTTCAATATCCTGAGGGACGTAGAATGTATATTGATAGATTCCTCCCTGACCTCCGTTTTTAATCTGCAGCCAAGTGTCTCTGTTTCCGGATTCATCACCCCGTTCCGTGTAGGCCGATGTCAGAGGCTCATTGTATTCCACATTCTCCGGGATAGGATGTTTCCTGCCGAAATCATCCAACAGGTCACCGTCGAACATCCACCAGACACCAATTGAAAGAATATTCCATAAGCAGATAGCCACAGCAATTACCATCAATGCCAGATGCCCTGTGATGGCTTTCCCCTGCTTTTTTATTATGTAATAGATCCAAAGACACAGGTTGGCAATTATTAGAATTATACTGATAATTGCTATTGGATCCCTGAAGTTTACAACCCTGATGACACTGGCTGGAACATCTGTCCCTACGTTGTTGCAGTTCCTGATGATAAAAAACTGAATTATTTGCAGTACAATAAGAACCAATGGCCAAAGCCACCATTTAAGCAGGTAGTATCTGATTGATTTGTTCATATCTTTTTATTTTACATTTTATTTCAAACCAAGAAGTGAGCTGAGCGCCTTTATATGGGCGCTGAAAGCTTTGTGGCCGGCATCGGTCACGGAGTATGAGGTGTTGGGCTTTCGGCCGATGAACTGCTTGACGGTCTCGATGTAACCCAGTTCCTCAAGAGCCTTGATGTGACTTGCCAGATTACCGTCCGAAACACCGAGCATGGACTTGAGGGTGTTGAAATCGGACTGGCCCGCTCCGGTCAGCACCGACATTATACCCAGCCTTACGCGACTCTCGAACGCCTTGTCAAGATTCTCGATAGCGGTCATCGCTTTTACTTTTTACCGTCAAACCTTATATGGAACCAGATGCCCCACACGATATGGATAACTCCGAACCCGATGGCCCATAGCATTATTCCCCATGGAGCAAAAGCCAATGCGGTAATACCCAGAACGATATCGGCATATCCGATATATTTGGTGACTGATACCTTGAAGGCAATAGGTGAAATGACCACCATAGCCAGTCCGTAGAATACCAGCATGACACCGGGAACCATGTTCCAAAGCCCGTTCATTAGCGGAGTAAGGCATACCAGTCCGCCTACAACCATAACGGTGAAGAACCTGCCCAGCAGATGCCGTGACCCCGCATCAAGCCTGAACTCCAGACCTTCACGCCTGGCCCTTTGTCTGGACATATCCCAAACTGTCTTGAAAGCCGCACAGAACACCACTGCGCAAACACCTGCCACAATAAAGAATGATGCCCAGTCAGCATGTCTGATAGGATTGATCCAAGCGCCCCACAGCGGGCTGAAACTTCCATAAACCCAGAAACTGACCACCGCCTCCGTCCAGAAATACAACCTTCTGTGACCGCTCCATCAAATCCTTGATGTCACTGAGAGTCTCCTTAATCTCCTGTTCTTTCATATTAAATGCAGAATCGAAAAGTACTTTGCGCTACAAAGTAAACACAAATAAATCAAACCACCAAATAAAAATGATACCATTGGGGTCAGGCCCCTTTGGTACTAAAATGCTGCAACTAATGAAAAAGCGTCCAGAAATTAACCTGGGCGCTTTTTTATAGAAAATAGTACCAAAGGGGCCTGACCCCAATGGTATCATTTTACAGAGAGCTTGTAGATGACAGTGTGCTCATACTTCTCACCCGGACGCAGGGTTGTGCTGGGGAAGAAGTCGTGGTTAGGTGAGTCAGGATACATCTGTGACTCAAGTGCTATGGCAGTGCGTGCACCGGTATAGACCTGAAGTCCGGGATGGTTGTTCCAAACCTCCAGGAATCGGCCTGACTTGGGAGAGTAGAGAGTGGCAACCTTCTCAACCTTACCCTGCTGCTCATGAATGAGGCAGAAGTTGTTGTCATAGTTGCGTACCATACCCTCGGGTACCTGGCCGAAACCACCGAAACCGCCGCCGAAACCGCCGCGGCCACCACCCTGTCCGGGCTGAGGAGGAGCAGGTGAGTACTGACGGTCACCTATGCGAACCGGCTTCTGGAAATCATAGGGCGAACCCTCAACCATACCAAGGTCACCGGTAGGAATGTTGCTACGGTCAGTCTCGGTAATGAATGCAGCATTGATGTAAAGCTCATGATCCATTATGTCACCGTTGCCTACGCCGTCCAGATTGAAGTAGGTGTGGTTGGACAGGTTAACCACGGTAGCCTTATCGGTAGTAGCTTCATAACTTATCTGCAGGCCGCCGTCCTTAGTGATGGAGTAGGTAAGGGTAGTGGTCAGTGTGCCGGGGAATCCGTCCAGACCATCGGGCAGAACGCAACTGAGAACCAGTTTGTTCTTCTTGGCCTTGACAACCTTCCATGCGGTGTGGTCAAAGCCCTTGGCACCGCCGTGCAGGGTGTGCTGGCCGCTGTTCTTGGTAATGTTATACTCCTTGCCGTCCAGTGTGAACTTGCCGTTTGCGATACGGTTGGCATAACGTCCCAGAGCCGGACCTACCATACCCATGTTGTAACGCATGTACTGGTGGATGTCATCATAGTGAGTGACCAGATTGGCGTACTCACCGTTCTTGTCAGGAGCGTAAAGACCTACCACAAAACCGCCGTAGTTGATGATCTGTGCAGCCACCTTACCTTTCTTAATAGTATATAAGGCAACCTTCTGACCATCAATGATGGTATCATAAGGTGCTGTGGGCAGAAGCGGGAACTTGGGCTTGGCAGCGCTGGCCGACATGCAGCAAACCAAAGCAGCCAGTGCAAACAGTTTAAAAGAAATCTTTTTCATAGTTTCATTAATTGGTTACTTAAAATGGTACAAAAGGGGACTGTCCCCTTTTGTATCATTTCTTGAATTTGACAGCAGCCTCCTCAATGGGCAGACACTGCTTGTAGTTCTCAATGTAAGCGTTGAATCCTGCCACATCCTCGGGGGTAGGAGCGACCGATGTGCCCGTATCGCCGGCAAATACCTGATCATCGAGGAACTCAGCCAATGACTGGTTCTTCTTGTTATTGATAAGGTACGATGCCAGGATAGCCATACCCCACGGACCGCCCTCGCCTGCAGTTTTCATGCAGGAGATAGGAGAGTTCAGGGCAGCACCCAGAATCCTCTGGCCTACGCCCGGAGTGGTGAACAGACCGCCGTGACCGGTAATACGGTCCACCTTGATCTTCTCCTCGTTGAACAGGATATCGTTACCGACCTTGAGCACACCTATAGCACCGCTTATAATAGCGCGCATAAAGTTGGCCAGGTTGAACTTGTCATTAGCCGAGCGTACAAACAGCGGACGTCCGTCGGCAAAACCGGTAACAGGCTCGCCTGATACGTAGTTGTAGCTCATAATGCCGCCGCAGTCCGGATTACCCTTCAGTGCCACGTTAAAGAGGTTGGTAAAGAGCTTACCCATATCAACGGGAATACCCATAACTTCCTCGAACTCCTTGAACAGGTTGACCCAGGCATTCAGGTCACTGGTACAGTTGTTGCAGTGAACCATAGCCACGGGGCTGCCGTCAGGGGTAGTCACGATATCAATAACCTCATGCGGTTTCTTAAGGTCCTTCTCAAGCACGATCATTGAGAATGATGATGTACCAGCCGATACGTTACCGGTGCGCGGACGTACTGCGTTGGTGGCAACCATACCTGTGCCTGCATCGCCCTCAGGAGGACAGATGGGAGCACCGGGCTTTAGATGACCGGTGATATCCAGCTTGCGTGCGCCGGCCTCGGTCAGCACACCTGCATCCTGACCTGCATCAAGTGACTTGGGCAGGATGTCAAGCAACTTCCAGGGATAACCCTTGGTGGCAATGAGTTTGTCAAACTTCTCAACCATGGTGGCATTGTAAGTCTTGGTTGCGGGATCCACGGGAATCATACCCGATGCGTCACCCACACCCAGAACTCTCTTGCCTGTGAGCTGCCAATGGATGAAACCTGCCAGAGTAGTCAGGAAATCAATATCCTTTACGTGCGGCTCATTGTCCAGGATAGCCTGATACAGATGTGATATGCTCCAGCGCAGAGGTACGTTGAACACAAACAGGTCAGACAACTCGGCGGCTGCCTTGGCGGTGTTGGTGTTACGCCATGTGCGGAACGGAACCAGTATGTTGCCATTCTTGTCAAACGGCATGTAACCGTGCATCATGGCGCTTACGCCAATTGCTGCAAGGTTCTCAATCTCAACTTCGTACTGCTTGAGCACGTTCTTGCGCAGGTCAGCGTAGCAGTCCTGCAGACCGAACCAAATGCTCTCCACGCTGTATGTCCACAGCCCGTTTACAAGCTGATTCTCCCAGGTATGACTACCCTGGGCAATCGGCTTGTATTCAGGATCTATGAGCACAGCCTTGATACGGGTCGAACCAAACTCGATACCGAGAATGGCCTGTCCTTTTTCAATAACTGATTTGGGATCGTATGCCATAATTACTTGAGTGCTTTATTGAGCATGTAATAAACCTCGTTGTTTCTGAGCTGCTGCTTGAAACCGCTTATGGTGGTGTTCTTGTCGATACCGATGTACTCTATACCGCACATCTCGGCAAAATCCTCCCAATACTCGGCAGTGATATCGTATGAGAAAGCACTGTGGTGTGTTCCACCTGCCAGTATCCATGCACCTGCGCCAATCTCAAATGTAGGCTGCGGAACCCAGAGGGCCGATGCAACCGGCAGTTTGGGCATTGGTTTGGGCTCGATGCACTCAACCTCGCTGGTGATAAGACGGAAACGGTTACCCAGGTCAACCACGGTTGCCTTGATACCGCGGCCGGTCTTGGATGTAAATACCAGACGTGCTGTCTGCTGCTTGCGGATACCTATACCCAGGAAGTGAACCTCCAGCTTGGGCTTGCCGGTAGCAATCAGCGGGCAGATCTCCAGCATGTGGCTCTGCAGGCTTGAGGTGCAGTCGGCGGCAAAGTTCAGGGTGTAATCCTCCAGGAATGAGCAACCCTTGGGCATACCCTGGTTCATAACCCAAAGAGTACGCTGCAGGCAGGCTGTCTTCCAGTCACCCTCGGCACCGAATCCGTAACCCTCCTGCATCAGACGCTGTGATGCCAGGCCCGGAATCTGGTCGAATCCGCAGAAATCAGGGGCGTCGATATCGGCATCACCCAGGTCGTCAAAGTTGGTGGTGAAAGCGGTGGCGTTCTCATCCTTGAGCACGCGACGCAGAGCTATCTCAGCTTTGGCTGCGTTCTTAACCTTCTCCCAGTATACCTTCTCGCCGCTCTCATCGATCTTGATGGTGTAGAGCTTCTTGTACTCCTCAACCAGGGCGTCTGCCTCGGCATCGGTAACCTTCTTGAAGTAATCCATCAGTGATGATACGGGGTAGTAATCTACATGGTAACCCATGCGCTGCTCAAACTCAACACGGTCACCGTCGGTAACAGCCACGTTGTTCATGTTCATACCGAACATAAGGCAGCGTACGTTGTGTGCATCGGCACGGCCGGCAGCGGCGCGAGCCCAAACGGCAATCTGCTTCTGGGCTTCAACGCTCTTCCAGTGGCCTACAACAACCTTACGGGCTACACGCATACGGGTGCAGATATGACCGAACTCGATATCGCCGTGAGCGCTCTGGTTCAGGTTCATGAAGTCCATATCGATGGTATCCCATGGAATATCGGTGTTGTACTGTGTGTGGAAATGGAGCAGAGGCTTCTCAAGAGCCTGCAGACCCTTGATCCACATCTTGGCGGGGCTGAATGTGTGCATCCAGGTGATGATACCTATACACTTGCTGTCATTGTTGGCAGCCTTCATTACGGCCTCAACCTCGTTGCTGCTGTTGGCAGTACCTTTATATACTATCTTGACGGGGATGTTTCCGCTCTTGTTCAGACCTTCAACCATCTCCTTTGAGTGACCGTCCACTGCAACTACTGCATCGCCTCCGTAAAGGAGCTGTGCACCGGTGACCCACCAAATTTCAAAATTATCAAACATAAATATCCTTTTTTTTAAGTGTTACTTTTTCTTCTGTCCGTAGTAGGCGTTGGGGCCATGCTTACGGCTGTAGTGCTTCTCAATCAGAAGCGGATTCATTGTCAGACCCGGATTCACTGACAGGGCCACGAACGCCATCTTGGCGCACTGCTCCATCACCTTGGCGTTGTAAACGGCATTGTCGGGTGATGTGCCCCATGAGAACGGACCATGGTTCTTTACCAGCACGGCGGGAGTGTGGTCGGGGTTGATCTTGCGGATGTTCAGAATCTCATCCACAATCACGTTGCCGGTCTCCAGCTCATACTGACCCTTAACCTCAGCCTCGGTCATATCGCGAGTGCAGGGGATATCCTTGTAGAAGTAATCGGCATGAGTTGTGCCGATGTTGGGGATATCACGACCGGCCTGTGCAAATGCGGTGGCATAGGTGGAGTGGGTGTGAACCACGCCCTGGATGTTGGGGAAAGCCCTGTACAGAACCAGGTGAGTAGGGGTGTCCGATGAAGGATTGAGGTCCCCCTCGACAACCTTACCGGTCTCGAGGGAGACAACAACCATATCACTTGCCTTCATCTCGTCATAGCTTACGCCGCTGGGCTTAATCACTACGAGGCCTTTCTCACGGTCAATGCCCGATACGTTACCCCATGTGAATATTACCAGACCCTGCTTGACAAGATCAAGGTTGGCTTTGAAAACCTTCTCTTTCAGTTCTTCCAGCATATTACCAGAGAGTTATATACAGAATAGCCAGAAGGATGATGATTCCGTATGCACCGATGTTGAACTGGTTGTTGGTACGGAAGAGAGAAAGGTCTATGTTGATAGCCTTGGGATCCTGTACCTTGTCCTTTGCATTTGATGTCAGGTAGATACCCAGTACAAGGAATACGGTTGCCAGGAAGAAGATACCCTCAAATCCAAGGTTCTGCAGCTTGATGCACCAGTCAGCGTTGCAAAGCATTACGATAGCACCCAGAGCATAGCACAGAGCTGATACTACAAAGAGAATCTTGCTCCATTTGAGCTGTGTGGCGATTGTCTCGTTGTCCAACTTGGCTGCCTCAACGGGCTTCTTGCTCAAGAGTGAGAGACCTACGAACAGGATAACCAGTACAAAGAATACATAACCCATACGGATCAGGAACGGAGTGTTGGGCATCAACAGCTTGAACAGTATTGAGAATACGAATGTGCTGATAGCGGTTACGATAGCAGCAGTGCCGCTTGAACGCTTCCAGAGCAGACCCAGACTGAAGATAACTACGATACCAGGATATACGAATCCTGAATACTCCTGGATAATCTGGAATGCCTGGTCGGCTCCACCCATGATAGGATAGATGGCAATCAGGGCAATTACAAGAGCTGAAACTGCGGTGATACGACCTACCTTAACCAGATTGCTGTCAGAAGCATTCTTGTTGATGAACTGGTGGTATACATCCATCGTGAAGATGGTTGATGTTGAGTTGAACATCGAAGCCAGTGAAGAGATAACGGCAGCGGTCAGAGCTGCGAATGACAGACCCTTGACTACAACCGGAGTGAAGTTACGGATCAGGAAGGGATATGCATCATCAGGAATGTCGATTGAACCTGAGAGCAGACCCTCGCCGAGCAGACGGCTGTGCAGGTCAGCGTCGTTCCAGATCAGATATGCGCATACACCGGGGATGCAGACGATGAACGGGATCAAAATCTTGAGGAATCCTGCAAATACAAGACCCTTCTTAGCCTCGTCAATGTTCTTGGCAGCAAGACCCTTCTGGATGATGTACTGATTGAAGCCCCAGTAACCCAGGTTGGTAAGCCACATGGCACCTACAATCAGGACGATACCCGGAAGTGTGAAGTAGGGATCATCGGAGATGTTGGGGTACAGGTCTGCCTGACGCTCAACTACAAGGTTGAAGTGGCGGTCACCGGGAATGTCTCCCAGACGTTCCATGACCTGACCCAGAGCGGGGATGGCACCGTCAACACCAAGGTGCGGAGCAATGGTCTTCAGAGCAAAGAAAGCGGTGATAAGACCACCACCAACCAGGAATGTAACCTGCATTACATCGGTCCATGCAACAGATGCAAGACCACCGTAGATTGAATAAACACCGGCAACCAGATACAGGAAGATGATGATGAGGAAACGAACTGAGATCTCAGTGCTTCCAACCATCAGTACTGCACCCTTCAGACCAAGGATCTGCTCAATGGCAAGAGCTCCCAGCCATGCAACTGAAGTCAGGTTGATGAACACATAGAGGAAGAGCCAGAATATTGAGAATGCCAGACCTACGCCCTTGTTGTAACGGTTTGTAAGGAACTGGGGAATGGTGAACACCTTGTTCTTGATCATTACCGGCAGGATGAACTTACCTACAACAACCAGGGTGATGGCAGCCATAAGCTCGTAAGCGGCAACTGCGATACCTGATGCGTAAGCAGAACCTGACATTCCGATGAACTGCTCGGCACTGATGTTGGCTGCAATCAATGATGCACCAACGGCCCACCATGTCAGGTTGTTACCGGCCAGGAAGTAATCGTTTGAACTCTTTTCCTTACCGTCTTTCTTTCTTGATACGAAGAAGCCCAGGAAGATAAGTACGGCCAGGTAAATAAAGAAAATCACATAGTCAACAGGTTTGAAACCATTGTTGGCCAGTCCTTGCATAATGCTGTTTTCCATTTGTTTTGTTTATTGTTTAGTAATTAAATTGACTTGATTATTCAACACCGAACTGATAGATGCAGTGGCTGTAATACTCCTGGCCGGGAACCAGCTCTGCGCTGTACCAACCGGGCAGATTTGACTTGTTGGGGCTATCGGGGAACTTCTGTGTCTCCAGGCAGCAACCTGTACGCTGCTCCATCTTGTTGCCCTGCTTGTCCAGACCTGAACCGTCCAGGAAGTTACCTGAATAGAACTGGATACCCGGCTCGTTGGTATAAACCTCTACGTAGATGCCGGTAATGGGGCTGTACAGCTTGGCGGCGCACTTGGTATCATCACCCTTGGTGTTGAGCACCCAGTTGTGATCATAACCGTTACCGTTCTTAAGCTGAACGTAGTCGTAGTTGTTAATCTCCTTGCCAATGGCCTTGCCCTTGGTGAAGTCCATGGGGGTACCTGCAACCGGCAGTATCTCACCTGTGGTCATGTAAGTGCTGTCGCAGGGAGTGAAGTTGTCGGCATTAAGTGTAAGGATGTGGTTGGTTACAGGAATTGAGTGGTCACCGTTCAGGTTAAAGTAGCTGTGGTTGGTCATGTTGACCACGGTCTTCTTGTCGGTGGTAGCCTTCCATACAATGTCAATGGCATTCTTGTCATTGAGAGTATAAGTGGCGGTGGCAACTACGTTACCCGGGAAACCTGCCTCACCGTCGGCTGAGTTCATAACCAGGGTGATGCTGTTTTTCTTAACCTCCTTTACATCCCATACCAGGTTCTGCCAACCCATAGGAATGGTTATGTCGCAACCTCCGTGCAGGCAGTGACCAAAGTTGTTCTGAGGCAACTGATAGGTTACGCCGTCCAGAGTGATACGACCCTGGTTGATACGGTTTGCGTAACGGCCTACTGTTGAGCCAAAGTCGCTGGCCAGAGTGGTGTAATCCTTGATGTTTCCAAAACCGATGACGGCATCCTGCATGTTACCGTTCTTGTCGGGAACCATAATAGCCACTATACGGGCGCCGAAGTTGGTAACCCAAACCTCGCAACCGTTCTTGTTGCTGAGTCTGTACAGGTCAGTCTTCTTGCCTGTAAACTCCATCTGGAAGTCGGCCTTGTTGAGCACCGGAGCCTCCTTCTCGGAGCAGGCTGTCAGAGCCAACATGCCTGCCATGAGAGCGATAATACTTGATTTTCTCATTGTTTTGTTATTTAGTTGATTAATAAATTATTGCATCTTTCTTGAACCATCACCGATAGTGACGTCGTATATTTCGGGTACTATACCGTATTTGCGGGCATATTCGCGCTTGGCCTTGGATACGAACTTTTCATAGATGGTATCCCGTACCAGGTTGATGGTGCAGCCTCCGAATCCGCCGCCCATGACACGGCTTCCTGTCACACCGCATTCCTGTGCCGTATTGACCAGAAAATCCAGCTCGGGGCAACTGACCGTATATTCACGGCTCAACCCCCAGTGCGTTTCGTACATTTTCTTGCCTACGGTATCGTAATCAGCGGCTTCCAATGCCTCACAAACAGCCATGACACGCTCTTTCTCATCAAGAACATATTTGGCACGCAGATAATCATCCCCGGTCAGGCCGTCCTTTACGGTTTCAAGCATCTGGTAGTTTGCGTCACGCAGCGTCTCTACACCGCCGAACTCGCGGTTCATCAGCGCTACGGCTTTCTCGCAACTCTCACGGCGCTCGTTATACTCGTTTCCGAGCGAGTGTTTTACCATGGAGTTTATCAGTACCAGCTTGTAGCCTTGCGGGTCAAACGGGAAATACTCATATTCCAGCGAACGGCAGTCAAGACGGATAAGACAGCCCTGCTTGCCGAAAACCGATGCAAACTGGTCCATTATTCCGCACTTGACACCACAGTAGTTGTGCTCGGTGGCCTGTCCTATCTTGGCCAACTCGAACTTATCCACACGGCTGTCGGCAAACATCGTGTTCAGAGCAAATGCAAAGACGCTTTCAAGTGCGGCCGATGAGGACATACCGGCACCGAGCGGAACGTCGCCTGTGATGGCTGCGTTGAATCCGCCCAGGGTAACGCCGCGTTTTTCCAGTTCCTTGCATACACCGAAAACGTAACACGCCCAATGTTCCTCGGGCTTTGAGGTGTCATCGAGCGTGAATTCTACGTATGGATGTTCTTTCTGGTCAAGTGCCAGCAGACATACCTTGCGCGATCCGTTACGGTATATCTCAATGGTAACGCCTTTGTCAACGGCACCCGGAAAGACGAACCCGCCGTTATAGTCGGTGTGTTCGCCAATCAGGTTTATGCGTCCCGGCGAAAAGTATAGGTCGCCGCTCGTGCCGAACTGCCGGCGGAACCTGTTTCTCAAAGTGGTCGTATCCATGCTGTCGGATTATTCCACTCCGAAACGATAGATTGTTGTCTGTGTGTAGACCTCTCCCGGATTCAGAACCGTGCTGGGGAAATAGGGGCGGTTGGGGCTGTCGGGGAAATGCTCGGCCTCAAAGCATATGGCGCAGCGCTTGGGCAGTGTTGAGCCGTGGGCGCATGTACTGCCGCTGCACCAGTTGCCTGAGTAGCACTGAACACCGGGCTCGGTGGTGTAGCACTCCAGACTGCGGCCGCTTGCGGGGTCAACGCACTTTACTGCAAAACTCAGTTCACCCGGCTCACGTTTGTTGAGTACCCAGCAGTGGTCATAGCCGTTGCCGTTCTTGGTCTGAATACCCTGCTCAATGCGGTCACCCACTCTGTGCGGGGTGCGGAAATCAAACGGAGTACCCTCAACCTCGTCAATGGTGCCAAGGGGAATTGCTGTATTGTCAATCGGAATATAATGATCGGCGTTGATGGTCATCTGGTAGTCCAGAACCGTGAGCGGGTTCTTCTTCATGCCGTTCAGTGTGAAATAGGCATGATTGGTCAGACATACCACAGTCTTCTTGTCAGTTGTTGCCTCATACTCTATGACCAGTTCGTTTTCATCGGTCAGGCGATAGGTTACGTTTACGTCCAGATTACCGGGGAATCCCTCCTCGCCGTCCTTGCACAGGTAGTGCAGTTTTATGGTCTGGGCATCGGTCTGCTCTGCGTCAAAGACGCGCTTGTGGAAACCGGTGGGACCTCCGTGAAGGCTGTTGGGGTCGTTGTTTATGGCCAGTGTGTACTGCTTGCCGTCCAGAGTGAACTTGCCGTTGGCAATGCGGTTTCCGTAACGGCCGATGAGTACGCTCAGGTAAGTCTCCTCACTTTCCATGACGTGCTTGATGCTGTCATGTCCCCAGACCACGCTCTCCATCCTGCCGTCGCGGTCGGGCATCATTACGGCGCAAAGGGCACCTGCAAAGTTCGTAACTGCTATCTCGGCACCCTTCTTGTTCTTGAGTATGTAAAGATCAGTTTTTTTACCCTGGACTGTAGCCTGGAAATCCTCTCTCTTGAGGCCGGCCAGATTGTCTTTTACAAAGAAATCGCTCATATAGTATGATTGGCTTAATTGGTTATTAAAAATAAAACAACGCAAATTAAGCCAATTTCAGATACTGATGCAAGCGATTTACCTAAAAAAATCAGCCTTGGATAAAGAAATCCGGCATAGTGAGAAGGTCGGCAACCACGAACGTGCTGCCCCCTACAAAAATCAGGTCATCGGCCGATGCCTCACGCTGGGCTGTGGTGACAGCCTGAGCCACTGTGCGGAATACTCTGCCGGTCAGTCCGGCCTGTCGTGCCAGGTCCCTGAGCGTGCTGGCATCCATGGCCCTCTGGACCGATGCCTGCGTAAAGTAATAGCGTGCGTTCCGTGGCATGAGGGCCAGTACTTCTGTCACATCCTTGTCGCTGACCATGCCCATCACGATTCGCAGTTGGCCGAATCCCGGTTTGGCGGAGAGTTCCTCCAGATGTTTGGCTATGTATTTTATGCCATGGCTGTTGTGTCCGGTGTCGCAGATGATGTCAGGTTTTCTGCCCACTATCTGCCAGCGGCCGCGCAGGCCTGTCATGCGGCACACATCCTTGAAACCCTTCCTGACGGCTGTCTCGGTGATACTGAACTTATGCCGCTTGAGTTCCTCCACGGCTGTCAGAATGGTATTTGCATTGTTCTCCTGACACATTCCTGCCAGTCCGCTCTCCAGTGCCGGCAGGGCTGCCGTTTCATAGACAACCTTTGACGGATTTATGTATTTATGCGAAATAATCTTACAATTATCCTGTGCGAAAATAACCTTTGTACCAACCTCTTCGGCCTTACGGCAGAAAACTTCACGGGTAATGTCGTTATGTTCACCTATCACCACCGGCACGTTTTTCTTCATGATGCCCGCCTTCTCAAAGGCAATCTGCTGCAAGGTCCCGCCCAGGAACTTCATATGGTCAAAACCTATATTGGTTATCACGGACAACACGGGCTTTATGATGTTGGTGCAGTCCATTCTGCCGCCCAGTCCCGTTTCTATGACGGCAACGTCAACCTCCTGCTCGGCAAACCAACTGAAAGCCATTGCGGTAGTCACTTCAAAGAATGAGGGATGCAATGGCTCCAGGAACTCGCGGTTCTTCTCTATGAAACTGACCACGAATTCGGGACTGACCGGCTTGCCGTTCACTCTTATGCGCTCGCGGAAATCGGTCAGATGGGGCGATGTGTAAAGACCTGTCTTAAGGCCCGATGCCTGAAGGATTGCGGCCAGGGTGTGCGAAACGCTGCCCTTGCCGTTGGTGCCGGCTACATGGATGGACTTGAAAAGTTTGTGGGGGCATCCCAGATGACGGTCAATCGTCACCGTGTTGTAAAGGCCTTCTTTATATGCCTCCTGGCCTACATTCTGGAAAAGGGGTGTCTGTGTGTAGAGATACTCTACAGCTTCCTGATAAGTCATCAGTCTATATTAATCAAAATAACTTCTGAATTTGCGGAAAAGTTTCTCCTTGATGGATGGTGTGGGCTGGAAATGGTCCGATGTCTGGAACTTTTCCATAGCGGCCTTCTCATCCTTGGAGAGTGTTTCCGGTATATAAACGCTTACGTTTACGATCATGTCGCCGCGACGGCTGGAGTTGAGTTCCGGCAGGCCCTTGCCGCGCAGACGCAGCATCTTGCCGGGCTGTGTGCCGGGTTCTATCTTGAGCTTGACGGCACCGTCCAGCGTGGGTATCTCTATGGCTCCGCCCAGTGCGGCCTGCGGCACTGTAAGCAGCAGGTTGTAGACCAGGTCGTTCTCGTCACGCACAAGGTCTTTATGGGGCACCTCCTCAATCAGAACCAGAAGGTTGCCGTTGTAACCGTTGTGCTTGCCGGCATTTCCCTTGCCCTCAACGGATAACTGCATTCCCTCGGCGACGCCTGCAGGGATGTTAATCTCCACGATCTCCTCGCCGTAAACCACGCCGTCACCGCTGCAGTGCGGGCAACGGTCCTTGATGATCTTGCCTTCACCGCCGCAACGCGGGCAGACGGTCTGGGTCTGGACCATGCCGAAGAAACTTTGCTGGGTGCGCATCACCACACCTGATCCGTGGCAGTCGGGGCATGTCTCTGCGGCCGATCCGTCCTTGGCGCCGGTGCCCTTGCAGTGCTGGCAGGGAACCAGTTTCTTGAGTTTGAACTTCTTGGTTACGCCGGTATTTATCTCCTCAAGTGTCAGCGCTACCTTCACTCTGAGGTCCGATCCTCTGGACTTGCGTTCTCCGCTGCGGCCTCGCGTACGACTGCCGCCGAATCCGCTGAATCCGCCGAATCCGCCGCCTCCGAATATATCGCCGAACATGGAGAAGATATCATCCATGGACATGCCTGCACCGCCGAATCCGCTACCTCCGCCGAATCCGGATGCACCGTTCAGTCCGTCAAATCCGAACTGATCGTATTTGGCTCTCTTGTCAGGGTCGCTCAGCACGCTGTAAGCCTCGGCTGCCTCCTTGAACTTCTCCTCGGCCTCCTTGTTGCCGGGGTTCTTGTCAGGGTGGTACTGAATGGCTTTCTTGCGGTAAGCCTTCTTTATCTCATCGGCTGTTGCGGTCTTGGGGACCTCAAGCACCTCGTAGTAGTCTCTTTTTGCCATATTGTTATTCTCCTACGGCCACTTTTGCATGGCGCAGAACCTTGTCGTTAAGTTTGTATCCGTCAATAGCACAGTCCAGTACCTTGCCTTTCAAATCCTCGCTGGGAGCGGGTATCATGGCAATGGCCTCATGGAAATCGGTGTCAAAAGGCTCGTTCTTGGGCGATATCTTCTGCAGACCCTTCTGTTCCAGAATGTGCATAAGTTTGTTGTAAATAAGCTCCACGCCTTCTTTGAGGGCATTGTAATCCTCTGACTTGGCTGAGTTTGCTATAGCCCTCTCCAGGTCGTCAATCACGGGGAGGATATCGGTTACCACGCCGGCGCTGCCGTTAAGGATGATTTCGGCTTTCTCCTTCATGGTGCGCTTGCGGTAATTGTCAAACTCGGCCATCTGGCGGAGCAGACGGTCCTTGAGGTCGGCCGCCTCGGCTTCGCTCTTGGCGAGTTTGGCCTCTACGGTCTCTTCCTGAGGCTCCTGGCTGTTCTCTTCCTTCTCTTCCTGCGCGGTATCGTTTTTCTCTTGCTCCGCGCCGTTCAGAACTTCCTTTTCCTGGTCGTTCTCGGATTGGAAATTTTCTGACATTTTATGTTTGTTTTTCTTACTCATCTGCATGTTGTTTCTGATAGCACCCTATATACAACAAACTTTGTGCCACGGCAACCGGCGGTGACACAGTGGCACATTAAAAATTTTTAAACTCACTTCATGGAGTCGGCACCGAAACAGAAAGGCAGAATTGAGTCGGTTCCGCCTTCAATCAGCATGGTGCCTTCCGTACCGTAAAGTATGTATCGGATAGGGCTTCCTCCTCGTTGTTCGGTCTCGGCCAGGACCTGACGGCATGCGCCGCAAGGCGTTATGGGCTGAGCCGTAAAGCCTTTGTCGTTGCGGGCAGCAATGGCCAGTGCCTTTACGGCCTTGCCGGGATATGTGTGACCGGCCGTGAACAGGGCGGTTCTCTCGGCGCAAAGACCGGAAGGATAAGCCGCATTCTCCTGATTGCTGCCTGTAACTACGGTTCCGTCGTCAAGCAGCAATGCTGCACCTACCTTGAATCCGGAATAGGGTGACCAACTTCCCGACGTGGCCTCTTTGGCTGCATTGACAAGCATCAGGTCGCTGCTGTCCAACTCATTCTGATTCAAAACACTCCATTCTATGGTACGGCTTTGTTTCTTCATATGTAAGGGGTCATTTATCCGACCGCTAAATTACTCATTTTTTCAGCATAATTCATTAACTTCGCATAACCATCTGTACAGTAATGAGAATACTCCGTTTAGCAACGCTTGCCATACCGTTGTTGCTGGCTTCCTGCTCTGTCATGCAACAGACTGCTGCGGTTCCCTCGCAGGCCCAGTCAAAGGATGCTTTCGCCAATTACATAGCCCGATACGGCAATCTGGCTGTAGACCAAATGAAAAAATACGGTATTCCGGCCAGTATAACACTTGCGCAGGGGCTGTTGGAGTCCGATGCGGGGCGGAGTACGCTCGCAGTCAAATGCAACAACCATTTCGGGATAAAATGCCACAGTGACTGGACCGGCCGCAAGATGTATCATGATGACGATGCCCGTCAGGAGTGTTTCCGTTGTTATTCCGATGCCGATGATTCATATCGGGACCATTCGCTGTTCCTGGTAAACGGATCACGGTATCAGTCGCTGTTCAAACTGAGCGTTACGGATTACAAGGGCTGGGCAAAAGGACTCAAGGCTGCAGGTTATGCCACCAGTCCTACCTACGCCGATAAACTGATTGAGATTATTGAACGCTACGGCCTGGACCGTTATGACAAGAGCGGTGGGGTGCGTCTCAAGCCGGGACAGATTCCGCATCAGCCAATGCTGGTAAACGGTCAGCGCTGTGTGCGTCTGCGTGAGGGCGAGACTCTCAAGGATATAGCGCGTGAATACGGAATGCAACTCAGTCTGCTCAGGCGTTTCAATGAGGCCGAACGAAAGTTCGTACCCCCGGCCGGCACCCTTATCTATCTGGAAAGAAAAAAGTCCCGTGCCGATCGTGAGCACAGGACTTATGTGGTTAAGAAGGGTGACAGCCTTTGGTCAATTTCCCAGCAGTTCGGAGTTAAGATGAAGCCTCTTGCAAATCGTAATCATCTGTCCCAGGATAACCCTCTCTCTGTGGGCATGACCCTCCTTCTTCGCTGATTATTCCATATGTTGTGTGGCTTTCGCGATGGCCTTCTCCAGGTCGGCGCGGCTCATGGTACCGTCCAGACAGATGAACGTGAATGCGTCCTCTTCGGCTGCGGTCAGTATGAACTGGGTTACGGTCCTTTCGTTTCCAGATGTGTATATCCTCACCACTTCGCCCTTGTCCTTTATCTCCATAAGCATCTCAAAGTCATACTTCTTGATGAATTTGTTGACATCGGACTTCATCTCGGCGCAAAGGTCGGCGTCCTCACAGTCTAGCAGGTACATGGAGTTAAGGTTCTTTATGATGGTTCCCAGGTCCATGGAACTGCCTTCGCCCAGTTCCATGTTGGGGACCTTGCCCATCAGTTTGAACATGGACGATGAGATGTATACTGCACTCACTTCCTCGTGGTCGGAGTATTTGTTGTAAATTCCCTTGCCGTCCTGTGCCCAGGCGCCGGCGGTGAGCAGAAACATTGCTGCCACAAATGCTGCTATCTTTTTCATTTTAGTGCTTTTATCGTTTTGTCAATTACCGGTTCGGCTGCATCGGCAATCTCCAGACCGGTGTTCATTTTCTCTGATATGAATCCGAATACCTGCTCCATCTGCATATAAGCCATCTTGGGATCGTCAAAAGTATCCTTGGGAGTGGTAATCGAATCCTGGAATGAAATGCGCATGCCGATAGTTACGATAGCCACAGCTGCTGCGGGGTATGATATCATCCTTAGGATCTTTCTGTATTTCCTGTGGGGCTTACTGTCCGCCTGGACCTCGTCTTCTCTGGATGACATCTCAAGGGCACGTGCCGTTACGGCTATGTCGTGCTTGAGTGATGAGGGTACCTTGATGCTCTCGTCGGACGCTATCCGGTCAAGATCAAGCATACTCAGCTTTTCAATATCTTCCAATCGTTTCATATCTGGCTCCTTAATGACTTGCGGGCATTGCTTAAAAGCACCCTCAAAGTCAGGTTTGACATTCCTGTTCTCTTTTCTATCTCTTCATATGACATCTCCTCCAGCACATACATCTTCATCACGTCACGTTGGCGGGCGGGCAGCCGTTCTATGGCGGCCAGAACCCTTTCCAGTTTTTCACGTGCATCATAGTCATCGTCAAACTGTCTTGACTCCGCTATGTCGGGCCCTGGTTCCATTGCCTGAACACGCTGTTCCTTGCGGAGACGGTCAATACAGAGGTTTTTCATCAGCGTGGTACAGTATGCTTTCAGGTTCAACACCGTGTCCAGTTGCTCACGGCTGTTCCATAGTTTAATGAAAAGATCCTGTACGGCATCCTCGGCATCGGTCCTGGACTCCAGAATATAGTACGCCACCCTGAATAGCCCGTCGCTAAGGGATTTGTATGTTTCTGTCAGGACTTCTGATGTCATCTGTTTTAACCGTTTCCGATATAATGACGCAATAACTCCTAAAGTGTTAATGCATTATTGCCGATTTTTTTAAAAAAAGAATGCCGGTCGTGCGCCGGCATGGATATTACAGTATTTCGTGCTCCTCCTTCATATCTATCTCATTTCCCTTGATGTCAATGAACCTGTATGAAAGGAACGGTAGGTTCTGGTCAGGGAGCAGGTTGATTCCCGGCCCGTAGCGGAAATACCACTTTAACTTGATTGAAAAGAGTCCCCTTGTAAGATATGCGTACACATAAGGATGTACAAACAGGGTGAAATGACTCATTTTCATCTGGCTCTTGAGGCAACTGATCTTGTTTTCCAGCTGATCCGTGAACAGTATTGAAGGTCTTATGGTACCTGTGCCGAAACAGGTGGGGCAGGTCTCGTCTACAGGGACATCCATGACCGGACGTACTCTCTGACGGGTTATCTGCATAAGGCCGAACTTGCTCAGAGGAAGGATGTTGTGCTTGGCACGGTCACGTTCCATGTTCTGGCACATACGCTCGTAGAGTTTCTGGCGGTCTTCGGCCAGCGCCATGTCTATGAAGTCCACCACTATGATTCCGCCCATATCGCGCAGACGCAACTGACGTGCCAGTTCATCGGCCGCTCCCAGATTCACCTCCAGTGCATTTTCCTCCTGTGTACCTGCCTTGACGCGGTGGCCGCTGTTCACGTCGACCACATGCAAGGCCTCGGTATGCTCAATAATAAGGTATGCTCCGCTCTTGTATGATACTATACGGCCGAATGATGACTTTATCTGCTTTGTGATGGCAAAGTTGTCGAATATCGGCAGTTCACCTTTATACAACTTTACTATCTTGGTCTTCTCGGGGTCGATAAGTGATACATAGTCGCGTATCTCCTGATATGTCTTCTCGTCGTTGACGTGGATGGACTCGTATGACGAGTTGAGCATGTCGCGCAGGATCGCTATTGTACGGCTGGTCTCCTCGAATATCAGTTCGGGGGCCTTTTCGGCCTTCTGCGCTCTTGCCAGACAGTCCTCCCAACGCTGGTACAGTATTGAAAGTTCATTGTCCAGTTCCGCTACCCGCTTGCCCTCGGCTACGGTACGTACTATTACGCCGCAGTTCTTGGGCTTGATGCTGTGAATCAGCTGCTTGAGTCTTGCACGTTCCTCGTTTGACTTTATCTTTGATGAGACCGATACCTTGTCGCCGAAGGGGATAAGTACCAGGAAACGTCCTGCGAATGATATCTCTCCCGTCAGTCTGGGACCTTTGGTGGAGATGGGTTCTTTCGTCACCTGGACGATTATCTCTTCGCCTTGCTCCAGAGCTGTGCTTATGTTGCCCTGTTTCTCGTCAAACGGTACGAACTGGGCCTTTCCGAACGGAGCAAGTTTCTTGCGGTTGGCCCTTACCTGTTTGAGATATTTCTTTAATGACGCGAACTGGGGGCCCAGATCCTGGTAATGCAGGAATGCCTCTTTCTCGGACCCGACATCCACAAAGCATGCGTTCAGTCCGGGCATCAGCTTTTTGACACGTCCCAGATACAGGTTGCCTACCGCAAAAGAGACCTCCTGGGCATCTTTCTGATACTCAACAAGGTTGTGATCTTCGGTAATGGCTATCTGTATGCTGTCGGGCTGGACGTTAACTGTCAGTTCGCTTGTCATCGTTTGTGCTTATCTAACGTTTTAATAAAGCAAAGAACAAACCTGGCGAAAACATATTGCGGCAAGTTTGTTCTTTGGAAGTTTCTTTTACAGACCGGCTTATTTGCTCTTATGTCTGTTCTTTCTCAGTCTTTTTTTACGCTTGTGCGTAGACATCTTATGTCTTTTTTTCTTTTTACCGCTGGGCATAACTGTGATGATTTATTTAGTTAACTATTACTTTCTTACAGCAAGAGCGAAAGTCTTGGCCGGCTTGAAGGCGGGAATCTTGTGCTCGGGAACAGTGATTGTTGTGTTCTTGAGGATGTCACGGGCAGCCTTGGCGGCTCTTTTCTTGGTGATGAAGCTACCGAAACCTCTCAGGTATACGTTCTCATCGTTTTCGAGTGAATTCTTTACAACATCCATGAAACCTTCTACGCATGCCAGAACGTCGGCCTTGTCAATGCCGGTTTTCTTGGCGATTTCGCTAACAACTTCTGCTTTTGTCATATTCTCAATTATTTAAGTCTAAAATGTCGCTTTTTGTTTTCGAGTTGCAAATGTAGTTCTTTTTAGCGATACATAAAACATTTCATCCTAATTTGTTCTAAAAAAAACTTTTGTATATTTGCATTGAAATATTAATACCTAATTATTATGTCAGTTAACAAAGTAATTTTGATTGGAAATGTGGGTAAGGATCCGGATGTAAGATATCTGGACAACCATGTTTGTGTAGCTAACCTTACCCTGGCCACGACAGATCGTGGTTACACAGCTCAGAATGGCACCCAGGTGCCTGATCGTACCGAATGGCACAACCTCGTTTTTTGGCGCGGATTGGCCGAGACCGTTGAAAAATACGTTCACAAGGGCGACAAGCTTTATATTGAAGGTAACATCCGTAACCGCAGTTACGATGACCAGAATGGTATGAAGCGTTACATTACGGAGATTTATGTGGATCAGATGGAGATGCTTACCAGGCCTCAGTCCAAGCCCGATGCTCCCCAACAGCCGCAGCAAGCAGTTCCGCAGCCGGAATCCGGTGACAACGGAATGCCGTTCTAACTTAAATCGTCTGCCTTATAGAACCTATCGGTTTTAATATTCCATCAGCGGGGTCCGTCATTGCAATGGTGACGGCCCTGCTTCTTTTGTTTTTGTCCGGATTCGTATCTGCATCCGAGACATCATTCTTTTCACTTTCGCCCGATGAACTGAAGCGTATTTCGGACGATGACACCCCCCGCTGTCGCAGGGCATCATCGCTGCTTTCTGACTCGGAGCGTCTCCTGGCTACGATACTGACCGCCAACAACCTGGTTAACGTGGCCATAATCCTGTTGCTGGACCTGGCGTTTTCGCAGATGCTGGTGTTCGGGGCCGAATGGATTGAGTTCCTGGTGCTTACCGTTATACTCACATTCATTCTGCTCCTTTTCGGCGAGATAATCCCCAAACTGTACTCTGCACACAACTCCCTCTCGTTCAGTCTCAGGGCGTCAGGGGTGTTGTCGGTGCTTACCGTCCTGCTGCGTCCCGTATCATCGCTTCTTATGCGCTCCAAGGTCTTGTCGGACCATATCCAATCCAAGAAAAATATCAACATTTCCGTAGATCAGCTGGAACATGCGCTGGAACTCACTGACCAGGAGGATATCCAGGATGAACACCAACTTCTGGAGGGCGTTATCCGTTTTGGTGATGAAACGGTCGTGGATATTATGACATCCAGGATTGACATGATCATGCTGGATATAAAGGACAGTTACGGAGAGGTGATAAAATGTGTCAGGGAGAATTTCTATTCGCGTGTTCCCGTCTATTCCGGAACGTCCGATAACATTAAGGGAATTCTTTACATAAAGGATCTCCTTCCATACCTTGAGAAAGGAGACGGCTTCCGTTGGCAGTCGCTCATCCGTCCTGCATTCTTTGTTCCCGAGACCCGTAAGATAGATGATCTGCTTCATGATTTCCAGACCGGCCGGATCCATATGGCCATCGTG
>CACZMI010000033.1:0-10114 GCA_902782245.1 uncultured Bacteroidales bacterium | reverse complement strand
ATATCCTGGAGGAAATAGTGGGTGAGATAAACGATGAGTTTGACGATGACTCCGTAAGTTACCGTAAGACCGGTCCCGATACCTATGTCTTTGAGGGGAAAACCCCGCTGTCCGATTTCTTCAGGACGGTAGGACTTGATGAGGATGACTATTCCCAATTTGTGGGAGAGGCAGATACCCTGGCGGGATTCCTGCTGGAACTAAAGGGGGATTTCCCCAAAAAGGATGAGGAACTTATTTGTAAAGACCTGATTCTTAAGGTCATGGAAAAGAAAGAGCGTCGTCTTTCAGGTATTCGTGTAACAGTCCGCCGTAATTCCCGGAACCCCAGGGAAGAATAATTTTTCACAATTTTTAATTTTTTGTCCGTATGCACGCGCGTGTGTACTTGTTATTTAGTATCTTTGCCGTGATAAGCCCTTTTTATCACAGAAGAAATACTTAATTAAACCGATACAGTTTATGAAGAAAACCCAAAGATCATTGGCGGTTTGCGGCATCATCGCTGCATTCTGCCTTGGTTCCTGTCTTTCCATGACTGATGAACTTAACCTTGAAAAGGAGATCAGTCTGGATATGCAGATAGGCCCCGGAGGCCTTTACATTCCTCTGGGAAGTCTGGATACTCTCTATCTTGATTCACTGATCAAGCTGGATGGTGACAATTCTGTTCTTGATACTCTTGAAGGCGGCCTTTTCGGATTCACTATGAAGGATTCCGTAAAAGTTGACCTGGACAAGATCCAGCCGGTAACCATTGACATAGAACCTCCCACGATAGATCCTCTTGAGACAGAGTTCAAGAATCCGGAAGTCAAGGATGTGAACATCCCGGTCAAGGAGAGTTCAAACACCATTGAGATTGCCAGGATAGATGTCTCTTCCATCAATTCCAAACTGCCCACATTCAGCAAATCTGTTCAGGTGGGTCCTTATGACGTGCCCGGTATCGGAACAAGCGTCCAATTACCTCCGGTTACGATCTCAAAGCAGAGCATGAACTGCAATTTCAGTTATGTATTCCCGGATGATGTAAAGAAAATCAACAAGGTCTGGTTCGGTGAGCCCCAGGGTTCCAGGACCGGTCAGAAACTGACCTTGGAAGTTGACCTTACAGGCATCTACAATGTCTTGACCGATCCTGTTATCAGGGTTTCCGATCTGGAGGTTTCATTCCCCGATAACTTTGTGCTGAGCAAGGATCCGGAACTGGATACATATATCCCCGCCCAGTATGTGACGGTAGCAGACAATGTCTTCAGCATCAATATGACATCCGGCTCTATAACCGGAATAGGTGCTGATCACAAACTGCCCGTTACATTCTATGTAAAGTATGCCGATTTCTCGGATTATACCGATGAGATTGATTTCAGCGGAAAAGTCCAGTATGAACTCTCTCTTAATATCGGAGGTACGGCCGGAACAAGCGCCGCACAGTTCCAGGTAAGCGTTGACCTGAATGCAGGCCTCAAGATGGCCGATATCGAGGCTCAGACCCGCAGCCGTGAGATAGATATTGAAGAGGAGACAATCTCTTCAAGCTGCAGGGTTACCGGCCTGTCCGGCATCTCCAAGGTGAACACAATCACTTTCAAGCCCGATCAGAGCATGCTGTACTTCAGTATTTCAGATGTAGATGTCAATCCTTTTGAATTCAAGGGCGGCGGTTCCAGCAAGATTCAACTCAGATTCCCGTCGGACTTTTCATTTGATACTGATTGGGTCAGGGATGAGAACGGCAATACTGTAGGCTCATGGTCTGGCACCCGTCTTACACTTGACGCCACAAAGGTGATCGGTCACACCGTAAGCCTTAAGGTTCAGGGACTCTCTGTCTATGAGAATGTAGATGAAGAGGACGCCTCAATCTCAATCAGTACTGAAGTTACCTACTCGGGTGTCATGGTTGTTTCTGAGAACGATGACATTAACCTGGCGGCTCTTGATGTTCTGGACGATAAGGAACTTACAGTCCGCTTCTGGGGTAATTTCGTGGTTGACAACGCGGAAATCGAGACAGGTGAGATGACAACCGAGTTCAATGATTCAACCGTTATTGACATTGATCAGATGGTGGATCCCGCACTTGTAATGATCCAGCGCATAGATCTGGTTAATCCCGCCAGCGCTTCCATCAACCTCAGGTTTGAAGGTGTTCCCGGAACAGTAGAGGAACTGACATTCTCCAAGTTCACCGTTCAGTTCCCCGAGTTCATAAAGATAGCTTATGTAGGATCGGACAAACGTATAAGGGTTAAGGGCAACGAGTTGCTGATAAACGGAGCACTTACTGATGAGCTGCACTCGGATGAAGGCTTCAGCGTGAACGGTCTCCAGATTACAGGCATGTACTTTGATACACCTCTTGAGACGGTTGACGGCCGCCTGATCCTGTCGGGTAATAAGGTTCGTATAAACGGAGCCGTGACAGTAAACAACCAGAAGATCAACAACAGTCAACTGGATGTGATCAGGGTTATTCCCACCGTGGATTTTGAGCCTATCAACGTAAAGTCCGTATACGGAAAGGTGAACCCCAAGATCGATCCGGTCGATGAGTCCATAGACTTGGCACTGGGAGACGCAGGTGATTTCTTCAAGAATGACAAGAACAATCTGTCATTGAGCAATCCCCAACTCACTATTAGCCTTACCAGCACCATTACCCTTCCTATTGACATTGACCTGAATCTCTCGTCAAAAGATGCCAACGGCAAGTTTATTGCCCAAAATATCGGACCTGACATGGGCACGATCCATCTGCCCGCTTGTGACACACTGGCTTCCAGCCGTACCACAACTCTTGTAATCTACAAGAATGACAGACCGGTATCACAGTCAGACGACACCATATTCGTCCGCATGAGCCGTCTGTCCGAACTCATGTCAACCATTCCCGATAAGATACTGTTCAATCTCACGGCCGGTGCCAACCAGTCTGTTGACCATTTCATAGACCTGACACGTCCGTTGGCCGTTGAGGGAGAATACAAGGTTTCCATACCTCTGTCATTTGACAGCCTGTACATAGAGTATGCCGATACCATATCAGACCTGAGCAAGGATCTTGAGGATGTGGCCGATAAGATTGAGGCTACAGAACTGCAGCTGCTGGCCGAGGTTGAAAGCACCATACCGCTTGGCGTAAAACTTACGGCTAAGGCATATGATAAGGACTGGAATGAACTCAGGGATGTCATCATCCAGGGTGCCGAGATAGAGGCAGGTTCCGATACCATAACAAAGAAGCCTCTTGTTCTTGACCTGTCAGTCAGAAAGGATGGACTGCAGAAACTTGACGCTATCGTCTTCACGGCCGCCGCACAGTCAGGTGAGAGCGGTTCGGGTATACGCAAGGGTCAGTGGCTGTTGCTCAAGAAATTGAGAATCAGATTCCCGGAGGGCATCAAGGTTGACCTCACCGATGCCACCGACAAAGACAAGAAATAACCCTCAAAAAGAGATACAGTTATGAAAAAGCATATAATCAGGAAGTCCTTCGCGGCAGTTTCAATGCTATTGATTTCGGCCGTTGCATTTGCACAGAGTGCAAGTTCTTCATATTTCCTTGAGGGTTTCAACCAGCGTTATCAGTTGAATCCGGCATTTGCTCCGGAGCGTCCCGTATTTATGGCTGTTCCCGCTTTGAGCAATATCCAGGTCGACGCCTCCAGTTCGGTGGGTCTTGCCAATTTCCTCTTTGAGTCAACAACCAAGCCCGGAATGCTTACCACATTCATGAGCCCTGATATTGATGCCAAGACATTCCTGGATGCCATGCCAAAGGCCGCTCAGTTCAATGTCGGACTCAATATGGATATTCTCGCATTGGGTGTAGGTGCCAAGAACGGATTCACCACCTTCAACCTTAAGTTGAGAAACAATGAGCAGATCAATCTTCCCAAGGAACTGTTCGGTTTCATGAAGGCCAGCCTTGCCAATGGAGACTATCTTATTGAGAACATCAATATCAATACAATCTCCTACATTGAAGCATCACTTACCCATTCACACAAGATAGGTGATAATCTTACCGTAGGTCTGGGACTCAAGTTCCTGGAAGGTATAGCCTATGCCGATCTCACCGTAAATGAAATTGATGCACAACTCCATGAGGATGAATGGCTGGTTAAGTCCAACGGTACAATCAAGGCTTCTATTCCGGGTGCCCAGTACAAACTGGATCCTGATAATCAGACCTTTGACGGTGTTGACGGATTCAGTTTCAGCGTTCCGCAGAGTCACGGTTTTGCGGTAGACCTGGGTGCCGAGTATGATTTCAAGGGGTTGGTTGACGGCCTCAAGGTATCAGCCGCTGTCACCGACCTGGGATTCATCGGCTGGGCCAATATGAACACCTTTGCCACCAACAACAACGAGTATGTAAAGTTTGAGGGATTCAACAACTATGACGTGAGCGGTGACAACGAGGATGAGACTATGGACCAGATAAACGATGATTTCAATGACATGGTCAAGATGTATCAGACCGGAACCACCAATCAGAAAGAAAAGGTTATGCTTAACGCTACTTTCAGATTGGGTGCCGAGTATGCCCTGCCTTTCGCAAACTGGATATCGTTCGGTGAACTGCTCACTTACCGTTCCGGTTTGTGGCCTTATACCGAGTCCCGTACTTCAATCTGTCTTTCACCATGCGGATGGTTTGATCTGAGCGGAAACGCAGTGCTTTCAAGTATGGGCTCATGCATGGGATTGCTGCTCAACCTGCACCCGGGAGGTATCAACTTCTTTGTGGCAGTTGACAGACTTAAGGCAGAATTCAATCCGCAGTTCATTCCGCTGCACGATTTTGGCCTTAATTTCAGTTTAGGTCTTAACTTTGCATTCGGAAAGAAACGCGATAAACTTGATGATTGAAATATCGGCCTTTGAATTAGTCCTCAAAGGCATGGCTATAGGATTTCTGGCAGCAGCCCCCACAGGTCCGTCGGGGGTGCTTGTCATTCAGAGAACACTCAACAAAGGCCGGTGGAAAGGATTTCTAACCGGCCTTGGAGTGTCAATAAGTGATGCTGTGTATATCATGATTACCATGATGTGCCTGTCGTTGGTTCTGGGTTATCTTGAGAATCCCACGATAGCGCTGGCGGTCAAACTGCTGGGATGTGCATTGCTGCTTATATTCGGCATAACAACCGTAAGGAATAATCCCCTTGCGGCATCCAAGGAGGTAAAGGTCCGCAAGGATTCCCTGTGGCAGATTATGGTCACGGGCTTTGCGGTGGCCATTGTAAATCCTTTGGTGGTGTTTTTTTATATGGGGCTGTTTGCGTTCTTCTCACTTCCGGTCGATGATTTCGATACGGCGGTTAAGATGCAGACATACCTGTTCGTCCTTTTGGGCGATGTTTGCTGGTGGCTTACCCTGTCAACCCTTATCAACAAGTTGCGCAACCGTTTTGATTTGCGTGGACTTTGGATGATCAACAGGGTTCTTGGAACCATACTGATAGTGGCCGCGGCAGCGTGGTGCACATCAATACTTATCAAATTGTAAGATGTTCGTTCAGAAAGAACTGAGAGAGAAGAATATTGCCGAGTACCTGCTCTACATGTGGCAGGTCGAGGATATAATCCGTGCCGCCGGACTGGACAGTGACCGGCTGTACGATGCTGTCATAAAGGTTAGCGGACGTTCCCAGGATGAATGCCGTGAGTGGAAACAGTGGTATGATGACCTTATAGAGATGATGCGTTCTGAGGGTAAGACAGAGAGAGGTCATCTGCAGATCAATGAGAACGTACTCATTCTACTTAATGACCTGCATCAGCGACTGCTGGAATCACATAAACAGCCGGAGTACAGAGACCTGTATTACAAGGCGCTTCCGTTCATCGTCGAGTTCCGTGCCAAGAACCACAGCACTGAGAATGAGGAGTTGCGTGACTGCTTCAATATGCTCTACGGGGTATGGCTGCTCCGTGTGCAGGGCAAGGAGGTAAGCGCATCGACAGCCCAGGCGGTGAAGGCAGTATCGGCTTTCATCGGGAAACTGGCAGTATTATACCGTGAGGATAAGGAAGGCACACTTGAAATTGAGTAATTATGATTGAAGAGATAAACAGAAGACGTACGTTCGCGATTGTATCGCACCCTGATGCCGGTAAGACCACACTTACCGAGAAATTCCTGCTGTTCGGCGGCCAGATTCAGGTTGCCGGAGCCGTCAAGTCCAACAAGATACGCAAGACAGCCACATCGGACTGGATGGATATTGAGAAACAGCGTGGTATCTCGGTTACCACATCGGTAATGGAATTTGACTATGAAGGTTACAAGATAAACATTCTGGATACCCCGGGCCACCAGGATTTTGCCGAGGATACGTTCCGTACCCTGACAGCCGTTGACAGCGTAATCATTGTCATTGACAGCGCCAAGGGTGTTGAGTTGCAGACCCGCCGCCTCATGGAGGTGTGCCGTATGCGCAAGACCCCGGTCATAGTGTTCGTAAACAAGTTGGACCGTGAGGGTAATGATCCGTTTGATTTGCTTGATGAACTTGAGGAGGAACTTCAGATTCATGTACGCCCTTTGAGCTGGCCTATTGAGAAAGGAGCCCGATTCAAAGGCGTCTACAATATTTATGAGCAGAAACTTGACCTCTTTACGCCCGATAAGCAGAAGGTGACAGAGAAGGTCAATGTCGATATCAACAGCACTGACCTTGAGGCTCACGTAGGTGAGCGTGAGGCTGCCAAACTGCGCTCCGACCTGGAACTTATAGACGGCGTATACGAGCCTTTTGACCGCAGCCAGTATCTGAGCGGTGAGTTGGCACCTGTATTCTTTGGTTCGGCCCTCAACAATTTCGGTGTGCAGGAACTGCTTAACTGCTTTGTTCAGATTGCACCCAGCCCGCGTCCCACTCAGGCCCTGGAGCGTATGGTGGAGCCCGAGGACAGCAAGTTTACCGGATTCATATTCAAGATAACCGCCAACATCGATCCCAACCACCGCTCATCAGTGGCATTCTGCAAGGTCTGCTCGGGCCGGTTCCAGCGTAATGAGCCGTACTACCATGTAAGATTGGACAAGACGTTCCGGTTCTCATCGCCAACCCAGTTCATGGCTCAGCGCAAGAGCACCATCGAGGAGGCATGGCCGGGCGATATCATCGGCCTTCCCGATACCGGTAATTTCAAGATAGGCGATACTCTCACTCAGGGTGAGAAACTCCATTTCAAGGGTCTGCCCAGCTTCTCGCCCGAGATGTTCAAATATATCGAGAACGCCGACCCCATGCGTGCCAAGCAGCTTGCCAAGGGAATCGACCAGCTTATGGGTGAGGGCGTTGCCCAGATGTTCGTCAATCAGTTCAACGGCCGCAAGCTTATCGGCACCGTAGGACAGCTTCAGTTTGAGGTCATTCAGTACCGTCTGGAGCATGAGTACAATGCATTATGCCGCTGGGAGCCTGCAAGCCTTTACAAAGCCTGCTGGATTGAGAGTGATGATGAGGCCGAGCTGGAGGCGTTCAAGAAGCGCAAATATCAGTTCATGGCTACCGATATGGAGGGCCGTGACGTCTTTCTGGCCGACAGCGGCTACGTGCTGCAGATGGCCCAGATAGACTTTAAGCATATAAAGTTCCACTTTACAAGTGAGTTCTGATGAAAGAGTATATTGAGGATGTGAAAAAAGCCGTTGAGGTGATGCGCGGTGGAGGCATTATCCTTTATCCCACGGATACCATCTGGGGGATAGGCTGCGATGCGTCCAATTCCGCCGCCGTACGCCGCATCTTTGAGCTCAAGCGTCGCTCGGACAGCAAGTCCATGCTTTCACTCATCGACTCCGACGCCAAATTGGGCTATTATGTGCCCGATATCCCCGACGTGGCGTATGACCTGATGGATCTGGCTGAGAAACCTCTCACCATCATCTACGATAACGTTCGTCATATGGCTCCCGAGTTGCTGGCCCAGGATGGAAGCGCCGGAATTCGTGTCACAAAGGAGGAGTTCTCACAGGAACTGTGCCGCCGCATGGGTGGGGCGGTGGTGTCCACATCGGCCAATATCAGCGGCCAGCCATCGCCTGCCAATTTCAGCGAGATTTCTGATGAAATACGTGCGGGAGTGGATTATATTGTCGAATACCGCCAGACAGAACAGGCCCGTTCGGTTGCATCGGGCATAATCAAACTGGGCTCTGGCGGATTGGTAAAAGTAATCAGAGAGTAATGAAAGAGAAAACTGATGAAATGGAGAGACAGACTGAGTCCCTGCTCAACAAGTTCAACCTGTGGCGCAAGGATCATATCAGTGAGCGTCAGTTCATTCTGCTGCTCAGTCTTGTGGTAGGTGTGTTCACCGCCTTTGCGGCTCTGTTGCTCAAGTACCTTATTTCTGTTATCCACGGATTTATATCCGGACATCTTTTTATCAGTCAGGAGAACTACTCCCTTCTGTTGTATCCGGTCATCGGTATCCTGCTGTCGGGTTTGTTCATCAGGTATATTGTACGTGATGACATAGGCCATGGCGTAACCAAGATACTCTATGCACTCTCCAAGAAGAACGGCCGCATCAAACCGCACAACATGTACTCATCGGTCATTGCCAGTGCCATCACCATAGGTATGGGCGGATCGGTCGGTGCAGAGTCTCCTATAGTGCTTACCGGATCGGCCATCGGCTCCAACATCGGCCGTATGTTCAAGATGGAGCACCGTACTCTGATGCTGCTGGTGGGCTGCGGATCGGCCGGTGCCATTGCCGGTATCTTCAAGGCTCCCATTGCGGGTCTTGTGTTCGTGCTTGAGGTGCTGATGTTTGACCTGAGCATGGGCTCGCTTCTGCCCCTGCTGGTATCATCGGTAACCGCCGCTACTATATCATATGTCTTTACCGGGACTGATTCCATGTTCCATTTTGTATCAGAACATGGGTTCGACCTGTCACGCATACCGCACGCCCTCTTGCTGGGAATTGCCTGCGGACTGGTGTCGCTCTACTTCTCTCAGACCATGCACTGGTTTGAGACCTGGTTCAAGAAATTCTCCAATCCATGGGTCAAGTTCGTCATCGGTGCAGTTGTGCTGAGCGTATTGATATTCCTCTTCCCGTCACTGTTCGGAGAGGGTTATGATACCATCGGCATGCTGCTCAATGTTAATGAGAACCCTGAGAAGGTCATGGAAGGCTCTCTGTTCTACGGCGGTAACATACTGCTCTATCTGACGCTGGTGGTATTGACCAAGGTGTTTGCATCGACCGCTACCAACGCGGGAGGCGGATGCGGCGGTATTTTCGCACCCAGCCTGTTCCTGGGCTGCCTCACCGGATTCATTTACGGTACTATCATTAACCGTCTGTCGCCCGGTGCCGATATCTCCGTCCAGAACTTTGCCCTGCTGGGTATGGCCGGACTCATGTCGGGAGTTATGTTCGCCCCGCTTACCGGAGTATTCCTGATTGCCGAACTCACCGGCGGCTACTCCATGTTCCTGCCGCTCATGATGGTTTCGGTCATGTCATATCTCACCATCAAACTCTTCCAGTCGCATTCCATCTACTCCATGCGTCTGGCACAGAAGGGAGAACTCATGACCCACCACAAGGACCAGTCTGTACTGCTTCTTATGAGTATGGACAACCTCATTGAGAAAGAGTTCCTCAAGGTACGTCCCGAAATGGACCTGGGTCAGTTGGTGAACGTAATTGCACGTTCCAAGCGAAACCTCTTCCCCGTGGTCGATGACAATGACTGCCTGGTCGGTGTGGTAAATATGGAGAGCATCCGTAATATCATGTTCCGTCAGGAGTTGTATCATCGTTTCAATGTCCAGAAGCTCATGGAACTGCCGCCCGCCCGCCTATCGGTCAAGGATCCCATGGAGACGGTCATGAAAAAGTTTGATGAGACGGGCGCCTGGAACCTGCCCGTAGAGGATGAGGAGGGCCGTTATCTTGGATTCGTATCCAAGTCCAAGATATTCAACTCATACCGTAACGTATTGCTGGAACTCTCCGAAGAGTAATGTGATGATGAATAAGAAAGACCTCAGAATTGTATTCATGGGCACTCCCGAGTTTGCGGAGTTTACCCTGCGCCGTCTCGTTGAGGACGGTTATAATATAA
>CACZMI010000032.1 GCA_902782245.1 uncultured Bacteroidales bacterium | reverse complement strand
GGAGGGCCTTGGAGGATCCCGTTAAGAACGGCGCATGTTTGACGAACGTTAGGCCCCGAAGGGGACTATAAGGAGGAGTTCGACGTTTAGGGTCCGGAGAGGTCCGGAGTAGCCTCGGAACGTTGTCTCCCCATCCCCAATACCATACTCCGGCGGAGTTCCAAAATGTTAATAAATAGAAGAGGTTAGAATGGGTGAAGTGTGCTCAAAAAAGAGTACCTTTGCAAATCCAAATTTGTTATACTGAAATGATTATCTTTTTCAAGAACCCTACGGGCACGATTGTTGCCACTGAGACTGCTTCAAAACTGCAGGCAGAGGATGTTAAGAAACTGAGCTGGCTTTATGGAAATGCCACCGCTCTGGATCAGGAATCACTGGAAGGTTTCTTTGTGGGACCGCGCCGTGAGATGATTACCCCCTGGAGCACCAACGCCGTTGAGATAACCCAGAACATGGGTCTTAAGGGTATAAGCCGTATTGAGGAGTATTTCCCTGTGGCTAATGCCGATGCAGAATATGACCCCATGCTGCAGCGCCTGTACAAGGGTCTTGACCAGAAGATATTTACTGTGGATATCAAGCCGCAGCCTATTCTGTTCATTGAGGACTTGGATTCTTACAACGAGCAGGAGGGTCTGGCTCTCTCAAAGGAGGAAATTGATTACCTGCACAAGGTTGAGGGTGAGTTGGGTCGCAAGCTGACCGACAGCGAGGTGTTCGGTTTTGCGCAGATCAACTCGGAGCACTGCCGCCACAAGATATTCGGCGGAAAGTTCATCATCGACGGGAAGGAGATGGAGTCATCACTCTTTAGCCTTATCAAGAAGACCACTCAGGAGAATCCCAACCGCATCTTGTCAGCCTACAAGGATAACGTAGCGTTTGCACAGGGTCCGGTTGTAGAGCAGTTTGCTCCGGCCGATCACTCCACATCAGACTGGTTCATAATCAAGAATATTGAGACCGTAATATCACTCAAGGCCGAAACACACAACTTCCCCACCACAGTTGAGCCGTTCAACGGCGCATCGACCGGTACCGGTGGTGAGATCCGCGACCGTATGGGCGGCGGTACAGGTTCATGGCCTATTGCAGGTACTGCAGTCTACATGACATCATATCCCCGCAATGATGAGAAACGTAACTGGGAGAAGAGCATGAAGGAGCGCAAGTGGCTCTATCAGACTCCTGAGCAGATACTGATCAAGGCATCTAACGGTGCATCAGACTTTGGTAACAAGTTCGGACAGCCGCTTATCTGCGGTTCGCTGCTTACCTTTGAGCATCAGGAGAACGGCGAGCAGTACGGTTACGACAAGGTAATCATGCTGGCCGGCGGCGTGGGCTACGGTACCAAGCGTGACTGCATCAAGGGCACTCCCAAGAAGGGTAACAAGATTGTGGTGCTGGGCGGTGACAACTACCGCATCGGTCTGGGCGGCGGATCGGTTTCATCGGTTGAGACCGGACGTTACTCATCGGGTATTGAGCTGAACGCCGTACAGCGTGCCAACGCCGAGATGCAGAAACGTGCCTACAACGTGACACGCGCTCTGTGCGAGGAGGATACCAACCCTATAGTTTCAATCCACGACCACGGATCGGCCGGTCACGTGAACTGCCTGTCCGAGCTGGTTGAGGAGTGCGGCGGTCTGATTGACATGAGCAAGCTGCCGGTTGGTGACAAGACCCTGTCATCAAAGGAGATAATAGCCAACGAGTCACAGGAGCGTATGGGTCTTCTGATTGATGAGAAGCACATTGAGCACGTACGCAAGATTGCCGAGCGTGAGCGCGCCCCGATGTACGTTGTCGGTGAGACCACCGGCGATGCCCGCTTTGCCTTTGAGCAGGCTGATGGCGTGCGTCCGTTTGACCTGGCAGTGAGCCAGATGTTCGGTTCATCACCCAAGACCTATATGGTTGATGAGACCGTTGAGCGCAAGTATGAGAATGTAACATATTCCGATGATAAGATTGAGGAGTACCTGGGTAATGTGCTGCAGCTTGAGGCTGTTGCATGTAAGGACTGGCTCACCAACAAGGTTGACCGCTCCGTAACAGGTAAGATTGCACGTCAGCAGTGCCAGGGTAAGCTGCAGTTGCCGCTCTCTGACTGCGGTGTGGTTGCTCTTGACTATCGCGGCAAGAAGGGTATCGCAACCGCTATCGGTCATGCTCCGCAGGCAGGTCTGGCCGATCCCGCTGCAGGCTCAGTGCTGTCAGTTGCCGAGTCACTGACCAACATCGTCTTTGCTCCTCTGAGCCAGGGACTCAAGACCGTATCACTCTCCGCCAACTGGATGTGGCCCTGCCGCTCACAGAAGGGTGAGGATGCTCGTCTGTATCAGGGCGTCAAGGCTCTGTCAGACTTCTGCCTTGAACTTGGTATCAACGTTCCTACCGGTAAAGACTCACTCTCCATGACTCAGAAATATCCCGACGGCAGCAAGATAATCAGCCCGGGTACCGTAATCGTTTCATCAGGTGGTGAGGTATCGGACATCCGTAAGGTTGTATCACCTGTACTTGCAGACCGCAAGGACAGCGTACTCATTCATATAGACTTCAGTTTTGACTCTCAGAAACTGGGTGGCTCGGCCCTGGCTCAGTCACTTGACCGCATTGGCAGCGACGTTCCCACTGTAAAGAACGCCGAGTATTTTGCCGATGCATTCAACGCCGTTCAGAAACTCATTGACAAGCGTCAGGTTCTGGCCGGTCATGATATATCGGCCGGCGGTCTTGTGGTAACATTGCTGGAGATGTGCTTTGCCAATCCTCAGGGCGGTCTGGAGATCAGTCTGGACAAGCTGGATGGCAAGGACCTTACAAGCATGCTGTTTGCCGAGAATCCGGGCGTTGTGCTCCAGGTGGAGAGCAAGAAACTGGATGCCGTAAGTTCATATCTTGACGAGGCAGGTGTTGGCTATGCAGTGATTGGTCGTCCGGCCGATGCACGCACACTCTACATCCGTCGCGGCAAGAAGGATATCACCATTGATATTGACAAGATGCGTGACCTCTGGTACAAGACATCATATCTGCTGGATCGCAAGCAGTCCATGAACGGCTGTGCCGACAAGCGCTACAAGAACTACTCCAAGCAGCCCATGGACATCAAGATTGCCTACAACTTTAAAGGCAAACTGAGCCAGTTTGGACTGGATCCCGACCGCCGCACACCGAGCGGTATCAAGGCTGCAATCATCCGTGAGAAGGGTACCAACGGTGAGCGTGAGATGGCTTACACACTGTGGCTGGCTGGATTTGATGTCAAGGACGTTACCATGACCGACCTGGTAAGCGGCCGTGAGACTCTGGACGATATCAATATGATTGTGTTCTGCGGCGGATTCTCCAACTCAGACGTTCTGGGTTCTGCCAAGGGCTGGGCCGGCGCGTTCCTGTTCAATCCAAAAGCCAAGGAGACACTGGATCGCTTCTATGCCCGCAAGGACACCCTGTCACTGGGTATCTGCAACGGTTGCCAGCTGATGATTGAACTTGGACTTATCAATCCTGACTATGAGAAGCAGGCACACATGCTGCATAATGACTCGCACAAGTTTGAGTCGGCATTCCTGGGCCTGACAATACCTCAGAACGAGAGCGTAATGTTCAAGACCTTAGGCGGAAGCCGCTTAGGTGTTTGGGTGGCTCACGGTGAGGGCAAGTTCTCACTGCCTTACCCCGAGGATAAGTACAATGTGATTGCCAAATATACATATGCCGATTATCCCGCCAATCCCAACGGATCGGACTACAACGTGGCTGGTATAGCAAGTGCCGATGGCCGTCACGTAGCCATGATGCCGCATCCCGAGCGCGCCATATTCCCGTGGCAGTGCGGATTCTATCCCGCCGAGCGCCTGGATGATGAGATCACCCCGTGGATTGAGGCATTCGTGAATGCCCGCAAGTGGGTTGAGGCTCAAAAGTAAGATATGCTGCTGACCCTTTTCATCACCTTCTTCAAGATCGGACTCTTCACCATCGGTGGAGGTTACGCTATGATTCCGCTCATAGAGCGTGAGGTGGTGGAGCGCAAGGGCTGGATTTCACGTGAAGACTTCCTGGACTTGCTGGCCATTGCCCAGTCTGCCCCGGGAGTCTTTGCTGTAAACATATCCATATTCATAGGCTACAGGATGCGTAAGTCCATTGGCAGCATATTCTGCGCCTTGGGCACCGTTCTGCCCTCCATAATAATCATCCTTGCCATTGCTCTGTTTCTGGGCAATTACCGCGACAACCGGATTGTGGAGAATGTCTTTAAAGGCATCCGTCCGGCGGTTATTGCGCTGATACTTACCCCCACAATAAGACTTGCATCTAAAGCAGGGCTGAACAAGTGGACATGGTGGGTGCCGGTTGTTACTGCGCTGCTAATCTGGTGGATAGGTGTATCGCCGGTATGGATCATATTCGCCACAATCATCGGCGCAATCCTGTATTATATCTTTAAACTGAGGAAGGCATGAGTGCGGTGGCGATATATCTCAAACTTTTCTGGACCTTCTTTAAGATAGGCCTGTTCGGGTTTGGCGGAGGCTACGGCATGCTCTCGCTGATACAGAATGAGGTGGTGGAGAAACAAAAGTGGATTAGTAACTCCGAGTTTACCGATATAGTTGCAGTAAGCCAGATGACTCCGGGTCCGATAGGCATAAACTCGGCCACATACGTGGGTTTCAAGGCCATTGAGAATGCCGGGATGACGCCAGCGGAGGCCGTGTGCGGATCACTGCTGGCATCGTTCTCGGTCATGCTGCCGTCATTCATCCTGATGCTTCTGATAAGCGCCTTCTTTATGCACTATAAGGACCATAAGTCCGTTCAGACCGTACTAAAGTGGCTGCGTCCCGTGGTGGTGGGAATGCTTGCCGCCGCAGTTCTGCTCCTGCTCAATGAGGAGAACTTAGGTACATTCAGTGCTGCAAACCTTCAGCTCTACGTAAGCATCGGTCTCTTTGTCCTGGCATTCATTGCAACCTACTTCTGGAAGATAGGTCCCATAAAGGTAATCCTTATGGCCGGCCTGTTTGGCGGTCTGTTCTACTCACTTATCTGACAGTTACTGACAATTGATTACAGTGTTGGGGGCAATGGCACGGTATGCCGGGGCGTAGAGGCATTCTATTGTTGCCAGACCCATGCTGAATGTGCCGCTTTTCTGGACGTAGAGGTCATATTCAATACTGTATGTTCCCTTTTCTAGACGTTCTATGTAGAGGTCATCGGATGTGTTGGCCGGGGCCCAATAGTAGAGCAGGTCTCTTGTTAAGTTATACGTATATCCGGCTTTTGTGCTCACAGGTTCCAGTGATGCGGCACGCTGGCTTCTTAACCGTACGTACTCGTAGGTGCGGTCTGTACTGAGATTCAGCTTGACCTTGATGCGGTCTCCCTTGCTGAGCGTGGTGCCGGGAGTTATCTCCTCCAGATGCTCGCCTTGGGTATCCTTTACAATACGGTATAGGGTGCGCTCCAGATGCATTCCGTTACCGCTTTGCTCAACATCGGCCAGATCCTGTGTGAACGTATGGTATAAGGCTCCCCAACTCATGCCGTGGGAGTGATTGGTTACCGTAATGTCAGCCTTGTCCGGGCTTACGGGACCGCTCCATGTACGGCTCATATAACCGTCATCATTACCGTGGGCGGCAGATTCGATTCGCTCGTTGCCAATGGTTACGGTAACACCTGATCCGGCTTGGGGCAGGCTGCCGCTTGAGGTCTCCAACAGCGCCATTACAGCCATTGCTGTGGCTGGGGTTGACTCCCAACTGGTGGTCTCCTTCTGCTTGAGCAGCCAGCGGGCGGATTCATCGGCCTCACGGTCATATCCGGCGGCTTTCAGGGCGCGTATGATAACGGCCTGTGTCTCTACTGGTGCCTCGTGCCACAGATAACCTCCGCGGTTATCGTCCCAGTATCGGCCCAACTCATCACTGTAACGGGATTCGGCAATCAGGTCATCGGCAATGCGGTGAGCCATACCGGTATTGCCGCAACTCATGAACATTTGTATAAGCAACCCGCGGTAATAGAGGTCCTCATTCTTGTGATTGTACTTGGCGGCAAGCTCCAGCAGAGTGTTGTATTTGTTTTCAATTTCCTTCTCTACAACCCAATTCTTATTCCTCTTTGAGTAGAGGTAAAGGAACATGATGTCCTGATGTGACAGATGATAGGTTTTTTCATATACACACGATGCAAGGAATCTCAATGCCATATTGTATGTATAACTATATGTCAGGTCAAGGAAGTCATATATGTACAGCATAACTGAAGTTACATATGCGCTGGATCCTCCACCCGGCATCCATGGCATTCCTCCGTCCGGGTTGAGGCGGCTCCTGATCATGTCCATGTAAGAGTCAAGCATAAGTTCAATTCTAACTGAATCAGAATAGAGAGGGTCAAGCCTGCTTCTTACTGACGGGTAATTCTGGGCTATCATGCCGGACATGCATTGGGCTGCAATGTTGTAGAGCAGGCTTATGTTGTCCGGATTCTTGGTCTCAGTGAGTGACGGGAGAACATCGATGGCATAGAAAATGGGGTGAGAGTGGTACTGAAGCGTAAGTTCCTGATCCCAGATTCTGCCTGTGGCCGATAAATCCGGAGCGTCTGAACGGAACTGGCGGGTCTCATTCCCGTTGTTGAAGAGAGACATGCTCCTGGTTACGCTTACACGGTTGGAAAGGACCTGAACGGTCTCCTGCTGTGCGTCCGAGAAACTGTCTGAGGCTGCTGTCACGGTGTATGTTATTGTTTTGACGCCCTCCGGTATAGTAAGTCTGAAAGGAACGTTCACGCTGCCGTCCGCCTTTACAGAGACAATCCTGACAGAATCGCCGTCGGTAAGATCCAGAGTATTCCTGCTGTCGGCATCGGTAAAAGATACCTTTACGATAACTTCAGTGTCGGTATCCCGGGTGTTGGTTACTTTCTGGACAAAGTCTATGACATCACCCTGACGGAAATATCTGGGGACAGCAGGCTCAACCATCAATGGCCTTGAGGTGGTTACATAACCGCCGAATCCGGTTGTGAGCAGACTGTCGGTGTATGCAAATACCTGCAGGTTCCAGCGGGTAAGGAGCGCTGGAGCATTGAACCGGATGGTAACATAACCGTCCCGGTCAGTCTGGAGGCCGGTATTGTAAAGACCCGTGTGTCTGAGGTCCTTTCTTATATCAGTTGGTTCCATAAACGTAACCTGAGTATCGGAATTGTTTATCATGCTGTTATTGTCAACAAGAGACGGGATACTCTCTGAAGCTATTACCGAAGAGCTTGCTTCTCTTAAAGGTATGGGTAATCCTTTTCTGATAGGCGTTGACAGCGGGTCTGCAATACCCAGGCCAATGCTCCTGAAACCCTTGAATGGCAATATCGTCTTTGCCGATGACAGTTCTCTGTGAATCTGGTTTATTCGGACGGGATCGGCCGTGATGAATTCCATGTATCGCCAGGGGAAAAATTCCCATCGGTTGCGCTCTATCCTATCCAGTGAGGAGTCATACATAGAGGCCATAACCGATGCCCTTACCGGCTTGCCTTGGCTGTCCGTGAACCTGAATGTCCAGCTCTCCTCATTACCGCTTGTAAGATTGCTGCGGAATGAGGTCAGTTCATATTTCAGATGCTTGGAGTAATAGGGTATGTATACAGGGCAGTATGATTTGGCTGTCATACCGTCCTTGAATGCGGTTGCTACAATCAGGATGTTGCCGCAAAGATCCTCATTTACCGGGAATGATATAGTTTGAGTCATGCCGTCAGCAATCATGGTGCCGTGGGTGAGGCTTCCGTTGCGGTTGATTACGTCATAACGTATTATGGCTCCGGGGCAGGGGCTTCCTATATGCACCGTTGCAGTATCGCCCTCACGTAGTATTTTCAGGGGACTCTGCACATACAAAAGGTCATTGACCGTAAGCGTATCCGGAGAATTGCCAACCGGTATGAATATCTCCTGGCTGTATGTATTGCCTTTGTAATTGATCTCGGCGGAATCTGATGTCACCGTGATCCTGTAAAGCCCGGTACTAATGCCGGGAACACGTATTGAGTCGGTTTCATAGGCGCGGAATACAATTGTACTGTCCATAAGCGTATGTGATACCTGCGGCGTGGCGGGTAATCCGAACTCGTATCCTGGAAACAGTGTTGTCAGCACACCTTGAGTGAGTGCGGTCTCAGACATCTCCTTGCGGTCGGATTCCCTGACTTGGAATGCGGTATATATGTCAATGCCTTTACTCTGATGCTGCTGTAATGCTTCTATCCGGACCTTGTACTGGCCTGTTCCGGGATAATTGCTGTATGTTTTTATTGTAAGTAATGGATCATCAGTTCCGATGATGCTCTTTTGGACTGTAACATTCAGGCTTGAAGCATTAGACATGTATATGTCATTGAAAAATTCATGAGTCTCACCATTGCCGTCAGTTACTGTAGCATTAAGTTCTATCAGGTCATCAGAGTCTGCATCGGCTTTGTATCGGATTGTGAATGTACCGTCCGGGCGGGTTTGGGTCTGGCCGGTTTCAAGTATCTTGCTTGTGCTCCATTGTATCCGGGCTCCGCCTACCGGATTACCCAGGATTGTAAGTACGCGGCCAGTACACTCTGCTACAGATCCCGGTACAGGCGGTGTCATGATTGTGTCAAATTTCACTTCAAGAAGTTGTCTGGAGTATGATTCAATCTTAATCTCCTTTGAGTTGCCAGGCAGATGCAGGCTTTCCTCATCCATTTCTTCAAACATTGATTCCAGGTCTTCACCTTTAGGATAGGCAAACGCACAAAGCTCCATCCATCCCGGCCTGTAATCGTCAGGTACAGGCCATTCGCCCTCAAAACATCCGTGAGCATCCGATACGGTTTCCTGTATTGGAATATCCTGACGATTGGCAGAGATGAATACCACTATCGGCAGACCTTCCATAACGTGACCGTCCATATGGGGCGGGGTTTCTGATATGATGCCGCAGTAGCGTATGGTGTCGCCGGGACGATAGACTGCCCTGTCTGTGTTGATTTTGATGTGGACAGGTCCCTTTGAGAACGGGAATGGGAGTCTGGAATAGGTGTATGAATATGTGCTGCGGGTTTCAATTTCCAGAGTGTCGGTGCCGGTATTATGATTCACTATGAGCGTTAAATCATTATCCGCACTTGTCGGATAGGCCACTCTGATGAAACCGTCCGCTCCGGTCTGGCCTTGGATATTGAAATCGGAATCTTCAATGTCATCATATCCGTATAGGGTATAACTGCAATCCGATAATGCCACACCTGTTGATGCATCGCTCATGAATCCGGTGAGTTCCGCATCATTGTCGGTGTCGGTAAGATATGTGGGCGTAAACAATATCCTGCTGCTTGTAAGGTATCGGAAGGCATAACAGCTTTCATCCCTGACATTCCGGTCTGGAGATGCCACTATGATGTATTCTCCTTTCTCAAGGGCAGGCAGTGATATCCACATTGAGTGCTCAATCCAGTCGTTGTGGTTAACTTGGGCTGTTGCCACGCTCCAGCTTGCGGCCACATGTGTATCCGGAATACTCCCGTCCTGAATCATTGTAATGAAATCGTTGCGGTAAAGATTGGTTCTCAGATTGCTGTAAGAACTCTTGTCATATCTGATGGCCTTGAACCAGACTGTATCTATGTTGGAGTATGTAAGCATGGCCAGGTTTGGCACACCGGCACGCTCAATCCTGTCAAATGATATGCTCAGCTTGCGTTTCTCAATACGGTTCAGCAACTCACGGCACTCTTGGGCGTTCTCGCTGTCCGGCCATATCCCGATGGCGTCCAGAAGCAACTCATGAGCGTGTACTGAGAGCCTGCTCCTAAGCTCCTTGTCAATAGTTTTCTGGTCGGTTACGTGCTCGATAAGGACCTTGGCGGCAAGCATGTAGATGCAGGCTGAGTATCTGCTTTTGCGGCGGTAAGAGTCTGCCAGCCTTTCAATCTTTTCCGAAACCGATACCCAGTCTGATGGGGAAACTGACTCTACGATTGTCCTGAGGCGCTTATAGTCAATGGTGGCCCGGATATCGGCATTTGCCCTAAGATTGTTCTCAGTCAGTAATTTAAGGGTATGTATCTGCCACAGATGTATGTTGTCAAGGTCTGCGCTGCTTACGGCTTTCAGGAACTGCGATGCATCCCCTAAGAGCCGCTCATCGGATTTAAGCAGTTCAGTAATAAATGGGTTTTCATTGCTCCAGGCGGCACGGCCAATGGTAAAACATGAATTCTCCATCAGGACGTCATTCAGTTTGGGTCGTAGCTTAAGGAAATCGTCGCTGCAATCGGGTATGAAATGGATGTAATCCTTTGTGCGCTTGCGCCCGGCCAGACTGAATGCCTGATTGAAATGGTAATGGAACCTGTCTTTCAACTGCTCCTGCTCTATGCCGAGAGGATTGCCGGCGGGTATTCTGTAGTTGCTGTTGCCTAAGTAATCTTTCAGGCAAACTGCCTCCAGATAATGACAGATGGCCTTGAGGCCCTCATCATCCATAACGGACTCCAGTGAGTCAAAAAGCATATATGAGTCAGCTCTGTATCCGGCGTTCTTGGAATTGGGTGCATCCAGACGGTTTAACATCAGGGCGCATCGCAGTGTCTCGTAATCGTTGTCATCGGCCTTGGCCTTGTCAAGTATTGCATGAACGGCGTCAATGGCTTTAATCTGCTCCTGTTTCTCTATCAGAGAGTCCACCAGGAACCACTCCTTATCATAATGATTCGTGTTGGAGGAAAGGATTGCAGCCGGAAGCAGCAGCGCAATAGTCAGATTGAGAAAAAATTTGTGCATGTCTGATCAATGTTTTGTGCAAATGTAGAGCGTCCGATATGAATATTGATGCTCTGAGGCGTTGCAATCCCGTTGCAAATGCACTACATTTGCTCTCAAATTGTAAAAAAACTGTCATATACCTGCATGAAACTGGAATTCCATACACTTTCTGTAGCAGACCGCGAGAGGGTGCAGACGGTGAGCCTGAGTGCCGGGCGGCGTAACTGCAACTTTAACTTTGCCAATCTGGTGGGTTGGCAGGCCTGGTTCGGGACCGAGGTCTGCGTGCTGGCCGATGCGGTGGTGCTGCGGTTCAGTATGGAGGGTGAGCGGGCTTATATGCTCTGCATGCAGGGGACGCCAGGCTGTGATCTGCTGCAGGCTCTTTGCGAGGACAGTAATGGCCGTCTGATACTGCTGGGGCTGGAGGATGAGGCGGCACTGCAGTTGCAGCAGAACGCCTGCTGTAAGGGTATAAACATAGGTGTGGAGTCACAGCGTGACCAATATGACTATATATACCGTCGTGCGGATCTGGCAACGCTTCAGGGCGGCAAACTCAAGGGAAAGCGCAATCACGTGAACCGTTTCCTTACGCTTTATCCCGGTTATGAGTATTTGCCCCTTACACCGGGACTTTTTGATGACTGCCGTGGGGTGCTCTCTGTATGGAACGATGAGAAGGAGCATGACAATCCTGTGTACGGCGATACCATTGAGGCCGAGCATCAGGTTATGGAGACCATATTCGGCCACTGGGATGAGTTGGGCATGATAGGCGGCAGCATCTATGTGGATGGCCGAATGGTGGCGTTCACCTACGGAAGCGCCGTGACCTGGGATACTTTCGATGTCTGTGTCGAGAAGGCCGACCGCAATGTGGAGGGGGCGTTCAGTATCATAAACCAACAGTTCTGCGCACATCTGCCGGAGCGGTTCATATATGTGAACCGGGAGGAGGATATGGGTTTGCCGGGTCTTCGCAAGGCCAAACTGTCATACCATCCTGAGATACTCCTTACTTATAATATAGTGACATTCAACGCCTGACCGGTATGCCTTACACCCTGCGCAGAATGACAGAGGCCGATGCCCCGCTTACCATAGACTGGATGGTGCGCCAGTACGGATTTGACCGCCGTGAGGTGGAGGAGTGGGTGCGGACCCTCAAGTTCAACTGGCCTCTGAGTGTAAAGGCGATTGATGATAAAGGAGATGTGATAGGACTTCTGAATATGAGTGACTACCGTATTGAGGAGGAGACCGCCCAAATCAAACAGGATGCTCCTGAACTGTTGGACAGACTGAACCGTCAGCGCTACACAGCGGTGTTCTCATTCATTGTACGTGAGGATTACCGCGGCACACGCCTTAACTACGATATGCTTATGGAGATTATGCCACAGTTGAAAGCGGGTTATGACTTTCTCTTCATTCCCGTTTTGCACCGTCTTAAAACCCATGCATATTGGAAAAGGTGGGGTGCCCGGGAGTTTTACCGCGATACGGATTGCGTCTATTACATGCTGCCGTTTTAGGATTCGGAAACGGCGTCTTGTATTACAAGGCCTGCAAGGGTAAAGCCGAATATGGCGGTGATATGGGCCAGAGTTCCGTTTATCTGTGCCTTGGAAGAACACCACTCATGATTGAGCAAATCCGGGTTGCCCGGCCCCAATTTGGCTTTGGGACACATACACTGCTCTGTTCCGCAGGTGGTGTTGTGACCTTTGTTTTGCAACAGTTCATCAGAATAGACGCATTTGAATTTGCGGCGCGGGTACTGGTCGTTCTGCTTGAAACGTTTGCGCAGGGCGCGGGCCAGAGGATCTCCTTTTACCTGCCAGAACTCCGCTACGCGGATGCGGGTGGGGTCCAGCTTGAGGGCGGCTCCCATTGATGAATAGAACCTGGCCTTAGTGCGGGTGGCCATCATTATAAGCAACGACTTGTCTTTGAGGGAATCTATTGCGTCAATTATATAATCGTAGCTGCCTATGTCAAAAGAGTCAGCTGTCTCCTCTGTGAATATTTGTTGCAGGGCGGTAATCTCAGCCTTGGGGTTGATGCTGAGCAGACGCTCCTTGAGTACATCAACCTTTACCTGCCCGACTGTCTTGGTGGTGGCCATGAGCTGGCGGTTGATGTTGGTTATGCATACGCGGTCGGAGTCAACAATGGTCAGATGACGGATGCCGGAGCGTATCAGGCTCTCGGCACACCATGAGCCTACGCCTCCAACTCCGAATATGATGACCCGCTTGCTGGCGATCCCTTCCATAGCTTGGGTTCCCAGAAGCAGTTCTGACCGTCTGAATATTGCATCTTCTATTGCCACGATGCAAAGTTACAGATTTATTATCGGCCAGCCATCTTTATCCCATACTATCGTACGTGTTATGAGCATACTGTTGTAACGGCGTGTCTTGTCATATCCGTGCATGAATATGTAATCCTTGCCGTCAAAAGTTACCACAGCGCAGTGTCCTACACCGACGTAGCGGTCATTGCTCTGGGCTACTATAGTGCCGCCTCCGTCTGTTACGGGCTTGCCGTCCATATCCAGATAGGGACCGGTTACTGTCTTGCTGCGTCCTACGGCAACCTTGTAGTTACTGTTCTCACCGCGGCAGCAGAGGTCAAGCGATGCAAACAGATAGTACCAGCCGTCATGACGGAATATGAACGGAGCCTCCACGGCACCGTCGCCTGGTTCTGACTTAAGGTCCATCTTGCCGGACATAAGTTCCGGCCTGTGCCAGAGCGGATGCCACTCCTGGGGATCGGACAGTTTAAGCATGCTCTCATCAAGCCTTGTAATCTTTAATCCGTCCCAGAATGAGCCGAAAGCCATCCATGGAGTTCCTTCTTCATCAATGATTATATTGGGGTCTATGGCGTTCCATTTGTCACGGTTGGGTACCGACTGGATTATCATGCCGTGATCGGTCCATTTGAAATCGGGTGACTCAGGGTTGAGAGTCTTGTTGGTGGCCACACCTATGCATGATCCGTTGCTGGCAAAGGTGGAGCATGAGTAATAGAGATACCACAGGCCGTTGTGATAGATGATATCGGGAGCCCAGGTATGTCCGTTGTAACCGGGTACGGCCTTGACCGCCCATTCGGGTATGGGGTTTAGAACCTGTCTTTCGGGACGCCAGTTTTTCATGTCGTCACTTGACATTACGCTGATACCCATACCGGTTGAGAACATATAATAGCGGCCGTCGCAGAATGCAACGACGGGATCATGGACTGGAGTATACTCGGGAGTAATGGCAGGCCTTCCGGGTGCCTGACCGTAGGCTGCCATACTGAATATGGCAGCCAGAACGGTAAGCAATATAGAAGTCTTTTTCATGATTGTTGGAATGAAACAGCTAACCTGAATTATTCTATTGTCAAAACAAATACACTGAAACTGAGCGGATTGATGGCAGCCTGAATGCTCTGTCCCTTTCCGTCAAAACCGTTCTCAACGGGAACGATGTTTACCGGAGCCTCTATTGAGTTGTCCTCATAGAGTTTGTCGCTTGACAGGTCAACACGCTTTGAAGCCACCATTAAAGCCTTCTTCTTGAGTCCGTTGAAATTGAATGTCAGCTGCTGCTCCTTATCGGAAGTGTTGGCAACCTTGATATAAATCTGATTACCCTCACGTACTGCGCTGGCAAACAGGCCGTTCTGACCATCCTGCCCGGCTACGGGCTTTCCGTTCATGGTAAGTCCTACCACATTCTGGCCCTTGTACTGGCTGTAGAGTTGCTGTACATACCAGCTTACGGTGCGGAATGAGTGCAGGTTGTCATACCAGATAAGGTCCGGACGCCACTGCCAGCCCTCTACATGGGCAAACAGCGGGGCATATGTGGCCATATGAACTATATCGGCATTGCGCTCCAGGTCTGTCATGAATGCTGCCTCGAGCAGAGATGCATAGTAGTGGTTCCATTTCTTTCTTGTAGCATGGCATGCGTACTCTCCTGCGAACACCTTGGGTCCCTTGCGGTCATAGTTGTCATAGCGTGTGCCCTGGCTCAGAAACCACTCGTAAGGACGGTAGAAATGCTCATCTACCAGATCGGCTCCCAGACGTTTCATCTCGGGCCACAGGTAATCAAACTGGTCACCCTCGGAGTTGGGGCCCGATGAACCTACAATCTTTATGTTGGGATAAGCCTTGCGGATAGCCTTGATGAACGGCTCCAGTCGCTCGGGATAGAGGGCATCCCACTGCTCGTTTCCTATACCTATATATTTAAGGTTGAAAGGCTCGGGGTGTCCCATGTCGGCGCGAATCTTTCCCCACTTGGAATCGGCAGGGCCGTTGGCGAACTCAATCAGGTCCAGGGCATCCTGGATGTATGGATCAAGCTGGTCAACCGGAACGTGGGCGTTTATATCATCGTTCTGGAACTGGCATGCCAGACCGCAGGACAGGATGGGCAGAGGCTCTGCACCTATGTCCTCGCTCAACTGGAAGAACTCAAAAAACCCCAGTCCGTAGCTCTGGAAATAGTCGGGATAGAAACGGTGGGGGAAAGTATACTCCCAACGGTTTTCGTTGAGCGGGCGGTTCTCTACCGGACCGACGGTATTCTTCCAGTTGTAACGGGTTTCAAGGTCGGTGCCCTCAACAATGCAACCGCCGGGGAAACGGAATATGCCGGGGTGAAGGTCGGCAAGTGCCTGTGCCAGATCCTTGCGCAGTCCTCCTTCACGTCCTTTCCAGGTATCGGCGGGGAAAAGTGATATATGCTCAAGGTCTACGCTGGCTCCGCCACGGGTTTCCATGAATATGCGGAGTGTGGCTTTTTCAAGTGTCTCGGTGGGACGGAGAGTAACCTTGTACTGTTTCCATTCCTTTCCGTTTACCGTAAGTCTCTGCTGGCATACAAAATGGTTCTCACCCATAGAGGCGGTGTTGACCAGTTCAACTCTCAGTACGACCGGGCTCTCAGACCTGGCCCATACCGAGAAGTTGTACTGTTCACCTCTTACAATACCAATACCAAAGAAACCTTCATTATCAAGACCGGTATGCTTGTGAGCATGACCGGGATCTGTGAGGCGTACATAATGCGGGTTGCGCTCAAACGGACCGTCATCCAAAACCTGTACGTTTCCGAATGTTTTCCATCCCTGGAGCGAGTTGGGGAATTCAAAAGAGCGGTTCTTGACCAACTCTGCGTAAAGGCCGCCGTCGGCAGCATAGTTTATATCCTCAAAGAAGATGCCGTACATTGTGCTCTGGATGGGAGCACCAGTCTTCTTGAGATTTATATCAAAGGTGTTGCTCTGTGCACTCAAAGGAATTGCCGTAATAAGGGCAATGGCTGTCGTAATTAGGCTAATTGGTTTCATATCTGAATAATAAATAGGTTTTACGGTTTGTTCTGTATGCAAAAATATATATATTCGTAATCCAAAAGGTGGAGAAATGAAAACTATAGGTGGAAAAATAATCTCTTTGTTGTTATCGTTTTTGCTTTTGTCCGCTCACTCTGTCAATAGTGCGGCACAAGGCTCGTTTGCGGGTTCGCATCTGTCCAAATTCATAGGAATATCTGATGGGCTGCCGTCAAATTTTGTGGATGACATAATGTTTGATGATGCCGGATTCATGTGGGTTGCCACATCGGGTGGAGGATTGTGCCGATATGACGGCTATGAATTCATAGTAATGGCCACCGGAATGGAATATGAACTCAAGAGCAATTTTGTAAGAAACGTAGTTGAGGACGGTTTCCACAGATTGTGGATAGGAACGGAGTGGGGTATTGAGGTGTTTGACCTTATGAACTCATGCATGGTCTCCGTGCCCGGAACCCAGGGCACGGCGTTTGGCCTCTTTGAAGGTGGTTCCTGCTCATATATGACTCTTGATTCAAAAGGATGTATATGGGCCAAGACCGGTCAGACGCTTATGCGTATAGAGTTTGATGATAACGGAAGCGCTTTAAAGGTTGACAGCCTTGCCGATCCCCGCATGGAACAGCCTGCAATGGTGTTCAAGGATGTGGAGAAAAACGGAACAGTATGGATAGGTATGGGCGGAATAATATACCGCGTACGCTGTGCTGATGACGGACTTGTCTGCACTCCTGCGTTACCGGGTTTCGTCTATAACCCCGAGTCGCTGGTTACCGATTATATAATAAAGGATCAGGATGTATGGATATCAACTATTGACGGACTGTTCAGGTATAACCTGCCTACCGGGTTGTGGAAGTTGTACACCACAGATCCTGATAATGACAAATCCCTTTCCCAGAACTACATAAGCGGTCTGGCTCTTACGTCCGACAATACGCTGGTGGCAATATCGCTTAAGGGTGCCAATTTCTACAGGCCTATAGATGACAGTTTTGAACGCCTCTCAAGTGATTCGGATGTGGATGGCTGCGGTCTGAGCAGTAACTTCCTCAACTGTGTAAGTGTAAGGGGTGACGATGTCTGGTTCGGGACCGAGAGTGCCGGCCTTATCCAACTTAAGACCAAAAGACTGGCGTTGAACAATTACAGACATCAGACATCGGATGCTGCATCAATTGCCTCGAATCCGGTCAATGCGGTTTATCAGACCCATGACGGAATGCTGTGGGTGGGAACCGTGGAGAGCGGTCTGAGTTATACCATGAATCCAAAGGAAGGATTCCGTCATATCACTGCTAAGGAAGGTGGCATAAGCCATAATTCGGTAAGTGCCGTTACAAGTGACGATAAAGGGAACCTGTGGGTAGGCACATGGGGTGGTGGTGTTGATGTGCTGAGTGGTGACAGCCCATACGACAGGGTTTTGAAACCTGTTTGGAGAGGTGCTCAGTCAGACCGTATAGATCATGTGGGAGCACTGGAGCTTGATACCCTGAACAACCTGATGTGGATAGGCTGCAATACCGGAATATACTATTGTGACCTGTCGTCGTACAATGTCTATTCGGCGCTTCCGGACCAGACCACAGGCTGTATAGGCTCGTGTATTGACTCCGAAGGACAGTTGTGGATAGGCAGTCAGAACGGAGTGCATGTGATTGATCTCAAGAGTGCCAGCAGAAACGGAGACCGCTTGGATTTTGACTATGTCAACCTGAGTGAAAAACTGGATGAGCCCGGATCGGGCGTTCCGGATAAGATCGTCTCCATAATCCAGGCCAAGGACGGTACCATATGGCTTGGCAGTAACGGAAACGGAATATATAAGACCGAGGAGAGTCTGTCGGGTGACTTGAGCTTCAGGAACATAAGTATGAAGGACGGACTCATAAGCAATGTGGTGAGATGTCTTGAAGAGGATGAATGGGGAAATATATGGATATCTACAGGAAACGGATTGTCCATGCTGTCGCCTGGTTCCATGCAGTTCCTTAACTATTCTGTGGAGCAGGGGCTGCTGTCTTCTCAGTTCTACCTTAATGCGTCGTGTGTCTGTCAAGACGGATCGCTCTGTTTCGGTACGGTGGACGGACTCTCTGTGATTGAGCCCTCCAGGAGCAGTTATCAGTATCCTCCGCTGAACCTCCATATTACCAAAACGTCCGTAAACGGTAATGTAAATTACAGTCCGTATACTTCTTCAATGACACTTCATGAGAGAGACAGGTCTCTGGTTTTCTCGTTTTCAACGCTTAATTACGCCACCAATTCCAGGTTCAGTTACATGTATAGGATAGAGGGGCTTGACTCCAGGTGGTACAAGGTGGGCGATTCGGACAATACGATCACTTATCCTTCGCTTCCTGCAGGTGACTATCTGCTTCAGGTCAAGGCAATGGGAGCTCCCGGTTCGGCGGCCGATATGATAACGCTTCCCATTCACGTAAAGCCGTATTTCAGGCATACCATTCTGGCCAAACTGCTGCTTTTGTTTCTGGTATGGGCCATAATCCTTGTCTGGCACAAACGCAGGACCCGTTTTCTGGTTAAGCAGAAGGATCTGTTGCAGCGTACTGTCGATGAACGTACGCGGGAGATTAATAACCAGCGCATACTTATAGAACAGAAAGCCGAGGAACTTGACCGTCAGAATGCTGTCCTTAAGCATGAGGTTGAGGAGTTGGCTGGTAACCGGCTTATAATTGCCCTAAATCCCGCTCTGCCCGAGAACAGCAGGGATGATGATTTTAAGGCCAAGGTGATGGAGGTGCTAAAGAGCAGTTACTCCAATCCTGACCTGGATGTCTCCATGTTCTGTGACCGTATGGGTATGAGCAAGACTTCACTCAACAAGAAACTTCAGGAATCAATGGGTCATTCGGTTACAGAACTGATACGTACCTACCGTCTTACGGTGGCCCGTGAGATGATTGTAAATAACCGCCAGACAGGTATGATGAATATTTCCGAGATAGCGTATGACTGCGGGTTCAATGATCCCAAATATTTTACCCGTTGTTTTTCTAAGGAGTTTGGTGTGGCTCCAAGTGCTGTCTGAGGCACTTTTTCCGGTTGGTCCAAAAATCCACCTTTTGTGTTTTTTTATACACCTTTTACGCGTTTAAGTAAAATACTTTTGTACCAACCAAAATAAACTAACAAACGCTAAAAGGTATGAGAAAATCCAAGTTTATCCTTTTGCCTGTGCTTACCTTATTATATATGGGGGCAGCCACGACAAGTTGTGAGGGCGGTATCGAGAGGTATAATATCGATGCTCCCGATAACATTCAGCAGATTGCCGATTCAATCGCTGAAGAGAAAGCCAAGATTGATACCGGTGATACGGTATATGTAACCATTGCAAATTCCATTGTTGGAGCAGAGGATTGTTCAACCGGTTGGGATGGCGCTACATCCCAGTGGTTTACCGTTCCGGCAAACCGTCTTCTGCACATTGATTTCATCAACCACGGATCGGAGGCTAATAACTGGAACAACTGGAACCTCCGAATGGCCGATGCCACGGAAAACAAGGTGGAACTGTTCGTTATCCGTTCCGATGCTTATGGATGGGGTAACGGCGATTTCGCCCTTTCGGCTATGGAGCATAACTATGCCGAACTTGCAGCCAAGGCAGGAATTGAGGATATCTGGGAGTACTTCCGCTCTGTTATGGACGGAGCCCGCGTGGAGATGGAGATTGACCACTCCAAGACCGGCAATGTCTATGTGACAGCAACCATGTATGCCCAAAACGGAGATATCCTGGTTGAAAAGTATCATCAGCCGGTTTCGGCTACCGAGGATATCCTTGCAACTCTGGTTTGTGACGGAAGCTGGTTTGATATCAAGAATGCCTATACCGTAACATCAAAGGTTCAGGCTCTGGAGGATTTTGATGCCGTTTCAATAACAGTAGCCGGACAGCCTCAGTCAATAGAGATAGGTCAGACCGATTTCTGGGGCAAGGCAGTTGCCACGGTTACATTCGCCGACGGATCACAGGCTGTGGCAGATACAGCTGACATAACATTCTCTGTGATTCCAGACCTTACTACTATTGGTGAGAAAACAGTTGTCCTGTCATATTCAAAGACCAAGTTGGGTAATGCCGGTGCCACTGTCATCGGTTATTATAAGGTATCGGTCGTAAACAACGTGGTATCCATAGAGGTTACCAAAATGCCTACACTCTCTACCTATTACATATTTGACCAATTGGAGGGAACCAAACTGCGTTTTGATACATGCGGAATAGTGGTTACAGCCACCTATGCCGATAACTCAACAGGCGTAATCTCCAATGAAGCCCTTATATTTGACAGCATACCTGCTGCCGTTGGAACTCCCGATGTCAAGATAACTTATGTGGGCAGCACAAGCGAGTCCTCGACAACCTGCAAGGTAAATGTGGTTAAGGGTATATCTGAGGTAGGTAAGGCCGATTATTCAAACGCATGGTGGACTACATTTACACGCGATACCGCTCTTCAGGCCGGTGATTCGGTAGTCTACAAGGCAATGCTCTATTCAAAAGCAGCAGAGAACTACCACAGCCCGTGCGTAATACTGCGTAATGCCGCACTTGCAGAGTATGTCGTAACCCGTATGGACCATTTCGGTTGGGGAACAAGCTGGAATGACGCTGTAGCAAAGACCTCTAACTGGAACTGGGATTTCTTTAAGCAGAATCTTACTTATTCGTTTGTAACCATCACGGTCAAGAATAACGGTGACAATACAGCGGATATCAAGTACGACGTGGTTTATCCCAATGGAGAAAATCATTTCCAGTATTATACAAATATAACTGTAGACAGTGCGGATCTTCAGACCGCTATTGTCCTGGAGTCATCATACCTGGTATTTTTTGAATAATAAAACCCTGAATATATGAAACAGTTTAGTATTTCGATAGCAATATGCTGCCTGCTGGCCGTATCGGGTATTACCGGAACGGTGGCAAATGCAGCTCCTGCCACAGCTCAGGCTGCCGATGACATAACAGTCAGAGGTACTCTTGTCGATGAGACCGGAGAGCCCGTTATGGCTGCAGCCGTGGTTGTAAAAGGCAATACATCAACCGGAACGGCATCAGACATGGATGGAAACTTTACTCTCTCCGTGCCAAGTGACGCAACACTTATTATCCAGTCGCTGGGTTATGAGACAAAAGAGGTAGCCGTGAACGGCAAGACCAACCTTGGTACCATTATAGTGAATACCGAGTCCCTGTTCCTTGATCAGGTCGTTGTGATAGGTTACGGTACACAGAAGAAGGCCGACCTGACAGGTTCCGTGGCAATTGTTGAGGCCGAAGAACTGAAGCGTGTATCGCACAGCAACATCTCCTCAATGCTCGAGGGTAAGGTGGCTGGTGTCAATATCACAACCGATGGTCAGCCCGGTGCCGATCCTGCAGTCCGTATCCGCGGTTTGGGCAGTTTCGGTGATACCAGCCCTCTGTACGTAATTGACGGTGTTCCCATGGGTACCTCTATCCGTGATTTCTCCCCCAATGACATAGAGACCATCCAGGTTCTCAAGGATGCTTCGGCAGCTGCCATCTACGGTTCACGCGCCGGTAACGGTGTGGTTATCATCACCACCAAGAGCGGTAAGAAGGATCAGCCCATGCGTATAGACTATTCAGGTTATCTGGGTGTTGACCGTATCAGGAAGGGTGTCTATGACGTGATGGACTCCAAGGAGTATGGTGATTATGTAAGGACAGCCTTTGCCAACAGCAACATGGCGGCTCCGTCAGGCTATGATCCTACAAGTGCAGATTATCTGGATCCCGCCAAATACAATACAGACTGGTTTGACACCATGTTCAAGACCGGTGTACGCCAGAATCACAACCTGAACATTTCGGGCGGCGGGCAGAACAATACCTATAACATAGGTCTGGACTATTTCAGCCAGAAGGGTACACTTGAGGGCGCAGGTCCCGACTTTGACCGCTTCACTGCCCGTATCAACAATAATATGGACGTTAAGTTCATAAGCCTCAAGACAGGTATCGTATACAGCCACAGCAAGCAGAACAACATGTCAATGAGTAATGCCAACGAGTATGTGCAGGGTCTCTATGGTCAGCAGTATCCTGTAATGGCATCGGCTCTTATCATGCCTCCCACCATCCTTGCCCGTGACAGCCGCACTTGGGTACTGGATGATGTGCTGGCTCCCGCAACCGAGTACAACTACGACTCATTCGGATATGGTACCTATTATGATAAGATACATGGTGACCTGAGAATGACCAATCCGCTCCTGACCAACAATCTGCTTGAGCGCAATACTCTGGTTGACAGGATTGTTGCAACGGGAACCGCCAAGGTTGACCTGATGGATATGATAGGTCACAAGAATGAGAACCACAAGCTCTCATATAACCTTAACCTGTCCTACAGCCGTACTTTTGCCAAGGACTTTACGTTCATTCCCGCTTTCATCCAGAGTACTACCAACTATCTGGACAAGAGCAACGAGACTCTGAACGAGGGTTACCGCTCATATTCCGATGCCCTGATAGAGAATTTCCTGACATATGAGGGTACAATGGGACGTCATCATCTGAATCTGGTGGCCGGTCAGACATTTGAGCGTGAAAAGTATCACACTCTTACCGGACGCGGCAACAATATGCCGGAGCCCTATTACCTCCAGGTAGGTAATGCTGCAACACGTGATGCAGGTTCTTATGAGAGCGAGCATGTGCTGGCATCATATCTTGGCCGATTCACATATGATTATGACGGCAAGTATCTGCTTCAGGCAACCGTACGTCGTGACGGCTCCAGCCGCCTTTCGAGCGATGACCATTGGGACTGGTTCCCCTCATTCTCGGCAGGATGGCGTATTGACCGTGAGAGTTTCTTCAATGTGGAGAGCGTCAATCTGTTCAAGATCCGTACCAGTTACGGTATCCTGGGTAACGAGAACATAGGTGAGTACCAGTACATGGGTACCATGCCTCGCGGAAACTACACCTATAGTTTCGGAGGTACAAAGGTAACCGGATCGGCCATATCGGATTATGTGAATACCGCTATCCGTTGGGAGAAGAAAAAGACCTTTGACGTAGGTGTTGACCTGGCCTTCTGGGAGAACAAGTTCGAAATCAATGCCGACTGGTATCATGCCATGTCCGAGGACCTGCTGTATGCAGTAGCAGTTCCGGCCGAGGCAGGTGCTACCAATACTTCGGTTACAATGAATGCCGCAACAATGCTGAACACAGGTCTTGAGTTGGCTGCCACATACCGCAGTTATGAGAATGCACTCAAGTATGAGATATCGGCCAACATGACTCTCCCCAAGAACGAGGTAAAGAGTCTGGGTATGACCAATGAGCCACGTACCGACGGTTACAGTCGTACCGAGGTGGGCAATGAGGTAGGACGTTTCTACGGATATGTATATGAGGGCATATTCCAGAGCCAGGAGGAGATTGACAACCGCGTCAATGACCTGGGCAATCCGGTCGTACAGGCTGGTGCCAAACCCGGTGATGTGGCATACAAGGATGTCAACAACGACGGAAAGATTACAAATGAGGACCAGGATTATCTGGGTAACGGAATGGCCAAGATCCAGTTCGGCCTTAACCTGAGGTTTGAGTACAAGAACTTTGACCTGAGCATTTCAACATACGGTGCTGCCGGTCATAAGGTGCTGGATTTTGTTGACATGACACTGCACAACTCTTATGGTATAACCAACAAGAGCAAAGATCTGCTCAATGCATGGACAACCGAGAATCACAGCCAGTCAGTGCCTGCTGTAGCATATAAGACCGATGCATCCATCACCAACGATATGTTCAGCTCACGCTTCCTGCAGAACGGTGCTTACTGGAAGATTGCCAATGTTGAACTTGGCTACAACTTCAAGGACGGCACTTTTGGCAATGTAATCAGCAATGCACGTGCATACATATCGGGCCAGAACCTGGCATCTCTGACCAAGTACAGAGGTTACAATGTTGACTTTGCCGGCGGTACTTTCACACCCGGATTCAACTATTGCTCTTATCCTACTCCCATCTCTTGCATGGCAGGTGTTCGTTTCTCATTCTAATAACTGATATACCGGACTATTATGAAAAAGATAAATCTTATTATAGCAGCGGTTCTGGTTACAGGTTTGGTTTCATGTGATTCCCAACTTGATGTAATCAACCCCAACAACCAGACCACATATGACTTTGGCAATACCGAGTCAGACCTTCAGGAGGCTGTGATATCATGCTATAACAGAATCCGTTTGGAGGGTACGTTCGCCCGTGTTGGCTACACTATGGATGCCGTACGTGGTGATGAGGTGTGGAACTCGTCACAGCAGTGGTATCTTCCCTATGACAACCTGAATTCAAACGGCCAGATAGATATAGGCGACCAGTGGATTTGGCGTGACAACTATCACGTAGTTAACCGCTGCAACTTTGTACTCTCAAAGGTCGGATCAGCCAAGATGTCGGAGACTGCACGTGCAGAGATAAAGGGACAGGCTCTGTTCCTCAGGGCATTGGCCTACTATGAACTGGCTACATACTATCAGGATGTACCTCTTTATACAAATTATTCCGATTATTCATCACTGGAGAGTATGTATGCGTCAAATTCCAGCCAGGACAAGGTGTTTGACCAGATTGAGGAGGATCTCAAGGAGGCTATTGAACTTCTGCCCAAGCGTGACAAGGGTGGCGAATGGGCCAAGGGCCGTGCAACCTGCGGATCGGCTGCCGGTTATCTGGCACGCGCTCTTATGTTCCGTCACAAATATGAGGAGGCATACGGATATCTTAAGGATATCATAAAGGGTGACTACGGTACCTATGGCCTTATGGCCGATTACGGTGACAACTTCAAGGAGGGAGCACAGTATGAGAACAACAAGGAAAGCCTGTTTGAGGTTCAGTTCATGGACTATGGTACAGGCGGTGCCGACGAGGAGTGGACTCCTGTCAACATAAGTTCAAATGCATCCCAGGGACATGCTGTAGAGAGCAACTACGGATCGCAGGCACTGGGCAGTTGGGGTGACCTGGCCATATCTCCCTGGCTTTACAACCTGTTCAAGGCTGAGCGTTGCACCGACAACACCCTTGACCCCCGTCTCTATTGGACAGCCGTAACATACGAGCCTGAGTACAGCACATATACAGGTGCCATCACCGCCGCTTATCCTAACGGCGATCCCCGCTCCAATGTGGTATATCAGAACGAGATTACATCCACTCCGCTTTCAAACAACGGTCATGGAGGTATCCCGATAGCCAAGTTCACCAATGCCCGTAACAATATATACTCAACTATAGTTACAGGTCTGCATTGTGGAATCAATCTGCGCCTTATGCGTTACAGTGATGTTCTGCTGCGTGCTGCCGAGTGCGAGAATGAGCTTAACGGACCTACCCAGCAGGCTATTGACTACATCAATGAGGTTCGCCGCCGTGTAGCATTGAAGGACCTTAAACTCTCAGACTTCAACACCAAGGAGAAACTCTTTGAGCAGATTGCCAATGTGGAGCGTCCCAAGGAGTTCGGTTGCGAGAACGGACGCGGCATTGACCTGATCCGCTGGGGATTCTTCTATGACGCAGACCGTCTGGCACAGATTCGCCAGCACAGCGCATACATGCGTAACGGTACCGCATCAACTGATGCACTTACCATTGAGACTGCCGATGACTACTCACTGCGTTATTTCGAGCCGGGTCACGAGTATTTCCCCATCTTCCAGAATACTCTTGATGCCAACCCTAATCTTACCGGTAACTCAGCCAACAAGAACATAGATAACAGCGTGGAGTTCCTCCAGAAATGGACGGTACATGCCGTTGCCCAATGATATTTATAATTTATTCAGACGGAGTACGCATAAGGCGTATTCCGTCTTTTTTTCTAAATTCGCAGATATGAGAATAAGAAACGCATTATTGCCGATCATTGCAGCGGTCACACTGTGGGCCTGCTCGGATCCAAGTGAAGGCACCGGAATACATACATCGGGCGGTAAGACGGGTCAGGATATAGAGTACAAGGCTCCCGATTATGCCGATGACTATTCGGCCATAGCATCATGGGACTATCATGTGCAGTGGAATCTGGCCAATATTCACGATCCGTCTGTGGCATACTATGACGGCTATTACTATATGTACGGTACCGATGCATCGTACGGCAATGAGCATCTCAAGGCAACCCGTGGACGCCATTTCCAGGGCCGCCGTTCCAAGGACCTGGTCAACTGGTATTATGTGGCCGGGCCGTTCAACGATGCCCCGTCATGGGTGGCCGATTCGCTCAATTCCATCCGTCTGCGTATGGGACTCACTCCAATCAATGGTGCTGACATACAGTACGGCTACTGGGCACCTGTGGTACGCCGTGTAATTGTGGGCGGTAAGGATGTGCTCAGGATGTACTACTGCATTGTGATAGACAATTACATCAAGAGCGGCAAACCTACATCGGCCGCTTTTGACGGCAGCTGGAGTGAGCGTGCCTTTATAGGTATGTGTGAGAGCACCGATCCTTACGGTGCAGTATGGGAGGACAAGGGATTCGTGACCTGCTCTTCATCGGACAAGGGTCGTGACGGCTGGACACGTGCCGATGCCGGCAATTGGAATGATGCCTATTTCTATTACAATGCAATCGATCCGACTTATATCGTGACGCCTCAGGGCAAGCATTATCTTATACATGGCTCATGGCACAGCGGGTTCGCTCTTTTGGAAATTGATGCAGAGAGCGGTAAACCCAAGACAGCCTTGGGTAATCCCTGGGCCGACAGTGCCGAAGAACTTACCGCCCGTTACGGACAGCGCATAGGTACACGTACCGCTACATCGCGTTGGCAGGGCAGTGAGGCGCCGGAGATTATCTACAAGGACGGTTACTATTACCTGTTCATGGCGTATGACGGACTGGATGTTCCGTATAATACCCGTGTGGTACGCAGTGAGAACATAGAGGGGCCGTATTATGATATTACCGGACGAAATTTCACCAACGGACGCGGTGACTGTTATCCCATAGTGACTCATCCTTACCGTTTTGAACAGGGATACGGATGGGTAGGAATATCACATTGCGGAATCTTCCAAAAGGAGGGAACTGATGAATGGTTCTACTGCTCTCAGGGACGTCTGCCGGCAAACGTAGGCGGAAACCGTTTCAGCAACGCCATAATGATGGGTCATGTGCGCCGTATAGTATGGTGTCCCGCATCGGCCTCAGAGCCTGATAACCTTTGGCCTATAGCATTGCCGGAACGCTATGCGGCCGTTCCTGACAGCAAGATCACATCAAATGACCTGATAGGCACATGGGAGCATATCGGACTGGTTTATGATTATGCGCACCAGAATCTGTCACAGGATGTTGTCCTTAAGGCCGACGGCACCGTAACCGGAGCCATAACCGGAAAGTGGAGTTATGATGAGGCAACCAAACGTCTCACTCTGGGTAATGTGGTGGTATGTGTGGAACGAGAGTTGGACTGGGAGGCCAATCCTCGCCGTGAGACAATCGTTTATGCCGGTGTTGACAAGAATAATAAGGTTACCTACTGGGGAAAGAAAATTTGATGTTATTTTTGCACTCAGAAAGTAGCCTAACCAACAATATTCAATATGAAAAGAAAACTTATCCTGATGGCGGTTTGCGCATCATTCATGTTTGGCGTAACCGCAGCCAAGCCCGTCAAGGCGCCTGCCGGCGGCAAGAAAATCAGTAATGAACTTATCGGTATATTCTTTGAGGATATCAGCATGTCGGCCGATGGCGGCCTGTGTGCAGAGCTGATCCAGAACGGATCGTTTGAGTTCAGCCCAAGCGAGCGTGACGGATGGGGCCCCGGTACCGCATGGCGTTCAATACGTCCCGGTCATTCACTTGGTTATATCGAGCCTAAGCAGCAGGATCCCATACATCCCAACAACCCCAACTACATGCGCCTGAACATTGAGCGTGTGGGTCATTACTATGACTACAACGGCTGGACCGGCGTAGGTATCCAGAACGACGGCTATGACGGCATACTGCTCAAGGGTGGCGACAAGTATGATTTCTCGGTATTCCTGCGCAACCCCGACGGCAAGGACAAGGAGGTGCGTGCCGTGCTGCTTGTTCAGGGCCGCGGATTCCGTGCTCAGCCTACCGTTATTGCCGATACCACATTCACGGTTTCGGGCAGTGACTGGAAAAAATATGAATATACTCTGACTGCAGCACAGGATTGCCCCAATGCATCACTGCAGTTGCTCTCACTCACCACCGGCGTGATGGATATCGATATGGTATCTCTCTATCCGCAGGATACCTACAAGGGCCACGGTCTGCGCAAGGATCTTGCTCAGGCACTGGTTGACCTGAATCCCAAGTTCATGAGATTCCCCGGCGGCTGCGTAGTGCACGGCGGTGGTGACGGATTCTGGGATACATACCGCTGGAAGACAACCGTAGGTCCCAAGGAGACCCGTAAGGGTATCAAGAACACATGGGGGTACCATCAGAGCATGGAGATGGGATACTTTGAGTATTTCCAGTTCTGCGAGGATGCCGGCATGGAACCGCTGCCCATTCTGCCTTGCGGCGTAAGTTGCCAGGGTACCAACGGCGGTTGGAACATGCGTACACAGGCTCAGGATGCCGTTCCCATGGAGGAAATGCAGGAGTGGGCCGATGAGGCTCTGGACCTGATAGAGTGGGCCAACGGTCCCGCCGACTCCAAGTGGGGTAAGGTACGTGCCGATGCAGGTCATCCGGAGCCATTCAACCTCAAGTATCTGGGCCTTGGTAATGAGGAGAAGATTACCCCTGAGTTTGAGGAGCGTTTCAAGTTCATATATGACCAGGTTCGTGCCAAGTATCCCGATATCGTGATCGTAGGTACCGCAGGTCCCGGATCACATCCCGGAAACGGAGATTATGAGGAGGGCTGGAGATTTGCAACAGAGCTTGAGGTGCCCATCCTGGACGAGCACTACTATGAGCAGCGCAACTATTTCCTTACCAGCCGTCAGTATGACTCATATCCCCGCGACCGCAAGACCAAGGTTTACCTGGGTGAGTATGCCGCCAAGGACAAGAAACTGATCGATGCCCTGGCCGAGGGTCTCTACCTGCTGCATGTAGAGCGTAACGCCGATGTTGTGGTAATGACATCATATGCACCGCTCTTTGCCCGCAAGAACACCAATAACTGGAACCCGGACCTGATTTACTTTGACAACGAGCGTCCGTTCCTTACCTGCAGTTACTACGTACAGCAGATGTTCGGCCAGTCAAGCGGTGATTACTTCTACGGTGACTGCGTCAAGTTTGACCGTGAGGATGATAACCTGCTGGGTCAGTCAGTAGTACTTGATACTCAGAGCCGTAAGCTCTATCTCAAGGTCTGCAACGCCGGTGAGAATGCTGCCAAGGCTACAATTAACCTGTCACGTTTCGGCGGATTCAAGAGTGTGACCAAGACTGTCATCAAGGGACAGCCCGATGATGAGAACAACTTTGACCAGCAGCCTATCGCTCCTGTTACAGAGACTGTAAAGCTCAAGAGTAAGGCAACTCTGGATGTTGATCCTTACTCAATCACCATGTACAGCATCAGCCTCTGATAAGATGTATAAAATAAATGAAGGCCGGCATCGCTTGATGTCGGCCTTCTTTTATATCCTTCTTACAAATATCCAGTATGGATGGATGTTATTTGGCTATACGGTTGTTGATATACTCCATTGATACGCTGTTCATTGCAATCTCATTCTGCTCTGATACCAGGATCTGGCTGAACATGTCGGTGTAAACCTCCTTGATATCCTCGATCTTGGCT
>CACZMI010000031.1 GCA_902782245.1 uncultured Bacteroidales bacterium | reverse complement strand
GAGAATCTTTAAAAACATGGTTTATACGATGTAATTTGTAATATTAGTCACATAATTATAAAAAAAGAAGGGAATGAATCATCATTCCCAACCCTGAATCAGCGTAAGACCTTTCTCCGTAGCCACGCGTTCCGCGATTTCCAGACTGGCAGGGCGGATTATGAGCACCAGTTTGCCGTCTTTATGGAATGTGTAGAGGTAACTGATTGAGCAACCGCCCGATGTGAGTGCGTCGACAGCATCGGCAAATGCCGCGGTATCTGGCTCCACCTGAATGGCAAGAACCTCGTTCAGATTTACCAGGTGCCCCTGTGATGAAAGCAGACGGGCAGCCTTTATCTGGTCAGATGTGATGAGACGCAGGATACCGTATTCGGTGGTATCGGCTACCGATGCGGCCTGAATCTCAATGTTCTGGTCCTTGAGTGCTGTAAGTATATCACTCAGCTTACCGCGCTGGTTCTCAAGGAATATTGAAATCTGCTTTATAGTCTTCATAATGTCCTTCTATTAATGGTTGTTACGCAAATCATTAACTCTCTTGGCTTTGCCGTCGGTCTGCGGGATTACGCCCTTGCCTACAAGCTTGACCCTAGGCGTAAACAGAAGCTCATCCTTAAGGCGGCGTGTAATCTCCTTGGTCAGGTTCTGCAGCATTCCGAAGTCATCGGTAGCCTGAGCCAGCTCAGCCTCGATGGTCATTTCATCGTTATCGCCTATGGTCTCAATCGTAATAAGGTAGTCCGATGCCAACTCGGGGAACTGCATGAGTATCTTCTCAATCTGGATAGGATAGAGGTTTACACCCTTAACGATAAGCATATCGTCACTGCGGCCCTGGAAACGTGCCAGACGAACGTGTGTGCGTCCGCAGGGGCAGTCACCCGGCAGGATGCGGGTAAGGTCACGTGTACGGTAGCGGAACAGCGGCATGGCCTCACGGTTAAGGGTGGTCAGTACCAGCTCGCCCAGCTCGCCTTCCGGAACGGGTTCCAGAGTCTCGGGATCAAGAATCTCAACGATATAATTATCCTCCCAGATGTGCATGCCGTTCTGCTCCTGGCACTCAATGGCTACGCCGGGGCCGCACATTTCGCTCATTCCGAAGTTGTTGTAAGCCTTGGCTCCCCAGATTTCCTCAATGCGCTTGCGCTGAGCCTCGGAGTGGGGCTCGGCACCTATGATAAGTGTATGTACCGTTGTGTTGCGCGGGTCAATGCCCTCCTCCTGAAAAGCGGCTGCCAGACGTGTGGCGTATGAAGGTATGCAATGCAGTGCGGTGGTTCCGAAGTCAGTGATGAACTTTACGTGACGCTTGCTGTTACCGGCACCGGCAGGAACGGTGAGTGCGCCCAGACGCTCTGCGGCATACTGTATACCCAGACCTCCGGTAAACATTCCGTAACCTGATGTGTTCTGTATGATATCGGTATTACGCAGACCTATGCAGTACATGGAACGTGCCATGGCATCGGCCCACTGGTCAAGGTCTTTCTGTGTGTGCAGAATTACAGTGGGATTACCGGTGGTTCCGCTTGACGAGTGCAGACGGACCACTTTCTCCAAAGGAACAGACTTGATTCCAAACGGATAGGTGGCACGGAGGTCATTCTTTGTGGTAAAGGGGAATCGTTTGATATCCTCCACTGACTTGATACTCTCAGGGGTTATGCCAAGTTCCTTGAATTTGGGAGCATAGAACTCGCTGCCCATTGCAATCTCTATTGTTTTCTTGAGACGCTCTACCTGAAGCTTCTCAAGTAGTTTGCGGGGCATCGTCTCAATCTCCTCATTCCAGTATTTGCCGTTCATATTTGTATAATTATGCGTTAATTCGTTAGTTTGGTTTGCAAATTTATAAAATTCAACTGATTTGTTCAACTTTTTGAATATGCTAATGCATATGTTTTTATCTGTTTTAGCATAGACAGCAGTCCGTTACTGCGGGTAGGAGACAGATGTTGTGTAAGTCCGATGGCATCAATGAAATGTACATCGCTTTCCAGAATCTCAACTGGAGTATGGTCTGACAGTACTCTGATGAGCAGTGCTATCAGGCCCTTGGTAATAATTGCGTCACTGTCTGCCTCAAAATGAATGAGTCCGTCCTTGAATTCGGCATGAAGCCAGACGCGACTCTGACATCCGTCAATGAGATTATCCTGAGTCTTGTAAGCGGGGTCCAACGGGGCTTGTCCGTTGCCCAGGTCAATAATCATCTGATATTTGTCCATCCAGTCGTCAAACGCGCTGAACTCTTCTATAACCTCTTCCTGAAGTTCTTCTATTGTCATGGTTTCTCGTTGTAAATTACCTCGATAAGCGTCTTGCCGACAGCTTCCAGTATTTTTTTGTCTATATTATCGATGTTGTCATGGGTTGTGTGCCATGTAGGACCAAAAGAGCTCTCCCTGCAATTGGGCAGATATGGTACTATGTCTATGGCGGGAATCCTGGCTATAGTGTTGATAAAGTAGTGGTCGTCAGTAACATATCCACCGCTTACAGGCAGGAATACCGATCCGTAACCCAGTCTTCCCGCTGCACTCCAGACCTTATCCACTATGGTTTTACCGAATCTGGTTGAGTATCCCTCACGGCAGAATGCGGCTCCTTTGCCTCCGACCATATCCAATAATATGGCATAACGGGCGTGGTAGCCCTCTTTGTGAGGATTTTTGGCCCAGTATTGTGTTCCCAGACCCCAGTATGACTCAAGATGCTCTCCCTGATAGTTGTCTCCAGGGCCCCAGTCTTCGGCATCCAGGAATATGCAGTCAACTCCTATCTCGGGTGTCTGTTTCTGCATCTGGCGTGCAATCTCCAGAATTACAGCAACACCGCTGGCGCCGTCATTGGCGGCATCAACAGGTTTCATCCAGTTGGCGGGGTCCGGGTCATTGTCGGCCCACGGGCGGCTGTCCCAATGCGAACAAAGTATTATTCGGGTGGGTGATTCAGGGTTATAGCTGCCTATTATGTTGTAACCCCTTATCCTGGTCTTGTCAAAAGTGACGGTTTCAAAGCCTTGCAGGAACGTCTCGGCTCCAAACTCCTTGAGTTTTGTCATGAGCCATGCTGCACAGTTCTGCTGGGCGTCTGTGTTGGGTACGCGTGGTCCGAAATCAGTCTGCGCCTTTATGTAGTTGTAAGCACTGTCGGCGCAGAATTCAGGTGTAACAACATCGGTTGCCGGAGTAGTTGATGATGCCTTGCGCCCTCCACATGAGAGAACTACATACAGAAGCGTCAGTATTATGGCTGAATTCTTCATATTATCTGTTGAGTTTCCATGTTGCACCGTCCTTGGTATCCTTGATCTCGAATCCAAGAGCAGTTAACTCATTGCGTATCTTGTCACTTGTTGCCCAGTCCTTATTGGCCTTGGCAATGGCGCGCTGCTCAAGGAGCATATCCACGACTTTGCCGAATGCCTCTTCCCGGCCGCTGCCGCCACCCTCTTCGGCTTTGATTCCAAGGATATCAAAGAGGAATGTGTCAAACAGAGACTTGAGTTCGGCCACATCGGCGGCAGTCAGTTTGGCGTTGCCGTCCACTGCCTGGTTGATTACCTTTGCTGCATCAAACAGGTGGCTGATCACGATAGGTGTGTTAAGGTCATCATCCATGGCCTCATAGCACTTGCTCTTGAATTCGCTTACGCTTACTGTACTCTCGGCTGAGGGTTGAATGCGGCCTATGGCGTTGTAAGCCTCCATAAGACGGTTCATTGCCTTCTCGGCAGCCTGCAGGGCGTCGTTGCTGAAGTCTACGGTACCGCGGTAGTGGGCCATCAGGATGAAGAAGCGGATGGTCATGGGGCTGTAGGCCTGTTTGAGGTTGGGGTTCTGACCGGTAAAGAACTCATTCAGGGTGATGAAGTTGCCCAGTGACTTACCCATCTTCTGACCGTTGATGGTAATCATGTTGTTGTGCATCCAGTAGTGGACTATGTCATGACCCTGGCTGGCAACGGCTTGTGCAATCTCGCACTCGTGGTGCGGGAATATCAGGTCCATGCCGCCTCCGTGTATGTCAAAACGCTCGCCTAAGTACTTGCGGCCCATGGCGGTGCACTCGCAGTGCCAGCCAGGGAATCCGTTGCTCCAGGGTGACGGCCAGCGCATGATATGTTCGGGCTGGGCCTTTTTCCACAGTGCAAAGTCGGCTGGGTTGTGTTTCTCCTCCTGACCGTCCAGTTCACGTGTTGTATTGAGCACGTCATCCAGGTTACGGCCAGAGAGTATGCCGTAGTGATGGTCTTTGTTGTATTTGTTCACGTCAAAGTAGATGCTGCCCTGGCTCTCGTATGCATAGCCGTTGTCCAGAATCTGCTTAACCAGTTCAATCTGCTCTATTATATGGCCCGATGCATGCGGCTCTATGCTGGGTGGCAGTACGTTAAGCATCTCCATGGCCTTGTGGTAGCGCAGTGTGTAGTACTGAACCACCTCCATGGGCTCCAGCTGCTCAAGACGTGCCTTCTTTGCAATCTTGTCCTCGCCCTCATCGGCATCGTGCTCCAGATGGCCTACATCGGTGATGTTACGTACATAACGAACCTTGTAGCCAAGGTGCTGCAGGTAACGGAAAAGGATATCGAACGTGATAGCGGGGCGTGCGTGACCCAGATGCGGGTCACCATATACTGTAGGACCGCACACGTACATACCTACGTGCGGCGGGTTCAATGCTTCAAACAACTCTTTTTTCCGAGTCAGGGTGTTGTAGATGGTCAGTTTGTTTTCCATATCATTTTGTTATTGTTTCTTCAATCAGTTTGAGGAGCCGCTCTACGGCATTCTCCTCGGGAATATTTTTCTCTATGCACTCCTTGCCGCGATACAGACTGATTTTTCCGCGGCCTGCGCCCACGTAGCCGAAATCGGCATCGGCCATCTCGCCCGGTCCGTTCACGATACAGCCCATAATGGCTATCTTGACTCCCTTAAGGTGGCCTGTGGCGGCTTTAATGCGTGCTATTGTCTCTTCAAGATTATAAAGTGTCCGTCCGCAGCCCGGACAGGATATGTACTCAGGTTTGCTGAACCTGATGCGTGCCCCCTGCAGGATTGCATCCTCAGTGGAGCGGATCTGCTCTGCCGGTATGTTGGGGTCAGTCAACTTGAGGTCATGCGCGTGGCCGTCAATGAGCAGTGCTCCCGCATCCATCGCCGCATGCAGTTGGAAATCCTCAAGATTGCTGTCATCATAACTCAGTTGCAGCACTCCGTTTGTAATCTGTGCCGATGCACGCACCCTGGCACTGGTCTCTGCGTAATCAACCAGTTTACGGGCTACTGGTATCTCACGCTCGGGAGCCTCGGACAGCGATACGCGGATGGTGTCGCCTATGCCTTCGGCCAGCAGTGCGCCTATGCCGATGGCACTCTTTATGCGTCCGTCCTCACCCTCACCGGCCTCGGTTACGCCCAGATGTATGGGGAACGCCATGCCCTCGCGGTCCATCTCCTTAACCAGCAGACGGACAGTCTCTATCATGACAACGGTGTTGCTGGCCTTGATGGATATGACCACGTTCATGAAGTCCTGATCCACGCATATGCGCAGGAACTCCATGCAACTCTCCACCATGCCGGCGGGTGTGTTGCCGTAACGGCTCATGATGCGGTCCGACAGTGAGCCGTGGTTAACGCCTATGCGTATGGCGGTGCCGTGCTCACGGCAAATATTCAGGAACGGGATAAAGCGTTCGCGTATGCGCTGAATCTCCTGTGCGTATTCCTGATCGGTGTATTCCAGTTGTTTGAACGTACGTGCCGGATCCACGTAGTTGCCCGGGTTGATGCGCACCTTCTCCACATAACGGGCGGCCACATCGGCCACGGCGGGGTTGAAGTGGACATCGGCCACGAGCGGGGTGTCGTAGCCGCGGGCAGTGAGGCCTTCACGTATCAACCGCATGTTTTCCGCCTCGCGTGTGCCCTGAGTTGTCATACGAACCAGTTCTCCGCCGGCCTCAATGATACGTATGGCCTGCTCAATGCAGCCCTCTGTATCCATGGTTGCGGTGGTGGTCATGGACTGCAGGCGTATGGGATTGCTTCCGCCTATTGCGGTGGTGCCCACACGTACGCTGATGGTTTTGCGGCGGTTGTATACGGCCATTATCAGTTGGTCTTGAAACTGTATTTTACCTGACTGAGTTCGGCATTGGCCTTCTCAATCTTATCCTTGAGTCCCTCCTTGTGGGCGGCCAGGCGTGCTGCCAGTTCTGTATCGGCCACGGCCAGAATCTGGGCGGCCAGGATGGCGGCGTTCTGTGCGCCGTTCACGCCTACGGTAGCCACGGGTATTCCGGGGGGCATCTGTATTATTGAGAGCATGGCGTCCAGACCGTCCAGCATGCCCTTGATGGGTACGCCGATAACGGGAACGTTGGTGTTGGCGGCAATTACGCCGGGCAGGGCTGCAGCCATTCCGGCTGCGGCAATGATTACCTTGATGCCGCGTGCCTGAGCACCCTTGGCAAACTCCTCAACAGCCGCGGGTGTGCGGTGTGCGGACAGGGCGTTCATCTCAAACGGGATCTGGATGCTGTCCAGGAAGGCGGCTGCCTTCTCCATAACGGGCAGATCTGACGTGCTGCCCATGATAATGCTTACTGTTGGTTTCATATATAGTTATTTTTTGCGCATTCTTGCTACGGGTATACCTATCTGTTCACGGTACTTGGCTACCGTACGCCGTGCCACCTTGAAACCGCGCCGGGCCAGCATATCGGACAACTGCTCATCGGTAAGCGGGTTGCCCGGGTCCTCTGCATCGGTGGCCTCACGCAGTATGCGGTGTATCTCCTTGACCGATACCTCCTCACCACTGCTGGTCTTGACTCCGTCGGTGAAGAAGGCCTTGAGCGGGAATGTGCCGAACGGAGTCTGCACATACTTGCCGCTGGTTACGCGGGATATGGTCGATATGTCATATCCCGTCTTCTCGGCCACATCCTTAAGGATCATGGGACGCAGCAGAGTCTCATCTCCCTCCTGGAAAAACGGGCGCTGCAGGTCAATGATGGCCTGCATGGTACGGGTCATGGTCTGTTCACGCTGGCGGAGTGCCTGGATGAATCCGCGGGCAGAATCCAGTTTGCTCTTGATATAGACGGCGGCTGCCTTCTGGCTGCTTGTACCTTCCTTGATCTGATTATCCAGCATATCGGAGTACTCACGGCTTACGTGCAACTGCGGTATGTTTCCGTTGTTGAGTGTGAACCTTATCTCATCATCGTAGTTGTCGAGCAGGAAATCAGGTACGATATGCTGCCGGCTGTTTCCTACCGTTTCACCCAGTGAACTGCCCGGACGCGGATTGAGTTTTACAAGTTCGGCAATCACGGCATCGGTCTGCTCCTTGGTGAGTTCCAGACGTGCCGATATCTTGTCCCAGCGCTTGTGGGTGAACTCATCGAACATGGATGAGATAATCTTTTCCTGCAGTTCCTTGCTCTCTGAATCCGGTTTGCGGCGTATCTGGATAAGCAGGCACTCCTGCAGGTTGCGAGCACCTATTCCGGCGGGGTCAAACTCCTGGATTACCTTGAGCACCTGCTCAATCTCATCCACTGACGCATCCGTATCGTGGTAGAACGCCAGGTCATCGGATATGGCCTGAAGGTCCTTGTCCAGAATGCCGTCATTATCTATTGAGCCTATGATGTAGAGCGCAATCTTCATCTGACGCTCGGTCAGGTCCTGCTCACGCAACTGCTCATAGAGTATGTCGTAGAATGATCTGGTATCGGCCAGTGGAATATCGGCTACGGGACCGCCGCCTCCCTGCTGGCGGTCATTCCAGTCATCATCATCGTCTCCCCAGTCGTCACGGTTATTGTCCGATGAGCCGAATTCCTCATTGCCGTACTCCAGGTCATCATCCTGTACGGCATCTTCATTGTCAGTGGCCGATGACTCTGCCGGTCCGTCCTCAAGGGCGGGATTGTCACCCAGTTCGGCACGTACATGCTCCTCAAGTTCCAGGGTGGAGAGTGCAAGCAGACGGGCCTCCAGCACCTGTTGGGGAGATAGGGTCTGAATCTGGGCCTGCGTCTGGACCTGAGTCTGAATGTTGCTTAAACCGGACATCTTATGGGATCAATAGTGGAAACTGCTACCTCCAATGAACTCGCGTACCAGTGATGTGGGCGGCAGGTTCTGGCTGGGAATGGTCTTGAACAATTTGAGGAAATCCTTGAGCTGCTGTGCCTTTGCGTACTCGGGGCTGTTCTCGGGGACCTCATCCAGAAGAGGCAGCACCATATCCTTGATGACGGCTATCTCAAATATCATGGCCGAGTTGAACATGGCATCGGCGTTCTCCTGATAGGGGAATATCCATTTCTCCTCGCCGGCGCGGACAGACGGCCAGCGGGCTATCGTATCCTGAGCCGAATAACTGCGGTACTTGTGGTCACGTGTGATACGGCGCAGCAGGCGGTTATCGGTAGTGGGAATATAGTTATGCTGGTCGATGCGTATGCATGTCAGGGCCGATACGTATATCAGGAAACGGCTGTCGGCAGGGATATCGGGCATAAGGTCAGGGTTCAGTGCGTGGATACCCTCAATGAGCAGGATGTCATTGTCGCCCAACGTCATCTCGGGGTCAGTGAACTCACGGATTCCGCCCTTCTTGAAGTTGAATCTGGGCGGCAGGATGCTCTTTCCTGCCAGCAGATCCTTGAGCTGCTGGTTGAAGAAAGGCAGGTCTATGGCGTAAAGTGACTCAAAGTCATGCTCGCCGTTCTCATCCAACGGGGTGTGGTCACGGTCCAGGAAATAGTCATCCAGTGACAGAACCTTGGGGGTGAGTCCGTGGGCCATGAGTTGTACCATCAGACGCTTGCTGAAAGTGGTCTTGCCCGATGAGGACGGACCGGAAACCATTATCAGTTTAAGTCCCTTACCCTCATTCCTGCGGGCTACAATCTGGTCGGCAATATGCACTATTTTCTGTGACTGCAGAGCCTCGGCTACGTTTATTATCATGTTGGTCTCACCCTTGGCAACGGCCTGATTAAGCCTTCCGAGAGTAGAGAATCCCAGGATACGCATCCAGTCATGATGCTCCTTGAATATCTCAAACATCTTGTCCTGGCGGATAAGCGGCTCCAACTGGTCGGGATTGCTCTTGTCCGGCAGGCGTACCAGAACACCGCCTGACATGGGCTCAAGGCCGAACACCTTAAGGCATCCGGTGTTTGGAGGAAGTATTCCGAAGAACCAGTCGGGAAGGTCCTCCAGAGTATAGTAACTGGTATATATGCTGCCGATGCTGCGCAGCAGGCGTACATTGTCCTTACGGCCTGCACGCTCCATGATATCGGCTACATCCCTGGTGTGGGCCGTATGTTTTACAAACGGAATATTACGGCCGATGATGCTGCCCATACGCTCGCTTATGCTGGTGACATCATCATCGGTCAGTTCGCGACCTATCTCGACGGGGCAGTAGAAACCTTTGGATATGGCGTTTGATACCCTTATCCTGCTTCCGGGATAAAGTTCTGTCACGGCTTTATAGAGAACAAATACCAATCCGAGCAGATAAGAACGGGCACCAAGGCTTGTGGTGGCATCAAGAAACTCCACGTCACAGTTTTCATAGACCTTGGATTCCATGTCCATTACTTTGCCGTTGGCGCAGACACACATGGGAGCACCTTTCAGGGTAATCTCCATTCTGTTGAACACTTCAGTGAACGGTATACCGGGGTCAAAACTTTCAGTTTTCCTGTTATTGATGCAGTAGATTTCCATAATCGGATCGTTTTGAGTTTTTGGAATCTCAAAATTACTGCATTTTTCGTTATTCTTAAAGCCAAAATATACTATCTTCGCACATTATTTCATAAAAACAAGTTTTTAATTTACATAAGCAATGAAGAAACTGAATGTTTTGATGGCAGCAATGGCCATCGCAGTACTTGCCTCATGCGGCGGTACAGGTACCGGCAAGGTTACTATGAATGATGTAAAGGACACAATTTCGTATTCAATCGGTATGGGTCGCGCCGTACGTGTCTATAAGGATCAGCTTTCATATGAACTGCTTGATTCATCAACCATGAAGGCTTTCGTCAAAGGTTTCATGGAGGCTGCCCAGAATCCTGATGATAAGGCAAAACTGGCTTATGCTCTTGGCGTTGAGATAGGTTGCCAGGAGATGACACAGGCATACGTCGGTCTTGCCGAAAATCTTTTCGGCCAGGGTGGTGAGTTCAACAAGACTAATTACATCAAGGGCTTCTGCGACGGTATGCTTGACAATTGGAAAATCATGACCTTTGATGAGGCCGATGCCACTTCAAACCGTCTTTATGAGTATCTGACAACAGCCCAGTTCAATGACTTCCGCGACAAGAACAAAGCTTATCTCGAGGAGAAGGCCAAGGAAGACAAAATCGTCAAGACAGAGAGCGGACTTCTTTATGAGGTCATCAAACTCGGTGACGGTGGTCCCAAGCCTACTGCAACAAGTGATGTTGAGGTACGTTATCGCGGTGAGCTGATTGACGGTACCGTATTTGATGAGTCAACAACTCCTGTAACCCTTAACCTGGGTGGCGTAATCAAGGGTTGGACCGAAGGTCTGCAACTCATGAGCGTAGGTGACAAGTACAGATTCTTCATCCCCTACGAGTTGGCTTACGGAGAGCAGGGTGCAGGCAATGACATCAAGCCCTATTCAACTCTCATCTTTGAAGTGGAACTTGTAAGCATAAAGTAATTTTATCTTATAAAATGCAGGAGGGAACATATTCCGTGTTCCCTCCTGTTTTTTGTCATTTTGTAATGACTTCTATTACAACTTATCAAAATAATGCCTACTTTTGGGTGTAATTATTACTCGATAACCATTAAATGCTTACAATATGAATTCAAAGAAGCCAGTTTCATCAACAGAGCGTATGGATGCTTTAGACAGAAAAATTCTTGGTATCATCTCTCAGAACGCACGTATTCCTTTCCGTGATGTGGCTCTGCAGTGCGGAGTTTCACGTGCTGCTATCCACCAGCGCGTTCAGAAGATGTTTGATGACGGTGTGATTACGGGTTCCGGTTATCATGTAAATCCCAGAAGTATTGGTTACAACACCTGTACCTATGTGGGTCTTACACTTGAGAAAGGTTCCATGTATCATCAGGTAGTGGCTGAATTGGATCAGATTCCGGAGGTTGTGGAGAGTCATTTCACAACCGGACGCTATACCATGATGATAAAACTCTACGCCCGTGACAATTCCCATCTGATGGAACTTATCAACGGTCGTATTCAGGAGATAAAGGGTGTAACCGCAACAGAGACTCTGATTTCTCTTGATGAGAGTATCAAGAAGGAGATTCCAATAGAATGAATAAGGCTCAGCAGCTTGAATCCGGGCTCCGTCAGATGGAATCCGGCACTGATGTATTTAACTGGCATGTTCCGGTAATAGGAATCAGCGGTAATTTCAGGGAGGGAGACTGTACCCTTGCCCAGGCATACTATATGTCAGTTCTTGAAGCCGGAGGTTCGCCGGTAGTGATACCGTCATATGATGATGACAAGGCTTTAGTGTCACTGTTGGAGACCCTGGACGGTATTGTACTGTCAGGGGGTGCCGATATAGACCCCGACTATCTTGGCGAAGAGCCTCTGGACTGTGTTTCCGTCAATCCCCGTCGTGACAGGCAGGAACTCACGCTGGTCCGTCTTGCTATGGACCGCCAGATACCTGTGCTTGGAATATGTCGGGGAATACAGGTGCTATCCGCGGCATTGGGCGGCAAATTGTACCAGGACATAAAGACCCAGCATGACCGGCAGCCCATTGAACACAGCCAGACCATAGCCCGGGGTCTGCCTTCACATAATGTAAGGCTGGAAAAGGATTCCCTGCTGTACGGTTTGCTCAAGACCGAAAACCTTGCCGTGAATTCCTTCCATCACCAGGCTGTCAGGGAGGCCCCTGCAGGTTTCCGTGTCACTGCCGTCGCTCCGGACGGAATAATAGAGGGTATAGAGTCGACATCTTTCCGACCTGTCCTGGGTGTTCAATGGCATCCCGAGTGCTTCATCCTGGAGAATGACCGTACTATGATGCCTATTTTCAGTTGGCTCGTTGAGCAGGCCACTCTGTATGGTCGTGCCAAAAAACTGCATTCCAAGACAATCATACTGGACAGCCATTGCGACAGCCCGATGCTGTTTGACGAAGGTGCCCGTTTCTTTGAGAAGAACCCTAAGATGCTGGTTGACCTGCATAAGATGACCGCAGGTCGTCAGGATGCCAGTTTCATGGTTGCTTACCTTAAACAGGAAGAACGTGATGAGGCTTCATTGAAAGCTGCCGTCAGCAAGGCAGACCGCCTTCTTGACCTTATAGAGGAGCGCATCGGTGAATGCAACGGAAAGGCTGCAATAGCCACTACCCCCCAAGAACTCTGGCAGAACAAGTTCAAGGGTGTAAAATCAGTGGTCAAGGGTATCGAGAACGGATATGCCATAGGACATGACATTGATAATGTGGACCGTTTCCGCAGCCGCGGCGTAGCATACATGACCCTTTGCCATAACGGAGACAACGACATATGTGATTCTCACAAGGGTAATCAGGAGCATAACGGACTCTCCGATTTCGGTAAACAGGTAGTGAAACGCATGAACAGTGTTGGTATGATGGTTGATCTGTCACATGCATCGGAGAAAAGTTTCTGGGATGCATTGGAGTGCAGTGCCAAGCCAATAATATGCTCACACTCATCCAGCCGTGCGCTTTGTGACCATACACGCAACCTGACGGATGATCAGATGCGTGCCTTGTCACGCTCCGGCGGTGTAGCTCAGGTCTGCCTTTACAGCGGTTTCCTTAAGAAAGACGGCAATGCCTCTGTGGTTGATGCTGTCCGTCATATCATGCATATGATAGACGTCATGGGCATAAACCATGTAGGTATCGGTTCTGATTTTGACGGGGGTGGCGGGCTGCCGGGTCTGGAGGACGCTTCGTGGTTTGCTTCTCTTACAGAGAGGCTTATGGCCGAAGGTTTGAGTGATGATGACCTGTCACTCGTCTGGGGTCGTAATTTCCTCAGTGTCTGGAGTGCTGTCATCGGCCTGTGACCCTGCTTTGCGGGCTTTGGCGTTAGCTCTTATCTCACGGTATTTTTCCTTGTTCTTCTGGCGTCGGTCTTTACGTTCCTGACGCTTGCGTTCTTTTTTCTTTTTCTCCGATTCTATCTGTTGGGCTTTCTTTTCCAGACGATCCACGTTCTTCTTGTGGATATTGACCTCTTTCTTCTGAGCCTTATCCTTGGATAGTTCATCGGGTTTCTGTTCGGTCAGCGGCGTATCGTTGACATACCACTTATCGGTCTCATGAGTCCAGTCCTGCTTTAGGGTTATGCCTCTTTTTATGTACCAGACACTCTCTGCCTGACGTTTCTCCTCATATTCGCCTGTATCCCACTTGCCGTTGTCATTTACATCGTCAAACATGGATATGAAATAGGTTGCAGGCTGGAGCAGGAAGAAATCAACACTGCCGTTCTCAAGTTTTTCGGTCCTTACCACCTTGCCTCCGCCTGTATGGAGTCTTACGGTATAACCCGGTTTGGGGTTGGCCACATTGACGGTAAGAGTACTGTACTTGTTGAGTGCGTTGAATTTGAGGGTTGTCTCCTCGTGGTCATTATGGAGTCCGTAGATACCCTTGACACTTGCGGAATCAAGAGTCAGTTTAAAGGTCTGCTCGGGTTTCCATTCACCATAAATATAGTATGTGAGTATATCCACCGGGTCCTGTTCCACCTCAAACGGAACCGCTTTCCATATTGTGTCAAACTGCTGATACAGATGCAGAGCGGTGTCTGACAGGAACGTAACCGGCTCCGGGAATGAGATGGTTACATCCTGATAAAGACTCATGGCACTGCCCGATGTCATCTTGCAGTCAAGGAATCTGATCTTGGGCTGAAGCAGACGTACGATACCGATGGAATCACCCATGCGTTCCATGCGCCTGATCTGTCTGTCTATGTCTTTTTTCTCATTTTCTATCCTGCGGGCCTGCTCCTTAAGTATCTGTTCCCTTTTCTTGGGCGTATAAAGACGCAGGGTATCTGTCCTGGGTGAAAGTACACCCGCCGAATCTGTGGCCAGATATGTGATGCTGAAACTCAATGTGTCCTGATAATAGACCGCCGAATCCTTCATCCAGAATGTAAGTGTATCATATCGGGCGGTATGCTGCAGTATATATGAGTCCGATTCGTCAAAGTTGAAACCCTTTATAAGCGGCATCGAGTCCAGAGGGAGTGCAAATCTGAGGGTGAATTTCTCATGCTGTTTGCGCTCTGCCGATGTCATATACTGCTGTATCGGTGTAGGGGTGAATGCCAGCAGAGTTATGTCATTGGGAAGATATTGCGTATACGGAACCGTGACGGTTGTATCGGCCTTACCGTTGTCGGCGTAGACGGTATCGACCCTGAATCTCAATTCTGATGATGGGACAATGATGGAGTCAGACCATGCTATCTTCTCATTACGCTGGGAGTAACTGAATGTCTGGTCCATATCCGTTACGGCATATATCCTGTATGAGCCGGGCGCTATGCCGCGTATGGTGAAATGTCCGGAAGCATCGGTACGTGACACTCTCTCAAACGGTTTTGTGATGAATGCCGAATCGGAAAGGTCACTGTGAAGGCCTACCGTCATACCCTTTACCGGTTCCAGGTCATCGGCATTGAGTACAAATCCCGATACTTCAAGAGTATCGATGGCATCACCCGTGCTGAAACGGAAACAGAAATCTCCCAATGGGTTGCCCTCATTGTTGTCAACTATTCCGTCGGCAAAATCAATGGAGTAGGTGGTGTTGGGTTTGAGAGAGTCAAAGAGTTCCACATGGATCTTCTTGCCGACCACTTTAATCTCCGGCTGTTCAGTCTGAGGCGGTGAGATGACTACCTTTTCATTGGCATTCTCCAGCCTTATGAACTCATTGAAATCTATGGTTACTTTTTTGGTCTTTACACCTGTGGCTCCGTTATCCGGGTGGGTTCCGGTAATTCTGGGGGGAGTCTCGTCAAAAGGTCCTCCGTCGGGATTGCCTACAGCCGCACAACCGGACAATGCGGCAAAGGCCAATAAAGCCGATGCCGCATTGCAGATAGTACGGTTTATGTCGCTAAAGCGATGATTCAATCCTTGAACTTTTTGAAAATGACGCATGAGTTGTGTCCGCCGAATCCGAAAGTGTTGGACAGGCCGGCACGTACCTCCCTTTTTTGCGCCTTGTTGAATGTGAAGTTCATACGATAGTCAATCTGCTCATCCTCATCACCCTCCTCATGGTTGATTGTGGGCGGGATAATGTCATTCTGTACGGCAAGCACGGTGGCAATTGCCTCAATGACGCCGGCTCCGCCGAGCAGATGTCCTGTCATGGATTTGGTGGAACTGAGGTTCATATCATAGACGTGGTCGCTGAATACGGCTTTGATGGCCTTGCATTCTGCAATATCGCCTAGAGGGGTTGACGTGCCGTGCATATTGATGTAGTCAATATCGGCAGGTTTCATACCTGCATCCTCAAGAGCCTCCTGCATTACGCGGATTGCTCCGTTTCCTTCCGGATCGGGAGCAGTCATGTGGTATGCATCGGCTGTGGCACCCCATCCTGCTACTTCGGCATAAATCTTTGCGCCGCGTGCAACAGCGTGTCCGTACTCCTCAAGTATCAGTATTCCGCCTCCTTCGCCCAATACGAATCCGTCACGACTGGCGCTCATGGGGCGAGATGCCGTCAGGGGAGAGTCGTTACGGGTTGAAAGTGCATGCATTACACCAAAGCCTGTTATGCCGCAGTCTCCAAGTGCAGCCTCGGCTCCTCCGGTAACAATTACATTTGCCTTACCCAGGCGAATCATGTTAACGGCATCGATGATGGCGTGTGTGCTTGATGCGCAGGCTGATGAAGTGGCGTAATTGGGTCCCTTCAGTTTGTACATGATTGAAATCAATCCTGACGCGATGGAACCCAGTATACGTGGTACGAAAAACGGGGTGACCTTCAGTTCCTGACCAAGTTTCTTCTGTTCATGGATGGTATCTACGCCTTCTTCGAAGGAGTCTACACCACCCATACCGAAACCAAGTATTACGCCTATGCGGTTCAGGTCCTCTTTTTCAAGATCGAGGGCCGAATCCTGTATGGCCTGAACAGCCGAAGCGACGGCAAACTGACTGTATTTGTCAAGTTTGCGTGCTTCCTTGCGGTCCATGTATTGGGATATGTCAAAGTCCTTGACCTGACATCCTATCTTGACCTTGGTCTGTATGGCGTTGGTGTCAAAATTGGTAATAGGACCGGCTCCGCTGACACCTGCTATGGCATTCTCCCAGAATTCAGGGACAGAATTACCTATAGGGTTGACGGTACCGAGTCCGGTTACGACAACTCTTTTAAGTTTAAGATCCATCTTATGTGAAAGAAGATTGACTGATTACTTTGTAGCTGCTGCGCTGATGAGCTCGATAGCCTCACCTACAGTTGTGATCTTCTCAGCCTGATCATCGGGAATTGAAATGCCGAACTCCTTCTCGAACTCCATGATGAGCTCTACGGTATCCAGTGAATCTGCACCCAGATCAGCTGCGAAACTAGCCTCGGGAGTAACCTCTGAAGGCTCAACTCCAAGTTTGTCAACGATGATAGCCTGAACTCTCTCTGCAATCTGTGAATCTGCCATAATTGTAATTTTAATGTATTAAATAATGAATTTGGCTGCAAAGAAACCCATTTTCGGCAAGCGTCACAAGCGAAGAAAAAACAAAACAAAGGAGTGATGCACAAACGGCATTAATGTGTGTAATGCTAATTGGGCCTCAACCATTGTCTATTCAGAAAATTACCGCTAATTTTGCATCATCTTTAGAACACACTTGAATCATGACATTCAGCCAGGAAAGTTTTGAGGTATTTGAACGCTCAATCGCAGATTATCATAAGAAGGATAACGTGGATACTCCCATTGCCAATCCCTACAAGGAGAAAAGCATAGAGTTCTACCTATATCTCAAGAACTGGATTGATACGGTTCAGTGGCATCTTGAAGATATCATCCGCGATCCGCAGATAGATCCTGTAGAGGCATTGGCCATTAAACGCCGTATAGACCGTTCCAATCAGGAGCGTACTGATCTGGTTGAACTCATAGACAGTTATTTCCTGGACAAGTTCAGTAAGGTTCAGACACTTCCCGACGCAACAATAAACACCGAGAGCCCCGCATGGGCTGTTGACCGTCTTTCAATTCTGGCACTTAAGATTTTCCATATGAAGATTGAGGCAGAGCGTACAGACACTCCGGCTGCTCAGCAGAAGCGCTGCCGTGAGAAGCTGTCAGTCCTTATGGAACAGAAGAAAGACCTCTCGGGAGCAATCGATATGCTTCTTGACGATATGGCTGCAGGCCGAAAGTACATGAAAGTCTATAAGCAGATGAAAATGTACAACGACCCCTCACTCAACCCTGTTCTTTACGGACAGAATGGCTCCAAGTAATCCCAAATACAACAATATTCTCCTAATCCGCTTCTCCGCAATAGGAGACGTGGCTATGACCGTACCGGTATTGGAATCGGTCGCAAAGGCATATCCCGACAAGCATTTTACGATGCTTTCAAATGCCCGTTTCGCACCCTTCTTTGCCGAAATGCCGGAGAACGTGAGCTTCATTGGCGTTGACCTCAAGAAGGATTACCACGGCTTGGGTGCAATGCTCAAGCTGTTCCTTAAGTTGCACAAGAGACACTTTGATGCTGTAGCCGATCTTCACGGCGTTCTCCGCACCACTGCACTCTCCTTCTTTTTCCGTTCATGCTTTACCAAAGTGAAGCGCATTGACAAGGACCGCCGTTCACGCAAACGCCTTACCCGCTTTAAGAACAAGGACCTGACTCCGCGTCTTACATCGTTTGAACGTTACCGTCAGGTTCTTGAGAAACTGGGTTTTGGATTTGAACTTAATTTCCGTTCCATATTCGGTGACGGAAAGGCTGATGTGTCTGCTATAAAGAACATAACAGGGGATAAGGACTGCACATGGGTGGGCATTGCTCCCTTTGCGGCACACAAGGGTAAGATTTATCCGCTGTATCTTATGGAGGAGGTGGTTTCACAGATAGACAGCGCCTGCCTGTGCCGTCAGTTTGTTTTTGCCTACGGCAAGGAACGCACGCTTGTTGAGGAGTGGGCTCAGAAATACCGTTCAGTAGAGATTATAGATCCCCGTCTGGGACTTGAGGGTGAACTTAAGCTTATAAGCAATATGGAGGTGATGCTTGCCATGGATTCTTCAAACATGCATCTGGCATCAATCACCGCTACTCCGGTAGTATCGGTTTGGGGAGCCACTCATCCTGCCGCAGGATTCATGGGTTGGGGACAGAATCCGGACAATTGCATTCAATTGGACCTTCCCTGCCGTCCTTGTTCCATTTACGGAAAGAAGGAGTGCATATACTCTGATTACCGCTGCCTTACCGGCATCGATCCCGATAAGGTTATGGCAAAGGTAAAAACTTACCTTTAAAGAAAGAGCGGAAATTCGGGTCCCATATTGAAGAGGAGATCCACCGCACTTAAATTTCCGATGAAACCGTACTTTTGCTTGAATACCTGCCAGTATTCTTTGGGGGTTTGCGGTTCGTTTTTTCCCGGCTCTATAAGGTAGCGCAGATCCGGGATGTCATCTGTATTGCGAATGTATGATTCAGTTAGTCTTACGGGTTTGTCTATGCCGGCCAGTTTCAGGATGAGAAGGGTCAGCTCAGTGTTGAAATCAATAAGGAATTCATACTTCTTCTCATAGAAAGGCCGGAAATCATCCTGGTAGTACATAAAGAAAGGACTGTTCATGTAGGCCGATTCAAGTGCGTTCCAATGCTGGTGACGCCACTCTCCGTGGTCGCTGATGCGGACATCCTTCATTAACTGTTTGGGCGATGTGCTCTTGACAATCGGTACGGTGAGTGTCTGAACACCTCCGGCTGTGGCAATAAGGCATCGGTTCCGGTAGGTCTGCTTGCAGTAGTTGTCATACTGCTCAATAAGCACATCACCGCCACTGTTGATGGCGGTGAAGAAACTTACGGGTGGCAGATATGCCGAACTGAGCAGAACGGTCTCCATCAATTGTATTTTCTGACTGCACGGAACATGCGGTTCCAGCGGATCTTTCCCTTCTGTCCCCAGTTCTTGTCCTTGTCAAGTGAGAGCCAGATGAATACGGGACGTCCTACTATGTGATCCTCGGGCACAAATCCCCAGAATCGGGAATCGGCACTGTTCTGACGGTTATCGCCCATCATCCAATAGTAGTCCATCTTAAAGGTGTAACTGCTTGCCTTCTGACCGTTTATCAGGATAGTTCCGTCATGCTTTACCTCAAGGTCATTGCCTTCATAAATCTTGATTATACGCTCGTAGAACGGCAGGTTCTCAAGATTGATGTCAAGTGTGGCACCCTTGGCGGGAATCCATATGGGACCATAGTTATCAACGGTCCACTTGGTGTTCTTGTTTTGCGGGAACAGCCACTCGCTCTCTTCGGGAGTACATTTGTATGGTTTGATATCACTCACGATATCGGTTTTTGTGGCCAGCAGTCCGGCAGCCTGGGGTGTAAGTGGGAATATCCTGACTCCTGGACTGTTCTCTTTGGTTATGTCCTTATTCTGGGGTGGATTATTCTTGTCGTAAAGGTCTTCCTGGCTCAATCTGAGTTCCTTACGCAGATTGGCGGGAATGGAGTGCTTCAGAGTGACTATGTAATTGGTCTGAACGGCATCGGGCTGTTTATTCATGACACCATCCAGATAAATGATGCCGTCTTTGATTTCCAGGGTCTGTCCTGGCAGTCCTACACAGCGTTTCACGTAGTTCTCGCGGCGGTCAACCGGACGGGATATTATCTTGCCGAATATCTGCTCGTTCTGGAGTATCTCCTGACGGCCTACCTTGTAGTAGAAATCATAAACACGGCGTTGCTCGAGTGTGGAGAGTGAATCCAGATTTATCTCTTTGCAGCGGCTCTTTCCCAACGGGTATACAATCATGCCGTAATAATCGGCGCTGGACCATTTGGGATTGGTTACCAACGTGTCACCTGCAGGGTAGTTGAATACAACTATCTCGTTCAGTTTTATCTTGCCGAATCCCTTGACGCGCTCGTAGGGCCACTGAGGTTTTTCAATATAACTCTTGGCGCCGCCGGGAAACTGGTTCTGGGTGAGTGGCATGGTGAGCGGAGTCATGGGCTTGCGGGGTCCGTAAGCCACCTTGCTCACGTAGAGATGATCACCTACCAGAAGCGACTTTTCAAGTGAAGAAGAGGGGATAGCGTAATTCTGGAAGAGGTAGATGTTTACAAAGTAGACTGCTACCAGTGCAAATACTATGGCGTCAACCCAACCCATTATCTGATACAGTGTCTTGTTCTTGAGCTGTTTCCACCAGTCCCATTTTATGATTCGGGTTGTGCAGGCATCAAAGATAAACGGTATTATCAGTATTCCCATCCAACTCCTGACCCAGATAAGAAACAGTATGTACAGGAAAATGTAGATTCCCGCTTTAATCCACTGCTTTTTTGTTACCTCCTCAAACTTCTTCATTGCTTTATGATAGTGAGTTCATCAGGTCATCCATACACAGGAATCCCTTGTGGTTGACTGTATATTCGGCAGCCAGCACGGCTCCAAGTGCCAGACCGCTGCGGTCCTTTGCAAAATGGATTATTTTTATGAAATCAGCGCTGGAGTCATAGGTTATCTCATGGATGCCGGCTATTTCCCCCTCGCGAATAGAGTCTATGCGTATGTCTTGAGGATCATATTCGGCCGAACCGCTTATCGTTCCGTCAGCGTTAAGGACAGTGCCCTTGCTCCAGCCGGTCTTGCGGTCCAGTTGGCTTATTATACCTTCGGCAAGTGTTATGGCTGTGCCGCTGGGTGCATCCAGCTTATGGATGTGGTGGGTCTCGGACATACGGACCTCATACATGGGATAGCCGTTCATAAGTTTGGCCAGGTATGAGTTGACTTTTGAGAACAGGGCCACACCGATGCTGAAGTTGCTTGACCAGAACAGGGTGTTGGCGCCGTCCTTGCAGAGATCCTTCATCTCGTCGCGGTGCTGCTCCATCCATCCGGTACTGCCGCTTACTACCTTTACTCCTGCCTTGAAGCATTTCTGAATGTTTCCGTAGGCCTGAGTGGGGGCGGTGAACTCAATGGCAACATCGGCGTTCCTGAACTCAGGGCTGTCAAAATCCTGAGTGTTGTCGATGTCTATCTTGCATACTACTTCATGGCCGCGGGAGAGAGCAATCTTCTCAATCTCGTGGCCCATCTTGCCGTATCCTATAAGTGCTATCTTCATGTTAAGGGTTTATTAGAACATACTCTGGGTGTTCTCCTGAACGTGCTGGAGTATGCTGCTGAATTTGTTGTCAAGTGTTGTTGCCGAAAGAGTTTTCCAAACCTCGTACTGCTCAGGCTCGAGCGCTTTCTTGTAACGCTTGTCAAACTTGGCTATGATCTGGTCATATGTTTTTTTGGCGGCAGCGGTATCAAACTGAACGTTGGTAGGAGTCTGTGCACCCATCATGTTGTTGCCACGGCCACGGAAAACTCCTGTGCGTAGAGTTTGATCATCTTGTCGAACTGCTTCTCGGTAAGATCCAGACGACCTGCTACATCCTGTATCTTGGCGTTGGCGATAGAATCTGACTCCAACTCATAGAAAGGTTTCTCCATTCCTCCCATGGGCATTCTTCCGGCGCCTCCCATAGGACGGCCACCACCCATGGGACGTCCGCCCATAGGCTGTGCTGATGCAATAACTGCAACAAGGCATGCTGCGATTGTAAAAAGAAATTTCTTCATTGTTTCGTGTTAAAAATATTTGGTAGTAAAAGCTTTAAAGCAAAGATACTCTTTCCAGTTATGCGCCGGAAAGAGTATCTCTAATAATATGTCTAGTTAAGATTAGAGCTTCGGTCCAGCTGCAACGAGTGCTTTACCTGCTTCATTGCCCTCATACTTCTTGAAGTTCTTGATGAAGCGGCCAGCCAGATCCTTAGCCTTCTCCTCCCACTCAGCGGCGTTCTTGTAAGTGTCGCGGGGATCAAGGATTGCGGGATTTACGTTAGGCAGAGCTGTGGGAACCTCAAAGTCAAAGTACGGGATCTTCTTGGTCTGAGCCTTGAGGATGCTGCCATCCAGGATAGCGTCGATGATACCACGTGTATCAGGAATTGAGATACGCTTGCCTGTGCCGTTCCAACCGGTGTTAACCAGGTATGCCTTGGCACCGCTCTTCTCCATCTTCTTAACCAGCTCCTCTGCATACTTGGTAGGATGCAGCTCCAGGAATGCCTGGCCAAAGCAAGCTGAGAATGTGGGAGTGGGCTCGGTGATACCGCGCTCTGTACCGGCCAGCTTAGCTGTGAAACCTGACAGGAAGTAGTACTTGGTCTGCTCGGGAGTCAGGATTGATACGGGAGGCAGTACGCCGAATGCATCGGCAGAAAGGAAGATAACGTTCTTGGCATCGGGACCGGCGCTCTTGCCGTTTACCTTCTGGGCAATCTTCTCGATGTGGTCGATAGGATATGATACGCGGGTGTTCTCTGTAACAGACTTGTCTGCGAAATCAATCTTACCGTTCTTGTCAACTGTTACATTCTCCAGCAGAGCGTTGCGCTTGATGGCACCGTAGATGTCGGGCTCGTTCTCCTTGCTCAGGTTGATAACCTTAGCGTAGCAGCCGCCCTCCAGGTTGAATACGCCCTCATCGTCCCATCCGTGCTCGTCATCACCTATGAGCAGACGCTTGGGATCAGTTGAAAGGGTGGTCTTACCTGTACCTGACAGACCAAAGAATATAGCGGTGTTCTTACCCTGCATATCGGTGTTGGCTGAGCAGTGCATTGAAGCGATACCCTGCAGAGGCAGATAGTAGTTCTGCATTGAGAACATACCCTTCTTCATCTCACCGCCGTACCATGTGTTGATGATAACCTGCTGACGTGACTTGGTGTTGAAAGCAACGCAGGTATCTGAGTTCAGACCCAGTTCCTTGTAGTTCTCAACCTTTGCCTTGCTGGCGTTGAAGATAACAAAGTTGGGCTGGAACTTCTCAAGCTCCTCGGCTGAGGGCTGGATGAACATGTTCTTGATGAAGTGAGCCTGCCATGCAACCTCAACGATAAAACGTACTGCAAGACGGGTAGCCTCGTTAGCGCCGCAGAATGCGTCAACTACATAAAGCTCCTTGCCGGAAAGCTCCTTGATGGCAATCTCCTTAACCTTTGCCCAAACCTCCTCGGTCATGGGGTGGTTATCGTTCTTGTACTCATCAGAGGTCCACCATACGTTGTTGTGACTCTCGTCGTTGTCAACAATGTACTTGTCCTTAGGAGAACGACCGGTAAATACGCCAGTCATTACGTTAACTGCGCCAAGCTCTGTCTCCTGACCCTTGTCATAACCGGTCAGACCAGCCTTGGTCTCCTCTTTGAACAGTTCCTCATAAGAAGGATTGTGTGCAATCACGGTTGAACCGTTGATTCCGTACACGCTTAAATCGATTTTTGCCATTGTTTTTATAGTTTGATTGTTACTAAACTCTCAATTTTATAGCCGGTTCCAAAGGGCTTATTCAAAGCACCCTTGTAAACCGGCTACAAAAGTAACTCCTTTTTAAGGGATGGAAAAATTCAAAAAGCCTTTTTGCTCGCGCCTGCGCAATATTTAATATTTTGTAACAAAACTGCTTTCTTGAGATAGCAATCTACTTCCACTTGTAGTTGTTGCGCCACAGTCCGGGCAGGAAGTGGTAGTAGAGCAGATGGCGCCATGTTACCAGGTCGTGGGCGCCGGGAGCGTCATCATCGTACTCGTGTTTTACGCCAAGCTCGTCCAACTGGTTGTGCAGGGTGGTGTGACGGCCCATGAATCCGGTCTCGTACTGGCCACCGCCCACAAAGAGATAGTCAATTTTCTTGTTCACATCGGGCTCTTTTATGGCGGGAGTCTCGTCCAGGCCGATGGCGGCACTCAAAAGACCGGCCGATCCGAACACGTCCAGATTACGGAAGACCACATACTGGGTCATGCGTCCGCCCATAGAGAGTCCGCTCAGGGCGCGTGCATGCTTGTCCTTGATGCAGCTGTAGTGTGACTCCACAAACGGTATGATGTTGTCAATCAGGTCCCTCTCAATCATGGGGAATGCCAGCTCGGTGTGCTGCGGGTGGCTGCGGGTAACCATCTGGTCATTGGGGAATACAACTATCATCTCCTTGGCCTTACCCTCGGCAATCACGTTGTCCAGTATCCAGTTGGCGCGTCCGTGCATGATCCAGGTCTCGGTAAGGTCACCCGATCCGCCCATCAGGTATAGTACGGGGTACTTTTTCTTGGGGTTGTAGTTGGCTGGGGTATAGACAATCAGGTCCCTCAAACCATTTGTTACGTTTGAATAATAGTAGTGCGTAGTCCATGAGCCGTGCGGTACATCCGGTTTGGGATCATACCATGCGGGCTCGTCGCCGTGCACAAAGAGCATGCTGAATGACGGCATCGCGGCATGTCCGGTAAACTGGTTGTTGGCATCGATGTTCTGCACTCCGTCAATGATGATGTAGTACAGGTAAATTTCGGGAGCCAGAGGGCCGATGGTCAGTTCCCAGACACCGTTTTCGCCCTTGGTAAAGTTGGGGCGCTGACGGTTGTTACCTACAAACATGGAGCCGGTCAGCTGAACGGTCTCGGCCTTGGGAGCCCTTACGCGGAAGGTTACGGTGTGGTCATCGTGAACCTCGGGTGAGAGCACCTGGGCGTTATAGGGAAGTATGCCCTCAGGCTCGGTGCGCTGAGGGTCATACTGTATGTTCACTCTTGACTGCTGCGCCACGATGGGCAGAGCGGCCATCAGCAATGTTGAAAGAAAAAGTGAGCGTTTCATTACTTGAAGAGTTCTTTAACGGTCAGTTCAAGATAGTCACGGCAGTTCATCCAGGTATGGCCACCCTCGGGGTTGTAGAAGGTGTGCTTGAGTCCCTGCTCGGTCAGATATTTGTCAAGACCAAGTGACTGGGTGATAAGGAAATCTGTCTTACCGGTACCCAGGAACATGAATTTGAGACTCTTCTTAAGGTCCTTGATGGGGGCGTATGTGCCGTTCTCAAAGTTGCCCTTGTACTCATCCTCACTGAATATTGCGGGAGCGTATGCTGCCACATAGTGGAACAACTTGGGGTTGCCCAGTCCTGCAGCCAGTGTCTGACGGCCTCCCAGTGAGAATCCGGCGATGGCGCGGTTATCGGCATCCTTAAGTACGTTGTAGTTCTTCTCTATGAAGGGGATTACCTCCTCCACGAACTCCTTGGTGGTGAGTTTTACATCCATGGCATCGTATGCCTGAGCCTTGCCCTGGGCAATCATCTCGGGATAGGGGTTGGCGTAAGGCATGACTACGATCATGCGCTTGGCCTGACCCTTTGC
>CACZMI010000030.1 GCA_902782245.1 uncultured Bacteroidales bacterium | reverse complement strand
AACCCGGCCCCTCACTCACGGCAACAGCATCCAGTTTAAGCCCACGGCTGTCAACAAGAGCCAATGCCTCGTCAAGAATTACACCCAGTGAGACTGCATTGTTGTGTCCCTCGCGGTCAGCCTTGTCAAATACAAGCTGTCCCTCGTCACTCACCGCGACCGAACATCCGTCGGTTGCTGATTCTATGTGCAGAATTACACTCATATCCTTATTAACTTGCAAATATAAGGATATTTTTCCAAAGGAAAGGGCCGTGTCGGGTCCTAAATTCGACCCCGGCACAGCCCTTTAAACTGTTTTAAGACTATACTGTGGTTTTATTTGCCAAAGTAGCGTTTGTAGAGAGCCTCGAATCCCTTGCCGTGACGGGCCTCATCCTTGGCCATCTCATGAACTGTGTCATGAATGGCATCCCAGTTCTGGGCCTTGGCGGTCTTGGCTATTGCCAGCTTGCCCTCGCATGCTCCGTGCTCGGCTTTCATACGTTTCTCAAGATTGGTCTTGGTGTCCCATACGACCTCACCCAGAAGCTCGGCAAACTTTGCGGCATGCTCGGCCTCCTCAAAGGCGTAGCGCTTGAAAGCCTCGGCCACCTCGGGGTACCCCTCGCGGTCAGCCTGGCGGCTCATGGCAAGATACATGCCCACCTCACTGCATTCGCCGTTAAACTGCATACGCAGGTCATTTACCATCTCGGCCGATCCAACCTGGCCGTCACCAAGAATATGCTCGCAGGCAAACTGCAGGGACTCACCGTTCTCTACAACCTCCTTGAATTTCTCTCTGGGTGCTTTACACTGTGGGCAGCGCTCGGGTGCCTCGTCTCCTTCATGAACGTATCCGCATACGGTGCAGATGAATTTCTTTTTCATAATCCTTTTGTCTTAATTGGTTCGTTAGTCTGCAAATATAACTAATTTTGCATCACAAAATAAAAACGCTAAAAATGATTCAGTCAATGACAGGTTACGGCAAGGCTACGGCCGAAGTCGGAAACCGCAAGGTGATAGTTGAAATCAAGTCGCTCAACAGCAAGGCCATGGATATATCCACCAAGATTATCCCCGCCTATCGTGACAAGGAACTTGACATACGCTCACGCATAACCGCCGCTCTGGAGCGCGGCAAGGTGGATTTTGCACTTTACATAGATGCTGCTGCCGCTACCGGTGCGCAGACCATCAACGCAGCCATTTTCAACAACTACCTGCAGCAGATTGAATCAATCGCAGCCCAGACTGATTATGAGGTTCCTGAGGACATAATCACAACCGTTCTGCGCATGCCTGACGTAATAAGCAGCAACCAGCAGGAGGAGGTCAGTGACGAGGAGTGGCAGGCCGTTTCAAAGGCTGTTGACCAGGCCATCAACGCACTGGTTGAATACCGCAAGGTTGAGGGTGCGGCTCTGGAAAAGAAGTTCCGCGAGAAGATTCATAACATATCGGCCCTGCTGGCATCGGTAGAGCCTTATGAGAAGGAGCGTGTAAACAAGATCAAGGAGCGTATGCGTGCTTCCATGATTGACGCCGTAGGCAAGAACTATGATGAGAACCGCTTTGAGCAGGAGATGATTTTCTACATTGAGAAACTGGACATTAGCGAGGAGAAACAGCGTCTGTCAAACCACCTGGACTACTTCATCAAGACCCTTGAGGAGGGTCACGGACAAGGCAAGAAGCTGGGATTCATAGCTCAGGAGATGGGTCGTGAAATCAACACCTTAGGCAGCAAGAGCAACCAGGCCGAGATGCAGAACATAGTGGTCCGCATGAAGGATGAACTGGAGCAGATAAAGGAACAGGTACTCAACGTAATGTAACAGCCTATGCGCGGAAAATGTCTTATATTCTCTGCCCCGTCAGGCTCCGGCAAGTCAACCATCGTCCAGTGGCTGCTGCAGCATCCTGAACTCAAGATGGTCTTCTCCATATCTGCTACAAGCCGTGCCCCGCGTGGCACCGAACAGAATGGTGTGGAGTATTTTTTCCTTACAGCCGATGAGTTCCGCACCCGCATAGCGAACGATGAGTTCCTGGAGTATGAGGAGGTATATCCGGGTTGCTTTTACGGCACCCTTAAGGAGCAGGTTGAGAAACGTCTCAATGAGGGCATGAACGTGGTATTTGACGTTGATGTGGTAGGCGGCTGCAACATCAAGAAATGCTACGGAGACGAGGCCCTGTCAATGTTCATACAGCCGCCATCGGTAGAGGAGCTGGAGCGCCGCCTCAAGTTGCGCGGAACCGACAGCGACGAGATGATTGCCAAGCGCGTGGCCAAAGCCAGCTACGAACTCACATTTGCACCCAAGTTTGACGTGGTAATTGTAAACGACAAGCTTGAGGAGGCTCAGCAGAAGGCACTCTCCACAATCAAGTCATTCCTTAATGTCTGACCGCATAAGGACAGCACTGTTCGGGGGCACGTTCAATCCCCTTCACAATGGTCATCTGACTATTGCGCAGAGCGTTCTGGAACAGGGTCTGGCCGATGAAGTCTGGATACTCATCACCCCGTGCAATCCCTGGAAAAAGGATCAGGCTCTGCTTGATGACCGCCTGCGCTATGACATGGTTGCCCAGGCTGTAAAGGAGATGGATGGCGTCCGTGCATCGGACTATGAATTCAAACTGGACAAACCCTCATACACCGCAAACACTCTGAGGCGCATATCGGCCGATTACCCAGACCGTGAGTTCATACTCACCATAGGTGCCGACAACTGGGTCAAGTTCCACAACTGGAGAGAAGCCGATTTCATTCTGAAGAACTACCCCATTATAGTCTATCCCCGCCAAGGCTATCCCATAGAAAATGTATCCGGCAACGTAACTCTGCTGGATTGCCCCCTAATGGACATCTCATCCACCCAAATCCGCCAGATGGTCCACAACGGAACCCCCATAAACGAATTAGTCCCGGCATCTGTAGCCAGGACCATAAAGGAAAAAGGTCTCTACCTGTAAAAATGATACAAAAGGGGTCTGTCCCCTTTTGTACTATTTCTCGATGAGGGCGACGGCGTGAGCGGAGATTCCTTCCTCGCGGCCGGTAAAGCCCAATTTCTCGGTAGTGGTAGCTTTGATTGAGAGACGGTCGGGGTCGATGCCCATGACCTGCGCCATTACAAGTTGCATCTCAGGGATATGCGGGTTGAGTTTGGGGCGCTCGGCGCAGACGGTGGCGTCTATGTTTACCACCTGCCATCCTTTTGAGGCCAGAAGGTCAACAGTACGCTTAAGCAGGATCTTGCTGTCAATATCCTTGTACTGCATGTCAGTATCGGGGAAGTTGTAGCCAATATCACGCAGCGTGGCAGCACCCAGCAGGGCATCGCATATGGCGTGGATAAGCACATCGGCATCAGAATGGCCCAGAAGTCCAAGCGTATGCTCAATCTTTATGCCGCCAATCCAGAGCTCGCGGCCCTCCACCAGGCGGTGAACGTCAAATCCGTATCCTACGCGTATGTTTGTCATTTGCCTAATATCTGTTTGATGCCGTCCATGTCAAACGACAGGGTAAAACGTAAAGTCTGATCCAGAGGGTTGCTCTGTGCCACCGATATAAGATATGCCGCATCCAGAGAGAAAACGTTCATATGGAAACCGGCACCCACGGTAAAGTACTTGCGGTTACCTTTAAACTCATTCTCATAGTGATAACCTCCACGCAGGAAGAACTGGTCATTGTAATTATACTCGGCACCTACACCCCAGTAAATCTCACGTAACTCCTCCTCAAAACCTCCCGGGGCATCGCTGAATGACTTGAATATACCGGCAATGGGTGACAGTTCATTGTAACCGGTCTCAGTAAGCCATCCGTTATACTCGGATATATACTCCATGTAGTCATGGGCATCCGAACTGATTTCTGCATGATGCTCAGACATATACTGTCCGTAAGTGGGTTTGGTGGGAACCATCAGCTTGTTGGCATCGGCACTGATTGAGAATGAGTTGTATTCATCAATAGGAACCGTAAGCGATGCGCCCAGGCGCAAATTGGTAGGTATGAACTCATTGGTCTGGCCACCGTCATAAGATATCTTGCTGCCTATGTTGGATGCGTTCAGACCCAGTCCCAAAAGACAGTCACGGCGTCCTACTCCTATATAGTTCTGATAGAACATGGATATATCGGCCGAAAAAGCCTTGCCGGGAAATACGTCATCGTCATAGTTGTACTGAAGGTCCGAGTAGATGAACCGCATACCTACAGCTGCCGAGAAGTTCTCGGACAGTTTACGGGAGTAGTCAAAATCAACTGCCATCTCATACGGATGAATGGCAAAATTACTGATTGACTGTCCGCCGTCCGTAGAGACAAAGACCTCACCCAAAGAGAAATATGTAAGTGAAGCACTCAGGGCTGAGTAATCATCAAGCTTATAAAAACCGGTCAGGTTGGCCAGGTCTATATCGCTTACCAGTTTTCTTAGCCAGGGAGTATAACAGAGCGATATTCCGGCCTGACTGTTGGTAAACGGATACTTGGAAGGGTTCCAGTACTGGCTGTTGTTGTCCATGTACGGATCGGTGGCGCAACCCACATCACCCATGGCACCTGCACGGGAGTCGGGTGCTATAGAAAGGGATGTAACGCCTGTATAAACCGGGTTGAACACCTCTTTCTGGGCATGCAAGGTCTGGACTGACAGTACCAGCCCGACTGCTGCTATGATAACTCTTGTCGTTATATTTCTTTTCATCATATTATTAACTCCAAAAAGGGCCTTTTATTGTATCACCGCCCCACTATGACCAATTTACAGGTGGCCGATGAACTGCCTCCGCCATCGGTCCCCACTGTTGCTCTCACTATGTACAGACCCGGTTGCATCCTATGACCGGAGTTGCCGTGCAGATTCCAGTCAACCACCGTCACGCCTTGCCCGGATTCGTCCCTGCATGTTTGGGTCCACTGAAGCATTCCGTCAGTGCCGGAGACCTGGATGGTAACACTTGCATTCTGTCCGGGACGGTCATGCGTTATGACGAATGAGGTGCTCTCACGTGCGGGACTGTCGGTAACGTCAATGGAGAACTTGGGCTTAAGGTCATTTACCACCTTGAATCCAAGATATACCGTAGTGGAGTTGTTCATCACATCCCATGCCCGCAGCATAAGTTCATGCTTGCCCTCTGGCAACTGCGGAATGGCAAACATCACCCTGCCGCTGGTATAATCGCCTGCAGTCTGCTCAAAGTTGCTGTTGAGCACCCATGTCCAGTTGGGATTGTTGTCTACAATCAGGATTATGTCATGTCCCAGTCCGTTGCCGGATGTATTCAGTCCCGACATATCTGAGAGTTGGGCCACAAGCATGGGTGTGGCATTTACGCTGGCACCATACTGGAATGTGGGGGTATTCAGATACAGCTTTATATCCGGTCCTACCGAATCTGCCGATAGTCCATCGGCCGAACCTCCCACAGTGAAGTTGTCATATACTCCATTGGCATTACGTCCGTCATTGCCGGCGGCAAACAGCAACAGACGTCCGTTCTGATTGGAATAGTTGATATCCAACGGTACGGGGAAACTGAATTCAAATGAACCGTTCCTCACAGAATCAGCCCCGGAATAGAGAATCCGGTCACTATAGCTGAACGTAAACGGTTTTTCTGCCAACCTTTGGTTGTTTCGGCATGTAATAAGACGGTTATTGTCAAACACCGTAGCGGAAAGCGTGCCGCGGTAATCAGACACACGTTCACCGTTGCATTCTATATGTCCGCTCACCGTAATCACCGAACCGGCCCTGGCCTGCCCTGTAACAGTGGTGTCAGAATCGGCAAAACGGTCCACAACAGCCTTGAGTTCAGCAACCGCCAGATGCAGAGCAGGATCACCCAATAGTACAAAATGGATCTTGTTTTCAGTACGGTCATTCTCCCCCACACCCTGTGTCACCAGTTCGTTCTTGGCCAGACGCATTGCATCACCAAGTGTATTCAACCGGCCGTCTGCCGAGCGGGAAAGCAGATAACGGCTGAAACTGCGGTTCATGCAGCCGTTCAGGCTGGCATATACAGTTCTTGTAGTTCCCAATAATCCTATGGCACCTCCATCGGCATTGTTGACCAGATTCACTCCCAAACTCTCCAAGGGGGAATCAAAAGGTGATATATCGCATGATGCAGTAATCCAGAAAGGCAGCCTTTTGGATTTGAGATTGGCCATATCGGCCTTGGTAAGAACGCGTTCATGGGATATCTCACCGGTGCTGCCGTGGCCGGAGTAATTCACTATGAGCGATCCTTCATCAAACTGCTCCAGCAACAGTTTGCGGACCGACGGATAACCGTTGGAAGACGATGTCACCTCCAGCGGAAAGGCATCCCAGTATATCTTGCGGACATCAACGGCAGGATTCAGATTCTGGTAAATTCCAGCCATCTTTTCGGCATCCTCCATGTGTGCGTTGTTGTCGCCGTCATCACCCAATACAAGTATCCTGTTGCACCATGCGCCCGAGTATGCACCTTGCATATACTCAATAATCCTTTCGACCTTAGCCCTTGCCTGAGAGGCCGATTCAAAGGGCAGACGGCCCACGCCAAGATCAACCTTCTCGGTCAACAGCGACCTGCCTTCAGTGTCGTCAAGGAGTCCGAAGTAATCTTCCATGACGTATGATTCCGTATGGCTCAGTGACTCATATGATTCATAGCAAAGCAGGTAATCATCGGGATTACAACCGGTCCAGTCAGACCCGTGCATACGGTTATCCCAGGCTCCCTGGCCCATGAGTAACAGATAACGCGGGGCCGATGATACTTCTCTGCGGTCATACAACATCTTCATGAAACGGCGTATTGCAGTTGCATCGGGAGTACCCGAAGAGAATTCGTTATATATCACATCGGCACGTACAACCTCCACATTAAGGCTGTCAATGCGGCGATGGGCATCAGCCAGACTCCAGGCAGCGGCTGTCAGTTTGTCCGATGCCGGAACTACAATAACCATGTCTACCCCGTTGAGCGAATGCAGATTCTGGTTTTCTATCAGACCAACTGTCTGCGGTTCCGGGAAAGCCCCTTTGACGTTTACTGCCATAAGTTTGTCATCGGGAGTATAAGAGGTTCCCATTGTTACCGTCTTACCGTCAGCAAACACGGAAGGCACGATGCCGCAGGTCCCGTCCTGAGACAGTTTCCATATCTGGACATCGGCATTTGATCCGGATACGCAGAAACTTACGTTATCAGCGGCCTTATCGGTACGGAACTCCGTAGCGGAACCGTACATAGCCAGTTTACGTCTGTAATTAAGACGTATGTAATCAAGATGTCCGGATTCGCCCGATGGCCTGTCATGCACCAGTTTGACGGTGTTATGCTCTCCGAACTGACCAGTGCTGACAAAGGATTTTTCCGCCACCCTTGCCAAGTCATTCGAGCCCGGTTTGTCGATGGTCATAACACCGGTTTCAACGCCATTGACGCTTAAGGTTACGGACGTTGAACGGGATGCAGAAGCAGAGAATGCCACATTAACCCCGACGCTTTCACCTACAAGTCCTTCCAGATCAAACTTATATGTCCTGCTATTGCCGGTGGCGTAATCATATCTTTCAAACATACGGCTGCCGGAGCGGAACCAACTGTACTCATCCGGATCATAAGCCTGATAGTCCGGGTATGTATCAATGGTATCGCCGGGTATGGTATCGGAATCAATCATACCGAATGACACGCCAAGGGAATCCGCACGGTCGGTCAGGAAATAATAACCCCAATCAGAATATGTATTCACACGGTGCTCATATCCATCGGACGACCTGTTCCAGCTTACAGGTCCCTGACCGTAAAACAGCATGTAACCGTCACCTTTCCATAACGGCTGCTCCGGAAGGTCATCCGTAAGGTCCTGCAAATCGGTCTCAGGCAGAACTGCACCTCCGTATCCGAACAGGCGTACACGCGACGGATCGCTGAAACCCATTGAACGAAGTGAACTGAACGGCAGTTTATATATGCCGGATTCTGGAATCCTTATCTTAACCCATCGGCCTTGGGACAACACAGAATTCCGGGCGTACCGGTCCTGCGGATTAACCAACTGCACAGGAGCCTTTTGTGCCTTGGGTGCTGAACTTATGGTTGTCTTGTATGAGACAATGGCGTAATAGTTTCCGTCACGTTCTATGACAGGCAGGAATCCTGCATCCAATGAAGCTCTACCGAATGATTCCCCTACAGATGTCTCAACGGCGGGCCACTGCGGAATCTCATCGGCGTCAAGGTTCCAGCGATTCAGATCCCCGGCATTGATTTGCGTCAGTTCCGGATAACCGATTGTTGCCGAATAGACTGAATCCTTCCAGTTACCGGCCAGTTCCATTCCGAAACCGCTCCAGGGACGCACGGAATCCGATTTCATGGACTTCCAGTCAACATCCACGAAACGTGACCTTTGCGCGCGCGTACCTGCGGCTGCACAAATAAGCAGAACCAGTATTAAGGCCGATTTCCTGTTCAAATCTATCTGATATGAAAATCCAAAACGTTACTGTCTTCGAGGAATCCCTGCAGATGCTGTCCAATACTTACCGGGCCCACTCCTACAGGAGTTCCGGTGAATATCAGGTCACCTGTCTTGAGGGTGCAGAAGCCGCTCACATACTCTATTATCCTTGCAACCGGAAATATCATATCGGCCGTATGTCCCTCCTGAACGGTGTTACCGTCTATATCCAAACGGAAATGCAGATTCTGCAGGTCTCCCATCTTGTCCTTCGGAATCCAGTCACCCACTGCCGCCGACTGATCAAATCCCTTGCAGAGTTCCCACGGCAGACCTTTCTTGCGGAAATCATTCTGCATATCGCGTGCCGTGAAATCAATGCCCAGCGTGACTGCATCTATGTAGCGGTCAGCAAACCTGGCGCTGATGCTCTTGCCCAGACGGTTTATCCTCACCACAAGTTCCGTCTCGTAATCCACCCTACCCAGATGGTCTGGCAGGAAAAACGGACGGCGGTTCCTCAGGATCGCAGAGTCCGGCTTCATGAAAATAACCGGATTCTCCGGAGTTAATAACGTTTCCCCCAGTTCTTTATTGTGCCTGGAGTAGTTCATTCCAACGCAGATGATTTTCATATCAGGCCTCTTAAATGTGTTACAAAGTTAGTATTTTTGCGTTATGGGAAAGAAAGATAACGATTGGAAAGAGAGGCTTGGAGTCATGTACTCAACCAATCCGGATTTCAACTATCAGACCGATGAAGAGCCGGAGCAGGAACTCCTGCCGCCCCAGCAGCAGAAACTGCGCCTTAGAATGGAAAAGAACGGACGCGGCGGCAAGACAGTGACCGTGATAAGCGGATTCCAGGGTCCGCAGGCCGATATGGATGCGCTTGCCCGCACGCTCAAGACATTCTGCGGTTGCGGCGGATCTGCCAAGGACGGTGAGATTATCATTCAGGGCGATTTCCGCGAAAAACTCAAGGCCAAGCTACTTTCCCTGGGGTATTCTCAAACAAAGGGCTAATAATCTATTTGATTGAAACACGCACAGGGCGCACATAAAAACCATAACTACGATTCATAAGTGTTGTGTAACATGGATATTTTATTGAATTATTTACTTGTAAACAATAAGCCTTAAAGGAACCAGAAATCGAAGAATTATTGTTTATATCTGTTTCCTCGTTATTTAAAGTGCTTGACCAATAATAACAACTACCACCATAAACTGTTTCTCCCGTATAACCACCTATAGGAAAAGATATATAACAATCTCTATACCCTTCAACATTACTTGTAAGTACTAAATCATATCCAACAATCTTAGCTGTACAATTATTTAATAATTCATCAAATTCTTCTTTTGTCGGCATACGCCAATTATCCCCCCACTTTATACTAGCAACATCATCTTCCAAATCAAGTTCATATTTGTAATCAATAGTTCCATTTTTTTCATCGAAATTATACTTAGTTATATAATTATTGTCATCCCACCATTTATATGTTGTTTTACTGTAGAATTGCTTTGTAGAAGTTTCACCCCAAGCATAATAAAAACCCTCGTCATCAGGATACAAGGCTCCCACATTATCTTTAGCCCATAATACACTCAGTCCTAAATCAACACTTTCGTGATCTATCTCTGACTCATCATATACAGATAATGAATATTGAGCTGATACGGTTTGTATTGATGCTGTTATTGTTGCTGAACCTTTCTTCAAAGCTTTTATTTTTCCAAATCTTGTTATTTCTATAACCGATGGATTGTCTGAAGTCCAGTTTACTTTGTTATTCAATCTTGTATTACCTTTTTTTACAGTTGCATTAAGTCGAGTATTGGCTCCGGGAAAAAGAATCGCATTTGTACTATCAATCTCTATTACAACAGAATCCGACCATTCATTTGAAGGACAAACGGCTCTTACAAATAGTGCTGTCCCCATATAATTCGATGAAATGTCATGATAATTATAATCACCCAAAGATAAATAGTACGCAGAATTATAGGTATTATAAGAATCACGGTCAATAGAACTAGTCCAATACCAACCATCTCCGTAATAGTTATAACGATAGCCATTGATAGTGGGGAGGAAAATAGAACGGTCTGAATATCCACTCACATTACTGCGAACAATAAAACCAGGTTTTCCATTCTGAATTGTCCTAATCCATGTACAATTATCATACAATTCCAGCATTTCCTCATAAGTTGGCATCCTCCAATCGCCCTTCCATATAACATGAGCCACATCATCTTCAGGGTCTAATTCCGCTTTCTTAAAATCACCATAAACGTATTTATCTGCAGCATTATACTTTGGATTATTAATATCAGTTTTTGGAGTAATATCACCCCAGCAATAATAAAAACCATTATCCTGCGGAGTTAAAGCACCCATATTAAACGTTGCCCAATTAACACTCAGCCCCAGATCAACAAAGCAGTGCTCTATCTCTGATTCATCAGATAGAACTGTAACTGTACATTTTGAATTAATATAGCTAATCGAATCAATAGAAATATAATAATAAATATTGGCGGTACCTGCTGAAATACTGTATACAAGTCCATTCTGGTCAACCGTTGCTATAGTTGGATTATCAGAACTCCATCTACCAGGAACATGATAGACCGTATCTCCATTTAAAACGCTGGCTGACAACGAAAAATAATAACCTGGGAATGTCGTCATTTGATCTCTGCTTAGAATAATTGAAGCATTGTTATACCAATCTCTAGAAATACTTACTGGCCTTACAGGAAGTCCGTAACAACGTTCTAACGCCATAGTTCCGTGTCCTAAGGAATCTAGAGACATAGTTGTAGCTGTTCGTGGATAGCTCTCCTTCAAAGCAGACGTCCAATAATGAGTGGAAAAACCTGCAGATTCTAGTTTTTTCCCCTTTATTATACCTGAAGCTGGGAGAAATATTGACTTGTCTTTGTAGCCTTCAATCATACTAGTAATTAACCATCCATCAATACCATTTATAGTAGTCCATTCCCAGTAGCAATTGTTTTCTAATTCTAACCAGTCTGCCTCAGATGGCAATTGCCAATTATCCCCATATATAGATCGGGCTATATCATCTTCATACTCAAGATCAGCTCTATTGTCAAATAAACCATACACCCCATCGGTACAATATTTTGACAACAAATTGTCATTGTTTCTTTTCCACTTATAAGTAGACCAACTATAATTATCCTTAGTATCTATTTCGCCCCAAGCATAATAATTCCCATATTCTTCCGGAGTATTTGCTCCAATATTACAAGATGCCCAATAAACGCTTAAACCTAAATCTACGTAACTGCATTCAAGTGGTAAAGTCTTAAATGAAAAAACATTTCCCGTAACTCTTGTATTCTGATAGGAATAATATGTGCGATAGTAATAATCTTCATTTGGCCTTAGATTCTCCAAAGAAACAAACACCAAATCGTTTTCGGATATGGATTCTCTATATCTAACAATTGTAGTAATGCCCTCTTCAAAAGTGCTATCAACTGATAGTTCAATTCCATATTCTATTTCTTCGATAGAATCGGGAAATAATATCTTCATACCAATTATTGCATCTATTCTTCCAATCTGGTATATAAAAAGGCTATCAATGCTAATTGTATCTCCTTTATTAGTTAATGTCCAATTGTTGTCGGAGTTGTGAATTATCTGTTTTTCATCATCACAACTTAACAAAAACAGATGCAAAAACAGGAAGAAGAACAAATAGATTCTTTTCATTATATAAATCTTGATGTACGGAACAAATGTAGTGAATTAATCAATAATTGATTAGCTTTAATACTTAATCAACGAATTAGTGTATATTTGTGCAAACGGTCAATTAACATAAACTGAATTACAATGAAACAGATAAAAGGTCGCTTTTCTATCGTAGTTCTATTTCTATTTTTTGCGGTTTCTTGTGAGAACAATGAAATAATAACCCCTAATATTTCCATTGATAAAAAGGAGATAAAACTGTCAGCACATGCTCAAACTATAAGCATTGCTCTAAGCTCAAATGTAGATTTTGATGTAAAAACTTGTGCTGACTGGCTAACAGCTTCAAAAAATTATTCCGGACAAGAATCTATTATTTCAATTGGAGTAACAGAATACAACGAAACTGAAAAAGACAGGACAGGTAGTCTGGAAATAATACCTAATGGAACCACAGAAGTAATAACTATCACTATAGTTCAAGAAGCGATGGGCTACATCCATGCAAAAGATAATGTTTTTTATATTTCATCCGATGAACAAAAACTTACCATTCCTGTCCAGAATAATTATGATTACGATGTCATAATACCAGGTGGAGATGAATCATGGATTAAGATAGACAAAACGAGTGACACAAAAGCTACTGTAGAGACTAATTTAACACTGAATATATCCAAAAATGAGGAATATACCCCAAGAAAAACCCAAATAATCATTTCTATCCCATCATATAGTGATAAAGATACTATCACAATTATACAGGATGAAGGCTTTGAGTCTTTAAGAAAACTAATCAGGTCTAATACTGATTGTTCCATCTTTTATCAGGCCTTAGAACAAACAGGGTTGGAAGATTCTTTAATATCATATATAGATAATAATTACCCCATAATTGATTATGAATGGACCAAGTCGGCTTTACATGATAATTATAGTGGTATTCATTATTATGAAACAGCATATGAAAAAGGAGACAATGCTGATCGTGTTGCCATACCAGATATTAGATGTTTTAAATATACTGTATTTCTTGTAACCGATAGTATCTTGTCCACTTATAGAGATCGCTATTGCACTGGAGGCATTCATAACATAGATGAAATGCGTGAATATGCATATAAAGTTTATCCAGAAGGAAAAGAATACCCTGATACATCAAGAGCCAGTTCTCTTAATAAGTTGATTTCATATCATATTCTTCCAAGTTGGATACCATATGATCAGTTAAATACACGCCAGATAGAGTTGAGACAACGTCATTTATTTTTGACAGAGTTCGATATGGAAGACTTCTATGAAACCTTATTGCCTCATTCTGTAATGAGAATAAGCACTCCATATATTACCAATGAAATTCCATTGGGTATTTATATTAACCGTAAGGGTTCCAGCAGAACTACTCTTTCCGCTGAAGGTGTGAGAATAATAGAAATTGGAAATGAATTGTTATTACCTGCAAATAAGACAAATACTTGTGCAAATGGTGGCTATCATTATGTAAACAAACTACTATTATACGATGTAGAAACACGAACTAATGTTCTAGATTGCAGAATGAGAACAATGGCCAGTACTCTTTCGCCAGATTTTATAAATAGTGGAGCACGTGGAAGACTCAATGGAGATCGTAATAACGGCGGCATTAAGAATATTGATAAAATGTCATATACATTCATTTCTGGTTATTGTAAAAATGTATACTGGAATACTGGCTCCGAGTTATATGTTAGATATCGTGACAAGTCCTTTGGTTATTATAATGGGGATGAGATTGAGATCTCAGGAGATTATGATATAGCTTTCAAGTTACCCCCTGTTCCTTATGATGGACTATATGAAATAAGATACTTCAATAATTCTTTAGAAAGTTCTAGCAACTGTAATCGTGGTATTGTTCAGTTCTATCTTGGCAAAAAAAATAATCAGGACGAAGGCAATTCATGGAACTCTTGGAATTGGAAGCCATGTGGCGACCTCGTAGATATGCGTTTAGGCGGTGAGGACGAACGTATAGGTATGGTAAAGGATGACGATGACAGATACGCCTCAATGACTGCCGCACAGAAGAAGGAAGCCATTTACCTGAATGACCGTGCTATGCGTACCCGTGGTTATATGAAAGCACCGGATTCATACACAGCAGGAACGTCAACTGACTATAGCGGTGATCCTATCCGTACTGATGCCAACTGCTATCGTAAGATAGTTTGTAATGAGTATCTTGAAAGTGATACTGACTATTATCTTCGCATTCAGAAAAAAGATACAATTCCTAACTCTGTTTGTATATTCTGTTTTGTAGAGATTGTGCCAGAAGCAATATACTCCGAGATTAATGGTTGGGAAGATAAACATTAATCACAGTTAACAGTTTTCTAATAAAATGAAAGGTCTCCAAATTGGAGACCTTTCATTTTGTATGGAGAAATCTTGAATTATTCGGATTTCAGAGTGAATCTGCGGAAGGCAGTTACGGTGAGGTCCTTATCCAGAGCCTTGAGGTACTCGGCAACGGTCTTCTTCTCGTCAACGATGTACTTCTGGTTCAGAAGGCAACTCTCATCGTAGAACTTCTTCATACGACCTTCAGCAATGCGCTCGATCATGTTCTCGGGCTTGCCCTCCTCGCGAGCCTTATCGGCAGCGATCTCCTTCTCACGTGCCACGATGTCGGCGGGAACCTCCTCGGGCTTAACGGCGATAGGATTCTGAGCGGCAACCTGCAGAGCGATCTCATGAACATACTCCTTGTCTGACACCTCCTTGTTGAAGGCAACCAGGCAGCAGAGGAAGTTCTTACCCTGGTGGTTGTAAGAAGCAATCTCGGGAGCCTCGATGTAGTTGTAGCCGTCGAGCTCAAGCTTCTCACCTACGATACCGGTGCGCTCCAGAACGATATCAGCAACGGTCTTACCCTCAAAAGGCAGAGCCTTAACCTCATCGAGTGACTTAGCCTTAGCAGCAACAGCAGCATCCAGGATGCTCTGTGTGAGAGCGATGAAATCCTTGTTGTTGGCAACGAAGTCGGTCTCGCACTTAAGGGCGATGATAGCACCAAAGTTACCGTCAACCTTTACCAGTACGCAACCCTCGGAAGCCTCACGGTCAGAACGCTTTGCAGCAACTGCCAGACCCTTCTTGCGGATTATCTCAATAGCCTTCTCAAAATCGCCTTCAGCCTCGGTGAGAGCCTTCTTGCAATCTGACATACCGGCACCTGTCTTGGTGCGCAGGGCTTTAATATCATCAAGTGTTACAGCCATTTTCTTTAATGTTTTTACGGTTAATGAAAATCAAGCCTCAGCCTCGCCTTCTGCCTTGGGAGCAGCAGCCTTGCGTGTACGCTTGGGTTTTGCAGGAGCCTCCTCGGCGGGAGCCTCAGCGGCAGGAGCCTCGGCAGCCTCAGCTGCGGGAGCCTCTTCGGCAGCGGGAGCCTCATCAAGAGTCTCGTCCTTCTTGGCAACCTTGCGGATGCGCTCCTTGCGGGGCTTCTCAGCCTTCTCAGCACCCTCCTCATCGGCAGCCTCATCACCCTTCTCAGCCTTACGCTCGGCAAGACCCTCGGCGATAGCATCGCAGCAAGCGGTCAGGATAGCGTCAACTGACTTGGTAGCGTCATCGTTGGCAGGAATAACGTAGTCGATGTTTGAAGGATCGCTGTTGGTATCAACGATAGCGAATACGGGGATACCCAGACGGTTGGCCTCACGTACGGCGATGTTCTCCTTGAGAACGTCAATTACGAACAGAGCGGCCGGCAGACGTGACAGGTCGGCGATAGAACCAAGGTTCTTCTCCAGCTTGGCGCGCTGACGTGTGATCTGGAGGATCTCACGCTTTGAAAGGTTTGAATATGTTCCGTCCTGAGTCAGCTTGTCGATAGTGGCCATCTTCTTCACAGCCTTGCGGATTGTGGGGAAGTTTGTGAGCATACCACCGGGCCAGCGCTCAATAACGTAAGGCATGCCAACGGTTGATACCTTCTGGGCAACAAGCTCCTTGAGCTGTTTCTTTGTACCTACAAAAAGGATCTTCTTTCCGTCGCGAGCCATGCGCTTGAGAACCTCAGCAGCCTGATCGATAGCGGCTACAGTCTGGTTAAGGTCGATGATATGAATGCCATTGCGCTCCATGAAGATATAAGGAGCCATAGCGGGATTCCATTTGCGGCGCAGGTGGCCGAAGTGGCAACCAGCTTCGAGAAGCTGTTCAAAATTTGTTCTTGACATAAATAGTTTGTTAGTTTGTTTACATTCTTTTTTAACAACCGTCGGGTAGCTGTCCTTTTATGCGGCAGATCCCGACAGTTTAGATACTAAACACAGATTCGGCGTATTAACGCTTACTGAACTGGAATCTGCGACGTGCCTTGGGCTGACCGGGCTTCTTACGCTCAACAGAGCGGGCATCACGGGTCAGGAAGCCTTCTGAACGAAGGGCCTTCTTGTCATCAGGATTGATCTTAACAAGAGCGCGTGCAATTGCAAGACGCAGGGCATTGGCCTGGCCATTGTAACCGCCCCCGTCCAGATTAACCTTGATATCGTACTTCTCAGCAACATCAAGCTTCTTGAGGGGCTGGAGAACTACATACTGCAGCAGTGATGACGGGAAATATACTGCGAGATCTCTCTTGTTTATGGTAATCTTACCTGTACCTTCTGTAACGAAGACACGTGCCACGGCGCTTTTACGACGGCCTATTGCATTGATTACTTCCATTCTCTTTCAAATTAACTAAGTGAATTGATATCGATTGCCTTGGGCTGCTGTGCCTCATGCTTGTGCTCTGTACCTGCATAAACATAGAGGTTGTCAATGAGCTTGTCACCAAGCTTTGTCTTGGGAAGCATACCCTTAACAACTTTCTTCATAAGTCTCTCAGCGCCGTTGGGCTTAGCCATCAGCTGTGCGGGTGTCATCTCGCGCTGGCCGCCGGGATAACCGGTGTAACGCAGATAAACCCTGTCAGTCCATTTCTTGCCGGTCAGGACAACCTTATCGGCATTGAGAACGATGACATTGTCGCCGCAGTCAACGTGCGGAGTGAAATTAGTCTTATACTTACCGCGCAGCAGCTTGGCAACCTTCACGGCGAAGCGGCCCAGAACCTGGTCCTTGGCGTCAACCACGACCCATTCCTTATTAGCGGTAGCCTTGTTGGCCGAAACAGTCTTGTAACTTAAAGTATCCATTCTAAACTTTAAATCAATAATTAAACATTTTCATTACTCTACGCAACCTCTCCGTCATCCCGACGTCATGGAAACTCCCTAAACGCTTGCGCTCAGCAGTTACGCTATACCGCAGAACCCGCACTCGGGGGTTTAACACGCTAATAACTAACCCTTTATGCAAGGGTTGATAATAATCGGCTCGCAAAATTACACTTTTTCAATGAAATAGCAGCACAAATCACTTATTTTTTTGTCAAGCTTACTCATCAAATTGGTGGGCGTGGCGGTCGCGATCCACCTGGGCTTGGATTTTCCGGCGGGCGTTCTTGTGCATCTTGATGCAGAAGAATATAAGGACTAAAAAGCTGATTCCTCCCAATAAGGGTTCCACCGAACCGGACAGGGCAAAGGCATCGTAGCATCCGTGTGCCAGTACCGGTATCAGGAATATGCTTAAAAGGTTCTGTGTAGACTTCTGGCCGAAATGATACAGCGAGTAATAATAGCCCATGAAAACGGCGAATGCGTAATGACCGGGTACGGCCAGCAACGCACGGGTTATGGCTACTGACAGCCACATATCGGCATGCATCAGAACATAGCCCAGATTCTCAATGGCGGCAAATCCCAAGCCCACACAGACCGCATAGACTATGCCGTCAAAATGCTCATCAAAATAGGGATTCTTGCGCAGGACAAGCCATAATGCAAGAAGTTTAAAGCCCTCCTCAGGAACAGCAGCCACCAGGAATGCCTCTATTGTTGACCCTGTAAGCGTTGTGGGTGAACCTTCTGGACCGAACAGCAACACGCTTATGCCCTGCTCAACAAAAGACACCGGCAGGCATATCACAGCTCCGTAAAGGAATGCCTTGAGCATCTGTGAAATAGGCTCAGGTTGGGCGTCACGTCTGCAAGTATATATCCAGAGCAGTATGGCGGGCAGTATGGCGGCGGTAATAAGAATCATATAACTCAACTTTACTGTGCGCAAATTTATAAGATTCTCATTAAGTTTGTAACTGCAAATAAAAAACAGTCAGACATGAAGAAATACATACTTGCCCTTATCATTCTCATATCTTATGCTGTGGCGGCTCGTGAAGTACGGAGCTTGGACAGCAATTGGGAGTTTGTGCTGAGTGATGCCACGATAGATGGACTGAATGTTGTTGAGGGTTGGCGCACGGTTAATGTGCCGCATGACTGGAGCATTGAGGGGGAGTTTGACCGGAGCAATCCTACCGGGCAGGGCGGCGCTTATCTGCCTGCGGGGACAGGTTGGTACCGCAAGACCATTAAGGCCGATGTCGGGGCCGATGAACATTTGTTCCTTGAGTTTGACGGGGTGATGGCCTGCAGCAGTGTATACGTGGACGGCAAGCTGGCTGGTTATAGGCCAAACGGATATGTGGGATTTACTTACGATATCACCGATCTGGTTACTCCCGGAAAAGATGCTGTCGTTTCCGTGCGTGTGGACAACTCCGTCCAGCCGGCATCGCGCTGGTACACCGGCAGCGGAATAAACCGCCACGTTCGTCTGGTAAGCAAAAATGCATGCCACATACCCATGAACGGAGCGTTTGTATCTTATAATGACGGAAAGGTTGAAATCAGGACAACCGTTGCCAATACATCCAAAAGCAGCTCCAAGGTCAGTCTGAGATACATTCTTAAGGATGCCGACGGAAAGACTGTGGCAAGCGGAAACAGTCCGGCAGGTCAGATAGAAGCCGGCATGCAGAAAGAGATGAGTGGAAGTATTGATATAAAGAGCCCTCATCTTTGGTCTACAGATGACCCCTATCTGTACACACTTGAGGTATCAGTCATGGACGGCCGCAAGGAACTGGATAAAGAGACCATGACAACCGGCCTGCGCACCATACGTTTTGACAATGAGAAGGGATTCTTTCTGAACGGGCAGAACATTAAGATGTACGGAGTATGCCTGCATTCCGATGCGGGCGCGTTGGGAACTGCCGTACCGGCATCGGTCTGGGAGTATCGTCTGCAACAATTACGCAAACTGGGTGTAAACGCCATAAGGATGGCCCACAACCCTGCCGACCCCACTCTGATGGAGCTGTGCGACCGCATGGGATTCCTGGTAATGGCCGAGTCTTTTGACACGTGGAACACGCCCAAGAACCATGCCGAGAAGGGATACAACCTCTATTTTGACGATTGGTGGGAGGCCGATACACGCGCAATGGTTGAGCAGGCCCGCAACCACCCGAGCGTGGTGATTTACAGCGTTGGCAATGAGATCCGAGACAATCTGAACAATGAGCAGGGATTTGACAAATACCGCAAACAGCAGGATCTGGTACATTCATTGGACAATACCCGCCCCGTAACGATGGCACTTTTCCGTCCCAACTCATCGGGCGTATACCGCAACGGATTTGCCGAGATGATGGATGTGGTTGGCCAGAACTATCGTGTGGATGAACTCAAGGCGTATCACGACGCCCACCCAGAGAAGGCAATCATCGGCACCGAGAATACACATGATGTACAGTCGTGGCTGATGCTCAGGGATGATCCCTCGTTAAGCGGCCAGTTCCTTTGGGCAGGCATTGACTATCTGGGGGAGGCCGCTTGGCCGCAAGTTATGTGGAGCACCTCACTGCTGGATGTAACCGGAGGTGTAAAACCCGCCGGACTGCAGCGGGCCAGTTGGTGGACCAAGGAGCCTATGGTGGCGTTTGCCCGTCATGCCGACAACAACGGCGCAGGTGCGTTGGTATCGGACTGGACTCCGGCCGATATGGACACATATGACCAGGCTGTGATTGAGGTCTATTCAAACTGTCAGGAGGTGGACGTTTGGATAAACGGAGAACCTCAGGGACGCAGACCGATGCCCGACAACGCCCGTCCCGCTGTGTATAACGTCAACTATGATCAGGGAATAATAAGCATCAGAGGATATAATGACGGTGTGTTGGTGGCAAAATGTGATTCAGTTACCGTAGGTGATCCCACTCATATAGGCATTGAAAAAAATGGAGGCAAAGCAGGCACAGGGTTTGATGATGTGGAGATTCTGTCAGTATTCATTGCCGATGCCGAAGGTAACATCTGCCCAAACTATGACCGTACCATTGAACTGAAAGTTGAAGGCGCACAGCTGATAGCAGTCGATAATGCCGATGTCCTGGCGCACGATACCAGCCATAAGAGTTCAGTTTTCAATACTTATCAGGGACGCATGACCGCCTATATCCGCCGTACACAGGCCACCGGTAAGGTAACAGTAACGGCGACTGACTGTTCATCGGCCGCCGCACTAAAGGGTTCTGCAACGTTCTGATATTTACTTGATTGCAGCCTTAACTTCTGTAACCATGTTCTTGTGAGCCTCATCCTCTTCGGTCAAGGTTGAGGTGAGTTTGATTTCACCGGCCTTATCCTTGGTTGAGAATGTGCCGCTGTAGAGCAGGATGCTGTTAAAGTAGAGGGTAGCTTCAAAGCAGATCTTGTAATCACCGGCGGGGACATCCTTGCCATTAGCATCCTTGAAATCCCATGTATAGGTCTGGATTCCGCTCTGAGACGGAGTTGCACCTGTTACGGCGTCGATCTGCTCATCGGTCATCTCCTCTGCCTTGGCGTTTTTGACCCAGGTGGGAACGCAGGTGGGACGGAATGTGTAACCGCGGCGGCCTCCACGGCCCTTTGATGTAAATGAAGTTACGGTAAGGGTGCGGACTACCTTGCCCTCTGAATTCTCAATCCAAACGGCCCACTGGTTGGAGCCTGCTCCTGACTGTTTCTGATAGTTGAATGAGAGTTCCACAGCACTTGCCTTACTGGAACGCTGAGCCAATGAAGGCATGGCAATGACGGCAGAGAGAACTGCCAGAAGAATGATTCTGATTTTCATAAAAAACAAATTTGGTTATCTTGCTGGGTGCGAAGATAACCAAATTGTTTTAAAACAACTAATCTCCTAACGGAGCCGATAGTGGAGACAGCGAACTCAAGTTCAGACTTGGGAACCCTCCCGTCCACTTTGATGTTTCAGTTGTGTCTTCTTGAACTTCCTTTACATGGGAAGCGGTAGTATTATTCCAGTCCTTCATATATAAATACAGTTTTCACGTTTGATTGTCCTTTTCTGCACTATAGGCTATGCTTCTTGGACAAAGATATGAAAACAAATAGAAATAAGTGTTAAAATCTGAGAAAAATTATTCCAGTCCGCTGAAAGGTGCAGGCATATGCTTTGTATAGCCCTGTGCGTGGAATGTTGCGATGATCGTACCGTTCTGGTCTGTGACTTGCACCTGAGCTGCCGGTATCTTGGGATGACGGCTTGTAAAATGACCCTCGGCGGTAAGCACATCACCCAGTTTGGCCGATACATGATAATATATGGTGGAGTTGATGGCAAACGCCATGTTCTCTCCCTGATTGACCATAGCGGCGAATACCAGGTCAGCCAGTGTGAA
>CACZMI010000029.1 GCA_902782245.1 uncultured Bacteroidales bacterium | reverse complement strand
GTTTGGGTCCAAGAACATGGTTCCAGCGAATGGCTGCCACAGTGTTGCCCCAACGCCAGTTCAGTCTGGTTTTCTCCTTATATGCTCCGCCCGAACTCCTGTAATTGAAGTAGATGTCATCATCACCGCTGTACCAGCTCACGTAGAGACGGTCATTGTCATTGAATTTGTGATTCAGTTTCAGATTCAGGTCATAGAAGTAATAACCCATGCTAAGGTCATCAGTGTTGGCAAAATCAAATTGTTTGTTAAGCCAGATGGCCGAGTTGAGCAATAGGTCGGAGTAGGTACGGCGGGCTGAGATATTGAATGATGTCTTACCTTTTATAATAGGGCCTTCAAGATTGATCTTGGATGAGACAAGTCCGACAGACGCGTTTCCGTGGTATTGGTTCAGGTCACCATCCTTCATGCGGATATCCACCACTGATGACAATCTGCCGTAGTAGTGGGCAGGGAAGCTGCCCTTGTAGAGTGTCACGTTCTTGATGGCATCGGGGTTGAACACCGAGAACATTCCGAACATGTGGTTAACGTTGTAAACAGGGACACCGTCCAGTAGCAACAGGTTCTCATCGGGATTTCCTCCACGTACATACAGACCTGCGGTAGCTTCAGCGCCGGCCTGGACGCCTGGCAGTAGCTGAAGTGCTTTTAGCACATCGGTCTCACCGAACATGGCGGGTACTGCCTTGATCTGCTCGATGGGGATATCTATGGCGCTCATCTGTGACCCGCGTACTCCCAGGATTTCACGGTTTCCGTATATGGTTACCTCGTTAAGCTCATCAATGGTGGGGACGTCAATATTTATTATGGTGTCATGGTGAAGCGTGAATGATATCACTACCGGTTTGTAACCTACATATCCGGTTCGGACCTCAACCGGGCCGTCGGTTAGGGTGAGTGAGTAGAAACCGTATTCGTTGGTTATGGCTCCGTGACCGCTTTTAAGGTCAAGGATTGTGGCACCGATGAGCGTCTCCTTGCTTGAAATGTCAGTGATATAGCCGCTGACTGTGTGCTTGGTCTGAGCCTGCAGACAGAAAGCCGAAAGGATAAATATTAAAAAAGATGTTGTCCGTTTCATTCATTTACAAACAAAAAAAGCAGCTTTGTTGTTTAATGACAAGCTGCTTAGTAATTCTATTGGAGCGGCAAACGAGACTCGAACTCGCGACCCCGACCTTGGCAAGGTCGTGCTCTACCAACTGAGCTATTGCCGCAGGTAAATTTTCAAGAAAATTTACCTGCGGCGGTTTTGGGCTTCGCCTCGGCATAGTGAAAACAAGTTTTCCCTCTGCTCTCGGCTCGCACCAAAACTGCCGCAGAGCTCTCAGGGAAACATTTTCAGTTATTCCACTCAGATAAATTTTCCAGAATTATCAATGAACTTTGGTGAAGAGAATGAGACTCGAACTCACACGACATAATTGTCACTACCCCCTCAAAGTAGCGCGTCTACCAATTCCGCCATCTCTCCAGAGAAGTGCCCAGAACAGGACTCGAACCTGCACACCTCGCGGCACACGCACCTGAAACGTGCGCGTCTACCAATTCCGCCACCTGGGCATTTCTAAAATAAATCAAAGATCTACTGAGCGGCAAACGAGACTCGAACTCGCGACCCCGACCTTGGCAAGGTCGTGCTCTACCAACTGAGCTATTGCCGCAGATTAAATTTTCTCTGGAAAATTTAATCTGCGGCGATTATCTCCGCGCCTCGGCAAAGTGAAAACAAGCTTTCCCTTTGCTCTCGGCTTGTGCGATAATTGCCTCCGTACGTTTGGAAACCTATTCGGGTATTCAAGTCGGGATGTAAAATTTTCCAGAATTGTTCAAAGAACGTACTTTCTTGTGAAAGCGGTGCAAAGGTAGTGGTTTTAGAGATACCTTCAAAAACAATTTCGACTTTTTTTTGTTCTCTCTGATACTTTTTATTTGTTTATCAGGGCGTCGATGTGCTTTTGGGCGGTGGCACAGACCTCTTGGGCGTTCATAGTAAGGCATTTGCGGTTTTCAACCACTATGTTGCCGTTAACTATGACGGTATTAACATCTGATGCATGTGTGCTGTAAACAAGCTCTGAAATAAGGTTGGTATGCGGATATAGATGCGCTTTTTCAATATCAACGAGCAGTACATCGGCTAACGCGCCGGCGGCCAGAACGCCAAGTTCTCCTTCGCGGCCGATAGCCTTGGCTCCGTTTACCGTTGCCATCTGCAGTGCTGTGTATGCCGGTATCGCGCATGGATCCAGTGTGCTTACTTTCTGCAGCAGTGATGCCGTGCGCATCTCTTCCCACATATCCAGGTCATTGTTTGATGAAGCACCGTCAGTACCTAATGATACATTAACGCCGGCATCAAGCATCTTCTTTACGGGAGCTATGCCGGAGGCGAGTTTCATGTTGCTCTGAGGATTGTGGGCAACAGATACACCGTTTCTGGCCAGAATCTCTATATCATGGTCCGACATTACCACACAGTGCGCTGCCAGGGTCTTTGTGGTGAACAGACCTTCATTCTCCATGTATTCGGTAGGACTCATGCCATGTTGTGCCATACAGTTATCCTGCTCCGTCTGCGTCTCGGCCAGATGGACATGACTGCCTACACCGAGTTCCTTGGAAAGACTTATGGAGCGTTGCAGGTTCTTGCCGGATAGGGTATAGATTGCGTGCGGGCCCATCCACATTGAAACCAGACGGCTTGACGAGAAGCGTTTCTGAACCTGTTTCCAGTCATTCTCAAAGTGATCCATCCTGAAATCCATGGGGCAGGGACTGACCAGTGCACGTATGCCTGCGGTTTCAGCAGCCTCGGCTACGGCTTCCTCGTACGGGTACATATCTACAAAGGTGGTGGTGCCTCCCATGAGCATCTCCAGTATGCCCAGTCTGGCTCCGTCAAACACCTCCTGATAACCCATCTTGCCCTCAATCGGCCAGATATGCTGCTCAAGCCATTCCATCAGAGGCATATCATCGGCAATACCGCGCAGTAGCGCCATGGCTACATGCGTATGTGTGTTTATCAGTCCGGGCATTACTATCTTGCCGGCTGCATCGATATGCCTGACATCGGGGTGGCTGGCCATAAACTCCGATGCGCATCCGGGGTCTGCACTTACAAACGCAATCTTTTGGGATTCTATGCCTACATAGCCTTTAAAGTAAGGTTGCTTGCCTTCCGGAACTGTCATTGGCAGGATTATGCCGTTGCTGATGAGTATGTTCATATCTGTTCAATTGTACCGGCAAAGGTAGCAAATAGTTTTCAGAGCCGAAATTTTGTTTAAAAACGTTCCGAAAGGGGTTGAATAATACACACCTTTGTTCAATGTGATGAATAATTTTAATCATAATATGCAAGTCCACCTTTTTTCCAACATTGTTGCCATTAAAAGAATTTTATCTTTGGTTCGGAAACAAGCCCGAAAGAACAGAAATGAAGAAACGGACAGCAATAGCAACAGTAATCGCTACAGCAGTAACATTGTGCTTATCCTCCTGCAGCAGAGAGGACAGGTTTAATGTGGTGTCCTATGATCAGGAAACGCAGACCATATTTAATATATCGATAGCGCGCAACACCAAGACTAAGACAAAGGCAGAGGTAAAGACCACCAAATCGGGTCTTATCAAACCGACTTTGGCGGAAACCAGAATCGTTTCAGGGTACAGCAGTGAGAAGACACATGCATTCCTGGATTCACGTATAGCATTCGGCCTTGTCGGTGTTGACAACGATACAAAGAGCGTCATGGTTGATAATCAGCCGGTGTTTGAAAACAATGGAGTGAGGACGGCAAATCTGATTACATCAAGTCTCTCAAGCGGTTCTATGAGAGTCAACGCTTTTTATCCCTATGCAAGTAGCGTGAGTTATCACACTGATGGCTCATACGCCATATCTTTCACACCCAATGATATTAAAAAAGGTCCGTTGGCCTCTAATACTGTCAACATGAGATGTGATCAGGAATTTGAAACGGTAAGTCTGCAGTTCCATCACATCTCAAACAGTATCGGTTTTAAAGTTTGCGATATAACTGACGATGAGCAGTTGAAAGGACTTATGCATGTACGCAAAGTCGTACTGCATGGCATGCCGACTGAAGGACTGTTTGTAGTGGACGGTGAAAACAGCCACTGGGTTCCCGATGCCAAACGCCGTAACATTGATTTTTATGAAGGCAATGATCCGGTCAAATGCGGCGTTGAGTCTGCGGAATTTATGGGCGCAGATAAGCTGTCGGATGCCAGGGAGGATTGCTATCGCGCATATGTTGTTCCCGAGGAACTGAAAGAAGGAAAGCATTATGTGGAGGTATTCTTTGATGTTGATGAATTTGACTATGAGGGAACCCATTACCGCGGTGCCAAGGGTCAGTCACAGATTATTTCCCTGTCCGGAGTAATACCGGATGATGAGCTTGAACTGGGCCTACAGTACACCTTTGTGCTGGGTATGAACATTTACACGGTTTACAGACCTATTGAATTCTCTGCTTCCGTAGAGGATTGGGAGGTTAAGTTCAATGGCCGGGTTTTGGACTATGATAATGAATGAAATCAATAGAGAATAGATAATTGACTGAAGGACTGAATAATAGGAGGAGAAAACATGAGAAAGATCTGGAATTACGTACAAGGACTAAGGTTTATGTACTGGAAGAGGAGGATAGAAGGAAATTGGTATTTTTCGGATGTTGCGTATTATCGTGATGCCAAGAGAATCCAGAAGAACACTACTGTGAACAAACGTAAGTGGAATTTGGTAATCAGTCCCAATTCTTACGTTATGTACGGTGATGCTCCGTTGACTGTGGCCAATATGGTGACAATGGAGGGACATTATTCGCTCAGGCCGGATGGCAGCCTTACATTCTGCGAGGAACGCGACGGTGGTGAAACAATCACCAAAAGAGCAAGGATATGTAAATTGAATGACAAGGAACTTGTGTATAGCTATGATCGTGATCAGTTCCAGAATCTCAATTACATGAATGAACAGAAACAGACTGCAGTAGCAGATAAAGTATACTATTCTTTCTTTAGACTTTGAATAATTAGGTTGAGGGGTCCGTGAGGATCCGTGTTTTGCTAAGAAAGAGAAACGCGCCCCAAAGGGACGCGTTTATGTTTTCTCTCTATCTGCAGAGGTCTTACTTGATGTTCTTGCGCTCAATTGACCAACCGGCCATCTTACCAACGCCGGGCTCATTGCCTGTAAACATCGTGCCGGCCTCCTTGTCGCCCTTGAGCCACCATTTGAGCCATGCTCCGGCAACCTTTGCGTAGTCACCGCCGTTGGGCTGCATGTATGTGCCGCCGTGACCAATGCCGTCAAGGCTTACAAGGCATGCTGGCATTGTGCCTGACATACGCTTGAAGTCGTCGTTACCGTTCTCCCATGCGATATCGGTTGAACCACCCAGAATCCAGATAACTGATTTCTGCTTCATAGTGGCAAGGCTGGCCTTGTCCTCGCTGTCATCGGAGCCAAAGTAACCGCTGTTCATGACCAGGATGGTCTTGATGCGGGCGTCACCTGACATGTGGAGAGCCTGCAGACCGCCGCATGACATACCGGCTGCTGCGATATTGTCAATATCCAGTTTGCCGTAGTAGGGGCTGTTCTTGTCGGCATTCTGAGCGATTACCCACTCAAGAGCCTGCTTCAGGCCTTCGGGATCACCCATGGACATGCCGCCGCCCATACCGCCGGGCATACCGCCACCCATACGGGGCATACCGCCGCCCTGAGGACCACCCTGACCCTGGGGACGCTGTCCCTGAGGAGCTCCCTGAGGCGCACCCTGCGGACGCTGTCCGCCCATGCCGCCCATAGGAGGCATTCCACCGCCGGGCATACCGCCACCGGGGAATCCGCCGCCCTGACCCATGCGGGGTACATCACCGGTCTGACCGGGGCGCGGAGCCTCCTGCTGCTGGTAGTTGCTGGGGCCGATGGCTACAATCAGGAATCCCTGAGATGCAACCTCATTGAGGAAATTGACATGGCCGCTGGGAGAGTTGGCGCAACCGCCGTTACCCCATACAACAACCGGGAGCAGGTTCTTTTTGTCAAACTTGCTCAGGTCCTGCGGACGGAAAATGGTGTGGGTTGTAAGAGAAGCCTCTTCCATCATGATGGCTTTGTAGGGGCCTGTGCCTCCGTCTTCTACGATTCTGGAATTCTGTGCCTGAACAGACACGCCTGCTATAGCCAGAACGGCTGCGGCAGCAAAGAATAAAGTTTTTCTCATACCTTTTTATAATTAGTTTAATAGGTTTCTGCACCAAATGTAATCCCTTTTTTTTAATAATTAACTATATTCGCAAAACCAATTTGAGAACTGACAATAACTGATTATATGGAAGAAGAGAAGAAACCGGTTGAACTGCCGGAAAATGCGTATCGTGAGTTGAAAGAGGGTGAATCATACGAGCCTATAATGAAACCCGGTAAGGTTTATCCCGAGGCTAACCTTTGGTCTGTTGGCTGGGGCTTGCTCATGGCAGTACTGTTCTCGGCAGCAGCGGCTTATCTGGGCCTTAAGGTAGGTCAGGTGTTTGAGGCCGCAATACCTATCGCAATCATAGCCGTAGGTGTTTCATCGGTGGCCAAACGCAAAGGCGCGCTCGGTGAGAACGTCATCATTCAGTCAATCGGAGCCTGCTCCGGTGTGATTGTGGCCGGCGCAATATTTACACTGCCTGCACTTTACATACTTCAGGCCAAGTATCCGGATATGACCGTGAACTTCATGCAGGTATTCATCAGCTCACTTCTGGGCGGTGTGCTTGGAATTCTTTTCCTGATACCTTTCCGCAAGTATTTTGTCAAGGATATGCATGGTAAATATCCTTTCCCCGAGGCTACAGCTACCACGCAGGTGCTTATATCGGGCGAGAAGGGTGCCGGTCAGGCCAAGCCGCTGGTGGTATCAGGTATCATTGGCGGTATCTATGATTTCATAGTTTCCACATTCGGTCTCTGGACTGAGAACTTTACATCAAGGGTATGTGCATGGGGATCGGCCTTGGCAACAAAGGCCAAACTGGTGTTCAGCATCAATACAGGTGCTGCTGTGCTGGGTCTGGGCTATATAGTAGGCCTCAAGTACGCCTGCATCATTGCTGCCGGATCGGCTCTGGTATGGTTCGTAATCGTTCCGATACTGCCTATGCTGGGTGATGCGTTCCTGCAGTCACTCAATCCCGCTGTTACCGATGCCGTAGCCGGTATGGAGCCTGAGCAGATATTCTCCAGCTATGCACGTCATATAGGTATAGGCGGTATCGCGATGGCCGGAATCATAGGCATAGTAAAGTCATGGCCTGTTATAAAAGGTGCCGTAAGCCTGGCAGGTCGTGAGCTCAAGGGCGGCGCAGGTTCGGCCAATGCCGAGGTTGAGCGTACCCAGCGTGACCTTCCCATGAAGATAGTCGTAATAGGCATAATCGTGGCACTGGTTGCAGTGTTTGCTTTCTTCTATTTTGGCGTGATGGATTTCAACCTGATGCATGCCGTAGTAGGTATTCTGGTTGTAGGAATCATTGCATTCCTGTTCACTACAGTTGCGGCTAACGCCATTGCCATTGTAGGTACCAATCCCGTATCCGGAATGACTCTGATGACACTTATCCTTGCATCCGTTATCATGGTTGCAGTTGGTCTTAAGGGTACTCCCGGTATCGTATCGGCCCTGATAATGGGCGGTGTGGTATGTACCGCTCTCTCTATGGCCGGCGGTTTCATTACCGACCTTAAGATAGGTTACTGGCTGGGTTCTACTCCTGCCGTTCAGCAGGGTTGGAAGTTCCTGGGTACTCTGGTGTCGGCCCTGACCGTGGGCGGCGTTCTGATTATCCTGAACAAGACTTACGGATTTGTAGGAGATAATGCTCTGGTTGCTCCGCAGGCCAATGCAATGGCTGCTGTAATCGATCCGCTTATGTCGGGTACTGGCGCTCCCTGGTGGCTTTATGCCGTGGGTGCAGTGATTGCTTTGATACTAAACTTCTGCAAGATTCCGGCCCTGGCATTTGCTCTGGGTATGTTTATTCCGTTCCAGCTCAATATACCTCTGGTTGTAGGCGGATTCATCAACTGGTACGTGGGCAGCCGTTCAATTGATCCTGCAGTCAATACCGCCCGTGTAGAGCACGGAACACTCCTGGCATCGGGGTTTATTGCCGGTGGTGCACTGATGGGCGTGGTAAGTGCTGCCCTGAGATTTGCCGGACTGGATCTGTTTATGGCCGATTCATGGACAGGCTCACATATGGCCGAGTGGCTGTCACTCATCATGTACGCAGTACTGATATGGTACTTTGTACGCAGCGTTATGAAGCGTAAGAATTAAAACAGGGACCACGCATAGACGGCGTAAGCCAATAGGAAAAGGATGCCTGCGGTACGGCCCAGGCGTCCTTTCTTTTTTCTCATTGTAGTGAAGATGATGATGAATACAGAGAATCCCATCATCCAGATGAGATCGTTTGCGTAGTCCCGGAACTCCAGCGATATGGGCTTGATAGATGTGGACACACCCAGAACGCAGAGTATGTTGAATATGTTGGAGCCTATTATGTTGCCTATGGATATGTCCATCTGCTTCTTGAAAGCTGCTGCAACTGATGCTGCAAGTTCAGGCAGGCTGGTACCCAGGGCAACGATTGTAAGGCCAATCACCTTGTCGCTTACACCAATGGCGCTTGCTATCGTGGTGGCGCCGTCAACCAGAATATCGGCTCCGAATGCAAGCATGGCACAGGAGAGTACAATCAGTCCTATGGCGGCAAGTACAGTCATGGACTTTCCCTCCTGGCTGTCAATATCGGCTTCCTGTGGCTGCGTACGCCCTTTCCTGACAGATATGGTTGTGAACAGGATGAGGCCGGCAATCAGCGTGAGACCTTCAATCCTGGTTATGCCTGATTTGAGTGCAAATACCATCAGGAGCAGTGATGCGGCAATCATTATCGAGCCGTGACGGATCACTTTGCTGTTATCGGTCTCAATAGGGCATATCAGGGCAGTAAGTCCCAGAATAAGACCTATGTTGGCTATATTGGAACCTACCACGTTGCCGATGGCAATGCCTGCACTGCCTTTTATGGCCGATATAAGGCTTACCAGAAGTTCCGGGGCCGATGTCCCGAACGCCACTATGGTCATTCCGATTACGAGCGGAGAGATACGGAATCGGCGTGCCAAAGCAACACCGCCGTCAACAAGCCAGTCGCCGCCAAAGAAAAGCAGGATGAATCCTGCAAGCAATTTGATAACTGCCCAAATAGTTCCTGTCAAAATCATGCCGCAAAATTAGTATAAATAAGTGTGAAATTTAATCCGTTTGGATACAAAAGGTCACTTTTAAGGATAAGATAGTATGCCGAAAAACACTAACTTTGCATTCCGTAAAATTGACGATATGAAAGCAGTTTCAGGGCATGTAGCCCAAATAATCGGTCCTGTTGTGGATGTGGCGTTTGAGAGCGGTAATGACCTGCCGTCAATCCATGACGCTCTGGAGATAACCCGTGATGACGGCCGTAAACTGATAATTGAGGTTCAGCAGCATATTGGCGAGAACATGGTCCGTTGCGTGGCCATGGACCTTACCACCGGTCTGCGTCGCGGTATGGAGGTTCGTGTAACCGGCAGTCCTATCACAATGCCTGTGGGCAAGCAGATCAAGGGCCGCATGATGAACGTTACCGGTGAGCCTATCGATGACCTCAAGCCTCTGGACAAGGAGGGCGCGTTCCCCATACACCGTCAGCCGCCTAAGTTTGAGGAACTCTCCACGGTTGAGGAGGTTCTGTTTACCGGAATCAAGGTTATTGACCTTCTTGAGCCTTACTGCAAGGGCGGTAAGATCGGCCTCTTTGGCGGAGCCGGTGTGGGCAAGACCGTGCTCATCATGGAGCTTATCAACAATATCGCAAAGAAGAACAACGGATTCTCGGTCTTTGCCGGAGTGGGAGAGCGTACCCGTGAGGGTAATGACCTGCTGCGCGAGATGATCGAGTCCGGCGTTATCAAATATGGCGATGCCTTCAAGGAGAGCATGGCCAAGGGAGAGTGGGATCTGAGCAAGGTTGACTATGATGAGGTTGCCAAGTCACAGGCCACGCTTGTGTACGGTCAGATGAATGAGCCTCCAGGGGCACGTTCATCGGTTGCGCTTTCAGGTCTTACCGTTGCCGAGTCATTCCGTGACGGTGCCGGCAGCGACGGCGCTTACAGCGATATCCTGTTCTTTATCGATAACATATTCCGCTTTACCCAGGCAGGATCTGAGGTATCGGCCCTTCTGGGACGTATGCCAAGTGCCGTAGGTTATCAGCCTACGCTGGCCAGTGAGATGGGTAAGATGCAGGAGCGAATCACATCTACCATACACGGATCAATCACATCGGTACAGGCTGTATATGTGCCGGCCGATGATCTTACCGACCCTGCACCTGCCACCACGTTCTCGCACCTGGATGCAACCACCGTGCTGAGCCGTAAGATTGCCGAGTTGGGTATCTATCCGGCTGTTGATCCGCTGGATTCAACATCCCGTATCCTTGATCCCAATATCGTAGGCAAGGCACATTACGATACCGCACAGCGCGTAAAGCAGATATTGCAGCGTTACAATGAACTCCAGGATATCATATCAATTCTTGGTATGGATGAGCTTTCCGATGAGGATAAGCTGACGGTGGCACGTGCACGCCGCGTACAGCGCTTCCTGTCACAGCCGTTCACCGTGGCCGAGCAGTTTACCGGCGTCAAGGGTACAATGGTAAGCATTGAGGATACTATCAAGGGATTCAACATGATTCTGGACGGTGAAGTGGATGACCTTCCCGAGCAGGTGTTCCTGAATGTGGGTACCATTGAGGAGGCTATTGAGAAGGCCAAGAAACTTCAGGAGGAAATGAAGAAGTAATCATGCTCAAGCTTAGGATTATAGCACCGGACAGAATGGTATTTGAGGGCGATGTGGAAAGCGTCACCCTGCCGGGTACCGTAGGCAGTTTCACTGTCCTCAATAACCATGCCCCTATAATCTCATCGCTTGAGAATGGTAAGATAAGCTACCGCGATGCGAACGGACAGACTGAGGTTGCCGTAAGGTCGGGGTTCGCCGAGGTCAGGAACAATGTTCTCTCAATTTGTGTCGAAATATGAAAAAGCTCATTCTGACATATCTGATTGTACTTTCTGTACTGACCGTAGCGGCAGTGTTGTCATTGCGTATGGCCTGGCCGGAGCAGTATCCATCCCTGCTGTTCATTATACCGCTGTTCTATGCGGTAATGCTGGGCGTAATGGTATGGCTTAAACGCTCAAACGAGAGAAAGGGTAAGGACCGCAGCTTATTCTTCCTTACCTACAGGGTGGTTAAGATTCTGCTTGCCATAGTACTGCTTCTGGTCTATTTCACAGCAGTGGGCACTCAGTTGCTGCCGTTTGCTGTGATATTCATGATATATTACCTGTGCCTGTCGGCTGTTGAGACGGTACTGTTTATGAAAGGAGAGAAAAAGAGTTGAAAAAGATAATTGCCATATTGTCACTGATGTTTCTGATTGCGGTTCCGGCTATGGCGCAGGAGACTGCCCATGATGAGACTGTCGATGTCAAGGGCATCATATTCGGCCATCTTAAGGACTCCTATCACTGGCATATAATAACAATAGGTGAAAAGGAGATCAGCTTGCACCTGCCTGTGATACTGTACAGTAAGGTAACGGGCTGGCATTTCTTCTCTTCACGTGAACTTGAGCATACAGGCAGTTATGAGGACTTCCATATCACGAATGACGGTGCGCATGCAGGCAAACTGGTTGAGACGCTGCCCGATGGCACCGAACTCAAACCTCTTGACCTGTCACTTACCAAGATAGCGCTGGCTGTGATAATAAACAGCCTGCTGCTCTGCGTGATAGTGATGTGCACTGCCCGCTGGTACAGGCGTCACAGCGCTACCGATCCTGCTCCGGGCGGTTTTGTGGGCCTTATGGAGTATGTCATAGCCATGATTGTGGATGATGTAATCAAGCCCTCGGTAGGCAAGGATTACAAACGTTATACGCCGTTGCTGCTCACCATATTCTTCTTTATACTGCTGAGCAACATTATGGGTCTTATTCCCATTTTCCCGGCAGGTGCCAATGTAACTGGCAATATTGCAATAACGCTATCACTGGCGCTGGTAACCTTCTTTACGGTAAACGTGTTCGGTAACCGCGAGTATTGGAAAGAGATACTCTGGCCCGATGTTCCCATATTCCTCAAGGCTCCCATCCCTTTGCTGCCTTTCATTGAGATTGTGGGTATATTCACCAAGCCGTTTGCCCTCACAGTACGTCTGTTTGCAAATATAACTGCGGGTCATGCAATCATACTGTCGCTTACCTGCGTGATATTCATAACAGCCAAGATGGGACCGTTTATTGGAACTCCAATGACAGTTCTTTCAGTGTTCTTCATGATATTCATGAATTTCCTGGAATTGCTGGTGGCATATATACAGGCTTATGTGTTCACTATGCTTAGTGCGGTGTTTATCGGCCTTTCACGCCCTGAGGAGCATCACGAACCGGATGGGGCCAAAGCCAACGCCAAGGCCAACGTAGATAATTCATTAACAACTTAAAAATAACAACATTATGATGTTAGCAACAATGTTACAGGCTGCCGCAGGTGCAGCATTAGGAAATGGCGTAATAGCACTTGGTGCCGCTATCGCAGTTGTAGGTGCCGCCCTCGGTCTGGGTCGTATCGGTCAGTCTGCAATGGAGTCAATTGCACGTCAACCCCAGGCCGCCGGTGATATCCGCAGCTCAATGATTCTTATCGGCGCCTTCATGGAGGGTGTATCACTTCTGGCTGTAATCGTTTGTCTGTTGGCACTTTACGCTAAGTAATGGACCTTCTGATTCCCGAAGTCGGTACAATCATCTGGATGCTCATTGCAGCCGGAATTGTCTTCTTTATACTGGTTAAGTGGGGATTCCCCATCATAACCCGTATGGTTGACGAGCGCAATGAGTATATTGACAAGTCGCTTGATGCTGCCAAGAAGGCCAACGAGCGTCTGGCCGGTATCCAGAATGAGTGTGATGAACTGCTCAAGGAGACCCGTGCCGAGAAGGCGCGTATCCTTAAGGAGGCAACAGACCGGCGTGATGAAATCATAGCAGAGGCCGAGAACCGTGCCAAGGAAAGCGGTGAGAAACTCATCGCCGATGCACGCGAACAGATACGTCTGGAGAAGGAGGAGGCGCTCCGCAGCTTGCGTCGTCAGGTTGCGGAACTGTCGGTCCAGGTGGCCGAGAGGGTTGTGCTTAAGGAACTCTCTACCGATGAGGACCAGCTCCTTCTGATAGACCGCATGATAGATGACGTCAAAACAGAAAAGTAAGGTATGAATACAGGAACCGTATCCGTAAGATATGCCAAGGCTCTGCTGCAGTATGCGGTGGAGCAGGGCGATGCCGCGCAGGTGTATCTGGAAATGCAGACGCTTGCCTCACGGATGCGGGCTGTTCGTGCCATACATGACCGTCTGGTTGACCCCACGCTAAGTGTGGCCGATAAATGCAGCCTGCTTGAGACTGCTGTCACGGACGGAAAGAAACCGTTGAGCGGCTCTGCACAGGCTTTCTTCAAGCTCGTTGTAGGTGCCGGACGCGGTGACTGCCTGCTGTTTATGGCCGTAAGCTATCAGGACCTGTACCGCCTCAAGAATGGTATTGTGCCGGTTGAACTTATAACAGCCACCCCTGTGGGTGATGAACGCAGGGCTCGGCTTAAACAGTTGGTAGAGAACGTAGAGCACGGCAGTGTGGAATGGACCCACACGGTAGATCCGTCTATTGACGGCGGATTCGTGCTTCTGGTTGACGGATTCCGTCTGGATGCCAGTGTGGCTGGCAAACTGCAGAGAATCCGCAAGGAACTTATTGAAAAGAATAACCGTATCATATAATGGCAAACGGAATAAAGGCAAGTGAGGTATCGGAGGTACTTCTGGAACAGCTTAAGGGCATTGACACCAGCGCCCGATTCCAGGAGGTGGGAACCGTGCTCCAGGTGAGTGACGGCGTGGTCCGCATATACGGACTCAAGAATGCCGAGGCCGATGAGCTGATAGAGTTTGACAATGGCATACGTGCCATAGTGATGAATCTGGAGGAGGATAACGTAGGTGCCATCCTGCTGGGTCCTACCGATCAGATCAAGGAGGACATGACAGTGCACCGTACAGGCCGCATTGCCTCAATCAACGTAAGTGAGAACATGCTGGGCCGCGTGGTTAACCCTCTGGGTCAGCCGCTTGACGGTCTTAAGGATATAGAGGGTCCTTTCTTTGAGATGCCTCTGGAGCGTAAGGCTCCCGGCGTGGTGTTCCGTGAGCCCGTGCATCAGCCCCTGCAGACAGGTCTGCGTGCCATCGACGCCATGATTCCCATAGGCCGCGGTCAGCGTGAGCTTATAATCGGCGACCGTCAGACCGGTAAGACCGCAATTGCCATTGATACCATCATCAACCAGCGTAAGAACTATGAGGCAGGTGACCCTGTCTATTGCATATATGTGGCTGTAGGCCAGAAAGGTTCAACAGTTGCAACCATAGTGAACACCCTGCGTCAGCACGGCGCACTGGATTACACCATCGTGGTTGCCGCAACCGCTGCCGATCCTGCAGCCCTGCAGTACTATGCACCGCTGGCAGGTGCCGCCATAGGTGAGTATTTCCGTGATACCGGCCGTCATGCCCTGGTGGTTTATGATGACCTCTCCAAGCAGGCCGTAGCCTATCGTGAGGTGTCACTTATTTTGAAACGTCCTTCGGGACGTGAGGCATATCCGGGTGATATATTCTACCTGCATTCACGCCTGCTTGAGCGTGCAGCCAAGATAATCAGCCAGCAAGAGGTGGCCGAGAAGATGAATGACCTGCCGCCATCATTGGTGGGCCACGTAAAGGGAGGCGGCTCTCTGACCGCTCTGCCTATCATCGAGACTCAGGCCGGTGACGTATCGGCCTATATCCCTACAAACGTGATCTCCATCACCGACGGACAGATATATCTGGAGTCAAGCCTCTTCAACCAGGGATTCCGCCCCGCCATCAACGTGGGTATATCGGTATCACGTGTGGGCGGTAACGCTCAGATCAAGTCAATGAAAAAGGTGGCCGGTACGCTCAAGATTGACCAGGCGCAGTACCGCGAGCTGGAGGCATTCAGCAAGTTCAGCAGCGATATGGACCCCGTTACCGCCATGGTGCTTGACAAGGGACGTAAGAACAACCGTCTGCTTATCCAGCCGCAGTATTCACCTATGCCGGTGGGCGAGCAGATTGCAGTACTCTATTGCGGTATACACGGTCTTCTGAGCAAGGTTCCTCTGGACCGTGTCATTGAGTTTGAGGATCGTTTTGTGGAGATTGTACGCGGCAAGTACAAAGAGAACATACTTGATGTGCTGTCCAAAGGCGTGATGAATGATGAGGTAGGCAAACTCATCGAGGAGGCTGCCGACAAGACCATTCAGGAATTAGGAATCTGATAAGTAATGTCACTCAAGGAGATAAAGACCCGTATCCAGTCGGTCAGCAATACACGCAAGACCACATCGGCCATGAAGATGGTGTCGAGCGTGAAACTGCGTAAGGCTCAGCAGAACATTCAGTTTGCCGTGCCTTACGTGAATCAGCTGGATGGTATCCTTAAACGCCTTTCGTCCGACCCCGAGGCCCGCAAGGTGTCGCCGCTGGTGGTGGAGCGTGAGGTAAAGGAGGTGGCTATGGTCTGCTTCTCGTCCGATTCCAGCCTGTGCGGCGGATTTAACGGCAACATCATACGTCACAGCCGCGCACTTTACAATGAACTCTACAATATTGACCAGACTCCTCTGGTATATACCGTAGGCCAGAAGATAACCGATGCTTTCCGCAAGGAGGGGCTGACCATTAACACCGGTTATGCCGGCATGATGCAGAGCCGCAGTTATGAGCAGGCCGCATCACTGGCCGATGACCTTATGGATATGTATCTGAACGGCCATCTGGACAAGGTGGTGCTCACATATACCCACTTTAAGAGTGCCGGATCACAGCAGATCGTGGATGAGGTGCTGCTGCCGGTTACTGTTCCGGCAGGTGAGGCGGAGCAGGAGAGTGACTACATACTGGAGCCATCGGCCACAGAGCTTATGAAAGTGTTGCTGCCCAAGGTTATACGCATGAAAGTATATTGCGCCATGCTGGACTCTTTTGCCAGCGAGCAGGCCGCCCGCGTGATTGCCATGCAGGCCGCCACCGAGAATGCCGACAACCTGATTGGCGAGCTTACCCTCCAATATAACAAACTGCGACAGCAGGCCATAACCAACGAAATACTTGACCTTGCTGCCGGCGCCCAAAAATAGTACAAAAAGGGACAGTCCCCTTTTGTACTATTTTACCGAAAACGAATTATGTCAGAAATGAAGATAGAGAGCCTGGCGCTGCACTATGTGGGCAATCAGGCTAACGAGGAGCCGTTTGTATGCTCCAAGAAGCTGTTTACGCTGAGCGAGGATATGAATACCCTTCTCACCGAGTACTTTGTGGGCTCGTTCAAGAGTGAGGAGCGTTTTGTGTTCCATGATGAAATGGGGCTTGAGAACAACCGCGTGTATCGGCTTGTGTCGGACATATTCGACAATCCGGGCATGCTCTATGACTTCTCGGTCGATCTGGCCACACACCTGTATGAGAACTGCCAGCATCCCAAGATCAAGGGCGGCGATTTTATCGTGGCTCATATTACGGGTATGGGCATCGGCCGTGACATAAATGAGGCCATCGGCCTGTTCAAGATAGAGAACAAGGAGACTTTCCTTACCGTTGAGCATGATGAGGAGGGTTTTGACATATCGCCCGTGGACGGTGTGAACCTGCGCCGTCTTGACAAGGGAGCGCTTATAATGAACTACGAGCGCGAGAAAGGCTACATGGTGGCCGTGGTCGATAAGACCAATACCCAGGGTGCCAGCTATTGGATAGATGACTACCTGCACCTGATGCGCCGTCAGGACTCATATTTCCAGACACAGAACGTGATGGAACTGACCCGCAACTTTGTGGCGCAGGAGCTGCCCAAGCAGTTCAACGTGAACCGTGCCGACCAGGCTGATCTGCTGAGCCGCACCATGGGATTCTTCAAGAACAACCCCAAGTTCGATATGCCGTCATTTGAGCAGCAGGTAATATCCCAGCCCGAGGTGGTGGGTATGTTCGATGATTACCGCAACCGCTACGAGCAGGAACGTCAGATTCAGCTCCAGGACCAGTTTGACGTGAGCGAGGGCGCCGTAAAGAAACAGAACCGCCTCTACAAGAGCGTCATAAAACTGGACAAGAACTTCCACATATACGTGCACGGCAGCCGCCAGTTGATAGAGCAGGGTGAGGACGAGCACGGCAAATTTTACAAACTTTACTTTAACGAAGAATCCTGATTGATATGAAACAGTCCTTTTTCACAATTGCCATCCTTATTTGCCTTGCCTTGTTACCCGGTTGCAACAAAAGTGCCGGTGATGTATCGGATTTTAAATATGAGATTGTTATCAGCGATACTCTTGATGAGCCGTCGTGGTATGATTTGTTTGAATCGGTGTCCTATATCCCTCTCAAGACAGACATTCCCATGGGACAGATAGATCAGATTGTAGTCAGAGACGGTCTTATGTATGTTATTGCCGATGGCCTGTTCTGCTTTGACATGGAAGGGAACTGTAAGTTCGGGAACATCAATAAGGGACGTGCCAGAAATGAATTCCTCAAACCGTCGTCACTGTCAGTGTATGACGGGAAAGTCTTTGTCTATGACATGTTCAAGAACCAGATGCTGGTCTTTGATGCCCAGTCAGGTTCTTATATTGATTCTTTTGATGTACCGGGTTATATGTCACACTCGTGGTTCAATGGCGCCAGTTATATCTGTAAGGATATGGATCCCAAGGACGGATGTTTCTTTAAATGTTATTCTAAAGATGACACCAATATCCTGACATCTGAGTTTTTTGCAAGGAAAGAGGATGTAGGTGTAATGGTTGGTTCTACATCATGGGCTAATGACGGTCTGTTGTGCCTTTCATATATTAAGAATTGTGCATGGAAGATAAACGGTACGGATACGGTACCGTATATCAAGGTGACCGTCCCTGAAAACAAAAGGTTATCCGATAATGCAATACCGGCTATGTTATCGGAATATTCATCTAAAGGATCATACAGGGTTAAGGATTACGCAACAGGTGTGATGTGCGGTTTATATTATGTAACTGAATGCGACGGATTCATTACCGGCATGGTAACAGACTATGAAGATTCAGATTTCAATGTATTCTTCATTTATGATAAGAATACCGGCCATTCATATTCGTATAAAAGGTTTGCCCTGTATGAGCCCTGGTATCAAAATCCAATTTCAGAAAGAGATAATCCGGCTGCCGGTGATGGCGACTGCATTTATGTTGTCTCTTCTTATGACGAAGTTACAAGGAAAATATTGGGAGAGGGAAATGAACCTGAGGATCCCAAATACCGTCAGGCTTATGAGGTGTATAAGTCCTTGACTATTGACAGTAATCCCTTTGTAGCCCGATTTGAATTAAAAGAGATCAAATAAAAATAGGTGTCCCGATTGGGACACCTATTTTTATGCTGTGAAACCTTAGCGCAGCGGGCGGATGGTGATGGTGCGCTGGTAGGGCTCGGGCAGGACGCGGTACTGGCGGAATATGCCCTGGCAGGTGCAGCCTACACCCGATGTGGCGTAGTCAAGGTTCAGGGTAATATCGCCTCCACGCTGCAACTGATACTGATAGATGGCCTTGGTCAGGTTATCGGTAGTGCAGTCGTATGCGTTGAAGTTGAAGTACTGATCCATTGAGAACTCCAGACCCTTACCTGAGTTGTCGGTCAGGCGAACCCAGCGGTTATCGGTCCTGAGACCGTAATCCTGCGGGATGAGGTAGGGCTCATACATATCGTTAACGGTGGTGTTGTAAATGCCCACGCGGTATCCGGTCTTGCGGTCGGGATATGATGCCTGAGGTCCGCGCCCGTACCATTCAACCTTGCTCAGTGACTTGTCTAAACTCATGGTTACGCCGATACGGGGCAGCCACTGCGGCATCTTGCCCATGGGGCTAACCTTATGATGTACGGTGACGGTTCCGTCAGAATTTACAACCCAGTGCCAGTCATTCTCAAAACGGTTGTCTGTGGCATTGGTGGAGAGTGAGTTCTCTTTCACGTCAATTACAACGGCATTACCGTTCTTGGTGGCCTTGACCGATACGGGTGCAAGAGTCCTCTTATCCAGTGAGGCTGCATAGTAATGGCTGGCCAGAACGGTATTGGCGCCGATGTTTCCGTAACCCTGGATAGAGGGCTGGCCGGCATTGTTACCGTTCCATCCGTCAATCTCATTGGCCACGGGAGCACGCCATACATTCAGTGTAACGGGAGCCTTGAGCATCTCCTTGCCGTCAACGTTCATTGATTCAAGAGCACCGCTCTGGGCGTTGAAACGGTAGGTGAATCCTTGTCCGCTTACAACTATGCCGTTGCTGCCCTGTGAAAGTGTTACGTTACCCTTTGCGGCGGGAGCTGCTGGGGCAGGTTTGTTCCATGACTTGAGTTCAAACTGATCCCATGCAACCTCATGACCTGCCTTGGCCCAGACCTCATCCTTCTTAAGTGATGAGCTTATCTCCAGGCGGTACTCCTTGCCGGGCTCAATACGGGCGGGCTTATGGAACGGTATTCTAACCATCTTTCTGGTCAGCGGCTCCACATCCAGATTCAGTGTGCCTGATTCTATAACCTTGTCATCGGCCATGAGTGACCATTTGGTGTTGTAGATTGAGGCGTTGGTAAAGTGGTTGCGGTTCCATACCTCGACGTTGCCGAATACAAGGTCAACCAGCGTGAATGAGAGCGGCTGGACGGTTTTCTTCATCTGCCACATCTCGGGCTGGGGTACACGGTTGGGCCAGATTGAGCCGTAGGTGCGGGCTCCCTGTCCGTATGTGTAGAATGTACCCTGGTTCTGCTCCTCCTCAAAGTCAAGCCACAGGGCTGCCTTGGCGGGATCAAAACTGCCGGGAAGCACTGCATCGGCAAACACGCCAACGTTGTCTATCATGGCGTCGCAGATGTAGGGGTTGGCATCCTGACCGCATGACTGCTCGTCACGTCCTATGCAGAGAGACAGGGGCAGATTGCGGATATTGCCCGATGCAGCCTGTGATGCTACCTGTGTGCCGTCAATGAAGAGCTTCATCTCACTGCCGTCATAGACTGCTGTCACGTTGTGCCAACGGTTCTCCCAATCCTCCGGCAGAGGTGCCGACAGGGTCTGCTTGCGGCCGTTGTCGATATAGAAGTCAAGTCTTTCGGATCCCTGCTGCTTAAGACCGTACTGGTTGCTGCCCTTGCAGATCAGGTAACCACCGCTGCGGTTGAACAGGCGCGGATAGATATCAAGGGTGAGGGTAAGCTTATTGCCGCTTATCTCCACATTATCGGCCCTGTAAACCTGAACCCACTGCTCCTGCTTGTGCAGGTCAAGTGCCTTACCTGTAGGCCCTTGCTCAAGAGTAGCACGGCCCATGATATGGGCGGGAGTCTTGTATGGTGACTGGTCCTGGAGTAGTCTTACTGGCTCCTCCAGACCGGGGCTTACAAAATCCCAGATGGCACCGCCCATCAGTTTGGGATATGAGTAGATTACGCGCCAGTATTCATCCAGACCGCCGCCGCCGTTTCCGGCCACAGAGAGATACTCATCCATGAATGAAGGACGCATATCGCGGGTGTCACGGCCGTAGCGGCGCTCATGCTCCTCGGGAGATGGGTAACGTGGGCCTACGATATCCTCGGCAGGATGAACTGCAGCATTGCCGCCGTACATCCAGTAGCGGGTGGAGTCATATTTCTTACCCTCGGCTACAACCTCGTTTATGTCGCTGCCTTCACCGCTCTCATTGCCGGCACTCCAGAACAGGACGCAGGCATGGTTGCGGTCACGCAGCACCAGCTGGCGCACACGCTCGCGGTACATCTCTATGAACTCCGGCATATTGCTCACATACTCGGTGGCATGTGCCTCATCGCCGGTCTCGTCGATTATGAACAGACCGTATTCATCGGCCAGGTCAAGATACTCGTTTACAGGAGGATAGTGCGATGTGCGCACACCGTTGAAGTTGAACTGCTTGAGTATCTCCATATCGCGGCGTATGGTAGCCTCGTCCATAGCGTGACCCAGTATGGGGTGCTGCATGTGTGAGTTCTGGGCGTTTACCTTGAGCGGCTGGCCGTTCAGATAGAACACACCGTCACGAATCTCGGTCTTCTTGAATCCCATGCGCTTTACGATATGGTCCACAGCCTTTCCGTCCGGGCCGATGAGGTCCATCGTGAGGTCGTAGAGTTCAGGAGTCTCTGACGTCCATTTCTTGGGAGCCTTAACCTTGGCGGAGAGGTTGATGGTGCTGGTGCCGTCCTTTACGTTGAAAGGACCGTTCTCCATATTGGCCACTTCACGGCCATCCTTTGAAACAGTGGCCTTGACCTTGTATCCGCTGCCCTCAAGTCCGTATGAGCGTACGTCCATAGCCAGTTTGAGGTCCGAATCAATGAAATCGGGACCGAAATCGGTGGTGACATACCAGTCATAGATCCTTACCTTGGGGGTAGAGTAGATGGTAACGTCATCGAATATACCGGCCAGACGCCAATAGTCCTGTCCCTCCAGATAGTATCCGTCGCAGAACTTGAGCACCATTACGGCCAGTGTGTTTTTGCCACTCTTTATATAAGGTGTGATATCGTACTCGCTGGGCTCCTGTGCGCCTTCGTTGTAACCTACCTGACGGCCGTTCACCCATACGAACGATCCGGATGCCACCTTCTCAAAGCGCAGGAACACCTCATCGCCCTTCCAGTCTGACGGGATGGTGAATTCCGTGCGGTAAGCTCCGGTGGGGTTCACATCCATCGGAACATTGGGTACACGGACGGCAAAGGGGTTGGACAGGTTCATGCGGTTCTGGGCCATACGCTTCTGCTGCTCGGATGCATCCGGGTCATCCAGAATCTTCTGGTAACGCTCCAGCATGGACAGGGGCTGGCCGTTGGGGAAGGGGGCTGCCACATTGCGGAACATGGCCTGACCGTAACCCTGCATCTCCCAGTTGGACGGAACCTCTATGGTACCCCAACTGCGGTCATTGAAAGAGCTCTTAAAGAAATTCTTGGGCACCTCCAGAGGGTTCTCATAAAGGTTGAACTTCCAGGTTCCGTTAAGCGATATGTTACGCTCCGGAATGTGGAATGCACGTCCCGGCTCCTGATTGAGCCCGAAGACTTCAAGGTTCTCAACATAGTAGGGCAGGTTCTCCATGAACTTGGGGTCCTGCTCCTTTGTGCCACACGAGTTAAGGGCCAATGCAAGCCCCAACGCTGCAATGCTAAAACTGGGAATGTATCTCATATCAGTAATCAATTATTTCAGGAAACGGATATCAAAAATGCGGGGTGCCTGCTTGCCCTCAACTGAGCGGAATGTAACGCGAATCTTCTCCTTACCCATGTAGAATCCTACGGGAACGTCATACTCCTTGCGAACTATCTCGGCCTGGCCGTTGGCGGGGAAATCAGTCTCGGTAATGAACGGCATGTCCTCAATCAGTATCTCAATTGCGCGGTTCTGGTTGTTCTCGGCACCCCAGTAGCCTATGCACAGGCTCAGGTTGGTGTTACCTTCAGTGTAAAGGTCATAGCTGAACGAACCGCTGCGGCGGATTGAACGGTAGGGCTTGTTGTCCTGATTGCCGGTCATTGAGTTCTGGCTCTGTATCTTGTGGTCAGCCTCTGGCTGCTGCTCACCGGGAACTATGGCATCCACCGTGCGGCGGTCCAGCTCCAGCATTGCTGCCTCATCGGCCTTGATCTTATCAAGCATCTTGCCGTAATCATCCTGACTCAGTGACAGGAAGTATATGGCGTAACGGCTGTCATGCAGGCTGTAGAACGGCTCCAGCTCAACATTGGGGAACCGGTTGCTGTCAAACAGACCTGATGCGGTGTAGTGCAGAGGCTTGCCGGGTACGGGCTTGAGTGCAGCAACCTTCTGGTCCAGCTGCGCGCGTGTACCTATCATAATGGGAGTCTCGGTAACGGGTACTAAAGGTCCGTGTGCTATGTGGCTCCAACGTCCGTCATCGGCTACAAGACCGCTCATCCCTTCAGTGCCTGTGCGGGCTGCCAGTACAATGGGGCCGTGCTTGACTGCCAGATACTCCGGCTCGTTGTCAAGGGCCTCGATGGTGGTATTCATAGGCAGGCTTATCTCAATCACATCGCCGTTCTTCCACTTGCGCTCTATGGCTACGTATGATGAAGGCTGTGCATCGGCTGCATACTCCTTACCGTTCACCTTTACGCTGTAGCCGCCGGCCACCCACTCGGGGCAACGAACCATAAGGCGGAACTTGCGGGCCTTCTTAAGGTTGACTGTCAGTTTTGATGACTCGGAGTAGGGGAACTGGGTCTCCTGAGTGATGACGGCCTTGTTCTCTGTCCAGTTCAGCTTTGATGCCACGAACAGGTTAACCCAAAGTGTCTGTGCACCGTCATGTGTGTATATAAATTCTCCATATTTGCCGTGGTTCTCCATTCCGGTACCTACGCAGCACCACATACCCTGGTTTACTGCGGAGTAGACGCGGTAGTGAGCGGGGCGCATTGGGGTGAAATATACGTAACCTCCGTGCTCGGGATGCTGGGTTGAGAGGATATGGTTGTACATGGCCTTCTCATAGAAATCGGCATACTCGGCCTTGGGATCTATTGCAAAGAGGAACTCGGTAAGCTTGAGCATGTTGTTGGTGTTGCAGGACTCCGGTCCCTCACGGTTCTCAACGTAGCTCTTGTAGTCCGATGCAGCCGGGAAATGCTCGCTGCGGCTGTTACCGCCTATAACCACCGAGCGGTGGTTGGCTACGCGGTCCCAGAAGAACTCGGCAGCCTTGCGGGCGCGTGCATCGTTGTCAAGTGCGGCCACGCGGGCGTAACCTACGGCCTTGGGCACCTGTGTGTTGGCATGTTTGTTGTCCAGGTTGTCGCGGCCGTCGGCCATGTTCTCAAAGATGTCCTTGTGGCGGAAACGCTTGGCGGCCTCAATGTACTTGCGGTCACCGGTAATCTGGAAAGCATCGGCAAAAATCTCGTTCATGCCGCCGAACTCGGTGCCGGTCATCTGCTCCATCTGGTTATCGTCCAGATCGGCTATTTCGTCCAGACCCCAGTCGCAAAACTTGATGAACATATCTTTGGCCTTCTCAATGCCGGCATACTGCCACGCGTCGCGCAGGCCCGCGTACATCTTATGTACATTATACCAGGGCACCCAAGCGCCGCGGAACAGACCGAAGTCACCTTTTTTGAGGTTACCCCAAAGTTCCTTGCTGTTGGGTACACCGCCTATGTAGCCGTCACCGTTGGCTATCTGGCAGCGCTCCAGCTCATCAATCATATAGACCAGGCGGTCATAGCACTCCTTGTTGCCGGTAGCGGCGTAGTGTATGGCCAGGGCCGATACGTAATGTCCGCCCACATGTCCGTCCAGA
>CACZMI010000028.1 GCA_902782245.1 uncultured Bacteroidales bacterium | reverse complement strand
TCTCGTCGATTACGCCGTAGTGCTCGGCGGTACCGCGACCGTGTGCACCCATTGTACCGAAACCGTGTGCATCGTCGATAAGTATGCGGAACGGATATTTCTTCTTGAGTTCTACAATGTCAGCGAGATGACCCAGGTCACCGGCCATGCCGAATACACCCTCGGTGATAACCAGGACGCCGCCGCCCTGCTCATCGGCCAGCTTGCAGGCGTGGTTGAGCTGCTTCTCAAGGCTCTCCATGTTGTTGTGCTGGAAAGCAAAGCGCTTGGCAAGGCTCAGACGCATACCGTCCAGGATGCAGGCGTGTGACTCAGAATCGTAAACGATAACGTCCTTACGGCTGGTCAGTACGTCGATGATTGAGATCATGCCCTGGTAGCCGAAGTTGAGGCAGAGACCTGCCTTCTTGCCTACGAACTCTGAGAAGTCGTTCTCGAACTTGATATGATAGTCAGTATTACCGGACATCATGCGGGCTCCCATGGGTGCTCCCAGACCGAACTTTGCGGCTGCCTCGGCATCGGCCTTTCTTACCTCGGGGTGGTTGGCCAGGCCCAGGTAGTTGTTAAGGCTCCAGTTGAGCACGGGCTTGCCGTTGAACTCCATTTCGGGACCTATCTCACCTACCAGGCGGGGGAACATAAAGTAACCGTCACCAATTCCCTGATACTGTCCGAGCGGGCCCGGAGTCTCTTTGATTCTCTCAAAAATGTCTTTAATCATACTGATAATCTTTATTTTGATGTTTGTAATTTACTTGTTTGACGCTACCTGCAGATACTGGTACGCTTAAACTCCGCGAATTTACTAAAAACTCCGGACTCCCTATTATAAAATAAGTTATAATTCTGCAGTATTTGAGATTAGCGCGTTAGATTGGTGCGTTGCCTCCGCGGGCGTTACCCCCTGCACCTTAGGGAGCTAGAACGCAGGTGGGGCCATTTTTCTCCCTAAGGTGCGTAGGAAATACGCTCGTACCTGCGTTGGCCCCTGACCTTAGGGAGGTGGAACGCACGTAGGGCCATTTTTCTCCCTAAGGTGAATTGCCAGAGCGGGAACAGAGGTGCTCGTTTTGGACCATACTTGCAGGATGTGTGCGTTTTAGGGGACTTTTCTGCAAGTATGGCAACCAAAACCGCGTTTTTGGGCATTTTCAGAGTCATACTTGCAGAGAAATGGCCCTACAGACCTTGTAGCGCACGGTATGGCCATTTTGGTGGAAGGCTGGCAGGACGAGGAGAGGATTCCGGGTGCGCGGCAGTCTGAACCTGCTCTTGGATTATTGAAGAGAACCTATTAGCAGGAAGAACAAGCCCAGGAGAACCAGGATGAGGTCGATGACCTTGCTCCGTAGGTTTTTCTCGTGGAAGAGGAGGGCGCCGCAGAGGAAGCTTACGATTACGCTGGAGCGGCGGATCATGGAGACTATGGAGACCATGGAGGCGCTTTGGGCCAGGGAGACAAAGTAGGCGTAATCGGCCAGCGTGAGGAATACGGCTATGAAGATTATGGGCCACTTCCATTGGAAGGGGGTGGTCTTGTGGCGGGTGGGCCACCACATGGTGAAGAGGATTACCGTCATCAGGGCCAGCTGGTAGAAGTTGCTCCAGGCCTGCACGAACATGTTGTTGAATCGGCCCAGCAGGTACTTGTCAAACAGGGCGCTTACGGCTCCCAGCAGGGTTGCCATGATTACGCAGAACACCCATTTGTTGTGAGTGAAACTGATGCCCTCTTTCTTGCCGCTCACGCTGAGCATGTAGAATGAGATGACGGCTATAATCACACCTATCCACTGGTACAGGTTGAGGCGTTCGCCAAACAGCAGCAGGCCGCCCAGCAGCACTATGATGGGCCGCGTCGCGTTTATCGGCCCAAACAGGGTGATGGGAAGGTGTTTCATGCCAAAGTAGCCGAAAATCCAGGAGCCCAGCACAATGAACGCCTTGAGCATGAGCAGGCGGTGTAGTTCCCAGCCGGCTGACGGGACATAAAAAATACTGCCGTCCAGCAGTCCCGTCGTGGCCGACAGGAGCGTGAACGGCAGCATTAAAAGTGAGCAGAACAGGGTGTTGAACCAGAGAACCGGAATGACCGCGTTCTCCTTGAGTGATTGCTTCTTGGCTACGTCATACAGTCCCAGAAAGAGGGCCGATACAAGCGCGAATGCCAACCACATGACTGTCTGCCTACTGGTTTATCAGAACTTGTAACTGAGACCTACACCAAGAATCTCCTTGAACTGAACGCGGGCACCGTGGGTAACGCCATCGGCATCGATGAACTTGATGTCATCGTCATACTTCAGGGTTGACTGGAAGGTGACGGTGAGCAGGCTGGTTACGTTCAGGCCTACAAGTACGTCCCAGTTGACATCGATATTGCCGAATGACTCGTTATATGCGGTGAATAGGTCAAGTGTTGACTTGAGTGTGAGTTTGTCCTCCAGGAGGCTGTAGTTAACAGTACCCTTGAAGCTGGAACCAAGCTCAAAGCGGGCCTTCTTGCCTGCATCCACGCCGTAACGTGTTGAGAACAGGGTGTCGTTGGTGAGAGTCATCTTGCCGGCTACGGGTGAGTAGTACAGGCTGATGTGGTCGTTGGGCTTGTAGTCAATACCGACTGAGAGGTTCAGGTAACCCGGGGTGAGGAACTTGGAGATAACCTCACGGGTTGAGTCGTTGTACTGATAGCCGTTACCAATCTGGGTCTTGAAATCAAACAGGGCAGCATAGTACAGTTTCTCAGTGATCTGACGTCCGAACTTGGATGAGAGATTGAGATTATCGATATTCTTACGCCAATCGGTAGCATCGGTATAGTTGAGACCGTAGTTGGCACTCAGGTCGTTATCCCATGCGTTCTTGCCCTCCTTGTAGTTGAGCGAACCGTTGAAATAGACATTTCCTGCCATAGAGTTCTCACCACCGGCACTCCAGTTGGTGAATGATGTCTGTGAGAAATTGAGACCTGTAAGACCGCTGTGTGTCCAGGCTGACTCCTCTTGAGCGGCGAGGCTCAGAGGCAGCAAAGCTGCGAGAAAGAAGAATACTTTTTTCATATTCAGTCCTTGATTTAATAATATTTGGTGCAAATATAGAAAAATAGTACAAAAGGGGTCTGTCCCCTTTTGTATCATTTTTTGATGTAGTGGCCGATGAGATAGCAGATGACTGCTACGACCATGCCGTTGATAGAGGCGATACCCCAGTGCAGCAGGTTGGCTACGACAGCACCCAGGACAACGCCGATTACTGCAGCCCAGTTGACTGTATCAATCTTTACATTATCGGACTTGTAATCATTGCGGTTCATGAAGTAGCTGATAATAAGGATAGCGCCGATGGGAGGCAGGGTGCAGTTGAGCACGTTCAGCCAGCCGCAGAAATTCCAGTAGAGCCATACGGCCGATATGGTGCCGATGATACCGGCTACGAGCACCATGGTCTTCTTGGAGAATCCGAAAATATTTGACAGACCCAGACCGGATGAGTAGAGTGCGTTGTCATTGGTTGTCCAGATGTTGAAACCAAGTACAATCACTGCGAACCAGAACAGGTTGAGGTTGAGCATCACCTCAAAGATATCGTTACCGCCCACATAGATGCTGGATACGGCGCCGAAGAAGAACATCAGGGAGTTGCCCAGGAAGAAAGCCACTACGGTTACCCAGAAACCAATCTTGCCGTTCTTGCTGAAACGTGCGAAGTTGGGTGTTGCGGTACCGCCCGATACAAAACTGCCTATAACCAGACCGGCGCCGGCTATGATGGTGAGCGATCCGTCATTGGTGCTTGCAAACTGCTCGATGAGTGTGGAGTCTCCGCGATGTACGGCCATGATCATTGCGATTGTTCCCAAGATACCTACCAAAGGAACGGCGATGTAACTGATTATGGTAAGGCTTTTGATTCCAAAGTATGCGCTGGCGGTCATAAGGATACCGGCAATCACAACCAGGATATAACCCAGCGGGGGCATGTGATCCGGTGTAACCTCAAGTCCGAACAGCTCCTGTGCAACGGGGATGGCGAACATGGCCAGACCTACGCCGAACCAGCCCATCTGTGTGAAGCTGATCATGGCGCTGGGCAGCCAGCTTCCCTTACGGCCGAAACTGCGGTGTGCCAGCATATCAAGAGTGAGACCTGTCTCGGCACCGATGTAGCCGAGTGTTCCGGTGTAAGCACCCAGAATGATGCCACCCAGGATGATTGCTCCTATGAATCCTGCAAAGTCAAGGCCTTTGGCCAGATTCTGGCCGGCCCACATGCTTGCCGAGAAGAATGTGAATCCCAGCATTACCATAAACATACTCAGGTTGCTCTTGCGACCCTCTTTTGTTACTCTTCCGGATGTAAAATCCGCGTCGTTGTTGATGTTAGCCATATGTTTTATTTTGAGTAAGATTTCAATGCTGATTTGAACTCGCTCAGACGGCGGTCGGCAATCTGACGGATGGAGAGGTCCTCGGAGCGGCTGGCAAACTCCCTCTCAAAGATGTAGAGTTCATTCATGGCCTTGCGGTCCAGTTTCTGATAGTGGTTGAGCCTGAGCCAGTCATCAAAGCTTACGGGAGTGGGGTAGCCCAGTTTCTCGTCCAGAAAATCCTTGAAACGGAAGTTATCGGCCACCTCCTTTATGCTTTCCCAATATTCGGTCACCTCATGGAAATGGTCCGGAATCTCATAGCGGCGGGCGCCTCCGTCGTAGATGATGCACTTTTCAAACAGGGCGTCGTCATCGGACAGGACATAGCGGCGGAACTCCGGTGAGATTACTCCATCCTTCCAGAAGAAGTCGATTGCGGGCCAGCTGATACCGGTAACGCCCTTATCCTTGTAGGCCGAGAAAATACCCTCGTAGAATATGCAGGTGATGCCCTCGAACTCGGGCCAGTGGAAACGGAACTCGGGGGTGAGCTCCTCAAAAAGCTCTATGGCGCGGGTGCCTCCGATGGTAAAGAAGACCATGCGGCGGATGCTGCCGCCCAGGCGCTTGAACTCGGCTATGATGTAGCGTATGCAGCGTGCCAGGGTCTCGCCCGATGCAATGATGTCGCCTATCATCAGGGTGATGTCCTGCGGGGCACGCAGTTTGGTGTATCGGATGTCAAGACCGGTAATCTGGTTGTTGCGGATAACGCGCTCGCATGACACAAAGTCCATGTTGTTGATGCGTATGCCGTTGCGGTAGCAGCACTCCTCCAGGGGGTAGTTCAGACCGCCGCGCAGGATGGTCATGATATCGGCCTCATCGCCGATGGATTTCTGCCCTTTGAGCCAGCTGAGCATATCGCCGGTGGCGCCGCACATGGCCAGGTAGGAGTCATAGCCTATGACCTCAGGGGCAGCCAGCAGATGGCGGGTGCCTTCATTGCTGATAATAAAGTATTTATTGCTGAAATTACCACCTTCCAGACTGTAGATATCGGTCCCTTTGTGGTGTCCTGCGGGCTGCAGGTAAGTATTTTCCAGATAAGGCTGCATAACGATGCTTGCTTAAATTCTGGAAACCAAAGGTACTCAGATAGAGCGGGTTGAATGCTAACGGCCGTCAGAAAGTTTTCAACAATTTGCCTTTTACGCGCCACTTGATGTAACCGTAGACCGATGCTCCCAGATAGAAGCTGTAGAGCAGGATGGTGGTAAGGTGCAGTCCGCGCTTGCTGTAGATGTAGATTGATACCAGGTTGACCAGGAACCAGATGCCCCAGACCTCGATGATCTTCTGTGCAAGCACCCATGTGCCCACGATGTTGAGCATGGTGGTGAAGGCGTCCAGTGCGGGTACGGGCGAATCGGTCAGGAACTTGAGGATGCTGAAAATGACTCCCCAGATAATGGCCGATGCCCCTAAAACCGCCAGGAACTCCTTGGCGCGGAAATGGCGGTAAACAATATCCTGCGATGCGCGTTTACGGTCACCATGGAGCCATTTTATAAAACCGTAAACGCACATGCAGATATTGAAGCAGCTGAATCCCATATCGGCATATATCTTGCTGTGGAAGTATACGCTGGCGTAGATCATGGAGCACATGGCGCTGATAATCCACATCAGGGGTTTCTGATGGAATTCAAGCCACAGGTAGAGGAAGCTCAGGATGAGTCCCACTGTCTGGATGGTGCTCCAGAAATCCATGCCGGTAAACTGCCCGGCGATATATGACCAGATATCGGATAACATTGTCTTTTAGAATTTTAGGGTTAAATGTGCCAATGCCGAGAAAGGTGCGGCGGGTATGAAACCGATCTGATAGTAACGGTTGTCAGGGGTGAAGTAGTCTTTCTCATCAACTGCTGAATATACCCAGCCGCTTGTTGCAACGCGGGCGTTGAGTACATTGTTCAGGTCAGCACCTATCACGATGCTCTTGAATACTTTTTTCATTGGTACTGTGTATGAGAACGAGAGATCCGAGAGAGAGTATGCGGGCAGTGAACGGTCTGTGTTCTGGCTGTTGTCAAGGTACTGGCGACTTACGTAACCGGTGTGCCAGGTGACCTTGAAGTTGCCCAGGTTGAAGTTTACGAATCCGTTCAGTATGACTGACGGAGAGAATGCCAGTGCGGTTTTGCCCTTGTGAGGTATGGTGCGCAACTTGTCGCCGTTGCCGTCAATGTGGTAGTTCTGCTTGTACTGCTCCATTTTGGGGTCATCGGGCGCATACTTGTCACGCCAGTCCTCTATTACCTCGTCAAAGTCATTGAGGCAGTTCTCGCTCAGGGCTGCGTTACCTTCCAGTGACAGCCATTTGAGGGGCTGCAAGGCAGCGGTCAGCTCTATGCCTGTGCGGTATGAAGACTTGATGTTGGTGGTCAGGTTCTCGCCTATGTCACTCTTCATGCCGGTCTGTACGAACTGGTCCTTGTAGTCCATGTAGTAGAGGTTGAATCCGGCGTTCCAGATGTTACCCGAATAACTGTAACCGGCCTCGTAGTCAATCATGAACTCGGGATTGGGAGCGGGGTAGGTGCCGTTGTCGGTAAAGTTGTTGCGCTCGGGCTCACGGCCTGCGGTGGCTACCAGTGCATGGAGTTTGTGGCCGCCTTTGATCCAGGTCAGACCTGCCTTGGCGTTGATGAAGTTGTATTTTTTATCAATGTCAAGGTTGTGCTTGGTGGTGGTGCCGTCGGCATTTACATAATAACGGTCGTTGTAACCGTCAGTTGTGTATCCCACGTGGCGGTACTGGGCATCGGCAAATGCGTGAAGGCTCTCAGTGATATTGAATCCGGCCTTGATGTAGGCGCTCAGGTCGTTCTTGACGGCATCGGAATCATAGTATTTGTTCAGACCGTTGGCTGTAACGTACTCATTCAGAGCATCGTCCTTGATATAAGGCAGGTAACCGAAATGGTTGCCCTTGAACTGCTGGAGAGATATACCGCTGCGCAGGTCAAGACGGTCCATAGTGTAAACATTATTCCAGATTACGCCATAGGTGTGCTGCTCAAGTCCTTTCTTGCGTACAAAATCGGTCTTCTTTACGCTGTTGGTGCCATCGGACCATACGGGATCGCCGTCGGCATTCAGACCGTTGGACAGACCGTACTTGCTTACCTTGTTCTTGTATCGGAACTCCTCATAGTAGCCGTAACCGTAGGTGTAGTGGGCTGTGAGAGAGGTTGAGAATGCGTCGCTTACGTTCCAGGCCAGCGAGAGTATGTTGTGGTCCTGCCAGAAGTTGTCGGTGGTGCGGTCCCAGAAGGAGCCGTCTTTCATCTGATAGCGGTGGGTTACGTACTTGCCGTCAGCATCCTGTACAAAGCACCAGTTGGCGTCATCGTAGTCAAGATACTCATACAGGCTGTTGTACTGGCCCAATCCGGCTTTGTACATATCCTTGTACTCCTTGATTCCGGTGGGGCCCATATACATGTCGTCCATAAGGCTGGAGTCATCGTTTCCGGCTGTGGCGCCGTTCCAGGCCTGACCGGTGACCTCAAAGTTGCCTATGTTGCGGTAGCGGATCATGATGTTGTCCGATGGTGTCCAGAGCAGACCGCCGTAGTAACTTCCGCCCCTGCCTTTGGTTCCGTGCATGAATCCGTCGGTCTGAGTCATGTTGAATGCACCGTCTATGATGAGGCTGTTTAGGATTGTTCCGGTTGAGAATGCACCACCCAGACGCAGGGTGTTGAATGATCCGTATGATGCTGTGAGTTCGGCACTCTTTTCGGGGTTGGGCAGTTTGCTTGTCAGGGCTACGGAGCCTCCGAATGCGCCGTCACCTACGGTCGATGTGCCCAGACCGCGCTGTATCTGTGCGCTTCCCAGCAGGGATGCGTAACTGTTCATGTTGACCCAGAATACGCACTGGTCCTCGGGTGAGTTCAGGGCTACGCCGTCCAGGGTTACGTTGATTCGTGAATCGGCCGCACCGCGTATACGCATGTATGTGGTGCCGATGCCTGTTCCGTTCTCGCTCCATGCTATCACACCGGGAGTGCGTGAGAACAGGAAGGGGAGCTCGCGTCCGCTCTTGGAATAGTCGTCAAGTTCCTGACGGCCAATCTCTGTGGTGGCAAACGGTTCGTTTTCATGGGCGCGGACGCCGTCAATTACTACTTCATTAAGCTGCATGAGACGCACTGAATCGGCGTCGAAAGTTTCATTACCTGCCTTGACAGCAAGGCTTGTGATTAGGGTTAATGACAAAAAAAATACCTTCTTCATATAGATTTAATTAATAATCCAAATGAAAAGGGTATACCAATAACTAAGAAATCCAATCCCTCCGCCGGCACTGTCCGGATCAGGTTCTAAGGGTATAATCTCAGCCCATCATTGGGCACCCCCTTTCATTCTGGGCGCGAAATTAGTTGTTTTTTGCAAACTGTGTTATCGGGTAATCTTTTTTTATGGCCGAATTAAACTTTCTTGGACTAAATGTTGATAAATGTGAAATGGTTATTTATATTTGCTTCTACAGAATACCTAATTACATTTTTATGAATACATCAAACAAGTTTGTCATCACTATCAACAGAGAGATCGGATCGGGCGGAAAGACCATAGGAAAGTTGCTGGCTCAGAAATTGGGTGTACCTCTTTATGACAGGGCGCATCTGAGCACACTTGAGGACAAGGAAGGCCTGAATGAGGAGGAAATAGAGCGTCTTAAGGCAAAAAAGCGTACATGGTGGCCGGATCTTAAGAAGATTGTTGAACTGGACGGCGGTTTTGCAGTCTCCATATATGATGATCTCCCCAATTTTGCAGTCCCCGAAAAGAATGATACTGACAAGAAATTCAAGACCGAGCAGGAGATTCTTGAGGGTATTGCCGATGCCGAATCATGCGTGGTAGTGGGACGCTGCAGCTTTGTTACGTTCAAGGACCATCCCAACCATATCAATATCTGGATTCAGTCTCCTATAGAGTACCGTATTGACAGGGTAATGAAGAAAAAGGGCATCGGCTCAAAGGAAGAAGCCCGGAAATTCATAGAGGAGGTTGACCAGCTGTGTGAAGACTATGCTAAGCGCCATACCGGCCAGAGCCGTTACAATACCCGCAACTACGACCTTGTAATCTCCATGGCCGACAAGACCGCGGAGGAGGCGGTGGATATTATCCTTAAATATATAGGCTGAGGAGCAGGGCTGCAAGGTCCGATGGGGTATCGGCTTCCGGGATGAGTATGTGACCGTTGTAGATGAGACGGGGAATCGCGGCAACCGTACCACGCGATGTGCGGCCAAAGAGTTCGTTCACCGTATCGGTGTAACGGTCAAACCAACGGTCCCGGAGTGCTGCGTCAAGTGCTTCGGGACCTATCAGTTCCTGCGCCTTTGATGTGGCCTCATCCACAGTGCGCGGATGCCAGGGTTCATTGATGTCAGTGCCGAAATACCACTGCTCATATTCTGTATATTTGTTCCTGTCAGTACGCCATACGGCAAGGCCGATGCGCATGAACTGGCATGATCCGCGGAAACGGTCAATGCCCTGCGGCATGTGGGGGTTGCATTCACGGCTCATGGATATGGGGCAGCAGACTACGGCTATGCTGTCACCCAATTGCTCTACTGCCTCAGGTAACTGGAGGTGCAGCCTGCGGCAGTGTGAGCACTGCCAGTCAAAGAGCAGGGTAATAAGATGCTCTGCATCGGGATTGCCTACAATGGGCATCTCTGCGGGGTTGGGGTATCGGAGTTGCTCATCGGTAAAACCGCGCTCGGCAAGTGAGCGGGGAGTTGTATAGAACTGTACAACAGCCAATAACACTGCCAGCAGGATGCCTGCGCAGATATTCAATGCTATGCGTCCGGTCTTTTGCCGTACGCACCAGATTACTGTAAGTACTGATATGCCGATGCCCAGCACGTGGGCTGTCATGCAGTACGGGCAGAACGCATGTATCATGCTGTACTGCAGGTATATGAACCAGGCGGCACAGCCTGTTACCGCTCCGCATACCAACAGTATGGCTTTATAAAGGAATGCCTTTTCCTGCTGCGCGGTACTATCTGAATTAATAAGGAGAATACAAGCCAGCAGGGTAAAGTATGCCCCGATGGCCAGGGCGCTTACCGGAATTATGCCGAACAGGAATGACCACTTGCTGCCCAGCACCTGATTGCAACTGGTGCCCTGTGTGCAGCCTATCAGACCGTGTCCGGAGATGGAGTGGATGCACAGGATAACGGACAAAAGAAGGACAATGGCGGTAAGCACCACCATTGTCTTTCTCATTATTCCGGTATCTCTGCCCATGCCCGGTTAACGGATGTTGGGTTTGCCGGGAGTGGCCACAGATGCGCTGAATGCATCGCCTGCACCGTGATTAACGGTTACGGGAGCTCCCAGTGTGATTCCGCTTCCGGTCAGGTAGGTGCCTGCGGCAACACTCTCCTTTAGTCCGGTGGCAAGCGTAATGACATCGGGCTGGGCGGGCTGCTGCGGACGGCCCCAACCGCCACGGCGCGGAGTCATCTGGATGGCGCTGATAACATAACTGTCAGAGCCGATGGTTATGGTCTGGCCGTTCTGGAATCCCTGTGCGCTGGCAACGGATATTTTGGTCTCGTTCCTGGCGGCATCGGCCGAAATGGTTGTGGCACCGGCGGTACCGATGGTGGCAATCCTTACTTTCTCCATAGTGCTGCCTGAGCCCAGATACATAACCTGACCTATTGAGAGTCCCTGAACGGATGTAACCTTTACGTTATCCTGTCCGACCTGTACGGGTGCGGCTATGGTCATGGCCTGACCGGTGTGGAAATCCAGTTTGTTGTCATCGGTGTCAAAACCGTCGGGATAACGGCCTGTGCTCAGGTCAGGACCTGCTGCGGGTGCTGCGGGAGCGGCTCCGAATGCGCCGAATCCGCCACGGCCGCGTCCTGACTGCGGAACGGGAGCATATGCGCCCTCGGCACCTGCACCTGAATCACCGTGATAACCTTCGGCAAGCCACGGGTCAACCAGGCCGCCGTAGTTCATGGCATCCACAATCAGGCCCTTGCCGTTGCGCAGTGTCATGTTGCCGCGTGAACCGTCCAGAACCGGGCCTCCAAACAGAAGGTCGGGCTCTGCGTCACCCTGATAACCTGCATTCTGAACCTTTACATCCAGGACTACGCTGTTGATTGCATGTTTCTTGGCAAGCGGCTTGTCAAGCTCAATTGCGTAGATAAGAGGCAGTACTGGCTCATTGCTGGAGTGGTCAAACCTGGTTGCGGGCTCAAATGTGATACCTGTTCCGTTTACAGCGAACGGCATGTTGCTGGAGTGGTCAAACTTGAGCGGCTCCTCCAGTTCAAGACCGGTGCCGGGGTTGTCATTGGGTCCCAGCGGGCCGTTGAACGTGTTGCGTGATGACTGCGTGCCTACGCTCTTTACGGTAACCCACTCAACGCCGTGACCCTCGGAGTCTATGTCAAGACGGATCTTATCGCCGGCGGTGATGTTCTGGGTGCTAGAAACCTTGATGTTGGTGTCACCCTTTTTGGCATCGGCCGATAACCATGCCTGCGTGCCGGGCTTGCCTACCTCGGTTACAGTCACAACCTCATACTTCTCAAGTGAATTGGAGACAGCGGGGTAGGTTGAACCGTATCCGATGGCCATCTTCTGGCCTGCCTGGAATCCGGCTGTGCTGGTTACGGGGATGTTGGTAGAGCCTGCGGGGATGGTGATTACCGGACCCTCGGGCAGAGGCTGCCATACGGTGGTGGGATTGCCTGCGGGAGCTGCGCCGCGGAACATACCCTGCTGCGGCTGCTGTGCCTGAGGCTGGATAATATTCTTTACAGTACGCTTTTCGGCCTCACTGCCTGTGCCGATGGTAATCTCGTGGCCGGCCTCGATTCCGGCAACGCTGCGTACATAAATCACGTTGTCACCCTTGGCTGCATCGACTGATAGGCCTGAGTTGCTTATTCCCATCAGATAGAATGACTTGGGCGCAAGTTTGGTGCCTTTGGGAATATTGATCGATGAGAAGTAAGGCAGGTTGACTGCGTGGTGAGTGAATGTCCAGCCCGACAGGTTGACTGCCTTCTCGCCGGCGTTGTAAAGCTCAATGAATGAGTTGGTCTGGTTGCCGCTGCCATCGGCTATGCGGAACTCGTTTATCTTGACCGGCTCCACGTTACGTACCTTCTGGGCGGCTGTCCACTGGCTCTTGCCTGCGTCCCAGCTGGCCTTGGCTGAAAGGTCGGCGTTGATGAGTTTCTTGCCCGATGTAACCGAGAATGTTACTGCAACGCTCTGGCCCGGCTCAACCGGGAATCCTATCTTGCGTACCTTGCCCTTGCCGTTTGCCACAACGCTCTTCCAACCTCTGGGGGTTATCAGACTGATTTCAAGGTCGTTGATGGTCTGGCCCGATGTGTTGGTGAAGACTGCGGCTACGTTCTGGGTGGTCTTGGGTGCGAATGTCTGCAGCAGGTTGGGTTTGTCAACCTTGTTTGCGGCGCTTATGCTGAGCATTGAAACGTCATATCCGGCTGCTACCACATTTGCCTGGATAGCCTGGTTGGTCTCAAGAGTGGGGAATGTGCCGGGGGCGGTCATGGCACCCTCGTAGAATGTGCCCGATGAGCCGTTGGAGTTGTCACCACCGTTACCCAGCAGGATGGCACCCTGCTTGCGCATGGGATCGTAACTGCTGCGCGGGTTCTGGATTCGGCTACCGTCATACATTATCTGCAAGTCGCCGCCCTGGGCATTGCCGCCCATGGAACGCCAGTGGTGAGGCTCACCGTCGGCTGTGGCGGTTACAAAGCGCCAGCTGATGCTGGGCAGGTCAGCGCAGTACTTGTCGTTGGGATCGGGGTTGACGCAACCCACCAGGTTGTTCTCCTGGTCGGTCATGATCCACGGTCCGGGAGCCTGTCCGTGATACCATGAGGGCTGGTTGCCGTAGTATGTGGTCTCCATCGTGCCGTCACCGTCGTCGCGGCTGTCGGTCTCGGCGTTACCGTAGTCAAAGCAGCAGCCGGTGTTGTAGTGCTGGCCGTTTATGACCCAGTATTGGCCTTCGGCCTGGTCATCGACCGCAGTGCCGTGGGTATCGTTCCAGCGCAGGCCCATACCGGCGGTTATGAAAACGCCGTAGACCTTGTGGCCCATCAGTGTTACGGGAGCCCAATCGGCCATCGGCACATTATTGAATCCGCCCATGGCCTGGCCGCTGAATCCTCCGCGCGGGGCCTGCTGCAGATGGTTCTCCTTGCCTGACTGGTCATAGATTACGGTTATCCAGCAGTAGGTGTCTTTACAGAAACGGTCCTGTGAGGCGGCATCGGCATAACCTCCGGGATCGCCGGCCGATGGCTGAACCACACCTATGTCAAGTGTCTTGCCGTCGCTCTGGCGCATTACCTGATAGAGCGGGCCGTTGTAGGATTTGTAGAGAGCACGGGTGGTTGAATGCGCTGCAACGCAGGGCGCACCACCTTTGGCGTAAACGTCGCAAGGCCCGTCGGGGCGCTGCGGGATGCGGCTGTCACCTGCCGCTACGGCTACAGTGGCAATGAGTGCCGGGGCTAAGGCTACTCCGGCTCCGGCCAACAAAAGGACAATAGATGATTTTTTCATAAGATTATTGGGTTAGTAAGTTATTACGGGCGGGATTGCAACGCGGGCGGGCTCGGTGCGGCCGGGAAGGCCGAATGCGGTGAACTCTATCACTCCAAGCTGGGTGCCGGGCCATTCTGTAACGGTCAGTCGGACAAAACGGGCCTCTACCGGCTTGAACTCCTCAAAGATGGTGTTGCGCTGCTCCATGTTGGAGGTCTTGTCAAGGACGGTGGTGTAGGTGTCGCCGTCAAGCGATACATCTACCTTATATTTATAGACTGTTCCGGAACCGGCTCCTCCTCCGAATCCGCGGCGGCCTCCGGCGTTGAACATTATGCGTACTGCATCCACGTCAAAGAGCTGAACCTCGTCAAAGCGGGTGGCAGGCGACAGTTCTATGGTGATGGAAGGCTCCGGGTCCTGAGGATCGGGCTCCCATATGGTGCCGCTGGAGTTATCGACCGCGTATGATGCGTATCGGCCCGGCTGCTGTGACGAGAATTTGGAGAGCGCGTTCATGGCGTTCATCTTGTTGATGGTCACGGGCAGTGATACACGGGCGCTCTTTACTCCGGGTGCGGGCTGGGGGGTATCGGTAATCTGTACTGACCATCGGCCCTTCTTGTCAACATCGATGCGGTCCATGCCTATGCGGCGACCTCCGGGCGGGTTGGAGAGCACAATGGTGTAGAACTGCCAAAGGCCTCCGTCAGGACCTTCCACAACGCTGCCGTGGGCGGTGCCGGTTACAAGTCCTTCGGTCTTGCGCAGCAGCGGGTTATTATCGGCATAAGTGTAGGGACCCAGCGGGTGCTTGGCGGTGTAGTAGCCCTCAGCGTAGGTTTTCCACTGGGTGCCCGATGCCGAGTACTGCATGTAATAGGTGCCTTTGTATTTGAAGAGCCAGGGGCCTTCTATCCATGCCACACCGGTATATTCGTTCATCTCGCCGTAACGCTCCCACTCGTGTTTGGGGTTGAAACTGAACAGGTGGGTGGGCTTATCGGCAAAACGGTTCAGGTGGTCGGGGTCAAGAGGCACTCCGAATATGCCGCTTATGCCTCGGCCCGAGTAGAACAGATAGGGCTTGTCATCGTCTATGAAAATGTGCATGTCAAACGGCTCGTTCCAGCCGCCCTCCACATCGGGGGTGTTCTCCCATTCGCCCAGGACGGAGTAGGGGCCCAGCGGGTTATCGGCCACATATAGCGGGCAGTCGTTGCCGGACATGTAGTATTTGCCACGGAATTTGACCACATCGGGAGCCACGGGCACGCGCTGCACGGGTGTGAATTCCCAGTCCAGCATGTTGTCGCTGTGCCAGGCGCCGCCTCCGGTGCAGAACATATAGTATCGGCCGTCATCGTCACGCATTACCGATACGTCGCCCGATGCGTTGCCGCCCGGACCTATCACCATAGGCAGCGGATTGCAGTACCTGCGGCCATCGGCCACATCATTATTCACGCTCTGCTGTGCTCCTGTGCAGGATACCAGCATGATGGTCAGTAATATAAGGCTCTTTCTCATACCGCGAATATAATAAATTACGCAATAGAGATTGTGCTTAATGAGTTATTTTTCGCTCAGTTCGAGCCAGCGCATGGTGATGGTGTCGGTGCGCTCTATGATTTGGCCGATGCGGGCGGATTTTTGCTGCAGTTGGTCGTAGGGGAGGGTGCCGCTGTTCAGTTCCTGCTCTAACAGGGCTTTCTCCTCCTCCAGTTGCTGGAGTTCCTGCTCAATCTGCTCCATCTCGCGTTTCTCCTTGAAGGTTAGTTTTACGGGCCTATTAGTGGTTGCTGCGGGTTGCTGTGCCGGAGCAACCGGCTTGCTCTTGGCTGCTGCAGCGGCTTTATCCTCATCCTCCTTGAGCACCTTGTACTCCATGTAGTCGCTGTACGATGAGGGGAAGTTAGTCACCTTACCGTCACCCTCAAACACCAGCAGATGCTCGGCAATCTTGTCCATGAAGTACCGGTCATGCGAAACCACAATCACGCATCCCTTGAACTGTGCTATGTACTCCTCGAGCACCTGCAGGGTCATGATGTCCAGGTCGTTGGTGGGCTCGTCCAGAATCAGGAAATTGGGGCTCTGCATCAGGATGGTGCACAGGTACAGGCGGCGGCGCTCGCCTCCGCTCAGCTTGCTCACGTAACTGTACTGCGTCTTGGGCGTAAAGAGGAATTTCTGCAGGAACTGGCCGGCCGACATGCGGCGCCCGTCATCCAAAACTATGTGATCGGCAATGGCGGTCACCACGTCAATCACCTTGGCATCCTCGGGAAATTTGAGTCCCTCCTGCGAGTAGTATCCTATTTTTAATGTCGTTCCGCGGCCGATGACACCGCTGTCGGGCTGTTCAATGCCCAAAAGCAGCTTTAGGAATGTGGATTTGCCCACGCCGTTTTCACCTATTATGCCCAGTTTTTCGTAGCGGGTAAAGATGTAACTGAAATCCTTGAGTATTATCTTGTCATCGAACGCCTTGCTAAGGTGCTCTATATCAAATATCTTTTTACCGATGTATGATGCCTTTACGTCCAGGGCCACGCTCTGCTCGTCGCGCCGGTGCTGCAGGCGCTCCTCAAGCTGATGGAACGACTCCTTGCGATAGCGGGCCTTGCCTCCACGGGCGCAGGGCATCCGGCGCATCCAGTCCAGCTCGCGGCGGTAGAGGTTCAGGTCACTCTCGCGCTGCGAAGACTCGGCATCCAGTCGCTCCTGACGTTTTTCCAGATAGTAGCTGTAATTACCCTGATAGGAGTAGGCGCGGAAATCATCAATCTCTATGATGCGGTTGCACACGCGGTCCAGCAGGTATCGGTCATGAGTGACCATAAACAGGGTCAGGCGGCTGGCTGTGAGATAATCCTCCAGCCACTCGGTAACCTCCACGTCCAGATGGTTGGTGGGCTCGTCCAGTATCAGGAAATCGGGTTCCTGCATCAGTGCCTGGGCCAATGCCACACGCTTGGCCTGGCCTCCGGAGAGCTGGTCAATGGGTTTATCAAAATCGGGTACACCCAACTTGGTGAGCAGCTGGCGTGCACGAAGCAATTTATCCTCATCGGACTCCGGGCAACAGGCGGTCAGCACGTTGGCGCCCTTGGGGAATACCGGAGTCTGCACCAGATAGGCGGTACGGATGTCACGGCGGAAGGTGATGGTGCCGCTGCGGTAATCGGCCTTACCGGCAATCACGTCCAGCAGGGTGCTCTTGCCCTGGCCGTTGCGTGCTATCAGGCCCACCTTCTCACCCTGGTTGATGTTGAGCGAGAGGCCATCGAAAATCACGCGGTCGCCAAATGACTTGCACAGTCCGTCTATCTGCAGAAAACTCTCCATATCGGTCCGCAAAGATAGCTAAAAAGAGTATATTTGCGTACTGAACCAACTAACCTGTATTCATTATGAGAATATCCGTTACAGCCTTGATTCTTTCTATTTTGGTGCCGATGCCCGGATTCGCCGCTCAGATTACTCCGGCATCGGACAGCCGCATCACATACGTGGGCCGTACCCTGGCGGCTGACGGCGATGTGAGTTTTGACTGGAGTTCCACTTACGCTAAGATATCGTTCCAGGGCGATTATCTGGCCGTGCGTGCATCGGACACGGGTAAGGACTATTTCAATGTGTGGATAGACCGTGATATGAGCGCCGAGGCCGATAAGGTGCTGTGTATCAACAGTTCCGATACTCTGCTCACAATTGTTGGCAGCGCCGATTTCAAGAAAGGCAAGAAACAGGCCACCCATTCGGTGATAATCCAGAAACGCACTGAGGCCGATCAGGGCCGCACCACTTTCCATGAATTCCAGACCGATAAGGGATTGCTTCAGGCAGCACCGGTAAAGGAGCGCCTGATTGAGTTTGTGGGTGATTCTTACACATGCGGTTATGGCATTGAGAACAGTATATCGCGCAACCGGTATACTCCGGAGACTCAGAACACTTCCAAGACTTACTGTGCTCTGCTGGCCAGGTATTTCGATGCCGATTTCATAACGGTGTCTCACTCCGGGATGGGAATATGCCGCAATTACGATGACCGTGACAAGAATGCCCGCTGGTATATGCCCGACCGTTACGGCTGCACGTTTGACAATGCACGTCAGCCCAAGTGGGAGCCGGGCCAGCAGAAGCCTGACATCACCATGATTTATCTTGGGCAGAACGATTTCTCTACCGAGCGCCAACCCATGCGTGATCCGTTTAAGCGCAACTACAAGCGTCTGATCAAGGCCATCAAGGATTATTACGGAGAGGATCATCCCATCCTGTGCGTATCGACCAAGGTTGACAAACTGCTGTTTGACTTTGTGCGCGAGTGCGTAGAGGAATGTGGTTACAGTAATGTCTATTATGACGGGATGTTCCAGGCCGTGCATCTGGACAATGACCAGGAACTGGGCGCCGACTGGCATCCCAACTGGAAGGCCCACATCAAGCTGGCCTATGCCCTGATACCTTATTTTTCTACAATAACCGGCTGGGAGATACAGCCTTCAAAACCAATAGAATAATATGAAAAAGATTATTCTTGCAGCAATTCTGCTTTGCTTTGTTCCCGGGCTGATGGTGGCTCAGGGTAGTGATGTAAACAGCCGTGACCTTCGCGGCAAGGTGGTTTATGAGGATGATGAGGTGGTGTTCCGCCAGCTGGACGAGCACACCTGGATAGGTAACGGACACCGTACTTATAACGAGTCCCTCTATCTGGTGGAGGGCAATGACCGTGCGGTACTGATTGATGCCGGGACCCGCGTTCCGGGGCTTGACAAGATTGTGGCCGGTATCACATCCAAGCCCGTTACAATGATACTGACCCACGGACACGGTGACCATGTGGGCGGAGTAGGACCGTTCCCCGAGGTTTGGATAGCCCCGGCCGATGAGCCGATGCTGCGTAACAGTCAGCGCCGATACAAGGGCCAGATCAAGCACCTGACCGATGGCGAGACCATTGACCTGGGCGGGCGCAAGCTTGAGGTGATGTTTACTCCCGGTCACACATCGGGTTTCAGCGGCGATGCTTTCGGATCTACCAACCTGCTGGTGTTCACGTATTTATCGAACGTGAAGGCATCGGCCGCAAAGGTTGAGAAATACATGAAGGATAACGATATACGTTTTCTCTATCCCGGACACTATAGCGGCGACAACCTGGAGAGCCCCAAGCGTGTGACCGATATCAAGAACCTGTGCGATGACCTGCTCACCGGCAAGCGTCAGGGAACTAAGAGCGACGGCAACAACGGCGGCAACGACATGATGGCCGAGGGTGACGGGTTCCGCCTTACCTACAGCAGCCAGAATGGATTAAAGTGACGCAGATCATTTTAACTGTTATGAGAAAATATATAGTCTTTACACTGTTCGCATTAAATGCAGCGGTTTGTTACCCGCAAGAGATTAAAAATGCAGCTACTGCTGATACAGTCCTTACCACTGTAGAACGCCAGTTGAGTGCCGATGACATAGCCCATGCCAAGGAATTGGCCAGAAGGGGCATAGGCTACTACACCGGAAAGGGCGGATATAACCGCAATTTCGAGAAGGCTCTGGACCTGCTTACCCAAGCGTCCGAACTCGACAATTCGGATGCCATATGTGCCCTTGCGCATATGTACGAGAACGGTAACGGAGTGGAGCAGGACTACGAAAAAGCGGCTCAGTTATATATGAAGGCGGCCCATAAGAACGTGGTGATGGCGCAGACCAGTCTTGCATACTTCTACGATGAAGGACTGGGCGTTGACCAGAGCTTTGTGGAGGCTGTCAAGTGGTATCGCAAGGCGGCCGATAACAATGATGCATCGGCCCAATACAACCTGGCCGATATGCTGTCCAACGGTATTGGAGTTGAAAAAGATCTGGAACAGGCTCTGGCGTATTCCAGGAAGTCATTGGCCGGTGGCGTGAGGGAAGCATCGGCCCAGATAAGCAACATCCAGAGGCAGATTTCATTGGAGAGGGCACAGCAGGCCGGAGAATCGGGCGCAACCGATGCTGATGCGGTTTATGCCAATGTGCCGGAGATGCCTCAGTTCCCGGGTGGCAATGAGGCGTTGCTGAATTATCTCCGCACAAATATCAAATATCCGTCGGTTTGCCGTGAGAACCATATCCAGGGGCGTGTAATTGTGACTTTCATTATTAATAAGGATGGCTCTGTTGAGACTCCCAGAGTAGTCAGAGGGGTTCATGAGGCCCTTGATAATGAGGCTTTGAGGGTGATCTCGTTAATGCCGACATGGCAGCCCGGCAGGTTGAACGGCGAGCCGGTCAGGGTTATGTATTCTATCCCAGTGAATTTCAGACTGAACTAAAAACGACGCAAAGGGAAATGACCCCTTTGCGTCGTTTGTTAAAATTTGCAAAACGCTTGGCGCGTTGAAAAATGGTGTTTACATTTGCGATATCAATTTGATATCAAACTAACATCAAAACAATAATGATTATGGAAACAAAGGAATTTGAATTTAAAGGAACTAAGGTAAGCGGTTTTATAGGACTGCTTTTGCTTCTTGCTTGTATTGCCGGTATTGCTCTTACAAACATTTATCTACTCTCTTATTCAGGAATCATCACTCCTGTTCTGTTTTTGGCAATTATTCTTATCTCATGCGGACTTGTCCAGCTGGAACCCAATGTAGCCCGCGCAATGGTGTTCTTTGGTAAATATAAAGGTACCCTGCGCGAGAACGGTTTCTGGTGGATTGTAAATCCGTTCTACACCAAGAAGAGAATCTCCCTGCGTGCCCGCAACCTGAATGCCGAGGCCATCAAGGTTAACGATAAGAGCGGTAACCCCATCATGATAGGTCTGGTAATGGTCTGGAAGATCAAGGACGTTTACAAGGCTCTGTTTGAGATAGATTCACAGACCATCGGTCAGACTGCCGGCGGTGTAACGACTCTTAATTCTACAATGAGGGCGTTTGAGAACTTTGTATCGGTCCAGTCCGATGCAGCCCTGCGTCAGGTTGCCGGCCGATACAACTACGATGAGAACAGCAACCCGGCCGATGACGTAACCCTGCGCTCAGGTGCCGATGAGATCAACGAGGCCCTGAAGCAGACCCTGAACGACCGTCTGGCAATAGCCGGAATCGAGGCAGTCGAGGCCCGCATCAACTATCTGGCTTACGCCCCCGAGATTGCAGCCGTAATGTTGCGCCGCCAGCAGGCCGATGCCATCATCGCCGCCCGCGAGAAGATAGTTGAGGGTGCCGTATCGATGGTAAAGATGGCTCTTGACAACCTCAAGAAGGACGGTGTTGTAGAACTTGACGAGGAGCGCAAGGCCGCAATGGTAAGCAACCTGCTGGTAGTTCTGTGCGGTGATGAGCCTGCATCACCTGTGGTAAACGCCGGTACTCTTTATAACTAAAACACATACAGATGGCTAAAGACGCTGATTCAAAAAGCTTTCTGCTGAGAGTGGACTCTGCTACGATGACGGCCCTTGAAGAATGGGCCGCCAGCGAGTTCCGCAGCGTGAACGGCCAGCTGCAATGGATCATTGCCGATGCCCTGCGTCGCGCCGGCCGTAAACCAAAACAGTAATTATGGGACAGACTAAAATAATACACGAGCACTACGACAGCAAACCTTGGGCCAGTATCATAAGCGCAACGCTTCTGGGTGTTTTAGCGATAATAAAACTGGCTTCTGAGATAGGTGAACGTTCATGGTTTTCCATTGTGTTATTCTGCATTATCCTGCTGCCCTCTATCGTCCTGGCGGTGATGGATATCATTTGGAAAAAGAAACCCACACTCGTTGTTTACAATGACTGTCTTGAGGTTAGGAAGCCTATGAGTTCTAAAAGGGTGGAGATTTTGTATTCTGAAATAAAGAATATGGCTCTTGAGTCAGGACAGTTGAGAGTATGGCTTGACGAATACTCGCAGCCTGCATGCTACAACCTGGGAGCAAATCAGGGCAAGGCTCAGGAGTCTTACGATATTCTCCACACAGCTTATGTTGAGTACAACCAAGAGCACAACCTCAAACCCGTTCCTCTTTGGGATCTGCCCAAGAGAAAACTGACCACGCAGGTTTTGATCATTATAGTTACGGTCCCACAACGAACCCCGCCACAGAGCTTGTAGCGGGGTTCGTTGTGTTACATACCCTCATTTTAGGGGGTGTGTCCCACGCTCATCGGCCCCAGAGAGGGTTCTCGCGGGGGTGCTTGTGGGACACTTTGGCGGGATTAGAGCAGTGAGGTGAGGTCGCTGAGTGAGCGGATTGTGTGGTCGGGTGTGATTTGGGCTGATGCCTCCACGCTGCGGATGTTGAACCAGATTGTATGCAGACCGTAGGCCTGGCCGCCGCTGATGTCGGCGTTGAGGGAGTCACCCACTATTACGGTCTGATCCGGACGGGTGCCACCCAACTGGCTGAAACAATAGTCAAAATACTCGCGTGACGGTTTGTTATAGCCGATGTCCAGTGAGCCGAAAATTCCGTCCACGTACTGCATCAGCCCGGCCTTGCCCAGGCGTGTTGACTGCTGCAGGTTTGATGCGTTGCTCACCACATAGACCCTGTAGCGGTCATGGAGATATTTCATCACCTCATGCGCTCCGGCCACCGGGACCGATGTATCGCGCAGTCCTGCAATGAAATCAAGTTCAAATGCGGGGCCGTCGGCCTCAATCCCAAGGTCATGGAATATGCCGGCCCAACGGGTGCGGTGCAGTTCATCAACGGTAAGCAGGCCGTCCTCAATGCGTTTCCAGAGTATGATGTTGCGGCTCAGGAAGAACTCAAACAGATGGTCGGAGTACTCGATGCCGTTCTTGCGGCAGCACCCGCGCACGTTCTCCCTGGCGCACTCCTTGAAATCCAGGAGCGTGTCATCGACATCCATCAGGACGGTGGTTATATCTGCCTTACTGAACATCTTCAAGAAGGAACGCAATCTCGTCACCCTTGCTCAGGCGGCCGTTCACCACGCTGACTACGGTAACCGTAGCCTGGATGCAGAGTTTCATATCGGCCTTGCGGTATATGTCCTGCTCAAAAATGAAACGGGCGCCCTCGCGGTGCAGGTTGAGGCATGACAGGAACTCCTCCTGACCGTGCAGCGGGCTCTTGTACTTTATGTTTATTTCGGATACCATTGCGTCAATGCCCTTCTCATGCCACTGCTGGAATGACTGGCCGCGGCTCTGGAGCCATTTGTGGCGGGTATACTCCAGATAGTGCTGGTAATTGGCGTTGTTGACTACGCCCTGCAGGTCACATTCGTAGTCACGGGTCTCAAGACTGGTTGTAAAAAGATACTCTTTCATAGCACCGCGAAGTTAATGCTTTTTCAAATCCTATTGTTTACTTTTGCAGATAAGAGTTTTACCAAAACCTTTACCGCTATGACAGACTTTCTTGAATTATGCAAGGCGCGCTACTCGGTGCGCTCGTTCTCGGACCGCAAGGTGGAGCCTGAGAAACTTGAAAAGATACTGGAGGCAGGACGCGTGGCGCCTACTGCCGTGAACTTCCAGCCGCAAGTGATTTATGTGCTGCAGAGTCCCGATGCAGTGGCTAAGATGGCCAGTGTAACACCATATATGTTCCATGCTCCGCAGGCGCTGCTGGTTTGCTATGACGAGGACATCTGCTGGAAAAACCGCAAGCATGAGGAGGAAGGACACTCCGCCGGCGAGATGGATGCCACAATCGTACTCACCCATATGATGCTCCAGGCCTGGGAACTGGGCATCGGCTCCTGCTGGGTATGCAGCTTTGACTTCAAGGCTACCCGCCAGCTGTTCAACCTGCCACCCAATATCAAGCCCGTTGCGCTCATGCCCATCGGTTATGCCGCTCCCGACGGTGTGGCATCGGACCGTCACCCCAAGCGCAAGCCCCTGTCCGAGACCGTCCGCTACCTCTAATCCCGCCAAAGTGTCCCACAGTCACCTGCGCGAGAGCACTCTCTGGGGCCGATGAGCGTGGGACACACCCCCTAAAATGAGGGGATGAGCGTGGGACACACCCCCTAAAATGAGGGTATGTAACACAACGAACCCCGCTACAAGCTCTGTGGCGGGGTTCGTTGTGGGACACTTTGGCGAGAACGCTCACTCAGCGCAGATGGCGCTGTAGTAAGCGTAGAAATCACTCCACTTGTAGTAGGGGTAGCAGTCAGTGTCGAGCGGGAGCTGGACCTCGTAGCCGTTCTGCAGGCACTTGACCAGAATCTCGGGGTTCTTCTTGCTCTTGTAGAATATGAACTGCAGGTTTCCGGCTTTGCCAATCTGGAAATCCTGGAAATAGTATTTGAGCTGGCTGGCATCGGTCACGCCGCCCTTGGGCATGTTGATGCCCATCACGATGTTGAGCGGACCCAGGTTGGTGTCATGGCCGAAACGCAGGGATGCAATGTCATTACACTCTCCGTCAATGACCAGTTTGGCCTGATCCAGAATGTCCTGAACGATGGGTTTCATAACGTTGATGTCCCTGTACCAGTTACGGTATGAGTTCAGGTTGTTGCGCTCCCAGTTTGCGGTCAATTCCTCGGGCTTGAAAAGACCTACCAGCAACTCCTCATGACCGATGCTGGGCAGTGAGGTGTAGAGGTTCTTGAGGTTGCTGTATATGCGGCGGGAACTGCGTGAGAGGCCCTCAGTGCTGGTAAACAGACGGGCTACGATCTCATCGTTCGATGCCACCTGCGGGCTCTCGGGATTGAAATTGGTCATGTCAAGCTGAGCACTTGCACGGGGCGCCCTAACGCGGTACGGGTTGTCATCGGCATCGGGCTTAACTCCTGGCAGGGTGGCTCTGGAAGCCTGCTCGTAGATATCTATCTTGGGATTGCACTGCACCATGGCCTGGCAGAATGCGGTCATGCTGATTATGCATCGGCCGGTAGTGGATGATATGGCACGGATGGTACCTCCCTTCTTGAATACTTCCGGGAAACTCTCGTACATCTTGCGGGCAATAGCCTGATGCTGGTCCCATCCCACGCGGGTAAGCTCACCCATACCGGCCATGAACTCGGGGTAGAGAGCTTTATACTGTTCATAGAATTTCTCGCCGTCAGGGGTGAGCAGGTGCTTATCGTGAGCCTCGGTCATGATGGTGTCCAACTCTAGATAAAGCGAGTTGTTCCAATAGTAACGCGAGCCGTGGCGTGCGTAATGGCTTATGTAGAATGGTTTGTAACCTTTGGGGGCCTTGGTGAGTTCAGGGGCATCGAAAGTGTAGGGGTAATCTGTGCCGTAAGATTTCTGCGGATTGGCTTTGACTTCATCCAGTACATTCAGGCGCTGGGCGTAAGTGAATACACAGATTACCGCTACAACTGAGAACAAAAGAATCTTTTTCATATGATCAGGGAGTAATTTGGTTAGAGCGCTAAGGTAACGCTTTTTTCCCAAATTACTATCTCCTGTCGTTGATTGCTACTCCGGGGTAATCAGTAAGATCAAACGAAACCTGCTGTTCCGATACTCCAAATCCGAAATCACTGATGGCGTACATAAGTTTACCCATATAATCGCCTTCATTGGAATAGACCAGGAAATCTGTTTTCTGGATTACGCCCAGAGGATAGTATGTATCCTTTTCAATAACAAGCAGCAGTTCCTTGAGGTACGGCTTGCCGTTTTTCTTGTCTTTTCTGATACATCTGATAATCCAGTTGTCGGCGGTTTCATCGGCGATGCGGAATCTGTATTTGTCAAAAATGTTTACAACTTCGTCAACGATTACCTTTTCAGGGGTGATGTTTGAGTCTTGATATTTTTCTATCTCAATCTCATTTTCCAAAGGAAGATATTCCCATTGCGTTTGGCCGTCGCAGATGACCCTGTTGTTTTCGGCAGCCTGGCCGTACTTGTTGTTTAAAAGATAAATGTTGTGGGAGCCAGGATTTTCGGCACGCGGAATAACGTGATACAGAGTGCAATACATACCTTGAGTATTGGAAATCTTCAGATACTCGTTCATTTTTGATACGATTTGTCTTGCGGACTGGGCAAATGCAGTCATTGCGCAAACAAGAGTAATTACTGTGCAAAGGATCTTTTTCATAATTTTGTTTTTTAAGCGTTTTACCAATAGACGCAGGGGTTGCGTCAATGTTAATGCTTCAATGTAAAAAAATTCTTAAATTCTGTACAAAATGAATATAACCGTTGAGAATGATATCCTTTGCGCCGTGATTGATACCCACGGAGCCGAACTTACCGGTCTTAGGAGACAGGGCGGACAGGAGGAACTGATATGGACCGCCGATAAGGAATATTGGGGCAGGCATGCGCCGATGCTGTTCCCTATAGTAGGTAAGGTGTGGGACGGCAAATACAAAGTAGGGGACAAAACCTACAGCCTGCCGCAGCACGGATTTGCCCGTGACCGCGAGTTCAAGGTGTTGTGTCACGACAAGGACAGTATAGTACTATGCCTTGAGTCCGATGAACAGTCACTCAAGGTATATCCGTACAAGTTCCGTCTGGAAGCCACATACCGCCTTGAGGACAATACCCTGGTAGTGGAGTGGCGCATCAAGAATCCAGGCAGTGAGCCTATGTACTATCAGATAGGCGCGCACCCCGGATTCAACTACCGCGATTTCCATAAGGACGATCCCATTCACGGCTACTTCCGCCTTACGCAGGGCGAGGAACCCATAAGCCGGTTAATCATAGGCCAACTCACAGAGGACGGCTACCGCAGTGACAGCGCCGGCATGATGGAACTGGACAGCGATGCCATGCTGCCACTTACTCCGGGCCTTTTTGCAAATGACGCACTGGTGCTGGAGGAGCATCAGATAGATCAGGTAATCCTGTATGACAAGGATTGCAACCCATATATTGCAGTACAGACCGATGACGCCACAGTGTGGGGCTTGTGGTCACCTCCCGCAAAGAACGCCCCGTTCGTCTGCATAGAACCCTGGATGGGTCGCTGTGACTACCAGGGCTATGACGGCGATATCTCCGGCCGCGATTATATCAACCGCCTTGAAGCCGGAAAAACCTCTGGTTTCAGCTTCAGAATCTCAGCGATCTGAGGGGCGAATTGTGGACGGTTCTTTTTGCGCCCTTTTTGAAAATACTCCAAGATGCGCAGAACTTTTGGGGTATCGGTATCAGAAACCATGGCCGCCCGTGGGCTTGTGAACGGGAGGGGCCCGTCACTAAGAAGATGCTCTGGAAGATGGGAGTTACTCACGTCTTTCAGAGCGTCTTATTAGGGATGGGAGGGATAGCGCCGCAAGGCGCGTAGTTTCAGATACTGATACCCCAAAAGTTCTCTTGGAGAAAGGGCGCAAAAAGAACCGTCCTCAATTCGCCCCCATTCAAACTATTGTAAATGTCCAGCAGCGGCGGCGGCGGTGGGTGTAGTGCTCAAAGTGCTTCCAGATGTTCTGGACGTTGGCGTTGTCCTCGAGCATGGGGCCGGTCTGGCAGTCTATGCCTCCGTGACTCTGGATGGCCTTAATGCCCTCGCGCAGGATGATGCACTCCACACCCTTTTTCTGGTCCTCAGGGCGGACACCTATCATGTAGAAATCTATGTGGCGGTGATCATTCAGGTCTCCCAGCACTTTCAGTGCGGAGAACAGACCCAGTTTGCCATGGCTGGCGCGTATGCCGCGGCTTATGGAGGGAGCAATGAATCCGAATCCAACAAGTTCACCCTGCTGGTTCTGTACCATGAGCGAATACTCCGGACGGCCAACCAGGGCAATCAGATGCTCCATGTTGTCAATCTGCTTGGCGGAAAGAGGAACCACTCCGTGAAGTTTGGCAAAGGCTACGTTGATGATTTCCATTGCGCGGCGCACATAGGGACGCACCTCCTTCATGTTGCGGAACTTCTTGATGGAGTAGCCGTAACGTTTCTCGGATATTTCGGCAATCTGGTCCATCTTGGGCGGAACCTGATCTGGTACAATCACTTTTGTCTCGGTCCAGTCCCACTTCTTGGTCAGGCCCAGACGTTTCATGTGCTCTATGTAGTAGGGATAGTTGTAGAGCGTTATGTACATGTCCAGCTGGTCGAATCCGTCCACCAGCATGCCCTGCTTGTCAAGGTTGGAGAATCCCAGCGGACCTACCACCTCGGTCATGCCAAGTTCACGCGCCCAGGCAACAACAGTGTCGAACAGTGCCTTTGACACCTCAAAGTCATCGATAAAGTCAAAACGGGTAAACCTGAGCTGCTTTACGTTGTCCTTCTCATTGGCGGCGCGATTAAGGATGGCACCTATACGGCCCACAATCTTACCGTCACGCAGAGCCAGCCACAGACGGCTGTCGGCATAACTGTAGGCACCGTTCTTCTGGGGATTGAATGTGTCCATCTCATCACCGATAAGTACAGGTACGTACATATCGCAATCCTTGTACAGGTCAATGGGGAACCTGAACAGTTTTTTCTTGTCCTTATCGGTAAGGACCTCCTTAATTTCAAGCATAGCGTGCAAAAATACAAAACATCCCGAACATTGAAGTCCGGGATGTAAGCAAATTAACTGGGACACTCAGAATGTGGTGCTCAGACCAATCATGAACGGGTATGTCTGAACAGGGTCGTCATTGAGGAACAGACTTGTGAATGAATATCGGGCAATGATGCCGAAATCATTGATTCCTATCCTGGCTACTGCATTTACGCCCAGGGGATTGACATTGATGCCGTTGATGTATTTCTCTCCTTTTTTCTGATTTACGAAATCAACCTTGGAAACATCGGCAAAACGGAATTCCAGTTCGGGACCTACGGCGATGAACGGTCCGCGGCTGGATGCGGAACTTATCTCCAGACAGAGCGGTACACGCAGACTCCAGTAGCGGAGATAACCCTGCTTTACTATGCGGCCGTCTATATCGTCATCAGAGAATACAATCTTCTTGTCTGAACTGGTATTCCTTGCAGTTGTAAGATATTGTCCGTTGTTAATCCAATAACGTGAGCGTGTCAGGTACAATGCGGTATTGATGCCGATGTTCTTGGTCATGTGGTAACCCCACTGCCCGACTGCGAATCCAAGCTCAAATCCCTTACCTGTCTTTTGAGGGAAACCGGGAGTGAGTGTAGGGGGCTGATCCGTGCAGAGCATATTCAGACCGAAGTAGAAATCCGGTGTATGTCCCGGGCCGTAGTAGCGGTATGTCTTGCTCGAATTCTTCTTGTTCTTACGGTCGTCGGATTTGTTCTGGGTCTTGTTGCCGTTTTCATCGACCACCTCGTAATACTCGGCACCTACAAGACCATCGTAGAAATTATGGGCGAAACGGCGTGCCCAACCCTCGCTGCGACCAACCTTTCCGTATTCATCATATTCATAAACCCTCTCGGTTGTTTGTGCAAAAGCGGGTACTGCAAACAATGCTGTCACCAACGCAAATAGATAACTTTTTTTCATTTTTCAGTAATTCTTTTGTCTATTAGACGAAAAAGGTCCGGATTTGTTGGTCCGGACCGCATTATTTTTTCAATTATTTTCCGGAAAAGTACTCCAGAGCCTCTCTGTAGCCGTCAAAACCCTTGCCTTTTATCACCTTTGAGGCATAAAGTGAAACGAATGAGTGGCGGCGGAACTCCTCGCGTGAGTCAACATCGCTCAAGTGAACCTCGACGGTAGGGATGGCCACTCCTTTGAGCGCATCAAGTATGGCAACGCTTGTATGGGTGTAAGCGGCGGGATTGATGACTATGCCGTCAAACACGCCGTATGCCTGCTGGATCTTATCCACGATGGCGCCCTCATGGTTGGACTGGAAAAGCTCTATCTGAAGACCCAGGTCCAGACCGTTCTCCAGAATGAAAGCCTCAAGAGCCTTAAAGTCACGGTTGCCGTAGATGGCCGGCTCGCGCAGACCCAGAAGGTTCAGGTTGGGACCGTTTATGACAAGAATCTTTTTCATGCCGCAAAGTTATATAATCTCCTGATAAGTTCCGAAATACTTGAACTGCTCGCCGCAATGGTCCAACTCTGATATAAGTGACGCAAACTTCTTGTCATAGATGGACAGCTCAATGTCAAAATAGAACATGAACTCAAAGTCGCGGCCGGGGATGGGGCGTGACTCCAGTTTGACCAGGTTGGCGCCGGTGGCATTGAACTTGCTCAGGACGCTGAACAATGTACCGGGCTTGTGGCTCATGACCATCATGATACTGGTGCGGTTGGCACCCGGATAGATGCGGGCGTTCTTGGCTATGCAGATAAAGCGGGTGTGGTTGCTGTCAAAGTTCTGTATATCCTCGGCGAGCACCTCCATATTATAGAGGTCAACGCAGCTCTTGGATGATATTGAGGCGGTTGTGCGGTTGGGGTCCTTGGCAACCCTCTGGGCGGCCATGGCGGTGTTATCGGACGGGATTATCTCTACATCCTTGAGGGCGGCCAGGAAGTGTGAGCACTGGTTGATGGCCTGCGGATGGGAGTATATGGTCTTGATGTCCTGGAAACGGGCTCCCTTGGCAGCCAGCAACTGGTGATCAACGCGCACGCGTGTGCTGCGTACTATGTGTACGTTGTATCTAACCAACAGGTCATAGATCTCATTTACCGAACCTGCGGTGGAGTTCTCGATGGGCAGTATGCCATACTCGCACAGACCGTCGGTGACCATGCGGATAACGCCCTCAAAGGTGTTGTTGAACATAATCTCGGGCACCTCAAAGAGCTTTTCGGCGGCAATCTGCGAGTATGCGCCCTCACGTCCCTGGCAGGCAACCACGGCGCGCTTGGGGAAGGGGGCGGGATCGGCATTTATTAAACCTGAAATAGCCTTGTAGAGCGGGGAGTCCTTCTCCTTGTACATGGCCTCGTAAGCCTTGCTTATGTCAAAGATGGAGCGGTACAGTACGCGGCCGAAATCCTCCAGGTCCTCGGGCAACTGCTTGGATACGTGTGCCAGCACCTCACGCTCACGCGAGCCGGCGCTTACCGGTATGTCATGCTCTCTCTTGTATTCGCCGATGGTATTTACCACCTGCATTCTCTGTTGGAACAGACGGCATATCTCCTCATCGATACCGTCAATCTGTTTTCTGTAATCCGTAAGGTCCATATGGTATTTACTGTTGTTTCAGAACTATGCCTCCCAATGCGTTGAAATCATCAAAGAAGGCGGGGTATGACTTGGCGGTGCACTCGGCATCGCTTATGGTAATCTTAACATTCTTGGCCGATGCCAGTACAGCCGCAGCCATGGCCATGCGGTGATCGCCCGACGGATTGTATGAGCAGTTTTTAGCAGGACCGCCCGTAACCGTAAGGGTATTGTCCGATGCAAACGCATATATGCCGGCCATACCCAGCAGTTGCAGTATGGACTGCACGCGGTCACTCTCCTTGATACGCAGACGGCGTATGTTGTCAAAGATTGTAGTTCCCTGGGCTGATGATGCTGCGACAGCGAGTATTGGAACCAGATCGGGGATATCGGCACAGTCTATCTGTGCTGCGGTCAGGCTTGACGGGCGTGCGGTAACCGTATTGCCTGCGGTTGCGATATCGGCACCCATCTTACGGAGCACGTCTACAATGCGGCGGTCACCCTGGGCAGAGCACTCGTAGTTGAGTCCGGTGCAGGTAACGGGCTTGCTGCCTGCTACACCTGCTGTCAGCCAGAATGCTGCGGCCGACCAGTCTCCCTCCACTGCAACCTGTGTGGCCGGGGTGGTGAACTCCTGTCCGCTGGGTATGATGTAACCATCGGTTGTGGACTGTATCTCTATGCCGAACTGCCTGAGTGCGTTCAGGGTAAGCCCTATGTATGATGCGCTCTCCTGCTTGCCGGTAACAACAATCTTGCTCTGTATACCGGTTAGCGGCAGGGCCATGAGCAGTCCTGAGATGAACTGTGACGATACGCCGCCGTCAATGGTGTAGAGTCCTGCGGGCAGGTTTCCGCTGCACTTGAGCGGCATATGGCCGTTCTCTGTCATCTTTACGCCGTGGGCGGTCATCTCCTCATAAAGGGGTGAGAGGGGACGTTCCGGCAGACGGCCCTGGCCGATGAATGTGGCATCGGCCCCCAGTGCGGCGGCTACAGGGAGCAGGAACCTCAGGGTGGATCCGCTCTCGCCGCAGTCAAGCGTTGCGCCTTTCCTGACCTCTGATATAGGCTGGACGCTGAACTTTCCGTCTGTGTAGGTTATGTTTGCGCCAAGGGCGTTAAGGCAGTTCATGGTTGCCTCCATATCGCGGTTCACGCTCTGGCAGACAATTGTGCAGGGCGCGTCTGACAGCGCTGCGCAGATGAGCATACGGTGGGCTACCGACTTGGACGGCGGCACCTGCACGTTTCCTGATACTGTCCCTGATACCTGTAGAATCATAAGCCGGCTTTTTTCATCAGTTCAAGTACCTGCGCGGCAGGCATTTTCTCCAGAGTGCATGCGCCAATCTCCTTGGGCAGCACAAGTGTAATGTCGGCTCCGCTGCGCTTCTTGTCCGATAGGATCACGCTGTAGAGCTCATCGGCTTTAAAGGGACAATCGGTCTCAAAACCGTAATCCTTTACTACTTTGGTTATTACGTCTGTGTAGTCAGTGAAACCGTAAACGCGGGCCACCCTGGCGGCAATGATCATTCCGCGGGCAACGGCGCTTCCGTGTGTGATGGTGAATCCGCTCAGTTTCTCTATGGCGTGACCGAATGTGTGGCCAAAGTTCAGCAGACCGCGAAGGCCTTTGTCAAACTCATCCTGCTCAACTACATCACGCTTTATCTCTATGCAGCGGGCAATCACCTTGGTCAGGTCAAAGGTGCCGGGTGTTGCTACTGTCCGGAACAGGTTGCTGTCCAGAATGATACCGTATTTGATTACCTCGGCAAAGCCGTCACGCAATACTGACGGGTCAAGTGTGGAGAGTGTCTCGGTGTCCAAATAGACCAGGGCGGGCTGGTGGAATGCGCCTACCAGGTTCTTGCCGGCGCTGATATCGACCGCCGTCTTACCGCCCACCGATGAGTCAACGGCAGCCAGAAGGGTGGTGGGCACCTGGATGTACGGGATTCCGCGCAGGTAGATTGCCGCTGCAAAACCGGCCATATCGCCTACAACACCGCCGCCCAGAGCCAGCACCATATCGGTACGGGTAACCTGTGCACGGACCATGCAGTCTATGAATGCGGTCACGTTATCAAGCGTCTTGCTCTGCTCGCCGTTGGGTATCACGTGGGCTATGGTCCTGAAACCGGCAGCCTCAAGGGCATCGGTCACGGTCCTGCCGTACAGGGGGAATACCTTATCATCGCTCAGAATGGCAATGGTGCAGGGCTTGAAACGCTCACGGAGCGCCTGGCCTATGCCACTCAGATCTCCTTTGTTTATAAGGATGTCATATGTGCCCGATGCGTGGACGGTGATCTTTTCCATATCAGTTCTTTTCTGAGAGTTCTTTTGCTATGCGTCCGTCACGCAGCAGTGCGCAGAGTGTCTGGGCGTCATCGGCCTCCATGGCACTTGCGTACTGGGTGAGGTTATCAATCAGGGTATGTATCTCGCGTAGCAGATTGTCCTTGTTCTCAAGGAACAGCTCTGTCCACATATTCTCGTTGAGCCAGGCCACGCGGGTAAGGTCGCGGAAACTGCCTGCACTGTAGCCCTTGTGCTGCTGGGCCGACGGGCTCTTGATATAGGCGTTGGATACCACGTGGGCCAGTTGTGATGTGAATGCAATCATGCTGTCATGCTGCTCTGGGGTGGTAAATACCACACGCTTTAACTGCATGGGCTCCAGCAGGTGCTTTATGCGGTCCAGCAGCTGGATGTCATCATGTGTGGGCGGGATGATTATCATCGATGCGTTCTGGAACATGGTGGCGCGTGAGTTCTTGTAACCTGACAGGTGTGTTCCTGCCATGGGGTGACCGCCGGCGTAGGTGAATCCGTATTGGGCTGCGGCTTTCATTCCGCACTCCACAATCTTGCGTTTGGTTCCGCAGTCATCAATCACTACTGTGCTCTTGGCTATTTCCGGAGCGTGGGCGTTTATCCAGCCGCATGCGGCATCGGGCGTAACGGCTATGTGGATAAGGTCACATTTCTTTATGTTGCTGCTGTCCAGCACTGCATCCAGAGTGCCTTCCAACTGTGCAAAACAGCTCACCGACTCGTTAAGGTCATAGCCGTAGACCGTCCAGCCGGCCTCCTTGTATGCCTTGGCCAGCGATCCGCCTATCAGACCCAATCCTACAACTGCTACAATCATCTTGCTCTGTGTTGATTTACAAATGTACTCAGATTATTTGTTTTAAGGCGTTTACTTTCTTTGCAACCTCGTCAAACTGCGCGGGGGTGAGAGACTGTGCACCGTCGCACAGGGCGTGGGTGGGGTCGTTGTGCACCTCTATTATAAGTCCGTCGGCACCGGCTGCAACTGCTGCCAGACTCATGGACGGAACCAGACGTGACTTGCCGGTGGCGTGGCTGGGGTCAACTATGATGGGCAGGTGTGACAGCTCCTTTACAACGGGAATGGCACTCAGGTCAAGCACGTTGCGGGTGTATGTGTCGTAACTGCGTATGCCGCGCTCGCACAGTATGATGTTCTCATTACCGCCGGCCATGATGTACTCGGCACTCATGAGCCACTCCTTGATGGTGCTTGAAAGTCCGCGTTTAAGCAGGATGGGCTTGCGGGTGTGGCCCAGAGTCTTGAGCAGCTCAAAGTTCTGCATGTTGCGGGCACCAACCTGTATAAGGTCAACATCCTCAAACAGGTCAAGGTGTTTCTCACTCATAATCTCGGTAACTATGGGCAGACCTGTTGCCTTGCGTGCCTTGCGCAGCAGTTCAAGGCCATCGGCCCCCATTCCCTGGAAATCATACGGGCTTGTGCGGGGTTTGAAGGCACCGCCGCGCAGAAGTTTTGCGCCCGATGCCTTTACGGCCTGTGCTATTCCTACAATCTGATCCTCGGACTCAACCGAGCAGGGACCGGCTATCATGGCAAAGTTGACGCCGCCAATCTTTACCTTGTTTTCACCTTCACCAATCTCTACGATGGTGTCGGCGGGGTGGAAACGGCGGTTGGCGCATTTGAACGGCTCGCTGATGCGGGTAACTGACTCGATGATGTCAAGTCCGCTCAGCAGGTCGGGGTCAATCTTGCTGGTATCACCAATCAGACCTATTACTGTCTGGAACTGTCCTTCACTGATATGTACGTCTACTCCCTGGCCTTTGATCCAGTTGATAAGGTTTTTCTTTTGAGTCTCTGAGACTCCGGCTTTAAGTACTGCTATCATAGTTTTATGTGTTTGTTTACGTATCAAAAAAGAGCCCGAATCATTGATCCGGGCTCTCTGTTATTCCTTATTTGTATGCATACAACAAATTACCCGGCGTATTGTCTGGTAAACCAAAAGTAATAGAAGTATGCGTTTATTGCTTTCATATTGAGCGCAAAGGTAAACAACATTTCAACACATTGTCATCCTGACAGCTATTTTTTGTTTTTTTATTTTTCAAGGAGTTTGGCCAGGGCAAGTACCTGACGGTTCAGGTCAAACAGATCGTCGGCAAACTCGCTGTAGGTGCGGCGGTTATACATCTCCTTGCGAAGGGCGTTGTGGGCGCGGCCGAATGCCTGAAGCATGGTGATGCACTGGCGGCGCATGCTTTCCGCCTGCTCGATTTTGAGACGGCATTCCAGATAAGTGCGGTCAAAATCGGGAAGGGGAACGGTCCCGTTCAAGGATGTCATGTTCAGGTAGGCACGGTAATTGTTTTCAAGTCCGGTACGCTCGTTTTCTATGACTGATTTGAAATCGGCCGATTTAAGGGTCTCGGTCAAAGCCTTGACGCAGTCATCAACCAGTTTGTCGCCATGTTCCAGAAACGACTGCACCATGCGGCGCTGCCGGCGCTTGCCGTACTGCTGTGCCAGATATCCGCTGGTCTTTCCTATCTGTTTGGCAATGCCGGGCTCGTACAGGTCACCCCAGTCAAGTCTGTTGTATGCAATGGCCAGAGAATCCATGTTACGGCCTATTCCACGCAGCTCGGTCCCGTTCTGTTTCCAGCGCGTTTCACTGCTTATAGACCTGAGGGCGCGGACGTAACTTTCCAGTATGTTTACGCATACATCGGACTGCTTGGCCAGGCGGGAAAGCTGGGCTTGGGCATCGGCCAATCCGTTAAGGTCCTCTATACGGGCCTCCGTGCTGCTCAGTGATGCGGCGTACATAAGACCGCGTTCCAGATTCACCTCATTGAGTACGCGGAGCACGCTGCCCGGTCCGGTCACTGCCGAATCACTGACCACTGCAAGTGAGTTGACACGCTTTAGCTGTGCCTTGGTCATGGAACCGCAGCCGGACATATATATTATAAGGAAGAACATGGTGCACCACAGGGCGATGGCCTTGAGCACGCGTACGCACTCCTTTATCACGGTCTCTGTAATGTCAAGCGATTTGGGGATTTTGTTCATCTTAGTGACCAGTGCCCGGAGTTCCTTGGCCTGCAGGTTGATGCTGCCGGCACTCTCGCGGAACTTCTCTACAAGTCCGGTCTCAACATTCACTATGGCTCTGCGCTCCGCCTCACGAAGGGTTACGCACGCCTGTTCCATTGTCTCTCTGTCCTTTTGGGACAACTGCGGATCCATACGTCCGGCATCGGCATTGGCGAGTGCCTGGGCAATCTCGTCCAGCCGCAAACAAGTGTTATCTTTCATTTAATCGGAAAAGGTTTCTGCAAATATACTATTTTTCTTTCTGACTTCGGAGTTCGTCCAGGTAGGCGGCGGTAATGACGCCGCTGGGTAGGGCTATTATCGCTACGCCGAACAGGCTTGATACCATACTTATGAAACGGCCGATGTCGGTAACGGGGGTGACATCGCCGTAACCTACGGTGGTCAGCGTAACCGTAGCCCAGTAGAGGGCGTCAAAGAAGTTGCCGAATGTGGGTACACCGGTTTCGGGGTTGATATGCGGTTCGGCATTGAACATAACCAGTGCGGATATGAAAATGTAGAATACAGCTATGCCCAGAACTGTGAGCAGTATGGTCTTCTCACGTTTGATTACGTTACCTAGTATCTTGATGTTCTTGGAGTAGCGTATGAACTTGAAAAGTCTGAGTATTCGGAGCAGACGCGATATCCTAAGTACCTTGAATCCCTGCCCCAGTATGCGCAAACCCGGCAGGATGGCCAGGAAATCAATGATGGCCCAGCCTGTGAAGGGGTAGATAAGGAATGACCATTTGCCGCGGCCTACTATATAATCGGCCACAATCCATCGGAGCAGATAATCCAGGATGAGCAATCCTACGGTTATGTCTTCTATGATGTTGAAGACAGGGTAGGTCTCAATGAACATGAGGGGGATGATGCTGGCTGTGATGGCGGCCAGTATGATGAAATCGTAGATGTAGCTGACCCAGTCGTTGTCACGCCCCTGTTCAACTATGGTGTACAGACGTTTTCTCATAAGCTTGATCATGTGACTCTGCAAATATAGCGGCTTTTTGCTATCTTTGCTCTCGTAAATTATTAGAAATGGCACAGACAACAGCAGACGACAAGAAGATCATCTTCTCCATGGTGGGGGTGAGCAAGCAGTTCCAGAACAACAAGCAGGTTCTCAAGGATATTTACCTTAGTTTCTTTTACGGCGCCAAGATAGGTATCATCGGCCTTAATGGTAGCGGTAAATCAACCCTGCTCAAGATTATAGCAGGTCTTGAAAAGAGCTATCAGGGACAGGTGGTATTCAGCCCGGGTTACAGCGTGGGCTATCTACCTCAGGAGCCTCAGTTGGATCCTGACAAGACCGTCAAGGAGGTGGTCATGGAGGGCGTACAGCAAATATATGACACTCTTAAGGAGTATGATGAGGTGAACCATAAGTTTGAGCTCCCTGAGTATTATGAGGATCAGGATAAGATGGATGCCCTGATGGCCCGCCAGGCTGAACTGCAGGATATGATTGACGCTACCGATGCCTGGAACATTGACAACCGTCTGGAGCAGGCTATGGATGCACTGCGTTGTCCGCCTGAGGACCAGAAGACGGGTGTGCTGTCAGGTGGTGAGCGCCGTCGTGTTGCATTGTGCCGCCTGCTGTTGCAGCAGCCTGATATCCTGCTTCTGGATGAGCCTACCAACCATCTGGATGCCGAGAGCATACAGTGGCTGGAGCAGCATCTTAACCAGTATGCAGGTACTGTGATTGCAGTTACTCATGACCGATACTTCCTGGACAACGTGGCTGGCTGGATTCTGGAGCTGGACCGCGGTGAGGGTATTCCATGGAAGGGCAATTACTCAAGCTGGCTGGAGCAGAAGTCACAGCGTCTGGCTCTGGAGGAAAAACAGGCCTCAAAGCGCCGCAAGACCCTGGAGCGCGAGCTGGAGTGGGTACGTATGGCCCCCAAGGCACGTCAGGCCAAGGGTAAAGCCCGTCTTAACTCATATGACAAACTCATGAATGAGGATGTAAAGGCCAAGGAGGAGAAACTGGAGATATTCATCCCCAACGGTCCGCGTCTGGGCAACAAGGTCATTGAGGCTCATAACGTTGCAAAGGCATTTGGAGATAAACTTTTGTTCGATGACCTGAACTTCTCGCTGCCGCCCAACGGCATTGTCGGTGTCATCGGCCCCAACGGCGCGGGTAAGACTACGCTGTTCAGGTTGATTATGGGTCTGGAGAAGGTTGATAAGGGTACCTTTGAGATAGGTGAGACCGTAAAGATTGCATATGTTGACCAGCAGCATAAGGACATAGACCCCGAAAAGAGTGTCTATCAGGTGGTCAGCGGCGGCAATGAGATTATCCGCATGGGTGGCCGTGACATTAACGCACGCGCATATCTGGGCCGGTTCAACTTTACCGGTGCCGATCAGGAGAAGAAGTGCGGTGTGCTGTCAGGCGGTGAGCGAAACCGCCTGCAGCTGGCCATGGCGCTCAAGGAGGAGGGCAATGTGCTGCTGCTCGATGAGCCTACCAACGATATCGACGTAAACACTCTGCGTGCCCTGGAGGAGGGTCTGGATGACTTTGCAGGCTGCGCCGTGGTAGTAAGCCACGACCGCTGGTTCCTGGACCGCATCTGCACCCATATTCTGAGCTTTGAGGGAGACTCCAAGGTTGTTTTCTATGAGGGCTCGTACTCCGAATATGAGGACTACAAAATCAAACAACTGGGCTACCAGGAACCCAAGCGCATCCATTACCGCAAATTGCAATGATACAATTGGGGACAGACCCCTTTTGCACGTGGATAATTAAGAGATAATCGCTTACTTTGCATGTGCAAAAGGGGTCTGTCCCCAATTGTATCATCGAGCAAAATTATCACGATATGAAAAGGATATTGTTATTGTTATCCTTGGTGCCGGTGCTGGCGTGCAGCCAGAATGATCCGTTTGTGATAAGGACTACCAACGGTCCGGTTCGCGGATTTGAAGAAGAGGGAACCATGGCGTTCAAGGGCATTCCGTATGCCAGGGCCGAGCGTTGCATGCCGCCGACTCCGGTTGCCAAGTGGGATACCGTAATGGACTGTACGGAGTGGGGACCGCAGTCGCTGCAGGGCGGCCGCATTCAGCCGGGTAGCGCCGAGGACTGCTGCGTGCTGAACGTATGGACAACCGATACCAAAGGCAAGAAACCGGTAATGTTTTGGTGCCACGGCGGCGGATTTGACTCCGGTACAAGCGCTTGGAACCCGGGTATGGGCCTGGCCAAGAAGGATGTAGTAGTGGTGAGCATAAACCACCGCCTTAATATAATAGGTTTCCTGGATCTGTCGGCCACGGGTGATTCCAAGTACAAATACTCCGGCAACGTGGGCATGATGGATGCCGTCAAGGCTCTGGAGTGGGTGCGTGACAACATCTCCAAATTTGGCGGTGATCCAAACAATGTGACCATATTCGGCGAGTCCGGAGGCGGCGGCAAGGTGGGCACCCTGATGTGCATGCCATCGGCCAAAGGTCTGTATCACAAGGCAATAATAATGAGCGGCACCATCCTGAACGTGAACAACCGGCAGATGACCCAAGAACTGGGTCTGGCGGTTCTGGATGAACTGGGAATACCTCATAACGATCCCGACCGCATAAAGGATGTACCGTATGACCGTCTCTATCAGGCTGGCCAGCGCGCCCTTCAGGCAAGAGGTTTGGTGCGTACTCCCGGCACTCCCATCATGTGGGGATTCGGTCCTGTGCCAGACGGTGAAGTTCTGTTGCAGCAGCCTTTCCAGCCCGGTTTTGCCGAGATATCGAGTGACATTCCGCTCATAATAGGATCCACATTCAATGAGCTCCAGCGCGGCAGTTACAACCGCCAGATGACTCTGGATCAGGCCAAGGATGCCGTCCGCTCTACATTCGGAGATGAGACCGATGCCTACGCTGAGGCACTTGCCAAGGCATGGCCCGATTACATACCGCAGGACCTGCCCTCAATTGACAACCTGTTCCGTGCCAAGACGGTTATTACGGCCGATGCCGCATCGGCCACCAAGAAGGCTCCCGTGTATAATTATATGTTCACGTGGAAGTCTCCCAGCACGCATGTATCGGCCCACGGAGCGGAACTTAACTTCTGCTTCAACACCCTGCATCTGGCCGGACGTAACCTGCCCGATCCGTCGGAATCAGACTTGCGCCTGGCCGACCGTATGGCGCAGTCGTGGGCTAACTTTGCGCACACCGGCAATCCCAATGTAAATGGCCTGCCTGAATGGCATCCTTACACCAGGGATAACGGCGAGTGTTTCATGTTTGGACCCAAGATAGAGATTAGACATAATTTTGACCGTGAGCTTCAGGAGATAATCAACCGCCACTGTTTCAAGAAACTGGACGAATTTAATGCGACCGGATCACTAAAGTAGTTGTTTTTTGGTTGTTTTTACAATTCTTTTCTATCTTTGGGCAGACTAAATATAGTCCATTGTTGTATAACCAATAAACTTCTTGTTTATGAGAAAAAGTTCTTTGTTTTTGTCACTGTCATTGATGGCAGTTTTTGCCGGTTGTTCCGGTTCCGGTAGCGATTATGAAGAGATAACCGCAGCTGACATTGAGGAGGAGGCTGACCTTACCAAAATTGCCTATGATTTCAAGATCCATCCGCTCAAATCAAGTGACCCGCTTGACGGAATTGGCGGCGTAAAGAGCTGGAATGACGGCAGCGTGATGCTGGCACGTACCAGTGACAGCCGCAAGATCCTGCGTTTTGATAATTATAAGTTGACCGGCGTGTTGGACCGTTTGGGACGTGGTCCGGGTGAGTATTATTTCATCGAGGACTTTACCTATGACGAATTCAACAACTGCATTTACATTGAGAATGACTCCAACCTGGTGACATATGATGCTGTCACAATGGAGTTCAAGGGCAAGCAGCAAGTGAATATCAACCTTCAGAACTGCCTGAACCTGGGAGACAAGATGCTTTATTTCGGAATATTCCTTGATGAAGGTTCTCTTTCGGCTGATGAGGATTCTCTTCATCTGCCCAAGGAGTCAATGATTATTGTCGACAGGGATGAGCGTGACCTGAGTAAGGGCGTAATATTGTACAGGGAAGGTCTTCTAAAGAGACTTCTTCTGGGTTATCCGGAGCTGTTCTATGTCAATCCCAAAAATCTTTCAACCTGTTTTACGGGACTTGTATGTACAATCGTAACATTTGACTATGAAAAGGCTACTCCCATATACAAATTCAAACTTGGGACTGAACCGGTTGATGAAGAGGCTGAAAGGTTGCTTGATGAGACTGTCAGTTTGAGTTCCGAAGGAGCGGAAGATGTTCTCAAGAGATTTTCTCTGGCTACCCAAGGTCCAAAAATCAGCAATGTTTACAACATAATGGTTGATAACGGTACCATCAGTTTCAGAGTGACATATAACTGGCCTGACGGCTCTATAGGCAATGCCAGCAACTATCTCTATTTTGTCCGTCGTGACAACAAAACCAAGGTCTACAAGCATCTGCGTATTCCCGGTCTTTCAATGGATGTTGATCCCACCGGTGCCAACGGCAACCATCAGATTGCAATCATAGAAAATCTGGGTGATATGGCAATAGATGAGAACGTACCTATGTCACCTCTGGCCGAGCAGATTGTCGCTGAACTCAAGAAGCAGAATGATGACAATCCGGTTATGCTGGAGTTCCGGTTCAAATAAAGAATTTCCTGAATTCTGATTCAAAATTTGGTGTAAGGATGCCCTTTCCGAGGGCATCCTTTATTTCTTGCATGGTCCAGAAACGGCCTCCGTCCAACTCGTCTTTGCTGGGGTTGACAGGTCCGTCGTAAACGGTCTTGAATACGTTGACCAGTTCTTTTTCCACTTTGCTTTCAAAGACGTAGTGACCCATGGAAGTGGGGTTGGGGACGCTTATGCCCAGTTCCTCCATCACCTCACGCTTAAAGGCCTCCTGGACGGTCTCACCGTATGATATATGTCCGCCTACTGCGGTGTCCCACTTGCCGGGCTGGATGGGTTTCCAGTCGGGGCGGCGCTGCAGGTAGAGTTCTCCCTTGGAGTTGAAAAGATGAAGGTGTATCACTGGATGAAGCACTTTACGGCCGTCATGTGCCTGACCGCGCAGTATCTTGCCCAGTACGTTTCCCTGTTCATCGACTATGGGAAAGAGTTCGTTATTGTTATCAGCGTTCATTCCTGTCGGCATCCTGAAGTACGGGGAACTTGGCGCGGAAACGGGCCAACTGCTCCATGTCCAGGTCGGCGCAGAGCATCTGTGTCTTGTCATCGGTCTGGATGAGAGTCTCTCCGTAGGGGGTTATTATTGCGCTGTGGCCGGGATAGAAGCCAAAGTCATCGGCTCCGGCACGGTTTACGCCTATGGCATAGCACTGGTTCTCGATGGCGCGGGCGCGGAGCAGGGTATCCCATGCAAGGATACGCTTATCGGGCCAGTTGGCGGGGTAGAAGACTGCATCGTAGTCGTCACGGTTGCGTGAGAACGTGGGGAACCTGAGGTCATAGCATATGAGCAGCAGTATTCTCAGGCCGCGGAACTCTATCACTACGCGGTCCTGTCCGGGAGTGTAGTTTTGGGACTCGCCGGAGTAACTGAACAGATGGTGCTTGTCATAGTGGTCTATGGTGCCGTCGGGTTTTGCAAAGATAAGCCGGTTGTAGGTGCAGCCGTTCTCTTTTACGGGAAGTGATCCGCACACGGCGGCGTTCAGGAACGATGCCTTCTGGATCATCCAGTCCACAATCTGTCCGTCCATGGTCTGTACCACCGGTGACGGGTCTATGTACTGTCCGGTGGCGAACATCTCGGGCAGTACGTAGATATCGGCCCCGCAACCCTGTCCTATAAGGTTGTCAAGGTCGGCCAGACTGCTTCCGGGGTCTCCCTGAACGGGACTGTTCTGTACTAATGCAATCTTCATTCAAAATGGATTTGAGTGCAAAATTAATATTTTATACCTTTGCGACCCGAAAATCAGACTTAACATGAATACTATTTGGATAGTTCTTCCCATTCTGACCCTGCTGATGTTTGACCTGGGTCTTACACTTAAGTTTGAGGATTTCGGTAAGGTTTTTAAAAATCCCTGGCCTATAGTTGTGGCGCTGTTCGGACAGCTTATACTGCTGCCGCTTATCGCGCTTGGTCTGGCGTGGGCTTTCAATCTTACTCCGGTCTTCTTTATCGGACTCATCCTGATTGCGTGCTGTCCGGGCGGAAGTTCATCGAACGTATTCTCAAAGCTGGCTAACGGTGATGTGGCTCTGTCCGTTACATTGACCGCGCTGAGCAGCATCATAACTCTGTTCACCATTCCGGTAATCATGAGCTGGGCCACACAGATGATAGGCGAGAGCGTGGGCATTACGCTTCCGGTGGGCAACCTGATCAAGCAGAACCTGCTGCTTATGCTGCTGCCCGTGCTGCTGGGAATAGGCATTCATTACGCGTGGCCTAAGGCATCGGCCGGAATAGACAAGGTGCTGTCAAAACTGGCGTTTCCGCTGCTGATGGTGCTCATTACCGTATTCTATATCCAGAACCATAGGACCATCCTGGACAATCTGGGAATCATAACCGTATGCGTAACCGCGCTGATTCTGGTGGCCATTTTCTGCTCGTCCATGCTGTCACGCCTGGTCAAAAACAATGCCCAGCAGCGCCGCACCGTGGTGATTGAGGTGGGCATGCAGAACGCCGCCCAGGCCATTGCCATCGCCACCAGCCCCTTCATCTTCAATAGCGCAGAGATGGCTATCCCCGCCATCCTCTACTCGCTGATGATGAACATCGTCCTGCTGGTGTATGTTTTTGCTGTTCGCAAAAAATGATACAAATGGGGTCAGGCCCCAATTGCAGCGTTTTTGCAACGCTGATTTTTTGATTCGTTAGGATTGTGGGCCTATTTTTGCCCCTGAATCTTAACGAACAATAATGTTTATGGCGGCAGGCTTAACATCGGACCATTTGGGGATTCTTAATTACAAATTCCTAATTACAATCAGTATGAAAAAGTTATTCCTTATTGCCTCTGCGTTTGCATTGTGCTTGTGCGCATCGGCACAGAATTTTGAATCAGTTAGAGAAAGGATTGAGAGTCTTTTCGACATTGAGCTTCCCGATCCGGGACCCGCGCACCTGACTCCGACCTATTCTTATCGCATACCGGAGTCGGACAGTTACCACGCGATTGTGGAGGATATGTTAGACTTATACGGCCGAAGGGTGCAGTGGGCGTTCGAGGACCGTCCGTCGTTCGATCCCGAGTACGCGGTCAAGTGCATCGGCATTGACGGACAGCCGTATCTTGTAGCCGTCACTGCAAGCAAGAACATCTGGTACAACAAACGCGAAAGCGTTAAGGTAATATCCGATACGCTCAAGGTCAGCAAGGAACTGGCCGGTAAGTTGGACGCGCTGTTCCGCGTGGCAGTCGAGACCGCCACTTTCATGCCATACCGCAGATTGGTGCTTACCGATGAGAACGGCAACAAGACACTCAAGGGCGGAATACCCGAAGCTGTGTTGGTGGACGGAAACTCATACACTTTCTACTCCGAGGGCAGAACCGCAATGTGCCGCAACCAGCTTGGAGAGGGTCCTCTTAAAAACCTGGTAGATATTGGAATAGCTCTGTATAAGGCCGTCAAAGCCAAAGATCTGGATGCCGCAACCAAAGTTCTTGATAGAGTAGAACCAACCAAACAATCTCTCTTTGCAGCAGCCCCCGATTGGTATCCCGAATACCTGGAGGCCAAAACCAACGACCTCTGGAGGTGAACAAAAAGGGACGGTTGACTTTGACTTACCCTTCGGCCGTCGACCGTTGGTTCCCCCTACGGGGCCGTCGAGCTAAACCTTCCATTTTGCCCGCAAGATCAGTTAGCGAATAGAATCTATTCGCGAGCAAAACAGAACCGTCCCTGATTGTTTACTCAAGCGGGGATGGAAATCAGTTCCTGACCTATTTCGTGGAGGACGGCGTAGATCTTGTCACGCCGTTCTTTTGACGGTTTCTTAGTTCCGCTAATGTATTGGGCAAAAAGGCTTTGTGATATTCCCAGCCTTCTGGCGATGGCCGATGCGTTCAACTCGGGGTGGGCTAGGAACAGGCGGTAAAGCTCTGTCTGGTTCTTGGGCTGGAAGAATCCCTCAAAACTCAGGTCCTCATCAATATCTGGCCAGTTGATTCCGTACTCATCGGCCCTGAAGTTGGCTCTCTGTTTGGCCGATGCAACCTTCAACCTGGGGTAATCCTCAAAAAGCTCGCAGGCTTCGCGACCATCCTTGGTCCGAATCCACACCGCCTCATCAGTCATCCATATTTTCTCAATCTCAATCATACTCATCGGTCCTTATTAAAATATCTGTTCCAGTGTTCGGCTATTACCTCCTGGTTTTCTTCTATTATTGACTCGATGATCTTTAGTTCCGATGGCTTGAACCCATTGTTGTCAATCATCTTGACGGGAAAGATTGAATACTTTGCTTTAGCTCCCCCTTTCAAGACATGAATGTGAATAGGGTTGTGCTCATTGGAATAGAATTTAAATACGAATCCTAATAGAATAAAAACAGTAGGCATAGATCTTATAGTTTTTGGCAAATATAGGTAATAAATTTATTACCTCCAAAATGCGGCGCGAAAAAATGGTAAGTTCGCCAAAGTGTCCCACGGTGATGGGCGCTGAGAGGGTGTGTGGGGCCGATGAGCGCGGGACACACCCTCGAAATGAGCATGTGTCCCACACGAACCGTGACGAGAATACGCTCTAACGCGGGCTAATGTGGGACACTTTGGCGGAGCATTACGCAGGTGCAAAAGTATTGGGGCGAAGCGAGTATGCGAGCGAGATGGCCCGGAGGGCCACCGTTTGCGGAACAAACTAAAAAAAGGGGACCCGTCTAGACGGGTTCGGTTCCCGTAGGCGCTACAAAGAAAAAGGCCCGAAAAATCGGACCTTTCTTTGTAGCGCCTACGGGAATCGAACCCGTATGCCAAGATTGAGAATCTTGTATCCTAACCGTTAGATGAAAGCGCCATTCGGTTATGTATGTCTGCCAAAAGGAGGCGGAAGCTGGGGGATTCGAACCCCCGGTACGGTTACCCGTACGGCAGTTTAGCAAACTGCTGGTTTCAGCCACTCACCCAAACTTCCCTGGGAACCGTTGGTTCGGAATCCTTTAGCGGGCACAAAGGTAAGGCGATGTTTTGAGTCCTGCAAGTTTTAGAGCGATTATTTTTGAAAAAACAACATAAGCCAAAATAATCCGTTATCTTTACGATAATTATGAAAGAAGCAGAAATGGAGCAACTCCCTCGCGGATGCAGAATTATAGAATTTCCGGAGTCGGCCGATGACCGCGGAGCGCTGGCGTTCGCCGAGGGCGCACATCAGATACCTTTTCAGATAGAACGCGTATTCTGGATCTACGGAGTACCCGACGGCAAGACTCGCGGAGGTCACTCGCACAGCGAATCGGCCGAGGTGGTTGTTCCCGTATCGGGCGGCTTTACGATGATGGTCGATGACGGTACGCACAAGGCGTCGGTAAGGATGGATTCTCCCCGCAAGGGCATACTGATCCCGCCGGGCGTATGGTGTGATTTGCGTGATTTTGCTCCCGGAACGGTCTGCGTGGTGTTTGCATCGCACCCATACAACGCATCGGGCTACATCAACAATTACAGCGAATACCTGACCGAGCAGCTTCAGATTGTTAGATACGACGCCGGCCACAAGCAGGAGTGGAATGACTTTGTGAAGAGTTCCAAGAACGGCACGTTCCTGTTTGACCGCAATTACATGGACTATCACAGCGACCGTTTCACTGACTGCTCTCTCATGTTCTACAAGCACGGCAAGTTGCTGGCCATGTTGCCGGCCAACTGGCGTGAAGAGGAGGGTACGGTGCAGTCACACGGCGGTCTGACCTACGGCGGCCTGATTGTGCCCAAAGAGATGATTGCGGTCGATGCGCTCGAGGTGTTCAGTTGCGCCATTGACTGGATGAAGCGTCAGTTGGGCGCACATCGCTGGCTCTACAAACCTATTCCTTATATATACAGCACGCTCCCGGCCGAAGAGGACCTCTATGCGCTGTTCCGCAGCGGCGGCACGCTCAAGGAGAGGGGAGTGTCATCGGTCATAGACCTGAACCGCAAACTACCCATGCGGCAGTCGCGCAAATCGGGCCTCGTTAAGGCTCAGAAGGCTGGCCTTACGGTCGATACCGGTAATATGGAGGCCGATCTGGAGGCGTTCTGGAATATCCTGGCAG
>CACZMI010000027.1 GCA_902782245.1 uncultured Bacteroidales bacterium | reverse complement strand
CTCTTCCGATAACTCTCCAATCTTAATGACATACTGAGCCAAGACTTTTGGTTTTACATAAGCCTGCTGGGCAAAGACTGGAATGCAGAGTGACATCAGCATGGATGTCAATGCAAGCAAGAGGACTGTTTTTCTCATAATGCCATTAATTTGGTTTGTTCACTATCTAAACTGATTTATAGTGAAAATGCGTCTTGTGTTAAAGGCGCATTTTCATAATAAACCATAAATAAGAATTAACGTTACGGGTGGACGGGACGGACGGATTGGCCTTCGTTACGGAAACTGGCGTTACCCGTCGGCGTATCCTGAAAGAACGAATACCCGTTAGCATGATCCCAACGTCCCATAAAGAAACTGTTGGCATTATAACTTAGTGAGCTTGACCAATAAAGGCCGAATTCTGCAGGCATGCCATGTTCTATTGCGTTTGAGCTATTATGAACGTTGACCGGAAGGAAGATGGAGTTATTCTCAAATCCCTCTTTTTTACCCGATACACGATAACCATTAACCCCGTTCACTTTTGTCCAGGTCTGCCGCCCCACTTGACATGAGCCACATCATCTTCCTGGTCCAATACCGTTTTATTGTCTTTATCGCAATACTTGGTATAATTACCCTGCTTGCCATCCACACAGAACTTATAGGTGGCAAAACTATAGTTTGTTTTGGTTTCAGTTTCACCCCAGGAGTACAAATCACCAGCATCCTCGGGCCTATCGGCACCTACATTACAGGTGGCCCATTTTACACTCAAACCTAGATCCACGAACTCGTGCTGTGCACTTGCGGGAACGCCAATTGACATCAGTATGCATGTCAATGCAAAACAAAGGTCTTTCTTTCTCATAATGCTATTCTTTATGTTTGTTATTTAACTGATATAAGTTTATTATGCGTATTGTAAGAGTTTGTCGTTACTGACAGACGGGACGGACGGAATAACAGCATTCTCGACTTCCCATGGATATAGCTGCATATCTGCTTGTAATATTAATGATGGCTGCAGAAAAACACAACACCCTTCCGTCATCTAGAGACTCGATAGAACTTGACCAATAATAACCTGTTGAGCCATATTCATAGCGAAGGTTATCTGCGGCACCGGCTGCCGGGAGAAAGATTGAGCGGTCTGTATAACCTGGTATTTTACTTGTAACACGATAACCGTTTACACCGTTTAGAGTTGTCCACTCCCAGGTACAATTGTTACGCAATTCAACCTGTTCTTGCTTTGTAGGCATACGCCATTTACCCCCCCAGACAACATGAGCAACATCATCTTCAGGGTCAAGCGTGGTCTTGTTATCAACAGTGCCGTTTTCGCTATCCAAATTGTATTTTGTAAATCCTGACAAATTAGAACCCCACTTACTTGTCAGCCTACTTAAAGGATCGTATATATCGGTGGGTCCGATTTCTCCCCAACTGTACAAATTTCCATTGTCTTCAGGTTTGCGGGCACCAACATTACAGGTAGCCCATTTTACAGATAAACCCAGGTCAACATATTCATGGGCTATTTTGTCATCCTTGAATATTTCAGGTCGCTTCAATTCACCTTCTATTACAGTACCTCCTTTTGTTTCGATGACACGAACGCCATTCACTGCTTCAGGACCATATAAGTCAGTTGCAGCCTTATCCATTATTGTAAACTGGGATTTAATATCCAAAAACCTGATGTTGTTTACAGTTTCCCTGTCAACTCTTTTCCCGTCAACAAAGTATATATAATCATTATCAGGTTTTTTGCCTATTCCTACCTGATCATTTCCTAATGTCAGTGTGTTCATGTCCAGCACCACTATTTTTCCTTCTTGTCCGTTAACTGTATAGGTATATACTGTATCTGACGAAACTGTAGATTCACCTGAAATCTTGTCATAAGCCACATTTGCGGTCAATGTAAGTGATATGCACATTACTACCGGTAAATAGAGGAACCTGAGCATCTGACGGCGGCCGGACCGTTTGCGGTTCATCATGTCTATGCGGCTCTCTACTCCGTTGCCGTTGAAACTGGCCACGATATTGAATGCCAAGCCTCCCTGAGACTGACTGAGCAGCATAAACTGGTACGGACGGGCATCGGGCACGGATTTCAGGACATCGGCATCGGCCTGCTGCTCATGTACAAGGCACAGGTCACGGCGCAATACCCAGACGGCGGGGTTGAACCACTGGAACAGCGACATGAAATCAAGCAGCATCAGTTCTGACGGATGGCCGTGTGCAATATGGGCTTTCTCATGTCTTAAGACATTGTTGTCAATACCGGCATAATCCTTTTCACGCAGGACTATGGTTCCAAGCCAGCTGAACGGACTCACGTTCTTATGGGTCACAACAATCCTGTAACCGTCACCGCGTTCAACTGTCTCTCCGCCTCTTACTATGGCCGAAACCTTAAGTATGGAGCGTATCCTGAGCATGAACATTACAATTAGACCTGCCAGATAAGCAGCCAGTAGAATCTGAAGCAGCACAGCGGTTTTGTCCTTCTCTACCGGTGCCTGGATTGCTGCGCTTTCTGTTCCGGTTACTGTTTGTGCGGGAGCACTTGTTTCTGCAACAGGAAAGATGGGTTGGATTTGATTTATGGGAGCAGCAACGGGCTGACTGGCCGTTACGGTCTGAGCAGCAGGGCTCTTGCGGACATCACGATGCACCGTAATTACGGTCAAGGGGAGAACGTAAGAGAGAACCAGCGAGAGCATCAAAGCTCCGCGTTTAAGGCCATGAAATGTTTCACGACGCAACAAAAGGCGGTACATAAGAACAAAGGCAATGGTTAGCAATGCCGCCTTTCCAAGGAATAAAAGGACTTGAGTATTCATTTTCTTTTTTCAATTTTGTCAATAATACGTTTAAGATCGTCAACAGACAGGCGCTCCTCCTCAACCAGTCCAAGGACTACGCTCGAGTAAGAACTGTCAAAGTATTCATTTACCAGCCCGTGGAAACCGTCCAGACTGTATGCCTTCCGTGACACTACAGGGATGTACTGGTAGTTGCTTCCATAAGCCTTGCGCTCCAGGAACCCATCTTCCATAAGGGTATGTACCTGATTGGAGAGAGTGTTGAAATTAGGTCTGGGTTCCTCATAATGTTCCTGCAGTTCTCGGACAAACATAGGACCATAGGTCCAGAACTGCTCCATAATGATTTTTTCCTTTTTGGTGAGTTGTCTCATAAGCAAACAAATTTGTGGTACAAAAGGGGACAGACCCCTTTTGTATCATTTTGTGTAATTACTCGCAGACGGGACGGATAGCACGGCCCAAGTTGCGTTGCACCATTGATGCATGGAAGTTCACATCCGGCTCAAGCCACATACCCCACGCATCACATATACCGTTCATCTTCAGTACAAGTTCGTCATCAACAAGGAAGCATGTCCAATAGAGGCCTGCATACTGGCCTTCACCTATAGACTCACCCTCTACAACGCTGGTAGAATCTCTATACACGGTAAATGGAAGAAAAATGGAGCGATCTCTATAGCCTCGCTTATTACCTCTTATACGGAACCCTTCGGTTCCATCCTTCATCTTTACATAACTCCAGGTACACTTGCCCATCAACTCTTTCCACTCACCTGTTGTGGGAATACGCCAGTTTCCGCCGCCGCGTCATCTTCTGGTTCCAATCTGTTCTTACGGTCTTTATAGTTATACTTGGTAAAGTCATCATAACTGCCATTTATGCTGAACTTATAATTGGACATAGTGTATTCAGACTTAGGCTCAGTCTCACCCCAGGCAAAGAGATCGCCTTTATCCTGGGGTCTTTCAGCACCCACATTACAGGTGGCCCATTTTACTGATAAGCCCAGGTCAACGTATTCATGTTCAGGGAGGTTATTTTTATCTACTCCCTGAGATTCCTCACTATATACTACCTTGCTGTTTTCAGGTAATTGATGCGTTTCGTTTCCTTTTATCATCAATACGTCGTTATCTTTAAACTTTACGAAGTCCTGATTACTGCGGAAGACTTCTTCAACAGACGCTCTGTTATTAATTGTATTGAGATTGAAAGGCTGTGTTGATTCAACAGAATATCGTATCTGTTGAGCACTCACAGTAAAGCCGATCGACATCAGTATGCATGTCAATGCTATATGATGGACAGTCTTTTTCATAATGCATTTTTAATTGATAATGTTACGGGCAGACGGGACGGACAGAAAGACCAGCCATTCGATCCTCCCAACCAATATTAGCTTGATTATTATTAAAACGGATACAGGCTGCAGTACCACATGTTACACTACCATCTCCATAAGGATCTGTCATAAGCGAACGCGACCAATAGTTACCATTTCTTCCATATTCGTAAAATCCGTTTGCTTTGTATCCGGATGCAGGAAGGAATATGGAACGGTTTGTATAACCTTGCTTTTTACTTGTAACCCGATATCCGTTTACACCGTTGATAGTTGTCCACTCCCAAGTGCAGTTGTCATGCAACTCATCCATTTCTTCCCTAGTGGGCATACGCCAGTTGCCTCCCCAAGTTACATGAGCGACATCATCTTCAAGGTCAAGTGTGGTCTTGTTGTCAACCGTGCCTTGTTCACTGTTTATATTATATTTTTTCAATGAAAAGGGCATAAATCCCCACTTGCTTGTCCTCATAGTGTATTGTTCTTTGACCTCCGTTTCTCCCCAGGCGTATAAATTACCATTATCCTCGGGCTTATCGGCCCCCACGTTACATGTAGCCCATTTTACAGACAAACCCAGGTCAACATAATCATGAGTCGTTTTTTCATTATTGGATACAGCAGACTGATTTGTATCACTATCGTCGGCTGAACCACTTTTGGTTACGTATACCAATACACCGTTTTCCGCCTCCGGGCCGTATAAGTCAACAGCAGCTTTATCTCTGACTAACGTATGGGATTTAATATCCGAATAAGAGAGGTTTTCAATTGTTGCCCTGTCAACTCGTTTTCCGTCCAGGTAGTAAAGGAACTCTTTTCCGTCAGTTCTGGTTGGCACCCCTCCAAAAGGTAATTCTCCCATCTTGGTCGTAAAGAAATTTACTCCAATTATGGAATCGGGTTGAACCGCAGTTTCTGATTCAGCAGAAGCTTTGTCATATGCCACATTTGCGCTCATTGTAAGCGAAACACACATGACAACCGGTAAATAAAGGAACCTGATCATCTGACTGCGACCGGACCTTTTGCGGTTCATCATGTCAATGCGGCTCTCAACACCGTTGCCGTTGAAACTTGCCACGATATTGAATGCAAGGCCTCCCTGAGACTGACTGAGTAGCATGAACTGGTACGGACGGGCATCGGGCACGGATTTCAGGACGTCGGCATCGGCCTGCTGCTCATGTACAAGGCAGAGGTCGCGGCGCAATACCCAGACGGCGGGGTTAAACCACTGGAATAGAGACATGAAATCAAGCAGCATGAGTTCCAGCGGATGGCGGTGTGCTATGTGGGCTTTCTCATGCCTTAAGACATTGCGGTCTATTCCGGCATACTCCTTCTGACTCACCACTATGGTTCCAAGCCAGCTGAACGGGCTTACGTTCTTATCGGTAACAACAATCCTGTAGCCGTTACCGCGTTCTACGGTCTCTCCACCCCTTACTATGGCCGATACCTTCAGGATGGAGCGTACCCTGAGCAGGAGCATTACAATGAGACCGGCCAGATATGCAGCCAACAGGATCTGGAACAGTACAGCGGTTTTATCCTTGTGTACTGTAGGTGCCTGTTCTGCTGCGTTCTCTGTGGCCGATACCGATGGCGCAGGAGCAATTGTTTGTGCAACAGGAGAGAAAGGTTGGATCTGATTTATTGGAGTAGCCGCTGGTTGAGCGGATGCTACGGTCTGAGCCACCGGGTTCTTGCGTATATCACGATGTACTGTTATGACAGTTACGGGGAGAACATAGGAGAGTACAAGCGAAAGCATCAGGGCTCCACGCTTAAGGCCGTGAAATGTTTCGCGACGCAACAAAAGGCGGTACATAAGAACAAAGGCAATGGTTAGCAGAGCCGCCTTCCCAAGGAATAAAAGGACTTGAGTATTCATTTGCGGTTTTCAATTTTGTCAATAATACGCTTGAGGTCATCAACTGACAGACGCTCCTCCTCGACCAGTCCCAGGACTACGCTTGAGTATGAGCTGTCAAAGTATTCATTTACCAGCCCGTGGAAGCCGTCCAGACTGTATGCCTTGCGTGATACGGCAGGTGAGTACTGATAGTTGCTTCCAAAGGCTTTGCGCTCCAGGAAACCGTCCTCCATAAGTGTATGAACCTGATTGGAGAGAGTGTTGAAATTGGGACGGGGTTCCTCATAATGCTCCTGCAGTTCACGTACAAACATGGGACCATAGGTCCAGAACTGCTCCATGATGATTTTTTCCTTTTTGGTGAGTTGTCTCATAAGCAAACAAATTTGTGTTGATGCAAATCAAAAACTTTTTGATACAACACACAACACTTTTGACTGGAAATCTCCGTTCCGTTAAGGATCTTTAACGCAACAGGGAAAGATGCCTTTGTTTTAAGTGGTTGTTTTCCATATAAATGACATTACATTTTTGTAAAAGCTTATGAATAAAGAAGTCCTAATAATTGGAAATGCAGTAAAAACACGAGCATTTCCTTGTAATCAATTCGCAGTTTTACTACATTTGCATCGAAAACTCTTTAACCTAACTGTTGTATTATGAAGAATCTACAGGTAATAGTGGAATATGCCGGCGATAATCTGAGCGCATATATAAAAGATCTGCCCATTGTTGCGGTAGGCAAGAACCTGAACGATATTAAGCGCGATATTACTGAAGCCATAAAGGTCTATAAGGAATCGTGCACTGAACTTGGCGTTGAGACATCGGACCTTGTAAAAGGAGATTATGAATTGTCTTTTGTCATTGATGCTACAACGTTCATAAACTACTACAGCAATATCTTTACAAAAGCTGCCTTGAGCCGAATCACAGGCATCAACGAGCGTCAGCTGTGGCACTACGCTGCAGGTCTGCACAAACCCAGAAAGAGACAACTGGAGAGAATTCAGCGTGGCGTCCAGTCCTTAACTGAGGAGCTGAACTCAATCTGCCTCCTTTAAATCAAAATAGTACAAAAGGGGTCTGACCCCAATTGTATCATTTTTACCAGGGGGTGAAGCGGCCGGTGCGCTTCTTGTAGTCTAGGTATTCCTGGCCGAAATCGCGCTCCAGGCGTTTCTCCTCGGATGCTACCTGGAAGGACATGATGATGACGAAAGCAATCCAGACTACGGCCGATTGCCAGGACAAAAGTATCAGCGCAATGCCTGCCAGATAAAGGAACGTACCCAGAAGCATGGGGTTGCGGCAGATGCGGTACACACCGCCGGTCATAAGATGCTGGGTATGGGGTGCTATCTCGTGATCAAAGGCATCCATGGGATTGCCTCGACCCACAACTTTCATATAGACTATGGTCCAGATGCTCAGTATCAATCCGGCAAGGCCGATGATAACGCCCACGATGCTATTCCAACTGCATGTGAAAGCAATCTCCGGGCAGCCCGATGCCAGCCACATGATTGCAGGGATACCCAGTATGAACATGATGAATCCCAGCAGATATCCGAATATCTCTCTAAGTTGTTTCATTCAGAGTTTGCTGATGAACTCGTCAATCATCTGGTCCGATGTGTTCCAGCTGGTCACAAAGCGCACCACGCTCTGCTGGGGACCGCAGGGAGCCCAGATCTCAAATGATGCGAACTTGCCGATGCGCTCAATCTCGGACTTGGGCAGGCAGAAGAACTGCTGGTTGGTGGGTGAATCCACATATGGCGAGAAGCCTTTCTTTATCATGGCCTTCTTGAGGCGCAGGGCCTGGTTGACGGCGTTCTGGGATATCTCCAGATACAGGTTATCGGTAAACAGGGTACTGAACTGCACGCCCAGCAGACGGCCCTTGGCCAGCATTGCGCCGTGCTGCTTTACAAAGGTGAAGAAACGGGGCAGAAGTTCCGGATGAGCGGTAACCACAGCCTCTCCGAACATTGCGCCTACCTTGGTTCCGCCGATGTAGAACACATCGCACAGGCGGGCTATATCCTTGAGTGTGACATCCTTTGATGCCGCCAGGCCGTAACCCAGACGGGCGCCGTCCATATAAAGAGGGATATTGTACTTATGGCAGACGCGGCTCAGAGCCTCCAGCTCACCCAGTGAATAGAGTGTACCCCATTCTGTAGGGAAAGAGAGATACAATGCACCGGGTGAAACCATATGCTGATGGTTCTCATTGTCATAAAACTCAGTAAGATAACGCTCCACATCATATGCTGCCACTTTTCCCTGATGGTTGGGCACAATCAGTATCTTATGGCCCGATGACTCCACAGCGCCTGCCTCCAGATTGTTGATATGGGCAGTCTCGGCCGCCATGATTCCCTCATACTGATGAAGCAGTCCGTCAATGATTGTGGCATTGGCCTGAGTTCCGCCTACCAGGAAACGTACCAGCGCATCGGGACAGCCACAAGCCTCACGTATCAGGTCGGCCGCACGACGGGTATATTCATCCTCACCATAACCTACGGTCTGTTCAAGGTTGGTCTCAACAAGACGCTGCATCACTGTGGGATGCGCACCCTCCATATAATCTGAATCAAAGTGGAGCATAATCATGAATTTTGTGAATGCAAATGTAATGATTATCCATTTCAAAAAGTAAATTCGCAACATAAACCACATTATAAACTTACCGATATGGCATCGAAAGTCTTTTATACTGACCTCAGGACCGATCCTGACCATCATCTGCTGTACAAACTTGAAAAACTGGTACGCAAAGCCGGCATCGGCAATATTGATTTCAACGGCAAATTCACCGCAATCAAGATACACTTTGGCGAGATAGGAAACATGGCTTATCTCAGGCCCGATTATGCCGCCGTGATTGTAAGGATCATCAAGGAGTTGGGAGGCAAGCCGTTCCTGACCGACTGCAACACCCTGTACAAAGGATGGCGCTCAAATGCCATAGACCATCAGGACACCGCCATGAAGCATGGCTACACCCCCTTTGCCGTAGGCACGCAGGTGGTCATTGCCGATGGCCTGAAAGGCCTGGATTATGTGGAGGTTCCCATTGACGGTGAGTATTGCAAGGCGCCCAAAATCGGTGCTGCTATTGCTGAGGCCGATATCATAGTATCAATCAACCACGTAAAGGGTCATGAGATGACCGGACTGGGAGGCGCAATGAAAAACCTTGGAATGGGTTGCGGCAGTGTGGCCGGTAAAAAGGAGATGCACAGCGCCTCAAAGCCCCGCATTGACACCGAATCCTGTCGCGGATGCTCACTCTGTGTAAAGAACTGCGCCAGCCATGCCATATCACTGGTGGACCGCAAGGCCGTCATTGACTATAACTGACGAGCAGCTGGACGTTCTGAACTGCAAGATTGCCGAGTACGCCAAAGCCACCCTGCTGGGCAAGCCCAACTTCCACATTAACCTGATAATGGATGTATCGCCCGAGTGTGACTGTTGGGGTTATAATGATACTCCGGTTGTACCCAACATCGGCATGCTGGCCTCATTTGACCCCGTAGCCATAGACTGCGCCAGCGCCGACATGGTAAACCGCACCCCGACAATACCCAACGATAATGTTCTGGCACACAACATAGAGCATCACAAGCACGACCACGGAGACCACTGGCACATGATCCATCCCGACACCAACTGGCGCTCCTGCGTGGAGCACGCCCAGAAGATAGGTCTGGGATCATGTGAATACACCTTAATCACAGTATGAATATGAAAACAGGAATACTAATGAAAAGGATATATCTGTTTAAGTCTCTGGCCGTTCTGGCCTTCTTTGCGGTTTCATGCGGATCCATAAAATCACAGAAAAATGTTACACCCCAGGAGTGTGACATTGAAAATGAAGGTACCAGGAAGTTTTTGGAGGAGGTAAATTATACCGACACCACCTATACCATCTCATATGCCCGGGATTACAAGAAAAACTATGGTGCAAATGACAAGCCTCTCCCTGTAACCATATCTTGGGAAGGCGGGCCTGCCGACGGAATATACCTGTCCACATCAGGTTCGTTCAATGAATCATCCCTCAAATTGGACGATGCTGTATTTGTGAACGATTCCGTATCGCCCGCCAGGATTTACAATCTCATTCCCGGCCAGAAATATTACTACATTGTTATCAACAACAACTACAAGGTTCTCAAATCAGGATGCGTGATACCCGTTGGACCATTACGTTGGATCAATGGTGTAGCCGATAACGTACGTGACCTGGGTGGCTGGAAAGTTCCCGGAGGGCATATCGCATATGGCAGGCTTTACAGGGGAGCCAAACTGTCATCACGCATGAAAGATAGCGGTAAGGACATATTCCTTAACCAACTGGGAATATCGGTCGACCTGGACCTGCGCGGAATCAAGGACAGTGAAGCAAATGCAGGACCGGTAATAGAAGGGGCCGATTACCTTAAACTCCCGGTAGAGAAAAACCTTGGAAGAGGCACCGGCAATACCCAGGAACTCTACCAGCAGGCTATCCGCTCAATCATAGGCTGGCTTGGCGAGGGCCGCAACGTCTATTTTCATTGCGCCGGTGGTGCCGACCGTACCGGTTCGCTGGCATTCCTGATAGAAGCCCTGCTGGGAGTATCGGAAAGCGATATGTCAAAAGATTATGAACTTACCACATTCGGACCTTCAAACACACGACTCAGGAATTACAGAGCCACCCCGGACGAGACCCACATACTGTACGAACTCATTACCCATTTGCGCAAGTTCGGCAATCCGCAGGAAATGAGCATCAATGAACTTGCAGTTAAGTGGGCCACAACACGTCATTCCGACAAAGTGGACCCTCTCACCATGGATGAGATTGAACTGCTCCGTAAATACTTGATAGTGAAAGATTGAGCAACTGCTCAATTATTTAAGCTTTCCCCTTAGAATCCGGCTGCGGACACAGTTCACAGCCGGTTTATAGTACTCGGTCTCCATAGATTCCAGAGTCACTTTAAACTCATCCATTAGCTCCGGATAGAACTTGCACATGCGGTATGCCAGTTTCATGCTGATGGATTGTATACCCGGCAGTTCATCTACATCGGCCATATGCTCCAGACAAAAATCCAGGAAATCGGTACGCAGGTCATCCTCCTCCATCTTAAGGCGCTCAATGATATTGAGTGACAGCCTGCGCACAGCCGAGTGTTCCGTCTTGAGCGCCAGGTCTATCAGTTCATTAAGCATACCCTGCAACTGCGATAGCTCCTGGTCCGATGCCTTGGTAAGCACCCAGAACGCATTTCGAGCCACACGCCCGTCATCGCTATGCATGAACTCCCGCGCAAAGCCCGCAAAATCACCAGTCTGCTTTACCTCCCGATAAACGGCCTGAGCATCAAGCTCGCCTTTCACTGCCCTCAACATTTCATCAGTCAACGCCGCCATCTTCTAAGCATCGGGAAAAAACCGTACATCATCTGCTTGTACTCATCCTTGGTCATTGGCTTGGGCATATTCTTGTTGACCTCATCAACAAACTGGGCACAGTGTTCTATCATCTGGTCCATCGTCATGTCCTGCAGAAAATGCCCATCCTTATAGCAGTACTTGCAGTAGTCAAAGTTGGTGCTGCCGTCTGCATTGGTTCCGCAATCCTCTATGCGGGTAAGCGGCATTCCGCAACTCTGGCAGAACTGAGGCAACTGGCCCTCACGGAAAGCCTTCTCCTTCTTGGGGAACGTTGCATCATATGCCTCAAACGCATCGGGATCGGCATCGGCCACAAAGTAACCCTGTGGAGGGCAATATGTTGCCTCAATGCCGCCAAGCCAGCCCGGAATCAGTTCCTGAGCCAAAAAATACGGAACCTCAGCATCCTTTGGCTCCGAATGATAATGAATGCCCAACTTGCTGGCCAGGCCAAAACCCGCATGCTTGTAGAAATCAATGTTTCCCTCCATGCAGATAAAGCCCACACCCATCTGACGCGCCTTATCCAGAGCAGAATTCAACAGCTTAAGTCCATAACCCTTACGCTTATAATCAGGATGAATGCTGATAGGTCCGAAAGTCCAGGAAGGCTTGTGTGCGCCATCGGCCAATACCAGTTCCGCTCTGGAGAACATCACGTGACCTATAATCCTTCCGTCCTCCTCCATCACATAGTCCAACTCCGGAATAAAGTCAGAATTGTTCCTATACTGATTAAGTACATAATGCTCCAAACATCCCGGCTTATATACATTCCAAAACGCCTCACGGGTAAGTTCCTCCACCACCCTATAGTCCTCCGGACGCTCTAATCTGATATTCATAACTGTCTATATTTATCCACAAAAATACATAAAATCCGCTGTTTTTCTCCTCCCCCCACACCTTAGGGAACTGTAACGCTCGTAGAGTCATTTCCTTCCCTAAGGTAAGCAGGAAATACGCTATCTCGCGGGCTACCCCCGCACCTTAGGGAGCTGTAACGCACGTAGAGCCATTTCCTTCCCTAAGGTGAATCGGAAATACGCCAGAACCTGCGTTATCCCCGCACCTTAGGGAAGCAAAACGCAGGTACGGTCTATTCTCTCCCTAAGGTGAGTTGAAACGACGCAAAACGCGCTCGGCCCGAAGGGACGCTTTCACCAAGCGAAGCGACTGAAAGAAATACCACTTTGCGTCACGTCACCTTACATTTTGAGATTTGATAACGCTTCCTTATTGATTGATGTAATCATAGCAAGCTTGGAGCAGTTTTCCATATCGCTGCAGTCACCGCAGGTCTCAAAACCCTTAGCCCGGGCGCACTTACGTATGGGACAGAGTGAGTTACAAAACGGGGTCTTGGCTCCCTCAATCCTGCATCCGGTACAATTAATCATGTCAGGAGTAATCTCAACCTTGTTAAGTTCCGACCATTCCCGAGCCACTTTCCTGCGCAATTCATCGTCATCATTAACGGTAGCCAACCGGGCCTGACACCCCTCACAATCTAATCCGCAAAAAGCAATAAACTGTTTCATTTGCCGTATTTTTGGTAATAAGCCTCAACCCGCTTCTTGAAATTGGGAACATATGCCTTGTAAAACTCATCTGATTCCAACTGCTTAAGAAGTTCACCCGATTCACACTTGGCACGCTGTTCCTTTATGTAATCAATGCATTCTGCCTTCTTGTTGTCAAAATCATCCAGCAGCCACTTGCCATCCACAAGTTTCATGACTATCCCGTATTCCTGGGCTTTTTCCTCAGGTTCAACATATTCGGATAAATCATCCTTAATCCGAACAGTAATAACGGCATGAGCTTCTTCCTTGGATTTAAGGGTAACGGACTTAACGGCATACAGAGGTTTCCCGCCACCGTTTCCGGTTACAAAATAAAACAGCCACTCACCATATCCAGGCCCGTCAAAATCAATATCCGGAGCATCCCAAGCCTCGGAAAGAGTCTTGAAAAATTCCGGAGTCATGAAATCTTCAGCCTCAGGTTTAAGAACATGGTCAGGAATATAATTGCATAATTCCAATGCCCTCTCTTTCAACTCCTTTTCCTGCCTGCCGCATGAAACCGCCGCAAGTATAAAACACAAACAAATGAGAATTCGTTTCATAAGCACTATTTTAATCCATGCGAATATAGTGCTTTTTGCGTCAACAACGTTTGAATGTTACGCTTTTTATACGGTTAGTTGCTGGTTTGCAACTGATTTAAGGCGTATCTTTGCGTCAAACAACACTGATTATGGATTCAAGAATTGAGAAACTGCAATCCTGCCTGACACAATTCCGCCAGATGCCCGAGGCAAGCATGCTGATAGAATACCGCAGCCGCCAGAACCGCCTGACCTTTGATGACAGAATGGCCGTAACGCGCTGTATAGAAAAGACTTTTGCCCCGGTATTTCTGGACATGAGAGCCGAGTCACCATCCCTTTCAGAGTCAGACCTTATATTTTGTGCCCTTGCTGCAGCAGGATTCAAGCCCGAAGTTATTTCAGACTGTATATCCATCTCTAAGGAGAGCCTTAGAATGAGAAGAAAACGTATCAAGGAGAAACTCTCACCGTTTTGGGCAGAGCAGCTTTTCCCTGAGGCAGAGACCGTAACAAAAACCGTAACAGGAAAATGTTACGATAATGGTACAAAAAAGATCACATTCGGTGAGGCCATCAATTCCGGCTTCAGAAACATGTTCAAGTTCACGGGTCGCGCATCAAGGACTGAATTCTGGTATTTTATACTGTTTTATACTTTAGTGTTCTATACGCTGGGAATAGTAGTATCTTTCCTGATTCCATTTGTCATGTTAAAGACACAACACCCTATCACTCCAGAATCCGCTCTGATGATTGTCAGCTTTATAGCATTTATACTGATAATACCATTGGTGAGCATCACCGTACGAAGACTACATGACTCTGAACGCAAAGGAGCTTGGGTATTGTCATATCTGTTACCCATGATTATAGCCATGGTATCTGTCATTTACTCAATGTTCCACTTGTCTTTAGGAGAAAGAACAGAGACAGAAACTGCAACCTCTTTCAATCCGGCCGAATACTACAACAAATACACTGATTCCGACGGCGATACTATTAGGATATATCCGGACTATATGGAGCAAGTGCTAAGTGGTAAGAGATTCTTCTATTACAAAACCAATGGAGATTCTATTGCTGTTGAACCAGGTGTGTTCAGTCCAATAAACCAGCCATCCCAGACACAACAAGTAAACCGCGAACAGAAACTCATCTACGGAACAGCCGGAATCATATCCTTCCTTGTGATTATATCCATTGTAGGATTCATCTTACTGATAATCTTCTGCGCTATGCCAGGAACCGAAGGCCCCAACAGATACGGCCCCGATCCCAACGTCATCACCCAACCCGCATCTAACACCTGACCTTAGGGAGCTGTAACGCACGTAGAGCCATTTTCATCCCTAAGGTGAGCGGGAAATACGCCAGATCCTGCGTTACCACCTCACCTTGGGTAAGCAGAACGCAGGTACGGCCTATTTTCTCCCTAAGGTGAGTAGGAATGAGAAACACTATAGTGTTTTTGCCTGAAAATATGTAATTTTGCGCGTCAAAACGAAACATTCGACGCAATAATGGAATACGATTTCAGAGCAATTGAAAAGAAATGGCAGGAAAAGTGGGCCAAGGAGGGAACTTATAAGGTAACTGAGGATGCCTCCAAGCCCAAGTATTACGTACTCAACATGTTCCCCTACCCCTCAGGCGCCGGCCTGCACGTAGGACACCCCCTGGGCTACATTGCATCCGATATCTACGCACGCTACAAGCGCCAGTGCGGATTCAACGTGCTGAACCCCATGGGTTACGATGCATACGGCCTGCCCGCCGAGCAGTACGCCATACAGACTGGCCAGCACCCCGCAATTACAACTGAAAAGAACATAAACCGCTACCGCGAGCAGCTGGACAAGATAGGATTCTCATTTGATTGGGACCGCGAGGTACGCACCTGTGAGCCCGGATACTACCACTGGACCCAGTGGGCATTCCAGAAGATGTTCGGCTCATTCTACTGCAACAAGTGCCAGAGCGCACAGCCCATTGAGAAGCTGATTGAGCATTTTGAAAAAGAAGGCTCTGCAAATCTGGACGTAGCCCAGAGCGAGGAACTCAGCTTTACCGCCGCAGAATGGAAGGCAATGGATGAGAAGCAGAAGTCCGATGTCCTGATGAACTACCGCATAGCCTACCTGGGCGAGACAATGGTAAACTGGTGCGCCGGACTGGGCACCGTGCTTGCCAACGACGAGGTGGTTGAGGGCGTATCGGTACGCGGCGGATTCCCCGTAGAGCAAAAGAAGATGCGCCAGTGGTGCCTGCGTGTATCGGCCTATGCACAGCGCCTGCTTGACGGTCTGGACAAGATAGACTGGTCAGACTCCATCAAGGAGACCCAGCGCAACTGGATTGGCCGCTCCGAGGGTACCGAGATGCAGTTCCACGTAAAGAACTCAGACATAGAATTCACCATATTCACCACCCGTGCCGATACCATATTCGGTGTAACATTCATGGTACTGGCTCCTGAGAGCGAGCTGGTGGCTCAGCTCACCACACCCGCTCAGAAGAAGGAGGTGGATGCATACATAGCAGCCGTAAAGAAGCGCACCGAGCGCGAGCGCATAGCCGACCGCCGTGTAACCGGCGTGTTCAGCGGATCATACGCCATCAACCCCCTGACCGGTGAGGACGTACCCGTTTGGATAAGTGACTACGTACTGGCCGGTTACGGAACAGGCGCCATTATGGCCGTTCCCGCACACGACAGCCGTGACTACGCATTCGCCAAGCATTTCGGCCTTGAAATCCGTCCGCTTATTGAGGGTTGCGATGTATCCGAGGAGAGCTTTGACGCCAAGGAGGGAGTGATGATGAACTCACCCCGTCCCGACCAGATCCGTGAGGGCGGACTCAACCTGAACGGTCTGACCGTCAAGGAGGCCATTGCCGCCACCAAGAAATATGTTCAGGACAACAAACTGGGTAAGGTTAAGGTAAACTACCGTCTGCGCGACGCCATATTCAGCCGTCAGCGCTACTGGGGCGAGCCATTCCCGGTATATTACAAAAACGGAATACCCACAATGGTACCCGAGCAGTGCCTGCCGCTGGAGCTCCCCGAGATAAGTGAGTACAAGCCCACTGAGACAGGCGAGCCCCCGCTTGGCCACGCCAAGGTCTGGGCCTTTGACGAGAAGAACTGCAAGGTTGTTGACAAGTCACTCATAGATAACAAGACCGTATTCCCGCTGGAGCTCAACACCATGCCCGGATTTGCAGGCTCATCGGCCTACTATCTGCGTTACATGGATCCGCACAACAGCAAGGCTCTTGTAAGCAAGGAGGCCGATAACTACTGGAAGTGCGTGGACCTCTATCTGGGAGGCTCCGAGCACGCAACCGGTCACCTTATCTACTCAAGGTTCTGGAACAAGTTCCTCAAGGACCTGGGCGTAAGTGAGGTTGAGGAGCCGTTCAGCAAACTGATCAATCAGGGTATGATCCAGGGCCGCAGTAACTTTGTATATCGTATCAAGGATACCAACAAGTTTGTGTCACTGGGCCTTAAGGACCAGTATGACACCACTCCCATACACGTGGATGTAAACATAGTAAGTGCCGATGTACTGGACGTTGAGGCATTCAAGGCATGGAGGCCCGAGTACAACAACGCCGAGTTCATACTGGAGAACGGCAAGTACATCTGCGGCTGGGCAGTTGAGAAGATGAGTAAGTCCATGTTCAACGTGGTCAACCCCGATGACATCATCGAGAAGTACGGAGCCGATACGCTGCGTATGTACGAGATGTTCCTGGGACCGCTTGAGCAGTCAAAGCCCTGGGATACAAACGGGATTGACGGCTGCCACCGCTTTATCCGCAAGATGTGGGCTCTCTACTTTGACCGCGACGGCAAGTTGGCAGTAAGTGATGAGGCCGCCACCAAGGACGAGCTAAAATCAATCCACAAGCTCATAAAGAAGGTAACCGAGGATATTGAGAACTTCTCATTCAACACATCGGTTGCCGCATTCATGATATGCGTAAACGAGCTGTCGGGACTCAAGTGCAACAAGCGCGCCGTGCTGACAGACCTGGCCAAGGTGATTGCACCGTTTGCTCCCCACACCGCCGAGGAACTCTGGAGCTCGCTGGGTAACACCGGTTCAGTTTGTGATGCCGCATGGCCCAAGTTCAACGAGGATTACCTCAAGGAGGACAGCATAACCTACTCTATCTCATTCAACGGAAAGACCCGCTTTACAATGGACTTCCCGGCCGATGCAACCCAGCAGCAGATTCAGGATGCCGTTCTGGCAAATGAGAAGGCTCAGGGCTACATCAACGGTCAGACCATCCGCAAGGTGATAGTGGTACCGCGCAAGATCGTGAACATAGTTCTCTAAGCAGCATGAAACTGGTTTTTGCCACAAACAACGCCCACAAACTTGAAGAGGTCCGCCAGATACTTGGCGACCGCTTTGAGGTGCTGTCGCTCAGTGACATAAACTGCCACGACGATATCCCCGAGACCGGTGACACATTCCAGGACAACGCCCTGCAGAAAGCCCGTTACGTCAAGGAGCACTACGGTTATGACTGTTTTGCCGATGACACCGGACTTGAGGTAAAGGCACTTGGCGGAGCACCCGGAGTTCACTCCGCCCGCTACGCAGGAGACCATGACTCGGAGGCCAATATGACCAAGCTGCTGCAGGAACTTGAAAAAAAATCGGACCGCAGCGCACAATTCCGCACAGTTGTTGCGTTAATACTTAACGGACAGGAAGTTCTGTTTGAGGGAATAGTTACAGGAAAGATTGCCACGGAGCGTCATTATGGAGACAGCGGGTTCGGTTATGACCCCATCTTTATCCCTGACGGTTACTCCGAGACATTCTCTCAAATGTCTTCCCAAGGCAAGAACCTGATAAGTCACAGGGGACGCGCCGTAAGGAAATTAGCGGATTATCTGAAACAATTATGATAAAAAAGTTGACAAGAGGAGCCATTATCGCAATCGCTGCGGTAATGCTCCTTTTGCCTTTTAGTAAGGCTTATGCCGGCATCCCTGTTGGTACCTGGAGGGCACATCCATCCTATAATGACGCCACATTCTCACTCAAGGCTTTCGGTTATATATGTGTCTTGAGCGACGGTGCCTTATATTTATATGATCCTGCCGATAACGGTCTCTATACCATTGACAAGACCGGAGGACTGGCAGATACGGATATTGCCGCATTAGGTTACTGCCAACCTGAAAAAGCTGTCGTCCTGGTCTATTCAAACGGTAATATTGATCTTTTGTATGAGGATTTTTCCATTTACAATTTTACTGACATTAAGAACAACAGTACCGGAAACGTTACTGTGAACCAACTCAATATTTCGGGAAACAATGCTTATATTTCTACAAACATAGGCCTCATTGTTTTTGATGTAAAACGCAAGGAAATAAGCAATACATACCGTTTTGAGACGCAGGTATATACATCGGTCATACTGAATGATTCTATCATCTGTGCAACACAGGGAGGCATGTATCTGGGTATCCTGTCTGATAATCTCCTGGATAACAGCAAATGGAAACTATTCCGGAATATCACATTCAGACGGTTATTTGAGTTTGACGGACAGTTGACCGGATATTCGTTTGATAACCGTATATGGACTGTCAACCGGGCTAACGCAGGGCTTTCATTGGTAAAGGACAAGGTAAGCAGCATGTCTTTACTTTCCGACAACAGACTGGCACTGATACAGGATACTGCAGTAACTATTTTCAGCAGTTTGTCTGAACAGACACAATATATTTTTCCTCATCATGTAAATCATATCATGACCGATGGAAATGATTTATGGGTCTGTCATGGCTTGAACGGACTGTATCAGTACTCAACAGATGATGACAGACTTGTTCTGAAGGCTAGAGATATTAAACCAGACAGTCCCAGAAGCAATTGGTTCCATTCAGTTTCATGGCCACAGCCCGGCAAACTGATGGTAGTGAGCGGTTGTCATAATTATTTCGGAATAGATTATCCGGGTACGGTAATGATTTATGAAAATGACCGATGGACATATCTTGATGAGGATATCCAGTCAAAAACAAATCTTAAATACATAAATCTTACCGAAGCTGCTCAGGATCCAGCCGATCCCAACCATATATATGTAGGATCTGCAGGACAGGGATTGTATGAATTCAGAAACAACAGGTTTGAGAAACTCTATACATGGAATAACAGCGCACTTAAGAGTATACTGAATGATAATGAAAACATTAAAAACATTTATGTAAGAATAAGTGCGTTGCAATTTGATTCTGACGGTAATCTGTGGATGGTAAATAATGAGGTAGATACCGTTGTAAGGGTTCTTGAACCTGATGGCAAATGGTTTTCACTATACTATAATGAAATATCAGGATTACCTACTTTAAAACAACTCAGATTTGACTCAAACGGCCGATTATGGATTAACTCATCACGTTCCACACCGGGGTTGATATGTATTGATATTAAAGGAACTCCAAAAAATAACAGTGATGATATCATTAAGTTTTCCGGTCCTCATCTGCTTAATCAGGATGGAACTACCGAAGAAATATATGATCTGTTGTTTTATGAAACTGATTTAAACGGTGAAATGTGGATTGGAACCAATAGAGGTATTTTTGTCTTAAAGAATCCTGATTCATTCATAACTGATTCAAATCCGGTATTTGAAAGAATAAAGATACCCAGAAATGACGGTTCAGGATTGGCAGACTACCTTTTAAATGGAGTATTTACTACTGCTATCTATATAGATCAGGGTAACAGAAAGTGGATAGGTACAGACAATGACGGTGTATTCCTTTTAAGTCCCGACGGAACTCAGACTATTGAACATTTTACCACCAGTAACAGTCCGCTTCCTTCAAACAATATATTAAGCATAACTGAAAACGGCCTTGACGGCTCAATTTTCTTTGGTACAAGCAAGGGAATGATAGAATATGGAGGTCAGGCCAGGGATCCGCAAGAAAGTCTGTCAGAATCAAATATTCTGGTTTATCCGAATCCTGTAAAACCATCATTTGACGGTTATGTTACATTTACAGGTTTGACGCAATGGAGTACAATAAGAATATTGTCAAATTCGGGACGTCTGGTTAATCAGGGAACTTCAAACGGAGGATCATACAGCTGGAATCTAACTGATATGAATGGAAGACAAGTAGCATCCGGTATATACCATGCAATAATAACAGATCAGGAAAACAATAACAGCCAGAGTGTATCTGTTACGGTAATAAGATGACTTTACTTATCATCCGATGATATATTAATATGTATGTTTTATTTTAATTGATTTCTATAGTTGTTTTTTATTGGCTGTTGAAACTGTTGATATCTTTTTACTCTTTTTTCCATATTCTGATTATTAACAGAATAGTTTATATTATAAACAGTATAATAAACAACATAAATCATTATTATTCAATTTAATAGATAATAATCAACAATTATTGTCAATTTAAAATTCTATATTTTTACAATCATTATACAAATTATTTCTGTTAATTGGCTGTTTACAAAAAATGATATAAAAATAGGCTGTCAACAGGCTTTTTTCAATTTTTGTTCCATACCTGAATCAGATTTGAAAATGCAATTTTTAAGTTCACTTTTTTTGATATTGTTTTGAACACTTATTTACACTGTTTTCAACAGTAATAGTCACTTAAATGAACTAATTTTACACCGTCAAATCATATTTAGGGATGAGAAAACTGAATGTATCGGAACTTGGCAGAATTGATATAGAGCAATTCAAACTGAGTAAGAAACTGCCTCTTACCATTATCCTGGATGATGTAAGAAGTCTTTATAATGTTGGTTCTGTTTTCCGTACATCCGATGCTTTCAGGGTTGAACGTATAATTCTGTGCGGTATAACGGCAACTCCTGACAACTGTCTGGTAGAGATACATAAAACTGCTCTTGGCGCTGAGGAGAGTGTTGAATGGATATACTGTGATGATTGTGTCAGTGTTGTAAAAGAGCTTAATGACAAAGGTTATGTTACCATTGCCGTAGAACAGGTTGAAGGTAGCCAAAAACTTGATGACTTTACTGTACAGCCCGGTTCCAGTTATGCACTTGTTTTGGGTAATGAAGTTAAAGGAGTTAATCAGGAAGTGGTTGATAACTGCAGACTCTCACTTGAGATACCTCAATACGGAACCAAACACTCACTCAACGTCTCTGTTACTGCAGGACTTGTTATATGGGAGTTTTTCAAACAGTTGAAAACTCTGCTTTAATGTGCCTGCAGCCAGTTATCACCCCAACCACAATCAGCTATAAGCGGAACTGACATCGGCCAGGCTTTCTGCATCTCTTCTATTACAATCTTTTCTACCTTTTCTTCCTCACCGGGCACAACATTGAAATTGAGTTCATCATGAACCTGCAGGATCATGGTCGATTTGATATTTTCCTGTCTGAATCTACGGTATATGGCAATCATCGCTATCTTGATAATATCCGCTGCACTTCCCTGAATGGGTGCATTTATGGCGTTACGTTCTGCAAACCCACGTACAGTTGCATTATGTGAGTTTATATCGGGCAGATAGCGTTTGCGCTTAAGAATGGTTTCTATATATCCTTTGGCTCTTGCTTGCTCGATAGATTTGTCCATATAGTTTTTTATTCCGCTATATGTCTTGAAATAGTTTTCAATCAGTTCCTTGGCCTCAGTACGGCTTACTCCCATACGTTGTGCCAGACCAAAAGCCGATATGCCGTATATGATACCGAAATTAGCGGTTTTGGCTTTGCTTCGCTCTGCTTTGGTAACCTGATCGATTGGTTTGTGGAATACCTTGGCGGCAGTTGCGGCATGGATGTCATGTCCCAGTTTAAAATCCTCTATCATATTTTCATCCTGACTCAGATGTGCCATGATACGGAGTTCAATCTGTGAATAGTCAGCACTGAAGAATTTGCATCCGGGTTCGGGAATGAAAGCCTTGCGTACCTCCTTGCCGTCTTCATCGCGGACCGGTATATTCTGAAGGTTGGGATTACTGGAACTCAGACGGCCGGTAGCGGTAACAGTCTGGTTGAAAGAGGTGTGTATCTTGCCGGTTTTGGGATTGACCAATTGCGGAAGTGCATCCACATATGTACCTAACAGTTTCTTTAAGCCACGGTACTGCAGAATCAGGTCTACTATCTTATGTTCGGCACGCAGCGATTCCAGTACATCCTCCGAAGTAACATACTGTCCGGTCTTGGTTTTCTTGGGTTTATCCACAATCTTCATTCTGTCAAACAGAATATCACCGACCTGCTTGGGTGAGAGTATGTTGAAAGGTGTACCGCCGGCCTCATCATATATCTGTTTCTCAAGAACCTGCATGCGCGCGGTAAAGAGTGCTGATGTTTCGGCCAATGCTTTCGGATCTATCATGGCACCGTTACGTTCCATGTAAGCCAGTACACTTACAAGCGGCATCTCCACATCCTTGAACAGCGCAGTGGTCCCGTCCTTTTCAAGTTGTCTCTCCAGGACGGACTTGAGTTGTAGGGTAATATCGGCATCCTCTGCGGCATACTCATAGATATCGGCCGGACTGAGATCGGCCATGTTCTTCTGGTTACGGCCTTTCTCTCCTATCAACTCTTCTATATGGATGGTCTTGTAACCAAGATATATCTCGGCAAGATAATCCATGTTATGGTGGAGTTCCGGTTGGATAAGGTAATGGGCAATCATGGTGTCAAACAGAGGTCCCTCCACCTGAATGCCATAGTTACCTAAAATAAGAATGTCATATTTTATGTTCTGTCCTATCTTAAGGGTTGACGGATTTTCAAATACGGAGCGGAAAATCTCCAGCATCCGCTGCTTGCCTTCCGTGTCCCGCGGCATTGCAACGTACCAGGCCTCATGTTCACGGAGTGCGATGCTTAATCCCACTATTTGGGCCGATATTGCATCAGTTCCGGTGGTTTCTGTGTCAAAACAGAAAAAATCACGGGTAGCGATTTTGTGGGCTAATGATTCAGCATCTTTTTCAGTCTCAATGAGATAGTACTCATGTTGCACTGATTTTATGTCCTTGAGATTTGAAAATTCCTGAGCAGGCTGGTCAGATGGCTGGAATAAATCAAAGAGATCGCCATGAAAACCGTCATTTTTGGGCTGTTTGGGCTGGGTGCTCAGTTCCGGCTGTACGGTATCAGTTTGCTTGGATTTTACCCGATTCATCAGGGTGCGGAACTCCAGGTCTTCAAAAATGGAGTAGAGTTTCTGCTCGTCGGGTCCCTGAAATTTAAGAGACTCCATGTCAAGTTCTATGGGGACATCGGTCCTTATGGTTGCAAGCAGCCGGCTGAATTTAATCTGATCCACATTGCTTTCAACTTTCTCCTTGAGCGCACCTTTCAGTTTGTCGGTATTGGCCAGAAGTCCGTCAATTCCTCCGAATTCAGTAATAAGTTTGACGGCAGTTTTCTCTCCGATGCCGGGGCAGCCCGGGATGTTGTCCGAACTGTCACCCATCAGGCCAAGCATATCAATTATCTGACAGGTGTTGTCAAGTCCGTATTTCTCTTTCACCTGGGCAGGTCCCATTATGTCATAGCCGTTGTTGCCGTATCGCGGGCGGTATATCAGGGCCCGGTCGGTAACCAGCTGGCAGTAGTCCTTATCTGGGGTCATCATGTAGGTTGTGATGCCCTTCTCATCGGCCTTTTTGGAAAGTGTTCCTATCACGTCATCGGCCTCGAATCCGGCCACTTCAAGTACCGGTATACGGTATGCTTCAAGTATCTGCTTTATGATGGGCACCGATTCGCGTATCACTTCTGGGGTCTCCTCGCGCTGTGCCTTGTACTCCTTGTAGAGTTCATGCCGGAATGTGCCGCCCTTGGGATCGAATGCTACTCCTATATGAGTGGGTTTCTCATTGTTGAGAATATCCTCAAGGGTATTTACAAATCCCAGTATGGCCGATGTGTTGAAGCCTTTTGAATTTATTCTGGGCGCCTTGAGGAAGGCATAGTAAGCCCTGTATATAAGTGCGTATGCATCAAGCAGAAACAGTTTATCCATATAGAGAGTATTGATACGTAAAATTACAAATTTTTCCTTAAACGGACATTTATTGCTAATTTTGCGCCAGGTATGGATGTTATAAAGCAGATATGTGCTCCCATAGAGCTTGAGTTTGAAGAGTTTCGTAAACGATACTCTTCGCTGTTTTCATCGGCCAATCCCGGTGTTGACGTCCTGCTCAAGTTCCTTCTGGAACGAAAGGGTAAACTGATGCGTCCCATTCTTGTTCTGCTGGTAGCCAAGTGCTACGGAACGGTAAAGGACAGTACATACCATCTGGCATCGGCTGTTGAGTTACTGCACCAGGGCAGTCTCATCCATGATGATGTGGTCGATGAAAGCGACAAGCGCCGCGGAAAACAATCTGCCAATGCCGTTTATGACAATAAGATGGCGGTTCTTCTGGGTGATTACATTGTATCAATGGCACTCAGACAGATAACTGCTACATCCAATGTCAAGAGTGTCGATGCACTTTCAACCCTGATAGGAACGCTTTCAGAGGGTGAGATTACCCAACTTAACGCACTTGACAACACCACACTTTCAGAGGATCTCTATTTTGATATCATATCCAAGAAAACGGCTATACTGTTTTCGTCGTGCACATCACTTTCAGCCCTTTTGAGCGGTGCATCCGATGCAGACATAGAAGCTTTCCGCCAGTTCGGACATGTGGCAGGTCTCTGCTTCCAGATCATGGATGACATTCTGGATTATCATGACAGCAGTGAGACAGGCAAGCCTTCAGGCAATGACCTTAAGGAGGGTAAGTTCACCCTTCCGGCAATCTATGCCCTGACTCACAGTGACCGTGACTGGTCCGGTCATATCAAGGCCATACGTGCTCTTGAGGCTACTCCCGAGCAGATACGTGAGGTAACTGAATATTCCGTTTCCAACGGCGGAATAGAGTATTCGCTCGCCAAGATGGAGGAACTGAAAAAGCAGGCAATCCAGGGACTGCCCGCTTTCATTTCATCTGATCTTCGCCACTCGTTTGAGTGCTATCTTGATTTAATTACAAATCGCGTCAAGTAATTTGTCTGCAAGACGGCTGGCGCCGATACGGAATCTTGTATTGTTAAGCCAGTCTTTTCCAAGAACTATCTTTGCTATTGTCCAGTATAGCAGAGCGTCATCGACAGTGCTTATACCACCGGCGGCCTTCACGCCTACCGAACGTCCGGTTTCATCGGCATATTCGCGTATTGTCTTGCACATTACACAGAAAGACTCGGGGTCGGCACCGGGAACCTCTTTTCCGGTCGATGTCTTAATGAAGTCCGCTCCTGAATACATAGCTATGAGAGATGCCTTCTTGACATTGTCAAGTGATTCCAAGGCTCCTGTTTCAAGGATAACCTTAAGGGTCTTGTCTGCGCAGAGTGACTTGAGCTCGTCAATCTCATCAGCCAGGGTCTCATAGTCCCCGTTCAGTATATGACCGGCGTTCTGGACAATGTCTATTTCATCGGCACCGTCATGCAGTGCCAGTGAAGTCTCAGCCACCTTAACTTCAAAGAAGGTCTGTGATGATGGGAAACCGCCTGATACACAGCATGTTTTGACGCTCTCAACTTCAAGAGAGCGGCTTACTGTCTGTGCGTAGAGGGGCCATGTGCAGATTGATGCTACTGAAGGCAGGTCAGGATAGTCATCCTCCATCTTGTTCACCTTCTCAACAAATGCCAGCACCGTATCCTCATTGTCGGTAGGTTTGAGAGTAGTAAGGTCTATGCAACTGAAAATCTTCTTCAGAGTCTCCTTGTCATGAGTACCGAATGTCTCTTTTTTGGCCTTTTCAACAACGGATTTGACCCATGCGGCATCAACTTTCATGTTGTACTTGCTGAACGCCTCGTTGAACTTGTCTGTAGTAGGTTCATTTACAGACTGTTGCTCCATTTCATCGTAGAATTCCATATTATTCCTTGTTTTTTGTATCCATTATAATAGTAACGGGACCGTCATTCAGTAGAGATACCTTCATATCGGCACCGAATATTCCTTTTTCAACCTTTTTGCCAGATTCTTTTTCAAGTGCCTGGCAGAACTTTTCATACATGGGCTGTGCAAAGTCCCCCTTTGAAGCCCTTATGTAAGATGGCCTGTTTCCCTTCTTTGTGCTGGCCATGAGAGTAAACTGGCTGACTGCCAGCAGGCCACCTTCAACATCCCCGACAGAAAGGTTCATAACGCCGTTTTCATCGTCAAATATCCTGAGTCCGACAATCTTTTTTGTGAGCCAGTCTATATCCTCCTGTGTATCAGCGTCCTCAATGCCTACAAGTATGAGCAGACCTTTGTTTATGGCGCCTGTCACCTTGCCGTCAACCCTGACGCTTGCCTCTGTTACCCTCTGTATTACAACTCTCATTTGTGAAACCAGTTATATATTGTCTGAGCCTTTGCCTTTCCAACCTCGGCGGTGAGTTCCTCAAGACTTGCTTGAGATATCCTCTTAACGCTCTTGAACCTCCTGATCAGAGATGTGGCAGTATTCTCTCCAATTCCCTTAATATCAGTTAGTTCCGATTGAGTTTGACGTTTGCTTCGTTTCTTTTTGTGGAACGATATAGCCACGCGGTGTACCTCCTCCTGCATCTGTTCCAGCAGCCGGAACAGTTCGCTGTCAGGCTTCACACCGACCTCCATCTGCGGGAATCCGTAAAGAAGCCCCGAAGTCTTATGGTGTGCGTTCTTTACTAGACCAGCAATATTGATTGTAATATTCAGATTATCAATTACCTCCTTTGCAATTGACATCTGTCCCTTACCACCGTCAACTATTACAAGATCCGGCAGAGATGCGCCTTCTTCCAATGCTCTCATCCAACGCCGCATCATGACCTCATACATTGAACCGTAATCATCACCTCCTGCGCCGCTTTTGATGTTGTAAAGCCGGTAGTCCTTGCGGGACGGTTTACCGTTTTCATATACCACACAGGCGGCTACGGCATCGGTGCCTGATATGTGCGAGTTGTCAAAACACTCTATCCTGAGAGGAGTCTTTTCCATTCCCAGAAGTGTGCCCAACTCTTTCATGAGCCTTACGTGCTTTTGCTCGGGATTGAGTTTGTCGCTGCGTTTAAGACGGTCGGCGCGGTACTGTTTTACGTTCAGGGCCGAAAGGTCCAGCAGCTTTTTCTTTTCTCCCTTTTGCGGTACGGTCCAGGTAACTCCCGCAATTTCGGCCTCCGGCATAAACGGTACTATTATTTCGCGTGCCGTACTCTTATACCTTCCCCTCATCTCGACAATTGCAAGCATAAGCATTTCATCGAGCGATTCGTCCATCTTTCGCTTGTACTCAAAGGTGAATGCCTGATTGATGCATCCGCCCGCCACATGCAGGTAGTTTACAAATACTACATCGTCATCATTGTCTATGCTGTAGACGTCCACGTTGTCCAGTCCGGTGTCAACCACCCTGCTCTTTTCGCGGAACTCCATGATGGTGTCATAGCGCACCTTGACCTCCTGTGCCTCCTCGAATCTCATCTCTGCGGAGAGTTTTTTCATCTCCTGCATCATGGATCTGGTAAGGTCCTGGCTGCGTCCTTTCAGTATCTCACGGATTTCGGCTATCTGTGCGTTGTAATCGGCTCTTGACACATGTCCTATACAGGGTGCAGGGCAGTTCTTGATGTGATATTCCAGACATTCCCTGTACTTGCCGGCCTTTATGGCGTCTTCTGTCAGAGGCAGACGGCATGTGCGGACCTTGTATGCTTGTGCTATTATCTGCAAAAGACCGCTCAGGGTACCTGTATGGCTGAATGGGCCGTAATATTCGCTCCCGTTACGGATTATCTTTCTTGTCTTGAAAACCCTGGGATAGTCCTCACTTGTTATGCAGATTGAAGGATATGTCTTGTCATCCTTAAGGAGTATGTTGTAACGCGGCTTATACCGTTTTATCAGATTGTTCTCAAGAAGGAAGGCATCCCATTCCGTCTCAACCACAATATACTTTAGATCCGATATACGGCTTACAAGCATCCGTGTCTTATCAGTCTGATTCTCTTTGAGGAAGTATGACGATACTCTGCGCTTAAGATTTTTAGCCTTACCTACGTATATGACGGTTCCCTGCTCGTCCAGATACTGGTAACAACCGGGTTTCTCCGGAAGGTTCTGGACAATCAGTTTAAGATGTTTCTCGTATGCTTCCTTGCCCTTCAAATCAGTTTACTCCGTCAAATTCATCAATTGCTATGAAACTGTCCACCGAGCACTCCTTTGGGAACAGATCCTTTGCATGGAAATTTGTGAGCTCGATGATGCAGTTTATCAGTATCTTCTTGGGACCCAGTGACTGAACCAGTTTCTGTGAAGCCAGAAGTGTACCTCCGGTTGCCAGAAGGTCATCATGAATAAGCACCACATCATTGCTGTTGATAGAGTCCTTGTGCATCTCTACGCGGTCAAATCCGTATTCCTTCTTGTACTCAATGCTTACCTTCTCGTAAGGAAGTTTGCCCGGTTTACGGATAGGAACAAAGCCTGCTCCCAATCTATAAGCAAGTGCAGCACCTACTATGAATCCCCTGGATTCTACGCCGCAGACCTTGGTTATGCCCTTGTCTTTGTACATTTCATAAAGAGAATCTACAATCTCTTTCAAGTCATCGGGATTCATAAACCATGAAGTTACATCCTTAAACTGAACGCCCTCCATGGGATAATCAGGGATATTCCTGAGGTGGCTGATAAGCGTCTGTTTACTCATATCTTTTAAATTGTTTCACGTGGAACATTTTGTTTTTATCGGTTCAGAAGCACCAGCAGGACATTTATGTCGCTGGGCGAAACGCCGGGGATACGTCTTGCCTCGGCAAGGGTTTCCGGGTCGTGTTTTATCAGTTTCTGACGGCACTCTGTTGAGAGAGACTGGAGTGAACTGTAATCAAAGCGACCCTTGATGCGGATGTCTTCAAGGCGTTTCATCTTATCGGCAATAAGACGCTCGCGGCTTATGTATCCGCTGTATTTCATCAGTATCTCGGCGGCCTCAACTATCTCGTCCCTGCGCACGGGCTCGGTTTTGTCAATTTCAGCCCTGAGGGCCTTGATGTGCGGAGCCAGGTTTTCAAGTGTCAACTGTGGCCTTTCAATAAGGTCGGCCAGTTTGCATCCCTCACGCAGCGGTGTGGTGCCAAGACTTTCAAGTGCATCGTTGATCAATGCCGGTTTTACGGAGAATCCCTTTGCAAAATCAACTATGCGGTTTATCTCGTCACGCTTGGTGCGCATCTTGTCGTAGCGTTCCTTTGTGGCAAGACCTATGTTGTAGGAACGTTCTGTCAGGCGGATATCGGCATCATCCTGACGCAGCAGTATGCGGTACTCGGCCCTTGATGTAAACATACGGTAGGGCTCGTCAACACCCTTTGTTATCAGGTCATCCACCAGAACTCCTATGTATGCCTCATCGCGGGCCAGGGTGAACGGTGTTCCGCCGTGGCAGGTTATGTGTGCGTTTATGCCGGCAAGGATTCCCTGACCTCCAGCCTCCTCGTATCCTGTGGTGCCGTTAACCTGCCCGGCCATGAAAAGGCCCGATATCACCTTAGACTCAAGTGTATGCTTAAGTTGGGTGGGATCAAAGTAATCATATTCTATGGCATAACCGGGACGGAAAATTACCAGGTCGCGGAAGGCCGGGATCTCCTTGAGCGCACGTATCTGTATGTCCATGGGCATGGACGATGAGAATCCGTTCAGGTACATCTCATTGGTTTCTTCGCCCTCCGGCTCCAGAAACAGCTGATGCTGGTCCTTATCGGGGAATGTTACCAGTTTGGTCTCTATGCTGGGGCAATACCGCGGGCCGATGCTTTTGATCTGTCCGTTAAACAGAGGTGAGTCTGCCAGACCAGATTTGAGCACCTCATGGACTTTTTCATTTGTGTATGTGGTCCAGCAGCACATCTGTTTGAGATGGCGCTCGGAGCCCATGAAAGAGAAACGGTGAAAATCATTCTCGCCGTCCTGGCGCTCCATATCCTCAAAGTGGACACTCCGCTTGTCTATACGTACGGGTGTTCCGGTTTTCATGCGGCCGGTACGTATTCCGTGACGAGTTATGGACTCGGTAAGCAGGTATGATGCAGGTTCCGATATGCGTCCGCCGGGCATGGTTACACGGCCTATATGCATGAGTCCGTTCAGGAATGTTCCGGCGGTCAGAACTACGCATCTGCAGGAGAATTCAGCACCCTCAAGTGTCTTTAAACCAATCACTTGACCGTCTTTTACAAGCAGTTCGGTCACTGTGTCCTGCCAGATGTTAAGGTTTGGCTGGTTCTCCAGGACACTGCGCCAGGCCCAGATGAATTTGGCCCGATCACACTGTGCGCGGGGGCTCCACATGGCGGGGCCTTTGGATCGGTTAAGTATTCGGAACTGTATGGCAGTACGGTCAGTAACAAGTCCCATGTGGCCGCCGAGAGCATCTATCTCTCTGACAATCTGTCCTTTAGCTATACCTCCAACGGCAGGATTGCAACTCATTTGGGCAATCTTGTTCATGTCCATGGTTATCAGACAGGTCTTGGAACCCATCTGAGCGGCAGCGGCGGCGGCTTCACAACCCGCATGCCCTGCACCTATCACTATCACATCATACTTAAAGTCCATACAAACTCCAAATATTGAGCCTTTGAAGGCTTACTTTACCAGTACCTTGACAGCCTTACCTTCCGAGTTGCGTATTATATGGATACCAGGGTTGTTGTCCGGAATCACAATACCGTTCAAATCATAGTTGATATCCCGGATATCATCCTGCCTATATACAGGATTTATGCCGTTCAGGGTGTTTACAACCTTATATGGATAGGTTGACGATGTAGCGCTGTCTGTGTTTCTGCTGCATACGCTGCCGTTACCCAAAAATTCATTACTTACAGTCTTTGAATATAATCCGCCGTAACATTTGATAGAAAAACCTTCCGCCGCATAGAGAATCCAATTGTCAGCCTTCAGTTTGCAGTTGTTTATAATAACGTTACCTGCCGAAAGAATTCCTGCCGATCCGTAACTCTCAAATGATCCGCCATCTATCAAGGCATCACCGTTGACAGTAACAGTCTGGAAATAACTGATGAATACACCTCCTGTAATGTGTGTGTAGGTTTCTGAATCGGTCCATACGGCCCTGTGGTAATTGCCGTTATTTTTCAATGAATTCCTGAATGTTCCTCCGTTGATTGTAAGGGTTCCTGTCTTACAGTAATTGACAATTGTGGTTGCATCACCTGCACACCTGAACTGACCGTTGTTGATGGTTGCGTCACCGTTCAGACAAATGACAGTCTTATTACTCAGGAACGAGCCTCCGTTTATGATTGTTACAGTCTTGTCTGCTGTCCAGATGTTTCTGCAGTAATTGCCTTCTACTGTGGTCTGGAAAGTTCCTCCATTGACTGTAAGAGTGTCGTTTCGTGAAAAATTGACCAGAATATCGCTGTCGTCCGTGCATTGGAACGAGCCTTTATCAATGGTCAGTTTGCCGTTGTTGCAAACTACCTGTCCGTTGCACGTGAATTTTCCGTCCTTGACGCGGACTGTACCATATGCGTCATTCCAAATGCATCTGCGATAATCCGTACTACTGCTCTTTGCCATCAGATTGGTAAAATTACCCCCTTCTACCGTCAGATTCCCGTAGTTGTTGAGAATAGCTGTATTACCTCTTGTTATGTTGATTTTTCCGTTTCCATCGGTGTCTTTTACAGTAAGAGTACCATAGTTGAAAAATCCCCATTTTTCAATATCAAGTGTGTGGCCGTTAAGATCCAGTATAACGTTCTGGCCGTTCTTGACAAATACCTCATCCGTAACGCTGTTCTGTACCAGAGTTATTCTGGCGGGTTGGTTGACAAGAGAAACAACACCCATAGCCGCCTCAACTGAAGGGCAGTTGATGCTGTCATTTACGACAGCGACTGTAGGCATGCCGGCAGCCGACTGGAAATCGAAATAGGCACTCTGCAGGCCGTTGTAATCGGTAAAATCCAGATCCATGGCATTAAGAGCAAATACTCCGTTATATTGTCCTTCCCAACCCCAGTTTATGCAGAAGTAATCGTCTTGGGCATATCCGTCTATGATAAAACTGTGGGCACCGCTGTTATCGGAAGTCTTTGCATTATAAAGCACAGGACGGTTATTGTCCAACTGGCTTTTAATCATTGAATACCATTCCTGGGCAGAGTAATCGCTTTGCTGCCTGTATAAGCCGTTATTATACCCAAAGTGGGCAAATATAGCCTGTTTATCATAACCGGCCGATGTCTCGTCGGTTCCGTAGTCGGCTTGTATGGCAGCCCCTATATCTGCCATTAACATTGCTATTTCATGGAACTGTTCAGAAGATGTTTCTTGTGTTATTTCCAACGGCATCCTGTCCCACTGATATGAGTGGTTAAGGTCTCTGGGAGCGACAGAAACTCCGGTTTTGGAACTGATGTATCCCTGAGTACGGCCATTTCCTCCATAAGGAGAGCCATAATATTTCATGAGGATGGCATATGATGTGGCCACGCAACCGGTTAAGCAGGTCTGCATACCAATGGAAGGACAATATAAGTTGAATGGGAAAGACTGTCCCCATTGGGCAGTTGTCAATTGCTTGATTACGTTTACCGAGTTATAAGGAAGGTTCTGTTGACGGATAGCCTTGTCCGGCAATCCGCTGTTGCGCGCATAATCTATCTGTCTTTCCATTTCATCCAGCCAATCCTTCATGGCAGGCGGATAATTGCCGTCAGCATCCTGATCAGGACTGAATGAATATCCCAAAATGGGACGGGCCATGTCATCTCCCGCAACTACAATGACAGCATTGTGTTCCCTGTCGCTGAAAATATGGTATGCAGGAGCCTTGCCATCAATAGATGGAGCATGCATAACCGCAGGATCCGAATCCTGATGGACAGGAATCAGTTCCTTTGCTTCAATACCTTTTGACAACAGAAAATCGTTGGCAACACTTTGTGCGGTATTTTGGTTTACAACCTTGGCATTGAGTTGAACGCCAATAAGCATTATGGCCGATGAAACCGTAAACAGAATGGATTTGTATTTCATATTTAAAGACTATACAGAGTCCAAATTTACTGCAAATTCTTGGAATGGAAGATAATTTGTGCAATTGTAGTACTTTTGCCTGAAACAATCAGTAAATGGATATCGATATCAGACTTGCCGGCACTAACGACCTTCAAACCATTCATGAGATGGCTGAGGTGGTTTTTAGAGATACATACAAGACCATACTGTCACCTGAGCAGATGGATTATATGATGGAATGGATGTATTCCTTACCTAATCTGGAGGATCAGGTGCTACGCGGACATGTCTATTATATTGCTTGGGCTGGTGATGAACCGCAAGGGTATGTGTCGGTCAGAAAGGATTCTGTGGATGCAGACGGGACAGAGGTTTGGCACCTGGAAAAGATTTATGTCATGCCATCAGCGCAGGGTATCGGGCTGGGTAACAGGCTTTTGGAAACTGTAAAGCAGCATGTGCGTGACAATAAGATGTCTGTCAAGGCCAGGATTGAGTTGAACGTGAACCGTAACAATCCGGCGGTTGGATTCTACCGTAACCAGGGACTCTCTATACTCAGACAGGGTGATTTCCCCATCGGAAACGGATTTTACATGAATGACTACATAATGGGTACTGATATCAGATGACAGATTATCTTCTCATAGCGTTGCTTGCCGTAGGAGCCAGTTTTGTGGAGCGTACCACAGGATTCGGGTTCGGGATATTCATCATGACGGTCCTGCCGTTCCTGATGCCGTCATACGGTGAGGCTACGACACTGTCCGGATTGTTGGCACTCACTACAACCTTGATCATATGCAGCAGGATGTGGAAACTGATTATCTGGAAGCATCTATGGCCCATTCTGATAACATTCATCGTGGTTTCTGGCGGTGCGATCTACATGCTGTCCCGCATGCAGCTCAGGTCCCTTACCGTGTCGCTTGGCATCATCCTTATCCTGATAAGCATATATTTCCTCACTCTGGGAGGCAAGATTCGCATAAAACCTACGGTGAAAGCGCAGATAATCACCGGTAGCCTGAGCGGACTCATGGGAGGTTTCTTTGGCATGCAGGGACCGCCGGCAGTGCTTTATTTCATATCCTCCGAGAAGGATAAGGACCATTACATGGCCATAATCTCCATGTATTTCTGCCTGGGCAATCTGGCTATGACCTTTTTCCGCGCAGGTAGCGGATTCCTTACCATGTCCGTTTGCAAGGCCTACGTAGCAGGTATTGCGGGTGTCTTTCTGGGCACTTACATCGGAACCAAGGTCTTTGAACGTATTCCTGCGCAGGTGTTCCGTTACGTGGTCTATGCCTATATTGGAATCTGCGGCATTATTATCCTTTCAACTCTCAAGTAGCTCGAAACAAAAGATTATTTCTTTTTCTTTTTGCCTTTGGCGGGCGGGTTGAGTTCGTCCTTGGCGGCCTGCAGAAGTTTCTGGAATTCGGGCATGGTATGCAGGTGAGCCAGTGTGGCCGATGCCCACAGGCGGGCGGTCTGGACATCGCTGGGGTAGTTGTAGCCGGCAATGACGCGGCTGCGGCCGTACTCGAATCCGCGGTTCAGTATATCGTTGGCTGCCTCACGCGGACCTATCTCTACAAGCAGCAGGGCAAGTCCCCATCCAATCTCTGAATGTGTTGAAGGATAACTGGTTGTAGCTTTTAAAGAATCCTCAAACTCGCTGATCAGTGTCTTGTTCCTACGGGGATTAAGCTTTACATAGGGGCGCTCACGGAATGTGGTACCGCCCAATTCACCGGCGGTTCTGATAAGGTTATCCCTTGTATAATCCATAAGAGCGGCAATGGCGGGATTGGACTCGCGGCTTATTTCAAACGCAGGAGTGCTGAAAGTCTTCATCATAGCTTCAACACTGTTGTCGGCATCGGCCTTGGCCTGCTCACCACGCTCGGTCTCGCGCTCGGGCAGAGTCTCGTAGTATTTGATTATATCTCCGTAGAAACGGTGGCTATCCTCTGTAACAGGGCCATCAAAAACCTTGGTTCCATCGGGAAATTCCTCGGTTTGGCTTACGTTCTTGATACCCTTTATCTTGCAGTATTCCTTACGGGCTGCCTCCAGGTCTTTCTGGAAATACTCACTGGCGTGCATTACAGCCACTGCGGTACTTCCGCAAAGGTAACCGGCATCCACATCACTCTGATAGTGGGCACCTACAATCACGCGGCTCTCACCATACTGGAAGCCTGTGCGCAAGAGTGTGTCCTGCAGTTCAGGAACCATCTCCGAGAGCACCAGTGCGGTTGCCCATCCAAGGCCTGTATGTCCCGATGGATACGAGCCGTTGAACCTTAACTCACGTTCATTGTCAAACCTGCCCCATGTGTGCTCGTTGTACTGGGCAAACGGGCGGGTACGCATGTATTTGCGTTTGGCGTTGTGGGTGCTCAGATTCTCTGTCCAAAGTACATTGTACAAAAGTCTGTAGATGGCAGGGGTCTTTTCCTTGCTGATCTCAAATCCAAGGGTCTCCTGATGTATCCTTATCATTCCCTTTATGCCCCACTGGGAATCATCGTTGGCCTGCTGGCCGCGCTGAGTCGGTCTTACGGTCTTGCCCCACTGCCACTGTGCAAAGTCATCGGCGTATTGAGGGCTGAGCATGTCAGGTGGTGGCGGCAGGTAGATGCCGGCATCGGGCATGTTCTCAAGGAATACATAAACGGTATCTTTCTCGGTCTGGGCAAATGTTATGCCGGTAAATAAGGCTACGCTTAGCGTAACGCAGATTCTCTTGAAATGCATCATATGCTGATAGATTTTTGTTTATTGCATGTTTCTGAGTCTCACATCAATACCGGGCAGGAGTGACGGAAGTTCCTTGAGGTCTGTCTGGCTGAAATGATATGGAATCAGCACTTTTGGCTTGATTACATTAGCCACCTTTACACACTGTTCAACAGTCATTGTGTACGGTTGGTTTACCGGCAGGAACGCCACGTCAATATCCTTGATGTCGGCCATCTCCGGAACATCTTCGGTATCACCGGCCACATATAGCCTGAATCCACCGGGGAACGTAAGCACATAACCATTACCGTTGTTCTTGGGATGGAACTGCTCGCGTCCGGGAGTTGTGTTGTACGCCGGGACCACATCAAGTTTGATTCCCTGTGGCAGATCGGCCTTCTCATAGTTGGCAATGCTCTTGCCCATACCTATCTGTCCCTGTGATTTGGCATTGAGCAGAAGGATGGTTTTATCCGATGAAAGCGCGGTTATGGCGTTCTTGTCCAGATGGTCGCCGTGCTCATGTGTTACCAGTACAGCATCGGCCTTGGGGAACTCCACTGCATAGTCGGTGGCCTTGCCGTAACCGCCTACCGGGTCAAAATGAATGTATGATCCCTTGTAGAGAACCGCCACCGTACCATGTTTGATAAGTGTGATTATGACGGGTTCATTGCCGTCCATAAAACATTCAACCTCATAATTGCTTACAGGTTTGCCTGCGGCTGTCCAGCTCTGATAACCCTCCTTCAGATTGATTACCTTGTATCCGGCGTCGGTAAGTGCCGATGCGGCCTCGGCACTGCGCCTTCCGCTACGGCAGTATATGGCAAGAGTCAGGTTTTTGTTGAATTTTGTGGCTATTTCATCGGTAAATCCGCCTTTTTGCCAGTCAATGTTGATAGCATTCAGCAAGTGACCTTCAGCATACTCCTGTGCCGTGCGCACATCAATCAGACAAGTACCCTGAGAGTAGGCGGCTACCTGGAATTCATCGGGACCGGCATCGGTCCAGCCTTCCTGGTTGCATGAAAACAGCCCTAAAACAGACATAAACATAAGTGAAAGGTTAGTCATAGTTTTCATTTGGGAAATCATTTGTGGCCGTAAAGATAAGGATTAATACACACTTTTAAGTATATTTGCAGTCTGTTTACTACGCGCACAAGACTAAAACATTCATAATCAAAAAACTAAACTTTTATGTGGTTAATCGATTCATCAATCGGACGTAAGGTTGTGATGAGCGTCACCGGTGCCGCTCTGATCCTGTTCCTGACATTCCACATGGCAATGAACTGCGTGGCCCTCATATCGGGCGATGCATACAATGTCATCTGCAAATTTCTGGGAGCTAACTGGTATGCACTGGTAGGTACAGCAGGTCTGGCCGTACTTATGGTCCTGCACTTTGTCTTTGCATTCTGGCTGACAATCCAGAACCGCAAGGCACGCGGAAACGTAAGATACGCCGTTTCTGAGAGACCCAAATCAGTTGAGTGGGCTTCACAGAACATGCTGGTGCTGGGTATCATCGTGTTTGTAGGTCTGCTGGTGCATTTCGCCAACTTCTGGTCAAGGATGCAGCTTCAGGAAATCATCCACGGCACTAACTTCGTTTCGGGACAGAACGGTCCTACCGATGGTGCTTTCCTTATCCAGTACACATTCTCACAGTGGTACTTTGTGCTCATCTACACCGTTTGGCTTGCAGCTCTCTGGTTCCATCTTTCACACGGATTCTGGAGCATGTTCCAGACTGTCGGCTGGAGTGGCACCAAATGGCAGCGCCGCTGGCAGGTTATCGGTAACATCTACGTTACCCTGGTAATCCTCGGTTTCCTGAGCGTGGTATATTTCTACTTCTTCAAGAATCTTTGTTAAACGGTAAAAGTATTTGAATATGGCTACTATAGATTCAAAAATACCCGAAGGCCCGTTGGCTGAAAAATGGTCCAACTACAAGGCTCATCAGAAACTCGTCAACCCCGCCAATAAGCGTAAGCTTGACATCATCGTTGTAGGTTCAGGTCTGGCCGGCGCATCAGCAGCCGCCACACTTGGTGACCTTGGTTTTAAGGTAAAGTGCTTCTGCATCCAGGATTCACCCCGCCGTGCTCACTCAATCGCCGCACAGGGTGGTATCAACGCTGCCAAGAACTACCAGAACGACGGTGACTCTGGTATATCGTCTCTTCTACGATACCATCAAGGGCGGTGACTACCGTTCACGTGAGGCCAACGTTTACCGTCTGGCCGAGGTATCAAACAATATCATTGACCAGTGCGTTGCACAGGGTGTTCCCTTTGCCCGTGAGTACGGCGGCACACTTGCCAACCGTTCATTCGGCGGTGCTCAGGTATCGCGTACATTCTACGCCCGCGGTCAAACCGGTCAGCAGCTGCTGCTGGGTGCCTACTCTGCTCTGAGCTATCAGGTTCAGCAGGGTAACGTAGAGCTGTTCACCCGCTGCGAGATGCTTGATCTGGTCATGATCAAGGACGATGAGGGTAAGGAGCGTGCACGCGGTATCATCTACCGTGACCTTGTTACCGGTGAGATCAAGCGTTGCTCAGCCCACGCCGTAGTTATCGGCACAGGCGGTTACGGAAACACCTATTTCCTCAGCACCAACGCTATGGGCAGTAACGGTTCGGCCGCCATGCAGTGCTACCGTAAGGGTGCGTGGTTTGCCAACCCCGCATTTGCTCAGATCCACCCCACCTGTATTCCCGTACACGGTGACAAGCAGTCCAAGCTGACACTGATGTCAGAGTCTCTGCGTAACGACGGACGTATCTGGGTTCCCAAGAAGCTTGAGGACGCCAAGAAACTCCAGAAGGGTGAACTCAACCCCAACGACATACCCGATGAGGACCGCGACTTCTATCTGGAGCGCCGCTATCCCGCATTCGGTAACCTGGTTCCGCGTGACGTTGCTTCACGTGCCGCCAAGGAGCGTTGCGACAAGGGCTACGGTGTAAACAACACCGGTCTGGCCGTATTCCTGGATTTCAAGTACGCTATCCAGCGTCTGGGCAAGCAGGCCGTTGCTGACAAGTACGGTAACCTGTTTGATATGTATGAGGAGATTACCGATGTAAATCCGTATGAGAACCCCATGATGATATTCCCCGCCATCCACTACACAATGGGCGGTATCTGGGTTGACTACGAGCTGCAGACCTCTATCCCCGGTCTGTTTGCCATCGGCGAGTGCAACTTCTCAGACCACGGAGCAAACCGTCTGGGTGCATCGGCCCTTATGCAGGGTCTTGCCGACGGTTACTTTGTACTCCCCTACACCATCCAGAACTATCTGGCCGACCAGATCCAGGTTCCGCGCTTCAGCACAGACCTGCCTGAGTTCGATGCTGCCGAGAAGGCTGTCAAGGAGAAAATTGCCAAGATCATGAGCATCAACGGCAAGCGCTCAGTTGATTCCATCCATAAGGAGCTTGGCCACATCATGTGGGAGTATGTAGGAATGGGTCGTACCAAGGAGTCTCTTGAGACCGCTCTCAAGAAACTGGACGAGGTGGAAAAGACCTTCTGGTCAGACCTTCGTGTTCCGGGTGATGCCCAGACACTTAACGTTGAGTTGGAAAAAGCTCTGCGTCTGCTTGACTTCATCGAGATTGGTAAGCTGATGGCTTATGACGGTCTTAACCGTGAGGAGTCATGCGGCGGTCACTTCCGTGAGGAGCACCAGACCCCTGAGGGCGAGGCTCTGCGTCATGATGACAAGTTCTCATACGTAGCCTGCTGGAACTATCAGGGTGAGGGCAAGGCACCTGAGCTGCTCAAGGAGCCTCTCAACTATGAGTACATCAAGGTTCAGACACGTAATTACAAGAACTGATAAAAAGCATCACTATGGAAAAGAATATAAGCTTCAAACTGAAAGTATGGCGCCAGAGAGGTCCTAAGGAGAAGGGCCAGTTCAAGGTGTATGAAATGAAGGATATCCCCACCGATACCTCATTCCTTGAGATGCTTGACATTCTGAACGAGCAGCTCATCAATGCCGGTGAGGAACCCGTTGTATTTGACCACGACTGCCGCGAGGGTATCTGCGGTATGTGCTCACTCTATATTAACGGTCATCCGCACGGACCTGCCACAGGTGCTACCACCTGCCAGCTCTACATGCGCCGTTTCAAGGATGGTGAGACCATTACCGTTGAGCCTTGGCGTTCAGCCGGCTTCCCGGTAATCCGTGACCTTATGGTTGACCGCCGTGCATATGACAAGATCATGCAGGCCGGTGGTTACGTATCAATCAACACCGGCGGTGTGCCCGATGCCAATGCTATTCCTATCTCCAAGGAGAAGGCCGACCTGGCTATGGACGCTGCATCATGCATCGGTTGCGGTGCCTGCGTAGCAGCCTGCAAGAACGGTTCAGCTATGCTGTTTGTAAGTGCCAAGGTAAGCCAACTTGCTCTGCTCCCGCAGGGTCAGGTAGAGGCTGCCCGTCGCGCCAAGGCTATGCTCTCCAAGATGGATGAGCTGGGATTCGGTAACTGCACCAACACCCGCGCCTGTGAGGCCGAGTGCCCCAAGTGCATAAGCATCAGCAATATCGCCCGCCTGAACCGCGAGTTCATCGCTGCCAAACTGAGCGACTGACACTATCGGTAAGAACATAAAAAAGGCAGGTCATCAATCAGGTGACCTGCCTTTGTTTTATACATTCATGTATTACTTGTTTTTCATCTTTTTGATCAGGAAGATGATAGCTGTAATACAGAGAACTGTAATTGCTAAACTCTGAAGGACTCCCAAAAAAGCAGCGAATCCTGCAACACCAGCGAATGGAGAGATTGACATAGGTTTTTAAATTTTAATCATTAACAAAAGGATTAATTACTCACACAGCAAAGATAGGACAAAGTTTAGGATAAAAAATAGGATAACTTATTATTTATTATTTGCTCAAAGTGTTCCTAAAGGGATATAAAAAATCCTCCCGACAATGGGAGGATCAGTATAAAATATTGATTAAAAGCAGTTTGACTATTAATATTCATCCTCGTTAAAAAAGAAGTCCTCCTTACTGGGATAATCGGGCCAAATGTCCTCTATGCTTTCATAAATATCGCCCTCGTCTTCAATCTCCTGGAGGTTCTCAATGACCTCAAGCGGGGCTCCTGAACGGACGGCGTAATCAATAAGTTCATCCTTGGTTGCGGGCCAGGGTGCATCTTCCAGTTTTGATGCCAGTTCCAATGTCCAATACATAGTAAAAACGGTGTTTTAAGGTTTGCTTTTATAGGGGTGCAAAAGTATAAAAAATTTAGTTATACAAAAGTTCTACCATGTTTTTTCAGGGGTACCTGTAAAAAAGTTTATGCGGCGTGCCAGAACGAACAGATAATCTGACAGTCTGTTAATGAACTGAAGCAGTTCAGAAGGTGCTGTAGCGTCGTTTGGAAGAGCAATGATGAGACGCTCGGCGCGACGGCAGACAGTGCGAGCCACATGGGCATATGATGCTGCTTGTGTTCCTCCCGGAAGTATGAATGAGCGTTGCTCGGGCAATCCTTCCTGAGCGGCATCAATCATCTTTTCCATACGCTCCACATCCGATGCCAGAACCTTACAACTGTCCGGCAGTTGGAAAGATGTTGTATCGGTAGCCAGACAGCCGCCAATATTGAACAGTTTTTGCTGAATCCACTGAATGTTTTCGGGACTCTCGGCCTTGTCATCCATAACAGATTGCATCAGTCCGATGAATGAGTTGAGCTCGTCAATGGTGCCGTATGCGTCCAGGCGCGGATCAGACTTGCTTACGCGCTTTCCACCCACCAGGGATGTGGTGCCTTTGTCGCCGGTACGGGTATAAATCTTACTCATAACACATAGTGTTGTTTGGTCATCTTTGGGTCAAAGAATAGCAGCCCCAGCTTTGACATCTGGAATGTCACTCCTATGCGTTCATCCTTGATAACCTCACTCCACCACTCCTTTTTCTGCTTTTTGCCAAGATCCTCAACCACTATAACTGTGTCGGGTTTGGCATAAGGCAGTATCATCTCTACAATCTGTTTCCACAACGCAGTGTGGGCTATATGAATGAACTGCGGAATGTTACCGCTGTCAAGAATATCCTGCACGGTTTCTGTGACATCGGCTGCAATATACTCAATATTGGGAATTTTCTTCAGGTTTCGGCGCACCTCTTTTTCGGCCGGATGTTTATAGTCTATCGTAACGACCCTGGACTGCGTGGAGACCGATGCCAGATAACCGGTACTTACCCCTGCTCCTGTGCCAACCTCAAGAATGAACCTGGGATTGAACCGGTTGACCAGACGGAACAGCAGTTCGTCGCGGCTCTGAGGATACTGGGGCAGATACTGCGGGGCCTTCTCCCAGAAAGGATACAGGTCCTCGTAAGCATAATAGGGATGGCGCTCGTTGATTACGTTTTCAATCAGGTCATAAGCCCATGGGGAGTGTACCCCGAATCCCTTTCCTGTAAGCCAGCGGTTATCGGTCAGTTTCATCTTATAGTTATTTTAGTACAGCCTTGATGGATGTTCCGGTTCCCAGAATGATATCCAATTGAATCGGAGTATGTTTTGAATCATTTGTTACGTATGCCTTTACGGTTTCACGCTCCTTGCCCTCCTTGTAGTCCCTTATGGATATTACCATGCAGTCATATGTGCGGCCGTTATCGGCTTTTACTTTCTTGTTGCCGGTATAGACCAGGTACTGCTGTACCACCATATTGCCGTTCACCATGGGCAGGGTCTCGGTGCGTCCGGGTTCACTGTCCGATGTGTCAAATCCTTGGGTGAAGGCTATCATGCTCATAAGGTCGAATATCCGGGTGGGGCGCCACTCTGTAGAGTGTCCTGTGCGCTGGCCGGTATTCATGTCCATCGTTGTCAGGTTTACTATGAACTTGTCCCTGTCTTTTGAGAAAGATGCGGTTTCAACGTTGTGTTTGCTGCCTTCGTTCACTGTTTTTCTGAAGTAGAGGCTTTCGCCCGCTTTAGTGTTGAATGACTCTATTGTATCCCGCAGGGCAAATACCTTGTCGGCGGTGGAGTTGGTGCTCATCTCCATGGCGGTACGGATGGCGGCACGACCCTCATATATCACCTCGGTATCGTAAAGATGTGCTGTTCCTGCCGATATCCTGACAGGACCTAAACCCAGATAGAGATTGAATCTGTAATCGGATGCGCTGACGTGTAGGAGTGCTCGAAGCGGGACTCGAACCCGCACAGCCGATAAAGGCCAAGGGATTTTAAGTCCCTCGTGTCTACCATTCCACCATTCGAGCCTCTTTTTTTGATCTTAAGGTCTCTTTTTGGCGTCTGCCTCCTCTCCTCTCGGTCATGATGGGACCCCATCACTCCCTCGACTCGAGAAGCCATCCATCCAAAAACAGCCCATAATCTCGAAAAAAGATGTGAACGGTTTTGTTCGGGGTACAAAAGTACTTGGTTTTGGGGGATTAGCCAAAAATTAGGTAAAAAAACAATTTCAGATTTTAACACGTTATAAATTATATTACATTTGTAGGTCATAATAAGTGAAATAGGAATCATTCTTATTCAACCAATATCAACAAACAATTATGAAGAAACTTTTGTTTTTGGCCGGCATTCTGACCTTGATGGCTAGTTGCCAGTGCAATCAGGAGAAGCTCAGCCCCGTTCTGAGTATCGAAGGCGGACAGGTTCAGGGTGTAAGCGCTGACAATGTTAAGGGTGTTTACGTATTCCGTGGCATACCTTATGCAGCAGCTCCTATCCGCGAGAACCGTTGGAAGGCTCCTCAGCCTGTTACTCCCTGGGAGGGCGTAAAACTCTGCAACCGTTTTGACCATCCCAGCTATCAGCACATCCAGTACAAGGGTGGCTACTAC
>CACZMI010000026.1 GCA_902782245.1 uncultured Bacteroidales bacterium | reverse complement strand
CTCTTCAATTGCCTTGAGTATCGGGCCTGATACCCCAAGTTCACGGAATGTACTCATCAAAAAAAATCAGTTAAGTGTAACGCTCTGCTCGCCAATCATGACACCGTCAACGAACAGATATGCGGTATATGTGCCTGCGCTCAGGAATTCGGCCACGTCAACATACATGGTAACCTCCTGCTGCTCACCTGTGTACTCTATCATCTTTCTCTCAGAGCACTCCAGAACAACGTTCTCATACTTGCAGGTATAACCCGTATCCTTACCAAGAACCTCCTCATTCGGCTTGACAATACGCAAGTAAACGGTCTTCTCGCCAGTCTGGACGGTTATGTTCTTGACTATGGTAAAGTTAACCACGAACTGGGTTACGTTCTTGGACTTTTTCTCCTCCTTACCGCGTTTATTATGGCCGATAACCGTAATGGCAGCAGCATCCAACTGTGATGCCAGGGCTACTTTCTCCTCGGCCTTCTGCTTATCGACAGTTAGCTGCTCAACCACCTTGGTCTGCTCCTGATACTGCTGACGCACGCGGGTATTCTCCTTGGCCAGCTGCTTGTTTACCTGATCCAGAGAGTCAATCTGCCTGACGTATGTACGCATTACCTGACGCACGGTGGTAAGTTCCTTCTTGAGTCGGGTAATCTCGGCGGCATTGGTAGCCTTTGTCTGACGCAGTTCCTCCAGCAGTTGCTGAGTACGCTGCTTCTCGCGGTCCAACTGACGTATCAGAGAGTCATTGGAGATATGAACCTTCATCTCATCATACTGGACGGCAAATCCGGAGTACTCATTCTCCATCTCCTCCTTCTCAATCTCAAAGAGCTGGGTCATCTCTTCTATATCCTGCTGGCTTTTCTGCCATAAACGATTGTATAAGAGAGCTATGCCTGCTACTATAACGAAGGCTACAATACCGATTATTTTACCCACCGATATTGTTTTAACTACTCCTTTAACTTTTACCTCGTTCTCTTCCATTATTTCTTAAGAGCTGCGATGCTCTCCTTTATGGTTGCAATCTTCTGAGTGGCATCGGCCTGTTTCTTGCGCTCATTCTCAATAACGGCGGCAGGTGCGTGTGCCACAAAGTTCTCATTGGCCAACTTGGCGTTGACGCCCTTGAGGAATCCCTCCAGGTGCTGCAGTTCGGCCTCCATCTTCTTGAGCTCAGCCTCAACATCAATCAGACCGCCCAGACGTACTGCGTACTCCTGAGTGCCGACCATGAATGCGGCAGTACCCTCACTCTTGGCAGGTACGATTACAATCTCCTCTAGTCCGGCCATCTTAAGAACCATGCTGTCAAGTGCTGAAAGTGGGTTGGAACCCACAGCCTCAACGGTAAGCGGCTCACGCGGGCCGATGTTCTTGCTCTTGCGTACCGAACGAATCTCGGTCACCACCTGCTTGGCCTGCTCAAAACGGTCCAGGAGTGCCTCATCGGCCTTACCGTTAACCAGACTTACTATGCTCTGGTTCATTATGCTCTCACCGTCCTTGCGCTCGCGTACAGCGTGCCAGAGTTCCTCGGTGATGAACGGCATGAACGGATGCAGCAGCATGAGCAACTGCTCAAACATATCAAGTGTGGCAGCGTATGTCTTGGAGTCGATGGGCTGTCCGTAAACAGGCTTGATGATCTCCAGATACCAGCTTGCGAACTCATCCCAGAACAGCTTGTAAACTGCCATCAAAGCCTCGCTGATACGGTATTTTGACATCAGGTCATCCATCTCAACTGCGGTGCTGTTCAACTTGCTGCGGAACCACTCTACTGCAACCTTTGCGCTCTCAGGCTGCTCTATATCGGCAACTGTCCAGGTCTGTGTCAGACGGAACGCGTTCCAGATCTTGTTGTTGAAGTTACGGCCCTGCTCGCAGATGGCCTCATCAAACGGAATGTCATTACCGGCGGGAGCAGAGAGCATAAGACCCATACGTACGCCATCGGCACCATACTGCTCAATCAGACCTATGGGATCAGGTGAGTTTCCGAGTGACTTACTCATCTTGCGACCCAGCTTGTCACGAACGATACCGGTAAAGTATACGTTGCGGAAAGGCATATCGTGTCTGTACTCATAACCCGACATGATCATACGTGCTACCCAGAAGAATATGATATCCGGGCCGGTTACCAGATCGTTTGTGGGATAGTAGTACTTGATCTCCTCGTTATCGGGGTTGTTGATGCCGTCAAAGAGGCTGATAGGCCAGAGCCATGAGCTGAACCATGTATCCAGCACATCCTCATCCTGACGCAGGTCAGCGGCGGTAAGGCTGCTGTCACCGCGCTTGGCGCGGGCCAGTTCAACGGCCTTCTCTATTGTCTCGGCAACTACGAATCCGCCCTTGGGCATGAAGTAAGCCGGGATGCGGTGTCCCCACCAGAGCTGACGGCTTATGCACCAGTCCTTGATGTTCTCCAGCCAGTTGCGGTATGTGTTTTTGTACTTGGGCGGATAGAACTTGAGCTCATCGTTCATTACAGGAGGCAGAGCCATATCGGCAAAGTGCTTCATCTTGAGGAACCACTGCATGGAGAGCTTGGGCTCAATAACTGTGTCCGGATTGCGCTCACTGTAGCCCACCTTGTTGGTGTAATCCTCCATTTTCTCCAGCAGGCCTGCAGCATCCAGGTCTATGGCAATCTGTTTCTTTACTGCAAAGCGGTCCATACCGATGTATAGACCTGCTTTCTCGCTCAGGGTGCCGTTGTCGTTGAATATGTCGATGGTCTCCAGGTTGTACTTCTCACCCAGCATATAGTCATTGACATCATGGGCCGGTGTAACCTTAAGGCAACCGGTACCGAACTCAATGTCAACATAATCATCCTCTATTACAGGTATCACGCGGTTTACCAGCGGAACTATAACCTTGTGGCCCTTCAACCAGCCGTTCTTGGGATCGGCAGGGTTGATGCACATGGCGGTATCACCCATGATGGTCTCGGGACGTGTGGTGGCAACTACGGCGTAGTAACCCTTGGCGTCCTTGTGTACAACCTCACCCTCTGCGCCTGTGGTCTTTACGGGGTTCTCGGCTGCATCGGCAACATAGTACTTGAGATAGTACAGTTTGCTGTGCTCCTCCTTGTAAACCACCTCCTCATCACTCAGAGCTGTCTGGGCCTTGGGATCCCAGTTCACCATACGTACGCCGCGGTAGATAAGGCCCTTGTTGTACAGGTCCACGAACACCTTGATAACGCTCTCTGAGCGCAGGTCATCCATGGTGAATGCGGTGCGGTCCCAGTCACAGCTGCAGCCCAGACGGCGCAACTGCTTCAGGATAATGCCTCCGTGCTCCTCTTTCCACTCCCATGCGTGCTTAAGGAACTCCTCACGGGTTAGGTCAGTTTTCTTGATTCCCTGTGCGGCAAGCTTGCCTACAACCTTGGCCTCGGTAGCGATTGATGCGTGGTCAGTTCCGGGTACCCACAGAGCGTTCTTGCCCATCATACGGGCACGGCGCACCAGGATATCCTGGATAGTGTTGTTAAGCATATGACCCATGTGCAGAACACCGGTCACGTTTGGTGGCGGAATGACTATAGTGTAAGGCTCACGGCCATCGGGCTCTGAGTGAAAAAACTTGCCATCCTCCCAGTACTTGTACCACTTTCCCTCCACATCGGCGGGGTTGTATTTGCTTGCTAATTCCATAAAGAAATATTACCTGTGTCTAAAATTGACTGCAAAGGTACTGATTTAATGTGTAATTTTGCGCTAAAATATAATAATATGCATACACGCGAAGAGAAGATGCAGGCATTCGGACGCCTGCTTGACATAATGGATGTACTCAGGGAGAAATGCCCTTGGGACAGCGTTCAGACCAATGACTCACTCCGCCAGAATACCATCGAGGAGGTTTACGAGCTTTGTGACGCCATAATGAAGGACAACAAGGCCGATATCTGCAAGGAGTTGGGCGATGTTCTGCTGCATGTGGTGTTCTACGCCAAGATTGGCAGCGAGACGGGTGATTATGATATTAAGGACGTATGTGATAAGCTCTGTGACAAACTCATCTACCGCCATCCGCATATATACGGCACAACCAATGTAGATGGTGCCGATCAGGTACTGCAGAACTGGGAGCAGCTTAAGCTAAAGGAGAAAGGCGGCAACAAACGTGTACTGGCCGGTGTGCCCGATGCCCTGCCATCCACCATCAAGGCTTTCCGCATCCAGGAGAAAGCAGCCCACGTAGGTTTTGACTGGGAAACCCCCGAGGGTGCTCTTGATAAAGTTCGCGAAGAATATGCTGAACTCAAGCAGGAGATATCGGCCCACGACAAGGAGAAAGCCGAGCAGGAACTGGGTGACCTGCTGTTCTCAATCATCAACGTGGCCCGCCTCTACAAGATCCATCCCGATGACGCCCTGGAGCGCACCAACAAGAAATTCATCCGCCGCTTCAACTACGTTGAGGAGGCAGCCATCAATCAAGGCAAACAGCTCAAGGATATGACACTTGAGGAGATGGATGCGCTATGGAATGAAGCTAAGGCTAAAGAGACAATTGGGGACAGTCCCCTTTTGCTCATCTGAAGCGTGACAAAAAGGGACAGTCCCCAATTGTCTCTTGGCTACTTTGTGCTGATTTGGAAGGTTGTTACCGAATTCGGTATCAATGTCACTTGTAAGTTTGAGTCTTTAATCTTTCCCAGATCGGTTTCTGACCAATGTTCTCCGTCTTGGAATTGACCGCTGGTTCTTATTTGTTTTAATGAACCTTTAAGTTTGAACTCACTCAAATCAATAGTCAAATCTTTTTCCTGAGCGGTAGTGTTGGTGCAGACAATGGTGAGTTGCTTCTTATCTTTGGCGGCAAGGGCTTTGACGCCTGAGCGGCGTTCGGTGGGGCATAGTATCAGTTGGGAGCCGGGACGGATGTAACGGCTGAACTGGCCGAAAGCGTAATATTTCTGGGTAAGCAGGATCTCGCCGGTGTCGTGGTTGGCGCAGGCGGTACCCCAGTAGCCTCCCTGTGTGCGCAGAGGACCTCCGTCGCGGCGGCCTTTGTAGCCTTCCTTGCTGATGTGGGTATCTATTACCTGCCAGAGTACCCAGGCCGATGGCTCCAGCGCCTGGATATCGGTTATTATCTTCTCGGCAAGCCACAGTCCGGCAGCCATCTCACCTGCGTTCTGACCGGCGGTTCCGTTGCCGTCCACCTCACTCATCCAGAGGTTTATCTTCTCGTCTTTGGCCAGCTGTCCCATCTCACGGATGCTGTTAACGCCGTAGGTGTGCACGCTGATGCGGTTAATGGCAGCGCGGGCATCGGGCGTTAAGGTCTTTATCTCCTCAATCTGCTTGCCGGGATTGGTCTCATCGCTGGTGGTCAGGACTATATCATTAAGACCGTAGCGTCCCAGCGCCTCCTTGGTCAGTACCAGCAACTTGGACTGTGCCTCACCTGCATCGATGTGGCAACCCTCCTGCTTGTAGTTCATGGCGGGCCAGTAGTTGGTGTTGGGCTCGTTCATGGGCGATACGCTCTTTACCTTGAGCTTCATCTCACGGGTCATGTAGTTAGCTACGTGCGCCATATATTCGGCAAAGTCATCGTATTCATCGTCCTTTATGTTATTCTCCTCGGCCTTGAAGTTTCCGGTTGAACAACCGCTGTTGGTCATGAAGTAAGGGGGCGAGTTGCTGAATATTTCCAGATAGGCATCCTGTCCGGCTGCTTTCATGGCAGCCTTTACCACATTCAGTTGGCGGGCATCGGCCGTATAGTCATATTTGCGCTCTCCGTTGGCGTCTATGTACATCCAACCCGGCACATCGCTGTCAGTGCGGGTTATGTGGTGGTGCGTGGGGTCATCGCCTCCGCCCACGTTGTAGCGCATTATGTTAAGGCCCAGGCCCTTCTGAGCATCAAAGAAAAGGTCGGCCGATTTCTGAGTGAGCGTCTCATTGTAGCCCAGACGGTTGGCCCACCAGCACAGACTGGTGCCCCATCCCTCCCAATATCCTCCGTTGGTTTGGATGGCATTGTCCATTGACACTTTTATTACGGTACTCTCAGCATGACCGGCAACTGTTGCCAAGGCCAGCAGCAAAACAAAGGCTAACTTTCTCATAACACCGCGAAGATAAAAAAAGGGACGGAAATTCCGCCCCTTCTATCCAATCTTAATTGATTATCAGAATTTGTAAGTGATACCGGCACGCAGTTCAGGCATCCAGTTTGAGTAACCGGTCTCGGCCATTACTGCAAAATTGTCGTTAAAGAAGAAACGGCATCCTACCATCTCGCTGTGCAGAATGAATGTCTCGTGATCTGAGAAGGTTCCATCGTTATATTTGTGGTATCCGAAACCCATCTGTGCCATAGCGTGAACCTCAAACTGATCAGTGATGTTCAGGCCGTATGTAGCACGAGGTGAAACACCAAAGTTAGTCTGATACTTGTAAGGCTGGGCTACATCAATCTCACCGCCTACTGAGAAATGACCTTTCCACCAATCATCAAAGAGAACATAATCCAGTGATACACCACCGCCGAAACCGGGAGCGACACCCAGTTCAACGTTAACCATCATTGTACCTTTTGACCACTGGGGAGCAAGTTCAGCTGATGCGCTGTAAGAAACAATTGCCATAGCGGCAATCATCATAAACTTTCCAATTCTTTTCATAAATATTCAGTTTAATAATAAGGTTAATCGGGTTTACCTGTTAGCAAAGGTAAGTCTTTTTTCAATACATTATCTCCATCCGGCACTTTGAGCAGTCAAACCTCAGACGGAAACGCCGTCCATCCTGTGATACCAGCCATAGCGGTTCTTGCACTTTCATATCCCGTCTTGGGTTCTTAGTGCAAAGACCCATAGCGTTTTTGATGCAGTGACGACAGAACATTACCGTTGCGCTGTCGGGCTGCGTCTTTTCAAACGCATCATCAATGCCCGTTACCCCATGATCCTGATAGAATGTACGGGCCTGGGCATTCATCACGTTACCCAAATATGTAAGCTTTTCAATAGGATACTTTGGATTGGCCGATGCCCCCACTCCGGGACGCACATAAGAATCCAGACGCACCCGCTCGAGTCCGGCGGTAACCTGACGGCGCAGATCGGACAGCAATGACGACGGGATAAAACGCTCACCCTCAAGCCTTACCTCCACATTCTGCACCTCAAATCCGGTATTACCTGTCTTACCCAACTGGGTGCGTATATTCTCCTGCTGCGGAGTGCGTGCATCCTCTTTTTTCCATTCAACCGATGCCGTAGCAGACAATCCGTCCTCATCGGTCATAGTCACCTGATATCCGGAAGGTATCTCCTCAAAAAGGATATCCACCCCTATCTTCCTTGTGGCCGATTCCCTGGACAGCACCTTCTCAAACTCAATGTCATAGTTGCGGTAAAGTTCCGTGCCGGCAGTTACAGACGGCATTTCCATATTGTCCAGGAACAGGAATACACGGTTTCCTTCCACGCGGTTTACGCGATAACCCTCGAGTTCTCCCTGGCGGTTAAAGAAACAGAGTCCGTCACCGTTATGGAAAGCCTTGAATCCGGATACCTTAAGCCAGCCGCGTCCCACCTCCTTAACCGGGCCCATCTTCTCGCCTATTGACTTGGGCGTGCCGAATGAGTAGATGTCATCTGTGCGTCCGTGCAGGAAATAGTCAGTGAACCCACGGTTGAAACTGCGGCTCACATCGGGAGTAAAATGAGCAACACTATGGCCCGATGACGCCCTGACAAACTCGTGCCTGCGTACCAGGACCTTATCAATGGCCTGACTGTAGGCGGCCGTTACGTTCTTTACGTACTGTACGTCCTTGAGACGGCCCTCTATCTTGAATGAGCATACACCTGCGTCCATAAGTTCCTCCAGACTCTCCATTCGGTTCATGTCACGTAGCGAGAGCAGGTGCTTGCCCTTTATTATCACATTGTCATCGCTGTCCACAAGGTCAAACTTGAGGCGGCAGAACTGGGCGCACTCGCCGCGGTTGGCACTGCGGCCAAAACAGTACTGCGATGCATAGCACTGTCCGCTGTAACTTACGCAAAGTGCTCCGTGCACAAAACACTCAAGTTCCACATCGGGGCAGGCTTCATGTATGCTGCGTATCTCGTCAAGTGAAAGCTCACGGGCCAGCACCACGCGGGTAAAACCGCAACCTGCCAGAAAACGCACCTTATCGGCACTGCGCACATCGCACTGCGTGCTTGCATGCAGGGCAATTGGTGGCAGTTTCATACGCAAAACCGCCATATCCTGAATGAGCAGGGCATCTGCCCCGGCCTCATAGAGTTGCCAGATGAGTTTCTCGGCATCGGCCAACTCAGAGTCTTTAAGTATAGTGTTGACGGTCACATAGACCCTGGCTCCGTAGAAATGGGCAAAACCGGCCAGCTGTGCTATATCCTCCACGCTGTTGCCGGCAGCCTGACGTGCGCCGAACCGTCCGGCACCTATGTACACGGCATCGGCGCCATGCTTTATGGCCTCAATGCCGCACTCCAGATTCTTGGCCGGAGCAAGCAGTTCTATGGTCCTTCCCTCTTCCATTTACCAGATGCGTACCCTGTTTTGGGGTGCAATATACATAGAATCCTGTTCCGTTATACCAAAAGCCTCATACCACTCATCAATATGGGGCAGTGCGCCGTTTACGCGAAGACGGCTCAGCGAGTGTTCATCACTCTTGGTCTGCTGCAACACCATCTCGTCGCGGCAGTTCTCGGCCCACGTACAGGCATACGCTATGAAGAAACGCTGCAGCGGGGTAAAGCCCAACTTGACCTCATCATCGCACACCTCCCTGAATGCCTCCAGGGCAACCGTAAGGCCGCCATGATCGGCTATATTCTCACCAAGAGTAAGTTTTCCGTTAGCCTTGATGCCGGGCAGCACCTCAATTCCACTGAACCAGTCCACCAGTACCTTGACCCGTCGGTTGAACCGGCGTGTATCGGTGCTGCTCCACCAGTTGCACATATTGCCCTCCTTGTCAAACTGACGGCCCTCGTCATCAAAGCCGTGGGTCATCTCATGTCCCATGATAGTGCCGATGGCACCGTAATTGAAAGCGTCATCGGCCTCCATGCTGAAGAACGGATACTGCAGAATGCCTGCAGGGAAACATATCTCATTGACAGATATGTCATAGTAGGCGTTTATCTCCTGCGGATTCATATACCACTCCGTACGGTCAACCGGTTTCTTGAACTTGCGCTCCACCATGTCATTCCAGAAGAAACGGCTTATGGATGCACTGTTCTCAAAAAGGGTCCTGGCGGGGTCAATATCCATCTTGGAGTAGTCACGCCACTTGTCGGGATATCCTATCTTGAAACTGAACGCATCCAACTTGTCAAGCGCAAGACGGCGGCTCTCATCGCTCATCCACTCCTGGGCTTCGATGCGGCGGCCAAGCGCACGTTTAAGACGATGGAACATATCTATCATGCGATCCTTGGCACCTGCCGGGAAATATTTCTCCACATACAGACGCCCCAGAGCATCGCCCAGTGTTCCGTTCACGGCCGATGTAGCCCTCTTCCACATGGGCTTGGGTTCCTTTTGTCCGCTCAGCGTACGGCCGTAGAAATCAAAGTCCGCATCATCAATCTTCTTGCCCAGGCGGGTACCGTTGGAGTCAAGCATCTGCCACTCCATGAGTACCTTCTGGTCCTCAAGAGGCTCCTCGTTGAGTACGCGTATGGCCTCCATTATAGCCTCGGGCTGGCCGACATCGACCCATTCCACTCCGTCCAGACCCAGTTTGCTGAAGAACGGTTTCCAGTCCAGTCCGGGCAGTTGGGTGTAAAGCTCGTCTATTGACCACTTATGGTAGTTGGCAGCCGGATCACGTAACTGGACATTGTTGCGTGACGCACGAGCCAGACGTTTCTCAATACGCCAAACGGTACGCATTCTCTGACGGGCTTCCAACCGGCCGTAGCCGGCAAGCATCAGCATTCGTACCATATGTTTCTTGAACGCCTTGCGTATGTTTATGGTCTGCAGGTCACGGTCGGTGTAATACTCCTTGTCACCGAGCGTTAGTCCACCCTGGCTCAGTCCCACAATATTGGTCTTGCTGTCCTTAAGGTCCGGTCCGATGCCAACGTCAAAGTATCCCGTCACGCCATATGGATCAAGTTCCAGCATGACGCTGAGCAGTTCCTCGCGGCTGCTGATTGCGCGGATACGCTCCATGTACGGTTTCATCGGCCCAATACCGTCACGGTCACGGCGAGCTGTGTCCATGACCAGATTGTAAAGGTCAGCAATACGGGCGGCATCACTGCCTGCAGGATTATCCTGTGCAATGATGCCGTCTATAAGTTCCTTGAGCTGCTTACGGTTAAGTTCGGCAAGCTCATCATATGTCCCGTAACTGGGAAAGTCATCAGGCAGAGGATTGGCATCCAGCCAACCGCCACAACTGAACCGGTAGAAATTCCGGCCGGGGCTCATGCTCCGGTCCAGATATTCCTCCCTTATCCCAGCTCCTTTAATCATTTACCAGATGCTAGCTCTCTTTTCAGGTGCCAGATAGAGTGCATCACCCGGCTTGATGCCGAATGCATCGTACCATGCATCAATGTGAGGCAGAGTACCGTTTACACGCCAGCGGCCCAGTGCATGGGGATCGCTCTTGGTCTGGTTACGGATCTGCTCGTCACGGATATTACCGGCCCATACGCCTGCATATGCCATAAAGAAGCGCTGCTCGGGGGTATAACCGTTGATGGTCTTGAGCGGAGCATCCTTGGTAGCGTTCTTGAATGCCTGATAGGCAACCATCAGACCACCGTGATCGGCAATATTCTCACCCAGAGTAAGTGATCCGTTGGCATTCAGGTCAGGCAGAACCTTGATATTGTCAAAGTGGTCAACTATAACCTGAACATGCTCCTTGAACTTATCGGCATCACCCGGAGCCCACCAGTCTGCAAAGTTACCGTCCTTGTCAAACTGACGGCCCTGGTCATCAAATCCGTGAGTCATCTCATGGCCGATAACCACGCCAATGGCACCGTAGTTGAATGCATCATCGGCACTCATGTCAAAGAACGGATACTGAAGGATACCTGCGGGGAAGCAGATTTCATTGGTGGTAGGATTGTAATAAGCGTTGACAGTCTGAGGAGTCATGAACCACTCGGTGTTGTCAACCGGCTTCTTGTACTTACGCTCCACATTGTCCTGCCAGAAGAAATGAGACATGGCAATCTGGTTGTCAAACAGACTCTTGCTGGGATCTATAGTAAGTTTTGAGTAATCCTTCCACTTGTCGGGATAACCTATCTTTACATAGAAGGCATCCAGTTTCTCATGAGCGCGTGCCTTGGTCTCAGCACTCATCCAATCCTGTGCATCGATACGCTCACCCAAGGCAATCTGCAGGTTCTTTACCAGAGCAACCATACGCTCCTTAGACTCTGCGGGGAAATACTTCTCAACATAAAGCTGGCCGATGGCCTCACCCAGAACGCCGCTGACTGTTGATGTGGCACGCTTCCACCAGGGCTGCTGCTCCTGACGTCCGCTCAGGATCTTGCCATAGAAATCAAAGTTGGCGTCATCAAGTTCCTTGGTCAGTTTAGATGCCGAATTGTCAATGAGCTGCCACTCCATATAAGACTTGTGAGCCTCAACGGGAACCTTAGCCAGGATATCCTCAACCTCATGAATCGGCTCGGGCTGGCCTACATCTACAAAGTCGCAGTCATAAAGACCCAGCTGGTCAAAATAGTATTGCCAGTCAATACCCTTGAAATCCTTCTTGAGCTGCTCAAACGGCATTTTGTGATAATTGGCAGCCGGATCACGCAACTGAACGTTACTGTAAGACTTCTCAGCGATACGGGTCTCAATCAACATAACGTCTTCCATCTTCTTCTGAGCGACCTTCTCATCAAAGCCGCAGAGGGTGAACATACGTACAATGTGCTTCTTAAAGGCCTCACGGATAGCGGTGGTAGCCTCATCGGTATCCAGATAGTATTCTTTCTCACCGAGTGACAGACCACCCTGACCTATGCTTACAAGGTTAGCCTTGCTGTCCATCATATCAGCACCGATACCCAGACCGAAATAGTTGCCTACCAGACCGTTCACGTCCAGTTCGGTCATGAGCGGAAATATCTCCTTACGGTCCTTTACAGCCTCGATCTTATCAAGCCATGGCTTCATGGGAGCAAGACCCTCATTCTCGCGGCGTGCTGTATCAAGCACCAGCTTGTAGAGGTCTGCTATCTTCTGGGCATTTGAACCCACCTCATTATCGGCAGCCACAATCTCATCAATCAGGCCCTTAAGCTGCTCACGGTTATCCTCGGCCAGCTGGTCAAAGCTACCGAAACGTGCATACTCGTCAGTAAGCGGATGGGCTGCGTTCCAACCGCCGTCTGCAAACTGGAAGAAATCATCACCGGGTTTAGCGCTGGTATCAAGATTCTCCATCTTGATGCCGATACCCTGCTTGGAATTGTTACAAGAAATCATAGCCATTCCTGCAAATGCAATTGCTAATAATGTTACTCTTTTCATAATTATAATAGTGTTATAAACTCTCTCCTTCAATCATAGCCTCCTCCCAACGTTTCTCAGCCTCAGCCAAATCATTTTTGAGTTTGCCGTAAGCCTCAAACATAGCAGGGTTCTGCGCCCCCGTGGGTGTTGAAAGCCACTCTTCTATATCCTTTATCTCCTTAGAGATACGCTCCACCTCCTTCTCGCAGTCATCAATCTTTTTCTGGGCCTTGCGCTTGCGGCGCTCCTGCTCCTTTCTGGCCTCATAATCATCCTTACCGGCCGATGCCTTATCCTGCGCAACCTGCACTGCCGGGGCCCCTTTCATACGGCCTATATCGGCCAGATTGTCCAGATTCTTTTTCTGGAGGAAATCATAGATGCCGCCCAGATGCTCGCGTACCTTACCGTCGGCAAACTCATAGACCTTGCTTACCAGCCCGTCCAGGAACTCACGGTCGTGGCTTACCACTATAACCGTGCCGTCAAATGCCTGAATAGCCTCCTTGAGCACATCCTTGGATGCCATATCCAGATGGTTGGTAGGCTCATCCAGTATAAGCAGGTTATTTGGTGTTAGCAGCAGCCTGATCATTGCCAGACGGCTTCGCTCTCCGCCCGAAAGTACCTTTACTTTTTTCTGACCGGCCTCGCCGCCGAACATGAATGCGCCCAGTATATCGTTTATGCGGGTACGGATTGGACCCGTAGCCACATTGTCTATCGTATCGTGAACCGTTACCTCGTCATCCAGTAGCTGCGCCTGGTTCTGAGCATAATAGCCTATCTGGATATTATGACCGATGGTAAGCGTGCCGTCAAACGGGATCTCACCCATGATGCACTTTACAAGTGTGGTCTTACCCTCACCGTTACGGCCTACAAAGGCCACCTTCTCACCGCGTTTTATGGTCAGGTCAACACCGCTGAAAACCGTATGGTCACCATAACTCTTGGCCACGCCCTCACAGATGACCGGATAGTTGCCGCTACGGATGGCGGGCGGGAACTTAAGACGCATGGTCTTGTTGTCCACCTCATCAACCTCAATGGGTACAATCTTCTCCAGCATCTTGATGCGGCTCTGCACCTGCACTGCCTTGGTGGGTTTATAGCGGAAACGCTCTATGAAATCCTTGGCATCGGCTATCTCCTTCTGCTGATTCTCGTATGCACGCAACTGCTGCTCTCGGCGCTCCTTGCGCAGCTGAACAAACTCGTTGTACTTGACCTTGTAGTCATATATAACACCGCACGAAATCTCTATGGTGCGGGTGGTCACGTTGTTTATGAAAGCGCGGTCATGGCTAACCAGCAGTACGGCGTTGCAACGTTTGGCCAGAAACTCCTCGAGCCACTGTATGCTCTCTATGTCCAGATGGTTGGTAGGCTCGTCCAGCAGCAATACGTCAGGATGACGCAACAGGATCTTAGCCAACTCAATACGCATGCGCCAGCCACCGCTGAACTCGCTTGTGGGACGGTCAAAGTCATCACGGCGGAATCCAAGACCCAGCAGTGCCTGCTCAAGTTCAGCCTGATAGTTACCTCCGCCCATCATCTGGTAGCGCTCGCTCTCGCGTGTAAACCGGTCTATAAGAGCGTGATACTCCTCACTCTCATAGTCGGTGCGCTCAACCATCTGGTTGTTCAGACGCTCAACCTCGGCCTTGAGTTTATGGATATCCTCAAAGGCGGTCTCGGCCTCCTGTCTTACCGTGCGGGTATCGGACAGTTTCATTACCTGTGGCAGATAACCTATGGTCATCTCCTTGGGTATTGAGACGGTGCCCGATGTAGGTTGCTGCAATCCGGCGATTATCTTAAGCATGGTCGATTTGCCCGCACCGTTCTTACCCACCAGGGCAATACGGTCCTTGTCACCTACTACGTAGCTGACGTCATGAAACAGGGGACGGGCCCCGAACTCAACCTTAAGATTCTCTACCGAAAACACTTATGCAAACAGCTTTGCGGGATAAACGCCCTCCTTTACAAGTTCTGCAATCTTATCCACAACACCCTGACGGTCATCGGCATATGTAACGCCGAACCACTTTGAAGTGGTGTCAAGGACCTCAACCGTTGCGGTTCCGTTATTGATGAGCTCATTTACCATGAGCGGTATATAGTACTCGGACTTGGGGGTGTTGATATTTGCCTTGAGCCATCCCTTGAAGTAATCCTCAGAGTACTTCATATAGTCGGGGGTAAATCCCCATACGTTCATTGATACGGGTGTGTTGTCATCTATGCGAACCCAGTCATCACCGTCCTTATAGCATACACCGTTCTCGCGGCGCAGTATCTCGGTGCGCTCAACTACGGTGGTAAGATGACGCTGTGCGTTAACCTCGCATACACCGCGTGACACCTTACCGTTCTCGCTCAGGGTATTGGCTACGCGGAATCCTACCATAGAATATACATTCTTTGAACCCTCGGGCAGACTGCTCAGGAACTTGCCCATAACGGCAAAGCAGTCACGGCCGTAAAAGTCATCGGCATTGATAACACAGAACGGCTCGTTGATTACGTCCTTTGCCATCAGCACTGCGTGGTTGGTACCCCAGGGCTTGGTGCGGTCCTCCGGGCATTTGAAACCCTCGGGCAAGTCGTTGATGCTCTGGAACACAACCTCGGTCTTGACATGACCTTCATATTTCTTGAGCACCAGACGGCGGAAATCATCCTCAAAGTCCTTGCGGATAATGAACACCACCTTGCCGAATCCGGCGCGTATGGCATCAAACACTGAGTAATCCATAATGGTCTCTCCACTGGGGCCCAGAGCATCCAACTGCTTGAGTCCACCGTAACGGCTGCCCATTCCGGCTGCCAGAACAACGAGTGCAGGTTTCATAAATATGCTGTTTTTGATTATTATTCCGTTTTAATTCGCAAAGGTAACACATTTCCAGCTATTATTTCGCTATATTCGCAGTCAAGAAAACATATACTACAATGAAAAAATATCTTATAGGAATTCCTTTTGTATTGGCATTGCTGTTTGCCACCAACTGCAAGAACAACGCCCCTGCCGCTCCGGCAGAGGAAGTTGATGCCGACACCATAATACTTGATGCCGATCAGTACGTACGTTTTGAGACCACAAAGGGTAATTTCACCATAAAACTATATCGCGAGACCCCGCTTCACCGTCACAATATGGTACGTCTGGCACGCAAGGGTTTCTATGATGACCAGTTGTTCTTTGGAGTCCAGAAAGGATACAAGATTCAGGCCGGCGACGTAAGTTCCAAGAATGCCAAGCCCAATCAGGAAATCGGTATTGACGATGATGATGAAGAGTATATCATAAAATCAGAGGTAAATCCCTGGAAATTCTATCACAAACGCGGAGCAGTGGGACAGGCCAGCACCAAGCAGTTCAACTATTCCACCAGCCAGCAGTTCTATATCATAACCGGCAGAAAAGTAAAGGTCAACACATTGCCTACCCAGGAAAAAACCATAAACAAGAGATATCGTCAGGCTGTAAAGGACTCACTCACTCAACCGCATGCAGACGATATCCGCACCTGGCAGAAATACGGCGAAAAGAAAAAGATAAGTAAACTGAATGAACAGTTGAACGATCAGGCCGATGCCATTATGAAGACCCGCAAGTCATTCACATATTCCAAGGAACAGACAGACTTTTACGCCAATATAGGCGGAGCACCTTCATTGGACGGCCTTTATACCGTGTTCGGTGAGATCATAGAAGGTATGGATGTGGTAGAGGCCATATCAAACGTCCCGGCCACAGGAACCAACCGCCGTCCCAACCCCGACGTAAAGATCATCAAGGCATACGTCCTTGAGGATTATCAGGAGCCGGCTTCCAAATAACAGTCAGAGTTTATCGGCCACTTCCCTGAAACTCTGCCAGAGAAAATCATCCGGCAGAGGAGCCTTAACGTCTATCATCTCATGCGATACGGGATGCTCAAAAGTGACATGAAAAGCATGGAGCGATATGCTGCCATCCGGATTTGAGCGCTCTGCCCCATATTTGAGATCCCCCTTTATAGGACAACCCATCTTGGCCAACTGGCATCGGATCTGATGATGACGTCCAGTCAGCAATTCCACTTCAAGCAGATTGTAATTGACTGAACTGGACACCAGTTTATAGTTAAGGACTGCTTTCTTGCTACCCGGAACCTCCTTGTCATAAGCGTATGAACGGTTCTGTCTCTCGTTGCGAACCAGCCAATTCTCAAGCCTGCCCTCAGGCTCCTTGGGCATATTCTTTACGATTGCAAGATAACGCTTATCCACACTCCCCACCCGGAACATTTCATTCAGACGCGACAGAGCCTTGCTGGTCTTGGCCAGCACCACCAGTCCGCTTACAGGGCGGTCCAGACGGTGCGGCACACCTACAAAGACATTGCCGGGCTTGGAGTATTTCTCCTTAAGGTACGCGGCGACTATGTCCGACAACGGAACGTCGCCGGTCTTGTCACCCTGGACTATCTCACCAGCCCGTTTGGAGACAATAATGATATGATTATCCTCGTAAAGAACCTGCATTACATGCTCATTCCGCCGTCAACCTGCAGAACCTGACCGGTAATGTATGAACTGTCATCGGACACAAGGAACAGGGCTGCCTTGGCAATCTCCTCTACCTGAGCACCGCGCTGCAGGGGAATTGACTTGCACCACTCGGCCAGTTTCTCCTCAGGGATCTTGCCTGTAGTCATCTCAGTCAGAACAAAACCAGGAGCAATCACGTTGGCGCGGATACCGCGTGATGCAAACTCCTTGGCTACAGACTTGGTAAGACCAACAAGACCGGCTTTTGATGCGGAGTAGTTGGTCTGACCTGCATTTCCGTGCAGACCTACCACCGATGAAACGCAAAGTATATTACCCGAACGCTGGCGCATCATCTGTGTGGAACAAGCCTTGATAAAGTTGAAGGCCGATTTCAGATTGGTGTCAATCACCTCATCCCACTGCTGCTCGTTCATGCGCATCATCAGACCGTCACGTGTTATGCCTGCATTGTTTACCAATATATCTATACGGCCAAACTCCTTGACCACCTCATCTACCATCTGTACGGCGCCCTCAAAACTTGATACATCCACGCGGTAACCCTTGGCCTTGATGCCGTTTGCGCTGAGTTCACCCTCCAAGGCCTGAGCCTTCTCCACACTGTTTATATACACAAATGCAATGTCTGCACCCTCGGCAGCAAAAAGCTGGGCCATGGCCAGACCTATACCACGGGTTGCTCCTGTAATGAGCACCGTCTTTCCTGAAAGTTTTCCCATATTAACTATTGATTGTTTTTTGATTCACTGTAACCGAGTGCACCGTAGATAAGACGGCGGGCCTCAAAACGTATCTCCTCACGGGTATTACCCTGCCAGAGTTTACCACGGATGTACGGGGCCTCGAATCCACGCATGCAGTTATGCATTATTTCGGCGGTACGCCGAACACTTACCACATCAAATGCGCCCGATGTCTTACCCTCTGTGATGATATCCTGAAGCAACTGTTTCTGCTTCACGTCAAATCCCTTACGGAAATGCTCCAGCCCCCAACTGTTGCGGAAAAAGCCGGACCTCAATGTTCCGTTGCGGTCAACGGTCTCTTTGATAAGCCTGAAATAGCCGAAAACGAATTCAACTATCTTCTGCTGGGCAGGCATGTTCTGATTAGCTATATCTGACAGTTGTGTAAGCACTTTTTCAACCTCACTGTTGATTACCGCCTGAAACACTTCGACCTTACTTTCAAAATAGGCATAAAGTGTCCTGCGGCTCAAACCTGCCTCTTCGGCAATATCTATCATCGTAGTCTCATCGTAACCCTTCTTTACAAAAAGGTCCTTGGCAGCATGAATGAACTGAAGTCGTGTTTTTGGATTCTCCATAATTTCAATTAGGGTTACAAAAGTACAAAAAATGTGTATCTATTAAAGAATAACCTAAAAAGATTTGTAAGGATTGCACAAAAGGAGTATCTTTGCACTCGCAAAACAGAAATCGCGGAGTGGAGCAGAGGTAGCTCGTTAGGCTCATAACCTAAAGGTCGGGGGTTCGAATCCTTCCTCCGCAACAAAACAAGAGGTCCCAAATCGGGACCTCTTGTTTTATTGTGGGGAAGGATTCTCCTATACCTTATTCTTTAACTTCAAGTGGCGGTGTCACTGTCTTGACAGTCTTCTCGTGATGCCACTTGGGGTTTTCATTAGTCCACTTGTATATCCAGTTCTGTGAGTAGCAGATCCAGAATACCAGGCCAAGACCTATGAGCCAGTAAATGAGTTTCTTCCACCAGGGAGTCTTGTCGGCAAACGGATCGGGCTCTGCCTTAAGCGGGCTTCGGCCAACCTCTGTAAGAGTAGCGCCGAATGTCATGTTAACCTTGACCGATGCGTTTATAGCCCAACCGTTGGCATTGAGCAGCGGAGACAGGTTACGCTTGCGGATCTTGAGCCAAGCCAGAATCATGGACGGGCCTGATATTACAAGCATTATCACTATAACAAGAATAAACCACTTCCACCATGCCCAGCCGGCAACTGATTCGGACATCTTTGACAGGGCCGATGCCAAGCCGCTCACAGCCAAGCCGATGGCAGCAAAGATACCGGCAAATGCAGCGATATCAAACGGTTTCTTCTTCTCTGCTCCTGCAGCGCCGTCCTTACCGGCATTGTCAACCTTGGCGGTCATATCGGCCATAACCTTGCTGTCCTTCTCGGCGGCACGCTTCTCGATAGTTGTCTCAATGTAACGGCCAATCTTGTTGTAAGGTGACCAGAATGCCTGACGTATGCTGATAGGATTGTCAATGATCTTGAATACGGTGGCATCCCACTCCACTCCGGCGCGGTCATAGAACAGACCGTTCTTACCTTCACGCAGATCGGACACATCACCGTCAGTCATGACGGCGGCTATTATCATCTTGTCACCGTTTATCTTGTTCACGCAGTTGCAGTACAGGATGTACATACCGCTCAGAGAGGTAGCGGTAGCGTGCGGTCCCATATCGGGCACCTTGATACAAAGCTCGCAGCAGCGCTCATCGATATAGAGCTCACCTGCCTGGAATATTGCCTTGCCCTGAGGATCATAGAAGTCACGGAACGATACAAAGTTGCAAAGGAAGGTGTAGAAGTCACGATACAGATGCAACAGTTTGGCAACCTCATCAATAGAAAGTGACTCTGACTCCAGAGCCTTATCATCATCGATAAGTTTGAGCAGATCGGCCTTGCGGTCTGCCTTGAGTATTGCATTCACCTGATCCAGACCCAGACTCTCAACCTGAGCGCCGGCCTTCTCACCCAACCATGCCTCATACGGAGCCAGTTTGGCCACGAATGCGTTCCACTGCTCCTCAGTAATCTCAGATGCGCCATCAAACTCCTTGTCCAGAGCCAAAGCCTTGAGTTTGCTTATGGTAGCCTGCCAAACCGGATTGACACGTCCGTCAATAGGAAGTGTATTGTTGGCCGATATGCGGGCCAGCGGATAACTTGAAATCTCATCGGCGCACTGTGACAGATCCTTGTCACTGATGGTCTCGATACGTGTAACCGATACGTCAAGGGCGTTCACACTGCCGGCATGGAATACAGCCAGTTTGCAGCGCATAAAGTAATCGGCAACCTTAGCCTTAATCTGCTTTACGATATCGTATACGGCTGCGGTATTGTCTCCGAAAGCAAATATTGACTTGTCATCGGCGGCCTTCTTCTGCCAGGAAGAGTAGTCAGCCAGAGCACTGTAGAATGCCTCCAGCAATTCCGTATCCACGCCCTGGAGACCGCTGCGGTCAGCCTTGCCTCCAACAGTTGCCAGACAGGCCTCGATGGTCTTGATAAGTTCCTCATCCTGGGTTGACTGAACCGTGATGATTCCGTCACCGTTCAGCCCGGTCTTGGCGAATATTGCCACGCTGTCATCGGCATCGGCCACAGATATGCTGTCCTTCTTAAGTCCCAGGTTTTTGAGAATCTGCTTGGCCGAAGCATGCAGCCTCTTGCCGTCAGGGTTATCGGTATTGAATGCATCGAGCGGAAGCGTATCCTCTTTCTTGAGGAGCAAATCGGGATCCTTAATTACAGATGTAATCCACTCGGCTGCCTTTACAACCTCATTTACATGGATACGGCCGTCATTGTTGCTGTCCAGCATCTTGAGGGTCTTGGCATCGAACTCCAGTCCGACAACCGGCGAACTCAATACTGTCCACAACTTCTGGTCAAGTTCACCCAAATGCTTAATATCCTCACCGCTCTTTATGTTAACGCGGTTCTTTCCACCTATCGTGGAAAACTTCCAATCATAGTTACTCATAAGCTAAATATTTGTCCTTTTAAATTATCCTTTTTATATCATTGGGTCACATCACCTGATGATCACCTTCTTGCCGTTTATTATGTTTATCCCCTTCTGCGGAGCCTTCAGCTTTCTGCCCAAAAGGTCATAAATCTCTAATTCCTTGCCCGAATCGGCAACCATTACAACCGGACTTGACACTGCACCCTGCCTGATCAGCAGCGGAAGCATGATTTTTCCATAACGTTCTCCCAGTTGCTTATACCCTTCGGCCGAGAAATGATATTCATCATAATAACCAAGATCCTTTGAGGAGGCCACATACGCAATATCCTTTCCGCCGGACTGCTGTTTGAAATAATCCGGCAACATATCAACATACATCCTCGCACCCGATGCAGGGGCTGCCATGTCTTTGTATTTTCTCAACGGTTCACCTGCTATGAACGGAACCGAATCAATGGATAAATTCAGGTCTTCAAGCAGATTGGTATAGAGAGCATATACATCACGCAGCCATGTAGTATTGTTGGCGCCGGATTCTCCCTGATGGAAAATAATACCTTTTATAACACCCGACTCCTGAGCCTTCTTAGCCATCTCGACCAACTTACCGTAAGGATAGTTGTCATATTGGGCAGCAGCCTCTTTAACCCATGAACCGGTATATGAATTTGTTATGTAATCAGAAGCCACAGTGCTGTTTTTGCTGAATGCCTCAATCTGGCAGCCGTCAACAGCCACTACCACAACACCAATCTTGTAACGTTCATCCAAACCCTTTACAAGATATCGGCCGAAATAGTCTGTAACTCCAATTTGTGTATCGGGACGGACAATAGGAGGTTTTGCCGTTGTCCATGTACCAACCTTAGACTGGTCGCTGTTTACAATTATCATTTTCTTGTACCGTGCCCAGTCATCATTCGTAAAGACAGCGTCAGATATAGTATCCTGAGCCCTGATAGGAGCCTTACCCTGCATGTTGGACTGTCCGATACCCAGAAATATAAAGAAATTGGGGTCCGGTTGTTGAGCCATAGCCCCGCCTGATACCATGCCTTGAGCCGTCAGCATAATCATGACTGACAGCACAACCTTAAGAAACAGTCTTTTCATACAGGCAAATATAGTCAATTAAACAACAATTGTTTTCAGTAACCGCCCAAATTGTAATATCAAAACCTATTTGCAGAAAAAAATATATCTTTGGGAAGCTTATAGGAACTCAATATGAAAAAACTGATAGCAATATTGGCATTGACACTGGCCACAAATGCATTAGCCCAGAAGGAGATACGTCTTTACGACGGTGTTGCGCCCGGCAGCGAAGGAGTTAACGACAACGAGCGCGTAACGCGCGGACCCGACGGTAACATCCAGAGCATATCCGGAGTTGTAACCCCATCAATCACGGTTTATCTGCCCGATGCCGACAAGGCTACCGGTACTGCTGTCATACTATGTTCCGGAGGAGGTCTGATGTCGCACTCATGGGGATCGGACGTAATAAACATGGCCCGATGGCTCAACGAGCGCGGCATCGCGGCTATCGGCCTAAAATACCGAACCCGTGTGATGGGCGGTGCAGGCGGCATGCGTATGGGCGGTGGCGGAGGTCAGGCTCTCAGCGCCTCCGTAACCGAGTTCTCCAAGATAACAAAATCCAACGCCAATCCCGACACATCAGAGAGTGGAGTAAAGAATATAGACAACGCCATAAACGATGCCCTACGCGCAATGGAGATAGTCCGCGAGCATGCCGCCGAGTGGCACATCAATCCCGATAAGATAGGATACCTGGGATTCTCCGCCGGCGGAGGAGTCGGAATAGGAGCAACTGTCCGTGCCGATGCCGCTCATCGGCCCGCATTCATGGCGACCATCTACGGCCCCTCACTGATAGATGTTGATGTTCCGCAGAATGCACCCAAACTCTTCATCGCCACCCGAGGTGATCATCACAACGTAGCCGCCGGCCTGGTCTCGCTCTACTTTGATTGGAAACGCGCGGGAGCCAATGCCGAGATGCACCTCTACGATGACGGCACCGGTCCCTTCGGCCCCGACGATCCAGGCAACACCAGCGGAACCTGGCGCGAATCCTTCTACCGCTGGCTCCAGTTCAACAAGTTCTGATATTCCAAGCCTCTCCGCTTGACGCCCTACAACAAAAACGGGTGGAGCCAAAATGTTCCACCCGTTTTTTATTATATCGCATATGACTCAGAATCACATTTTCGGATCCCACACCGGCCTGATGATGAAAGACATATCACGCGGGAAGGTATCACACAACTCAATGAAAGCGCTATCATTCTTCTCGTTAACACCATAGAAGGCACAGTAAGGATTTTCGCCGTTTTCACTCATTGTTCCTGTCCACATTCCGCCTCTGTATATAATAATAGATTGGCCGTTTGAGCCTCTGATATCAGCAACCGAAGTTTGCAATGTAGCACTTGAGGTAGCTGTTGAATAATGATAACTGTACCTTCTCATAAGTCCGACTCTGCAATAAGCATTCAACTCCTCAAAATCCTCCTTGGTAGGAAGTCTCCATTTTCCTCCTAATAAAACGTGGGCGATATCATATTCGGTGCCTTCAATATTGTCGCCGATATTGATATATGTATTGTTCAAAGTATCCAGATATTCATATTCTTCATCTATCGTATACCTTGGTTTGACCGATCCCCATCTGCAATTATAAGAAGTATTATACATGGCCTCGTACCCATCTTCAAAATCCTGGCGCCCCAAAACTCCCTTAGCCCAAAGAATACCACTTGGAAGAGCTAAATCAACGCCCCAGTCATCGGCTGTTTTTGTTGAGAAATGGTTTTCGGGACCATACACAATACCACCCTTATTATCAGGAAGTGAATATTCTACATACAAACGGTACCAGTAATCAGTTGCAGGCCTAAGATAGGCGAATTTGTTCTCTATGCCCTCCGGTGCACCTTCATAACCGTAATCCTGATAAGTAACATACCTTGAGTCGTCAGTCAGCTTTCCATCCTCAACATCTGAAAGAATAAGTCCCCATGTACAATATTCCTGATCTGACTTGTTTAATGTCACAGTACCCTTAAGTAATGCAGAAAACATTCTGACTGATTCCGCACCCATATTCTTGTATACGGGTGTTAACGGGGTAGTACGGAAAGATGATACAGCACTGATCTCGCGTAAGGAGTTATCACCATTCTTAAGAAAGAAACAATACTTGTACTCAGTATCAGGATAAAGGTTTTTAATTACACCATTATACTCATCACCACCTAATCTGCCTCCTTTAAAGATAAGACAATCCGGAGCATCATTACCTTCTTTCCACGATTTGAAAACAGATTCGGTATAAACAGAATCTACGCAATAAAGGATTCCACTTGTACCTAAAGCAAGGTCGGTTTTTGAAACACCATTGATTTTGGCAGATAATGTAGCAGTAAATGCAGTTGTGCTCACATAATCTGCAACAAGAGCATCCTGTTTAGGTAATTCCTGGTCCTGAATGCCGGGAGTATCTTCTCCACAGGAATAAAAAACGAATGCAGCCATAACTGCAACAAATCCAAAATTAATCCATGATTTCTTCATAAGCCAAGCCAATAATTAAGGTTGCAAATGCAAATATATCAAAAAAATAATTCCCTGGTACTGCTACAGCGGGACGCAAAGGGGTCGTTTAAGAATGCGTCACTTTTCAAGGAAAGTGAGTTGTCTCCGCAGGAGTACGGTATTAGGGAGGCGACGTTACGTGGCTACTCCGGCCTCCTCCGGACCCTAAACGTCGAACTCCTCCTTATCGTCCCCTTCGGGGCCGAACGTTCGTCAAACATGCGCCGTTCTTAACGGGATCCTCCAAAGGCCTACGCTTACGCCACTCCACTGACGCTCCCTAATACCGTACTCCAGCTCCGCCAAACAGCAGCCCAATCACATCCAGCAGCAAAAAAAATACGCAGGTACAGCGTATCGGGGCGAGCGAATGCCTGGAGCGAGAACGCGGTCCCGGAGGGCCGCCAAGCGGAATGGAATGGAGCGCGTTTGCGGAGCAAACTAAAAAGAGGTCGGGTACTGCGTAAGTGGGAGAGTAGGTAGCCGCCGATCTCAATAGGAAGCAGAAACAAAAAAAGAAGCATCTCAGCTTTTAGAAACTGAAATGCTTCTTGAAAAACACGGCGGCTACCTACTCTCCCACTTGCGCAGTACCATCGGCGTGAACGGGCTTAACTTCTCTGTTCGGAATGGGAAGAGGTGGAACCCCGCTGCTATAGCCACCTGAATAAGGTTGACAAACAGCACAAAACAATTGCTATATCTTCCACTTGGCTTTGATTCTCTTGAGCACTTTTCGCAAGTGTTGTTACACAAGGAAAAATTCGGGCAATTAGTACTGCTCGGCTTTGATGTCACCACCTTTACACCTGCAGCCTATCAACGTCGTAGTCTACAACGACCCTCAAAGGAAATCTAATCTTGCGGCCGGCTTCGCACTTAGATGCATTCAGCGCTTATCCGATCCAGACGCGGATACCCGGCGGTGCCCCTGGCGGGACAACCGGTAAACCGGAGGTCTGTCCAACACGGTCCTCTCGTACTAATGTCAGATCCACGCAAATTTCCAACGCCCACGATAGATAGAGACCGAACTGTCTCACGACGTTCTGAACCCAGCTCATATGAGCTCTTGGGAGGGATCAGCCTGTTATCCCCGGAGTACCTTTTATCCTTTGAGCGACGGCCCTTCCATGCGGAACCGCCGGATCACTATGCTCTGCTTTCGCACCTGATCGACCTGTCTGTCTCTCAGTCAAGCGCCCTTTTGCCATTACACTCTGCTGACGGTTACCAATCGTCATGAGGGCACCTTTAGGAGCCTCCGTTACGCTTTTGGAGGCGACCACCCCAGTCAAACTACCCACCAAACGGTGTCCACGTATTCACGTGTTAGCGTCCAGACAACAGAAGGGCCGTATTTCAACGTCGGCTCCACGAACACTGGCGTGCCCGATTCACAGCCTCCGGCCTATCCTACACATCAGTGGCCCAGACGCAACGTTAAGCTATAGTAAAGGTTCACGGGGTCTTTTCGTCCCATCGCGGGTAATCGGCATCTTCACCGATACTACAATTTCACTGAGATCATGGTTGAGACAGTGTCCGGATCATTACACCATTCGTGCAGGTCGGAACTTACCCGACAAGGAATTTCGCTACCTTAGGACCGTTATAGTTACGG
>CACZMI010000025.1 GCA_902782245.1 uncultured Bacteroidales bacterium | reverse complement strand
AAAGCAGCCGTCAATAAAAACCTCATTTTCATATCACAAAAATAAGAATTATTGCTTACATTTGTAAACGACACTAATTGAAAAATTATATGGCAAACAAGTATTCAGGCACCCAGACCGAAAAGAATCTGGAAGCAGCGTTCGCCGGCGAATCTCAGGCGAGAAACAAGTACACCTATTTTGCATCCGTAGCCAAAAAAGAGGGCTTCGAGCAGATGGCAGCCATCTTCCTGCAGACCGCAGAGAACGAGAAGGAGCACGCCAAACTCTGGTTCAAGGAGCTTGAGGGCATAGGCAACACCGCACAGAATCTGGCCGCAGCAGCCGACGGCGAGAACTATGAGTGGACCGATATGTACGAGGGCTTTGCCAAGACCGCCGAGCAGGAGGGATTCCCCGTACTGGCAGCACGTTTCCGTATGGTTGCCGCTATCGAGAAGCAGCATGAGGAGCGTTACCGCGCCCTGCTCAAGAACGTTGAGACAGCCAAGGTATTTGAGAAATCAGAGGTAAAGGTTTGGGAATGCCGCAACTGCGGTCACATCGTAGTGGGCACCAAGGCTCCGCAGATCTGCCCCGTTTGCCAGCATCCGCAGGCCTACTTTGAGGTTCACAAGGAGAATTATTAACTGTTTGCAATTGGGGAGAGTATCCCCAATTGTTTTTTTATTCAATATATGATTCCAATAATTTATCGCAGGACACTGTTGATGATGTGCCTGCTTCTGTTTGCATCAAGTAAATTATCGCTTTCTGCAAAAAAAGATGATATCAGGCTGAGACCCTGGAGTGACGGACCTCTTACATGGACCGATTATCAGAAAACCGGGTTTGGGGATAATGCGAACTATTCTACAAAATTTAAATATGCATTAATATCGGGCCAGAAGAAAGTCAAGATAGATAACCATAAGTTCGTGTACTATAATGTAATCTGTAACCAGATAAGCAATGAGTCATATTACAACTCACTTAAGGCTACAGAGTGGGATCTCAGAACGGATCAGGTTGTCTTTGATATAGCAGAACTTTACTCCCGATATATCCAGAACCGGGGATTAGGCAACACTTCTCAGGTTTTTTATAAAACAAAGGACGATTATTGGGAGAGGGCCCAAAAAGAGATAGATAAGTTCCTGAAAGAGAGCAACCAAGGTAAAGACACATCGGTTGTAAGGAAATATGAGGAATCTGTCAGAACTGATCTGGAACGGACTCCAAGGAAAGAGCCGGATCTGAGTATGGGCGGACGAGTTCCGGATATGTGGGGCTTTTACTTTGCATACAACAGATGTACATTTTTAGGAAAGACCTCTTCTGACTTGGCGAATGCAAACGGCATAAGCATCGGCTTTGATCATCTGGGAATGAAGGGCTGGTATTTTGATTTTGGTTTTTCGGGTGATTTTACATCGGTCAAGACTCAAGACTTTTATTTTGACCCCACCTACAGTTATAACTGGGAGACCGGTAAGAACACCAATCTGACCCGTTTCTTTGTGAATATGGGTCATACACTCAAATCCAATCAGTATTTCAGGCTGATTCCATATGCCGGTATCGGCTATTCTGAATTGGTACAACAATCCAATACATACAACGAAAAAGGGAATTCTTATTATGCAAGCGATTTCGGTGGCCTTTCGGTGATGGCCGGTTTGAATGCAGACTGGGTTTTCAGGCTTACGGTCCGTCCGGACGAAGTTGTGGAGAACAGCCTGAGATTCAAATTATTCGGTGCCTATGACCAAATGGGCGGTAAAAACGCATGGTCTGTAAATGTAGGCCTGGCTTTTCATCTTGACGTAAAGAGCTACAACGACGCAGCAATGGTGTTTATCCCAATTCCCCTTTTCTTCTGATGATCTGATCCGCCAAAGTGTCCCACGCTCATCGGCCCAAGAGAGTATTCTGAGGCGGATGAGTGTGGGACACAGGCTCTACATGAGGGTATGTAACACAACGAACCCCGCTACAAGCGTTGTGAGCGGGGTCGGTGTGGGACACTTTGGCGGGGAGGGGCCGATTCGCGGTTATTTGTACATGAAGCGGCGGATGCTGCCCTTGGGAGTTTTGGCGAAGGGCTCAAAGCGGAGCTCGTAACCGTTTACGGTCGAGTAGGCGGGGAGCTTGGAGTTGAGCAGGCTGATGTTCTGCTTCATGATGGCCTCCAGGGCATCGGCATTGAGGCCGGCCTTGTCAAGGGCATCCATGTTGGGAACTATCAGGGCTATGATCTTGGTGTCACGCTGCAGCACGATTGACTCGGCCACGTAGGGGAGTTCGTTCAGGATAACCTCAATCTCCTCGGGGTATACGTTCTGTCCGTTGCCGGCCAGAATCATGTTCTTGCTGCGGCCCAGCAGGAATACGTTGCGGTCCTTGTCGATGGTACCCATATCGCCGGTGCGGAACCAGCCGTCCTTGAGCACCTGGTCAGTTGCCTCCTGGTTCTTGTAGTATCCTTTGAACACCTGGTCGCCCTTGATGGAGAGCTCGCCGGCAATGTGCTCGGGATCGGGTGAGTCAATCTTGACCTCCATGATTTCGGGCAGATACTCACCGCATGACTTGGGGATGTACTTGCCCAGCTTTCCGTATGATACGATAGGTGCCAGCTCGGTCAGACCGTAACCTGTAATGAACGGCAGCTGCAGCTTGTAAACCAGCAGTGACTCAACCTCGGACGGGATTGCTGCACCGCCTGTGGCGAATACCTCGATGTTGCCGCCCATGGCGTTGATGAGCTTGTCATGCAGCATCTTGCAGAATTCGGGGTTGTGCTTGTAATCGGCCAGTTTCGCCTTGCCTTCGGGGCTTTTTATGTCTTCGCCCAGTACGTACTCGGCAAACTTTACAAAGATAAGGGGTACACCATAGAATATGCGGGGCTTAACCTCCTGCAGAGCAGCCTGTACGTTGGACGGGATGGGCGGGAGTCCCAGAACTGTTACGTGCATACCCATGGTCATTGGGATAACTACATCGCATGCCAGACCAAAGCTGTGTGCGTGGGGCAGCAGGCTCAGGTAGTTCTCACGCGGGTGGAAGGGGAATCCGGGACGGATAACCTGCACATTTGCCGTGAAGTTGCGGTAGGTCAGCATAACGCCCTTGGGGTTGCCTGTTGAGCCCGATGTGTACAGGATGGCGCACACATCATCAATGTCAGGATTGCAAACCTGGAAATCGGCGGGCTGCATACCTGTGGGGAACTGGGCGGAGAGCAGTGCATCGGCCTGGGCATAGATATCGGCCACGCCGTTACGGCTTGCCAGGACCTTGCCTGTGCCGGCATCGATAACGCAGAGCACCTGCGGCATCTCGTCAAAGTTCATCTCATCGAAAGTGCGCTTCTCAGTATAGAGAATCTTGCTGTCCGAGTGGTTTACCAGGCGCTGTGTATCGGCCGGGGTGAATGCATTATAAAGATGTACTGCAACGTAACCCTTGCTCACGGCGGCCATAAAGACCGATGCGCCCAGGGCAGAGCTCTTGGTGTTGATGGCTATCTTGTCACCGGTTTTGAGACCGGCTTTCTTCCATATCAGGTCTAATGTGTTTATGCGCTCTGCGAGCTGGCGGTAGGTGATGGTCGATTTGCGGAAATCACTCAGTGCGGGGCGGTCCCAGCACTCTCTTGTTGCGCCCTCAAAGAGCTTTATGAAATTGTCAATCTTCAACATTTAATTATTGGTTTGGATTAAAAACTGTCGCGAATTTAGGAGAATAATACCCAAACCAAGCAAATAATGCCGTGTTTGTGGCCAAATTTACGCTATTGTTGGTGAAGTGACGCAAAGGGGTCGTTTAACTTTGCGTCACTTTTCACCCAGGACGCTCCAGCGGACAAAGGGGATGCGGCGCAGGAGCTCGTAGATAAGGGGCGAGAGGCTGAATACCGCTACGGCCAGAATCAGGTACATGGCAACCGGGGGAAGGGTGGTGTGCACCTTCATCTGATAGCCCAGTGCGGCGATTACCAGATAATGAACTATGTAGAGACCGTAGCTGGAGCGGGTCATGTACTGTGAGAAGGGGTTGGTGCAGTCAAACTTGGCAGCAAACCAGCCCATCATGGCCAGGCACATCAGCCACCCGTAGAGACAGTTCAGGGGGCTGCACAGATACTCGGGGGATGTGTTGTTCTGCCCCCATGTGGTGATTATGAGTATTACGCCCGATATTACCGCGCACGCCATCATCGGAATCCATGCTTTGCGCACTTTCTGCTGCACCTCATCATGTGAGAATACAAAGTAACCCATCAGGAAAACGGTCAGGTAGAACAGGGGCTTGTAGAGGTTTAAAAGTCCGTCGGCCGATTCGGGGCGCGGGTTCTTGATGAGTGTCTGCTCGGCGGCCCAGAAGAGCAGTCCCAGCAGTATGATTACTATGGTATTGGCCTTGCCACACCAGTTCCAGAACCTATCTTTGCCGTCCAGTCTGCATACCAGCAAAAGGATGAGCGAGAATAACCACAGGTCCTGTATGAACCATAACGGTCCGGTGCCGCTTACGGCGTAGATTCCGTATCGGATGGGCAATGGAATACCGTCCATGAGTACGGCCTGAGCAGTTATGGCGTTGAAATACCCAACCATCCAATGGAATACAAACAGTCCGATGGTGCCGGGCACAAGCAGTTTGCGGGTACGGGAACGGAACCACTCCTTGCGGGATCGGCTCTGGAGTGAGTATCGGGCACTGATACCCGCCAGCAGGAACATTATCGGCATAAACCAGGGATATACCATATACATAAGCACGTCCTGATACTGTTGGGCATCGGGGAATTCACCGAATCCGCCTATTCCGCCAAATACTCCCTTGTTGTTGTAAAAATAGATAACGTGGTACAGAAGTACCAGCAGCACTGTCGTCCAGCGCAGATTGTCAATCCAATGCTTTCTCATTTTGGAAGGCCCTCCATAGCCTGGTTTAATATCATATTTTTGGTGGTGATTGTGCCGTCGGGAGTCTGGTAGATCAGGTAGGCCTGGAATTCGGGATGGCGGGAGAGTAGGGCTTGGGCGCTGTCCAGCCCCATTACCATCATTGAGGTGGCCAGGGCGTCGGCGGTGGCACAGTCGGGTGCAAAGACTGTAGCTGAGAGCAGGCTGTGACTTACCGGCTGGCAAGTGTGCGGGTCGATGGTGTGAGCGTATTTACGGCCGTCCTTGACGTAGAAATTGCGGTAGTTGCCAGATGTGGCCATGGCGATGTCGGTAACGGGAATTACGGTCTGGAGTTCGGAACTGACAGAGAGTGAGTCATCTACAGGCTTGCTTATACCTATGTTCCAGAGTTTGCCCTTGGGATTCTGACCGGAAACCACAATCTCGCCGCCAATCTCTACCATAAAATCAACAATACCTTTTGAGCGTAGCATGGAAGCCACCATATCGCTGCCAAAACCTTTTGCTATTGCGCTGCAGTCCAGCATGATACGCGCATCATCCTTTGTGATCATACCGTCGGTCTCATGTATCTTGCTGTATCCGGTAATCTCCAGAAGGCTGTCAATAGTGGCCTGCCGTATGTTCTCGGCATGCTTGAACCCGAATCCCCATGCATTCACGGCCGGAGCCACGGTAATATCAAACGCGCCGCCGGTAAGGTCCGATATCTCCATGGCGCGACGGAACACCTTAAGGAATAGCGTATCATCCACAAAAACACTCTCCGAACGGTTTACTGCGGATATCGTTGAATTGGGATTGAACATGGAGAGCGCATTGTCCACAAGCGCCAGAGTATGCTCTATATCCTCCTGCAGGTCAGCATTATAAAGATATGTGATATGATAACTGGTACCGAAAACCAACCCCTGGGCAGTACGATACTCCGGTTTGGCCTCACTGCGGCTGTGAGTCAGTATCAGGATGGTTCCTATGATCAGGAACGCCAGGAAAGGGTAGTGCCATTTTTTCATATCACGCCGTCAGATGTTCAATCAGGATTTTTACTCCTATTCCTATAAGTATTATGCCGCCTATGATCTCAACCGGGAAGTTTATGCGCTTGCCCGCGTAGGCTCCTATCATAAATCCGGCCACCGAGAACAGGAACGAGCCGATGCCGATGATTACCACCGGAAGCAGAATGCTTGCAAATGTGAGGTAACCCGAGCAGCCGAATGACAGGCCTACAGCCAGGGCATCAATGCTGGTGGCAACCGCCATGGTCATGGTGGTGGAGAACTTGGTGGGGTCAAATGACTTCTCATCTTCATCGGACTTGAGTCCGCTCAGAATCATTCGGCCGCCCAGGAATGCCAGAAGGCCGAATGCTATCCAGTGGTCCCAACGCTCCAAAGCGCTGCTGAACGAACTTATTCCCAGCCATCCTATCATGGGCATGAGGGCCTGGAACAGACCGAACATCAACGCTGTGACAAGCATGGTACGTACCACCAGACGGCGCTGTATGAGTCCGCTGGTTATGGAAACTGTAAAGCAGTCCATTGCAAGTGCCACGGACAGGAGTATGAGATCAAGGATTGACATGGATTATTTTATTTCCTTTTCAATCTTGTAGTCGTTGCGGTTCTGTGAACTGCGGCTTACCAACTCGGCCAGAAATCCTACCAGGAACATCAGGGTACCCATGATCATACCGGTCAGGGCAATGTAGAAGTAGGGGTTGTCGGTGATAAGGCGTGCGGGAACGCCGTGTGAGAGGCATAGGAGCTTGTTCACACCGATAACGATTATTGCGATGAAGCAGAGTACGAACATGACCGATCCCCAAAGGCCGAAGAAATGCATGGGCTGCTTGCCGAACCTGTTGAGGAACCAGAGAGTCATAAGGTCCAGATATCCGTTCACAAAGCGGTCCAGACCGAATTTGGTCTTGCCGTACTTGCGTGCCTGATGGTGAACCACCTTCTCGCCGATCTTGCCGAATCCGGCGTTCTTGGCCAGGAACGGGATGTAACGGTGCATCTCGCCGTAAACCTCTATGTTCTTGACAACCTCTTTGCGGTATGCCTTAAGACCGCAGTTCATATCGTGCAGGTGTATACCGGTAACCTTACGTGCGGTCCAGTTGTATATCTTGGAGGGTATGTTCTTGCTCAGCTTTCCGTCGTAACGTTTTTTCTTCCAGCCCGATACCAGGTCAAAACCGTCCTCGCGTATCATGCGTACCATCTCGGGCACCTCCTCGGGGCTGTCCTGGAGGTCGGCGTCCATGGTTACCACGATATCACCCTGAGCCATATCGAAACCGCAGAAAAGGGCGGGGGATTTGCCGTAGTTGCGGCGGAACTTTATGCCCTTTACGATTTCGGGGTTATCGGCCTTGAGTCCTTCAATTATCTTCCAGGAGTCATCTGTGCTGCCGTCATCCACAAAAATCACCTCATAACTGAAGTTGTTCTGTTTCATTACGCGGCCAATCCATGCAAAGAGTTCCGGAATTGACTCGGCCTCATTCAGGAGCGGTACTATTATTGAAAGGTCCATATTATTGCTGTATTTTAATCCTTTTTGCTGTTAAAAGTCCTATTATCAGTGAGATAATATTACCCCACATGAGTGATGACTGGATAAGTTGCTTGGTCATGGCCGATGCGGGGAGCGAGCAGAACCATGCTATTGTCTGCTGCATGAGTTCCATTGTTTTGTTGTACTGCTCTACCTGAGCGGGATCAGTCATCAGGGCAGTTGTCTCCTGAGATGACTGCATCATCAGGTCCATGCGTGCCGTCAGACCGGCAGCCAGTGCGCCGTGGTCAAGGAAACGCAGATAGAGGTATGCCGCCATGCACGAAAGCACTGTTGCGAACAGGAATGTCAGTATGGAGAGCATCCACGATACGGGGAACGGGAAGAACGGTACCTGGGTTGAGTCGCGGAAACGGCGTATCAGGAAGAACGCCACCACCGGAATACCTATGAACAGGGGGACTGCCAGCAGCGACAGTGCGGGATACTTGACAGTGAGCATTGTTACAAGGTATGCCAAGATAATATAAGCACCCAGATAGGTTCCGAGTGTCATTGATGTCTGCAGGATGTTTATCCTGATTATTTTGGGCTCGTTCTGTTCGTCCATACTGAAATGCAAATTTAACGAATTCTTTTGAATGTGGCTTGCAGAGTAAAAGAAAACCCGTATCTTTGTGCCGGGTAAGTCCTGTACGGCCAGCTCCCTTCCAACCCTCCAGGGCTTGACGGCAGCAAAGGTACCTAGGTCGTAGCGGCGCGATATAGTAAGCTTACCCACCTCATAGGGGAGATCCTGCACGGGTCTCCTTTTTTTTTATTCCTGATATTGGGTCTGGTACGGAAAAGTTTTCTAAATATGTGGTTTTGTTGGTGGGCTTATTCTATCTTGTTTATCTTTGTGCTCAAATAAATTACTAAACAGAAGATTTATGGCAAACAAAGGATCACAGGACCTGCTCAGGCAGGAGGACTGGCTGGCGGTATGGATTGGGTTTATAATCATTGCAATAGGAGGTCTGGCGGTCCTTACGGGATGGTTTGATTTTTCTGCTCTCAAGTTCAGCACCTGGTCATGGGGTGAGCAGGAGGCTACAAAAGCCGTGGCATTGTCCGCTCAGATAGGACAGTGGGTATTCTGGCGCAAACTCATAGTGACTGTCCTGGTTCTGGGCGTGCTGTTTACAATAGGTATCAAACTCCAGGGCGAGAAGGCAAGCAAGTACATTCCCGCATTCCTGGCACTCTTTGTGGTGGCAATCATAGTACGTCTGGTGAGTGCGGAATTCACGCTTAACCGCTATCTGGAGTGGGCTTTCTGGGCACTGCTCATCGGCCTTCTTATATCTAATACGGTAGGAACACCGGCATGGCTCAAACCCGCCATCAGGACCGAGTATTACATCAAGACAGGTCTGGTGATAATGGGCTTCTCAGTGCTGTTCAGTAACATAGCCAAATTTGGCCTGTATGGTCTTGGTATCGCATGGATAGTTACTCCGGTGGTTATCATTTTCATGTGGTGGTTCGGCACCCGTGTCCTCAAGATTGACAACAAGCCGCTGGTAATCACCATGGCATCGGCCACATCGGTCTGCGGTACAAGCGCCGCCATTGCAACCGGTGCCGCTGCCCGCGCCAGGAAGGAGGATCTTTCACTGGCCATCTCAATCTCCATCATCTTTACAATCATTATGATGGTATTTGAGCCGATGATAATACGTGCGGTGGGTATGAACGAACTTATGGGCGGAGCGCTCATAGGCGGTACGGTGGACTCTACAGGTGCTGTTGTTCTGGCCGGTAACGCTCTTGGCGCCGAGGCCGAGCAGGCTGCCGTTCTGGTCAAGTCCATCCAGAACATACTGATAGGTTTCATCGCTTTCTTTGTGGCAATATTCTTTGCCACCCGCGTGGACCGCACTGCCGGCAAGAGCGTAGGCGCAGGTGAGATCTGGAACCGTTTCCCCAAGTTCATAATAGGATTCTTTGTGGCATCGCTCGTGGCATCATTCATCGTGCAGCCTTTGGCTGGCGGCGCACAGGTCAAGGCCATAAACAGCGTGCTTGACCAATATAAGAACTGGGCGTTCGTGCTGGCGTTCACCAGCATCGGCCTGGATACCAACTTCAAGCAGCTGGCTCAGCAGATGCAGGGCGGAAAGGTACTATGGCTCTATATCGTGGGTCAGGTATTCAACATTGTGCTTACTCTATTGGCCGTTTGGCTGCTGTTGTCGGGCGTACTCTTCCAGGTTCCCGTTCTGGATACATTCAAATGATATCAGGTAGGGGCGGATTTTACAAGGTGGTTACAATCATAACGGTTGTAATCATCTTTGGTCTGGCCCTTTTCATAGTTTTGAGCCATATGGGGCTGGTCCCGGAATATGATTTCGGGGCCGGCGCCTATTATTATGCCGATATCCCGGCCGATGAGTATCAGCAGATTGATCCCGACGGAGCTTATCGGACATCGGTCCCCAAATGGGTGTTTTATGTGCTGTTCCTGGCTTGGGGATGGCTTATGTGGCGTTTGTGGTGCCGGATATCGGACAATTAATATTTTTTATGATAAATATCGTATGCGATATAAATAATTGTCGTACATTTGTATCGTGAACGATATAAATAACCCAATGATATGAACACTATCTATGATTTCAAGGCCCTGACAGGAAAGGGCGCCGAGTTGGATTTCAAGGAGTTTGAGGGCAAGGTCCTCATGATTGTAAACACCGCTTCAAAGTGCGGTTTCACCCCGCAGTACGATGGTCTGGAGGCTCTGTATCAGAAGTACAAGGAGCAGGGATTCACCATCGTGGGATTCCCCTGTGACCAGTTTGCACATCAGGAGCCGGGATCGGACGCAGAGATTGAGGAGTTCTGCCGTCTTAATCACGGAGTAACATTCCAACTCATGAAGAAGACCGATGTAAACGGTGCCGATGCTCATCCGATATTTGAGTATCTCAAGACCCAGGCACCCACCGAGGAGTACATCGGCCTTAAGGCAAAAGCAGCATCCAAGCTCTTTAAGACCATCAGCAAGAGCGTGGAGAAGGAGAGTGATATCAAGTGGAATTTCACCAAGTTCCTCATCGGCCGTGACGGAAAGGTAGTAAAGCGTTTTGCTCCTACCACCACACCTGATGAGATGGAGAATGACATTAAGGCACTGATCTGATGAAAGAGGAATTCAGACTTGATAATCAGCTCTGTTTCAGGCTGTACACAGCATCGCGTTTAATTACGCAGACCTATCATCCGCTACTCTCTGAGCACGGACTCACATACCCGCAGTACCTGGTGCTGCTGGTGTTGTGGGAGAAAGATTCACAGCCGGTCAATGACATTGCACACAGGCTGTATCTTGAAACCAATACGGTTACTCCGCTGCTTCAGCGCATGGAGAAGGAGGGTATTCTGATACGCCGCAAAGGTGATAAGGATGCCCGCCAGATGATAGTCTCCCTGACGGAGAAGGGTATCGGACTCCGTGAAAAACTGGCTGATGTGCCGTTCCGGGTGGGCAGTTCGGTGATGTGTGAGACGGTCACCCCTGACACCGCCCCTTCACTGTACCGCATGCTGGACGGCATAATCGCTAAACTGACGCATTAGCGTCATTTTTTATTCCTGGAAGGAGTAACCGTAACCGGCGCGGGTGGTCAGGTGGTCGGCGTAGGGCTCAATCTTCTTGCGGATGCGGGTGATGTTGACATCGACCGTGCGAGTGTTCACAATCACATCATCGGGCCAGATTGCCTGCAGCAGCTCTTCACGCGAATAGACCCTGCCGCGGTTCATCATGAACATCTTGAGCAGTTCATACTCTGTCTTGGTGAATGATACAGGATTGCCGTCAACTGTAACCGTCTTGCTGTCGGTGTCAATCAGAATTCCCTGGAAACGGATTCCGTTGCGGGTGGCACGCAGACGTGACTCAACCACATTGATTATGTAGTCTCCGTTCTTCTCAAACTCACTTATCAGGTCTGAGAATACGGTGCCGTTGTCATAACTGTAAATATGCTGGTCCAAATTGCTTATGTTCAACTGCTTGAGGCGGTTGCGGCAGCCGTTGATACTGTTCTCAAGCTCCTCGGATGCAGTGATGTCATAATCCTCACGGCGGCCGGCCAGAAGCTCGTTCATACGGGTAAGAGCCTGGTCAACAAGTGAGAACATCTGCTCAACTCCGGCCTCCTGCTCATCATTGAAGGTAATCTTGTTCTCCTTCTTGCGGCGCATTATGCGGGCCAGACCAAAGCAACTGTCGCCGATTGATTCCAACTCGCCAATCTGGCGCAGCATGGCGCGGATCTTCTCCTTGGTGTCATCTGACAGGTGTGCATCGCCTACATCTCCCAGATACTTGCCGATTTCCTGTTCCATGCGGTCGCTCACGTCCTCAGTCTTCTCTATGCGCTCAAACAGTTTCTGGAACTCCTGGTCATCGGTAGTGGAGTAGAGGTCCTTAACCATGTGCAGCATGTGCTGCATCTTCTCGCCGAATATCACAATCTCCTTCTGGGCCTGGAATACCGATATTTCCGGGGTCTTCATGATACCGCCGCGAATGAACTGCAGACGGAACTCGTCCTCCTCATCGGTCTTGCCGGGTTTGATTATGTAGCAGACCAGTTTCTCCAGCTGCGGTATGAAACCTATCAGCAGCGATGTGTTTATTACGTTGAATGCGGTGTGGAACGTGGCCAGTGCAAAGGTGAGACGTGCCGGGTCAATGGCATCGGCCGTAACATCAATGCCAACCACTCGGCATACGGTACGTACGAACGGGAAGAACAGAATCAGTACCCAGATTACGCCGAATACGTTGAACAGCAGGTGAGCCATGGCAGCGCGGCGGGCCTGTGTGTTGGCCGACATTGCCGCCAGGTTTGCTGTCAGTGTGGTACCGATGTTCTCACCCATAACCAGTGCGATACCCTGGAATATGGAGATTGCGCCGGTTGAGCAGAGCACCATGGTGATGGCCATAAGTGCGGCCGATGACTGCGCGATGCACGTGAGTATGGCGCCTATGAGCAGAAACAGCAGGATGGTGCCGTAGCTGCCGGAGTCAAATGATGCGAAAAAGTTTACCACCGCGGGGTTGCTGGCCAGGTCCATGTCGCGGCCTGTCTGGTTAAGCATGCCCAGCGCGAAAAGCAGGAAACTGATTCCGAAAAGGAAATCGCCAATATAACGGTGCTTACCTATTTGTATTAGTATAATTCCTATCAGGAATGCCGGCCATACAAGATTTGCTATGTTGAATGAGAATCCGGCCGACATGATCCAGGCGCTCAGTGTTGTGCCTATGTTGGCGCCCATGATGACCGATATTGCCTGGCTTAATGTGAGCAGTGCGGCGTTTACGAACGATACGGTCATTACCGTTGTTGCTGCCGATGACTGGACTGCTACTGTTACAAGTGCTCCTGTTGCTACTCCTGAGAAACGGTTGGTGGTCATTGCGCCCAACAGGTGACGCAGTTGCGGGCCCGCCATCTTCTGCAATGCCTCGCTCATGACCTTCATACCGTAGATGAGCAGGGCGATGGACCCTAAAAGCTTCAATACAATTAACATCTTTACCTTTTGATTTCAGTACAAAAATATAGGATTTTCTCAGTTTTCAAAAGGTCGGATAGCAATTGTAACATAATCTTAATATCAAAAATGACGCAAAGGGGTCGTTTCTTTTAGTCGCTTCGCTTGGTAAAAGCGTCCCTTTGGGCCGAGCGCCTTTGCGTCACTTTAGTTGGCTTTGAGCCGATTGGAGATTGCTACACGGTAGGATTCGCCGATGGGGATGACTGTGGCGGTCCGGGCGGTAGGCCTTGGTGAAAAACGCCCCCTTTGCGTCCAAAGATAGGCAAGAATTCTTTTATATTTGTGGTAAATTTTTTGAACTGATAATCGCGGTCAGGATACTCTGTGGGGCAATAGCAACAACATGTTTCTTGACAAGCGTGAATGGGCGGCGTAACTTTGCATCATCAATCAAACAAAAAACTCAAATGGAAGTAAAAGAAATCTTGAAGAATCTGCGTGAAAAAAACAATCTCACGCAGGAGCAGATGGCAGAACGCATCAATGTTACACGTCAGGCTGTGAGCCGATGGGAGACAGGACTGACACAGCCCAATCCCGAGTTGCTGAAGATCCTGTCACGCGAGTTCGGCGTATCTATCAATACACTCCTGGGCTCACCGCAGACACTCTATTGCCAGTGTTGCGGAATGCCGTTGTCCGATGATTCCATGATAAGCAAGGAGCCGGACGGCTCATTCAATGAGGATTACTGCAAGTGGTGTTACACCGATGGTAAATACACATATGACAGTAAGGAGACTCTGCTGGATTTCCTGATGCAGCACATGCCCAATCCTGATAACCAGCCCGATTCACAGCGCCGCGCCTTCTACGATTCCCACCTCTCACAACTCAAGCACTGGAAAAACTGATGACGCATTAGGGTCGTTTCACTTTGCGTCGTTTTTTAACAAATGACGCATTGTTAAACGACCCCTTTGCGTCAGGTTGAAGTGTTGGAGGGCATTGAGGATGCCGTCGTCATCAACGGAGGTGGTGATGTAGTCGGCGTGTTGTTTGAGTTCGGGGGTGGCGTTGCCCATTGCTACGCCTATTCCGGCCTGCAGGATCATTGAAAGGTCGTTGCCGCCGTCACCGAATGCTATGGTGCGGCTGGGATCAAAACCCATGTGGCGGGCAATTGCCTGGATGCCTTTGCCCTTATCGGCCTCACTGGAGGTGATATCGGTAAACTCCGGATGCCATCGGCCCGATACACAATGGGGCAAGCGTGGCAGCATCAGTTTTTCATAATCGGCATCAAAGAATGCGGTCAGCTGAAGGACATCCTGGCCTAGCAACTCCTGGAGCGGTGACGGGTTATCGAACTCCTTTACATTCAGGTACTGACGGAATATGCGGTCCACGCTGCCGGTAGGATCAAGCACCGCCACCTGGTCGCGGCCTACTACAATCAGACCGTATCCCTTGTCTTGCGCATCCTGTACGCAGGTTATGACATCCTGCTTTGGTATCGGCTGGTAGCACACCAACTCATCACCTATATAACAAAGTGCGCCGTTTATGGTTATGTATCCGTCAATAAGATGCTCTATGGCACCCAGATTGGTGATGATCATGGGCGGTCGTCCGGTTGCGATATACACTTGCGCCCCGCCGGCCTTTGCATCGGTCAGCGCGCGGACGGTGGATTCAGGGATCTGATGAGTGTTGAAACTCACCAGAGTCCCGTCAATATCAAAAAAGAGTGCGTACGTATCGGTCATATCATTCAGGGCGCAAAGGTACGCATCTTTTTTACTACTTTTGCACCGCCTTTATACACGAAAGCAGTTAATGAACCACATTGGCCAGATAATTTCACTAGTTGTAGCGGTGCTTTGGACAGTCACCGCAATCTATTCCGACAAAGCCAGTCACCGCATAGGTACCATGTCAGCCAACGTATTCCGTCTGACACTCTCCACGTTCCTTTTGGCATTGATTCTTTGGGTTACCATAGGCCACCCGTATCCCGTTTATGCCGATGCCAGGACCTGGTTCTGGCTGGCTCTGTCGGCTGTAGTGGGTTACGTTTTCGGTGACTGGTGCCTGTTTAACTGCTATCTCTCCATAGGGGCCCGATTCGGCCAGTTGTTCATGACGCTTGCGCCGCCGATGGCCGCATTTGCCGGCTGGGCTATGCTGGGCGAGCAGCTCTCCTGGCGTACGGCATTGGCAATGGCCGTCACGCTGAGCGGTATTGCCATATCTATTCTGAGCCGTGACCGCGAGCACCATTTCAAGTTTACTCTGCCGCTTAAGGGAATACTACTGGGAATAGGAGCTGGTACGGGGCAGGGCGTAGGGCTTGTGCTGAGCAAGATAGGTCTTGAACACTATTCGGCTGCATTGCCCGCACAGATTCCGGAACTTATGCAGACCATGCTGCCGTTTGCATCGACCATGATACGAGCCATATTCGGCAGCATCGGCTTTATACTGCTGATGATGATAAGCAAGGAACTGCCCAAACTCAATGTTGCTGTACGTGACCATAAGGCCTTAATTTATGTATTGATAATGAGTCTGTTCGGCCCTGTAGTAGGAGTGTCTCTTTCACTCATGGCAGTACGTTATACCGATGCCGGTATAGCCTCTACACTGATGGCGCTCACTCCCGTGCTGATACTTATCCCGTCCGCTGTGTTTGACAAGCAGCGAATCCGGTTCAAGGAGGTAATAGGCGTGCTGGTAAGCATGACCGGCGTGGCCCTGTTCTTCCTTCTGTGACGCAAAGGGGTCGTTTTTCATTCTGCGGTGATGATTATACGGCGGTATGCGGTAAGGTTGAACGGACCGTTGTCGTGAATTTCGCAGACCAGATGGTAGGTCTTGCCGCTGGAATTATCGGGTAGGGTAACGGTAATCCTGTCCGATGCGGGGTCGCTGATAAGGGGGTAGACGGTCTCGCCTGGGAACTCCTGGAACCACCAGCTGAATGTGAGTCTGTCCCGGTCTGGGTCAAAGGAACGGGATGCGTCCAGCTTTATGTCTTGTCCTGATTTGGCCGATAACTCCATAGGCTTAAGGTCCTGACTGCCGTTTATGACGGCTACGGGGTTGCGGTTGCCGCTGCCGGTATCTGCCCACTGCATGCGGGCGGCAAAATCGTTGAACTCATCGGGGTAGAACTTGTGCTCATAATGGTCAGATATGTCCTTGAGCGGCTGCTGCCAGTTGGTCCAGGCGTAGGTCTCGCGGTCTGGTGATATGCCGAACTGATGGCAGCCTCCCCAACCCGCCTGCGTGGGGTCATCGGGATTGTTCAGGCCGTTGGGCATCACGTGCAGGAAACTGGGCGTATCGCCCTCAACGCCCCACAGGAACTTGGGATAGACCTTGCCCATGGCACCCTTGCCCTGGATCAGGCTCTCGTATTTGTCCCAGTTGGATTTGCCCAGCTCGTTCTGGTTAAGCCAGGCGCTCTCATCCCAAACCAGCATCAGCTCCTGTGCGTAGTCACGTCGGAGCCATTGGTGAGAACTGTAAGCGCGGTTCATGCGCATGCTCCATTGCATATCCTGGTCGGTGATGGTGTAGAGGCGGAACTTGCTCAGGAATTTGCGGAGCTGCTCCGGGCTGCGCTCCTGTTTAACGCGCCAGACGGCCTGCGCAAATGTGTTGGCGCCTCCCCATGAGCAGAGCCAGATGGGGCGGTCATCGTCCTCATCGGCCAGCTGGATCAGCAAACGGCTTCCGGGTGAGTCATTATCGGGGCCTATCACACCGATGCCGGCACGGGTGCTGCCCATCATGGCACGGCTGCTGATGTACTCATAACTGGGCCAGTAACCAAGTTCCTGACGGTCGTTCTCCTGTTCTATGCTCTTGTGCCTCTTCTGGCCGGAGCGTTTCATAAGGTTCTGCACATCGGTCTTATATGCATCAATTACGCGTGTCAGATATACCGCCCAGTCCTTGGGGTAAGGGTCACAGTTCCAGCCTATTGTGGTGATTATACCCTCTATTTCAAACCGGTCGGCGTATGCCAGCAGCCTTACGGCCGATTCATTGTCATCGGGCTCCACCTCCGACGGGCCGATATCGGTCATCACAACTATTCTGGGCTTTAGCGCACCGGTCTCTGCTTTCTTTTCTGTACATGAGATTAAGACTGCGCACAATGCAATCATCAAGCCTGTTATTCGGTTAATTGCTTTCATCCTGTTTACGTTTTCTGCGAATATACTATATATTTGCATCCGTTCATTGCCTAAATTGATAAATGAGACCGTTCGTGTCACTTGTTACGCCATTGTTACGTTTTGTTCGGGTGTAAATGATGTAATTGCATTACTTTTGCAGCAAACCAATACATAGTCCGATGGATAATATAAACGCGCTAATCAGCGAATGCTGCTCAAATTTCAGCAAGACAGAGGAGTATAGAATACTCAAATCATACCGTTCACGTGACAACAGGCTCACATTCGATGAACGGTTTGCCATAAACAAAAGCATTGAACTCACATACGCCCCCTTATTTGAATTATTAAGGGCCGATGCACCATCGCTGACCGAATCGGACCTGTTCTTCTGCGCGCTCACGTTCCAGCATATAGAGACTGTGGCCATTGCCGAATGTCTTACCGTAACCAAGGATGCTATCCGGATGCGTAAACTGCGCCTGCGTGAGAAACTGCCCGCACACTGGTTTGATTTGCTGTTCCCCGAACAGAAGCGTAACAGTTCGGAAAGTGTTACGTCACAGATTTCCCAGGGGCAATCAGCCCCCATACCTTTGCAGCATCAATCAACTAAAAACTCAAAGGTTATGAAAGAAAAAATGTCATTCGGAAAAGCAGTTGCAAGCTGCTTTAGGAATTATTGCAATTTTAACGGTCGCGCACGCCGGTCGGAGTTCTGGTACTGGGTATTGTTCAGAGGTACTATTGTACTGACTATAACTATTATAAATGCAATATTGCAGTCTTTGAATGTTTATCAGGATAATAAGACCATCGCCTTCATTATGCTACTGGTCTTTTTAGTCTGTGAACTAGGTTTGTTATTGCCTTACTTTGCCGTTTATGTGCGCAGATTGCATGATCTGGACAATCCGGGGTGGCTTGTATTCGTGCTGTTTGTTATCCCTGAGTTGATAAAAGCGGTAACGGACGGGATAAATGTATTGGCTTCTGAATTTTCAATAGGTATTACCTCAATAGACGACAAAACAATGATGTTGATAAACCTCTATTTTATCATCACATCTGTAATATGGATAGTGCTGCTGAGCAAGCCGGGTACCGAGGGCCCCAATCAGTATGGACCAGATCCCATCCGTATCGTCAATTCATCGGACAAACAGGATTAAGCAATCAACGACGCAAAGGGGTCGTTTCGTTTTGCGTCATTTTCTGAAAATATAAGCTACGATTGCACCGCTGATGTTGTGCCAGACGCTGAAAATGGCGCCGGGTATGGTGGCCAGGGGGTAGGCGGCAAAATGCAGGGTGGCAAGTGATGACGCAAGACCTGAGTTCTGCATGCCCACCTCGATTGATATGGCCCGTTTCTTGGGCTCGGACAGCCTGAGCAGACGTCCAATAAAGTAGCCCAGCCCCAGTCCGCATATGTTGTGGAGCATCACCACAAGCACTATTATCATTCCTCCTGCCAGCAGCTTATCGGCATTGGCCGCAATTATGATCGCTACGATAAATGCAATTGCCACCGATGAGAATGCGGGCAGATAATCTACGGCCTTATCGGTAAACTTTGGCCACAGACTCTTTATGATGAGGCCGATGACAATAGGCAGAATCACCACCCAGAGTATGCTCAGCAGCATGCCAAGAACATTCACATGGACACTATGGCCGGCAAGCGCCCATGTGAGCACCGGGGTCAGCAGCGGTGCCAGGATGGTGGATACGCCGGTCATGCCTACCGACAGTGCAAGATCGCCTTTGGCCAGATAGGTGATTACGTTCGATGCCGTACCGCCCGGGCAGCATCCCACCAGCACAACGCCCAATGCCAGTGCATCATCGAGCCTGAACACACGTGCCAGCACCCATGCCAGCAGTGGCATGATGGTAAACTGTGCAAGACAGCCTATGATGATATCCTTGGGACGGCTGAACACAACCTTGAAATCCTCCAGATTGAGTGTAAGACCCATGCCGAACATCACAACGCCCAGCAGATAATTGATAACCTTGGGGCGTATCCTTGAAAGCGCATCGGGAAATATGAAGGCCAGCACTGCCGCCGCAAATACCAGCACGCCCATGTACTTGGATATAAACTGACAGATTCTTTTCATAAACAATTACCGACGTGCAAAGGTATAAAAAACGACGCAAAGGGAAACGACCCCTTTGCGTCAAATACTGAGCGTATGCGGTATTGGGCTCACCCTTGGGCCAAACCGAAAAATCAACTGTTTCCACTGTCATTGAATACTAAGAGTCCGTTATTCAATAATTTGGCTCTCATTTCAGATTGGCTTTGAAGAATGATTCAATCTTGTCATAGGGGATAACACCGGCTACGTCATCGTAAAGGTCCACGTGCGATGCGCCGGGGATAATCATCAGTTCCTTATTTCCCTCTACGGCCGATACACCCTCCACATGCCTGCCGGTCATGCGCTCAAAGGTGTACTCTGAGAAGTAACGTGAGTGGGCCTTCTCGCCGTGGATGAGCAGCACCGGATTCTCAATCTCCTGAGCCCAGGCCAGCAGAGGCTGGTTCATGAAACTCTGGCAGCCAATTACGTTCCAGCCGTCGTTGGAGTTGCCGCTGCGCTTGTGGTAACCGCGCGGAGTCTTGTAGTATGCGTGGTAATCCTTTACAAACCAGGGCGCATCGTCGGGTAGGGGGTCAACAACACCGCCCGCACGCTTGTAAGTGCCTGACTTGTAATCCTCTGTGCGCTGTGCCGCAATGGCCTTGCGCTTTTCCATACGCTGAGCTGGGGTGTCCTCGCTGGCAAAATAGCCCTCCACGTTCACCTTGCTCATATCATACATGGTGGATGCCACGGTTGCCTTGATGCGCGGATCAAGTGCTGCCGCATTTACGCCCATTCCTCCAAATCCGCATATGCCGATTATGCCGATGCGCTCGGGGTCAACGTTATCCTGAACGGACAGGAAATCAACCGCTGCCAGGAAATCCTCGGTGTTGATATCGGGCGATGCCATACGGCGGGGCTCGCCGCCGCTCTCACCGGTAAACGATGGGTCAAAGGCAATAGTCAGGAATCCGCGCTCGGCCATGTGCTGTGCGTACAAACCGCTTGACTGCTCCTTAACGGCGCCGAACGGGCCGGTCACGGCAATCGCTGCCAGCTTGCCCTTGGCATTCTTGGGTGTGTACATATCGGCCGCAAGCTCAATGCCGTAGCGGTTGCGGAAAGTAACTTTCTTGTGGTCAACCTTATCACTCTTGGGGAACGTCTTGTCCCACTCCTGTGTCAATTGCAGTGTAGTCATATTATTGTCTGTTTTTGTTTGTCCGTTTCCTGTGCAGCCCGTGAGCATCCCGCCCAACAGCACTGCGGATAGAATAATCTTTTTCATACCTTCTTACCTAATTCAAAAGCCTCGTCAAGTTTGGGGTTGCCCACAATTTCGCGGGCGTCGTTGACATCGCCGCAGAACAGCGTTCCGGCCAGACGGCTCTTGGGGAAGCACTCTATCCAGCCCATCAGGCCTGATTCGGCCCGTTTGGGAGTCTGCTCCTCATTCTCGGCTGCGGTTGTTAGCAGATAGACGTCACGGAACTGATAGTCCAGCGGATACATGGCGTTCATACGATCTATGAGGGTCTTCATCTGGCCGCTCATCTCGTAATAGTAGATAGGGGTGGCCCAGCAGATGACATCGGCCTTGAGAACCTTGGCCATGATGTCGTTTACATCGTCCTTGATTACGCATCGGCCCAACTTCTGGCAGCCGAAACAACCTTTGCAGAACTGTATGTTCTTGCCTACCAGAGAGATCTTCTCAACATCGTTTCCGGCGGCTCTGGCGCCTTCAGTAAACTTATTGGCCAGCATATCGCTGTTGGAGCCACCACGCAGGCTCGTGGAGATTACTATTACCTTTTTCATTCTGTCAGTTTTTATTACCGATGCAAAGGTAACGGACAAGAAAGAGAGTAAATTACCGATTTTTGTCCGATTTCTACCAATTTCGCATATTATTGCGTATTTTGCACAAAATTTCTACCTTTACGTGCGTTATGAAGAATATCCTGCAGGTCTCCGATCCTAATGTTTACGGCCGATACGTGAACGCTCCGGTATTGCATCCGCTGGTAAGTATCGTACATTATGACGAGGTGTCGCCCATACACTCCAGCCTTAACCGGTATGGTGTTTACGGGCTCTTTATCCAGCGCAGTTTCCCCAAGAACCTTACCTACGGCATGAAGATGTTCGATGCCCCCGACGGCTCAATCATTGCCGTTGAGCCTGGTCAGATAGGCGGCCGTGAGGATAACGGCGAGGAACTCTACCTGAGCGGATGGGCATTGCTGTTCTCGCCCCAACTCATTCACGGCACAGACCTGGAGCCCAGGATGAAGGATTACCGTTTCTTCTCCTATTTTGCCACCGAGACGCTGGTGATGGAGACATCGGAGTGGGGAAGGATAACCCAGTTGCTTACACAACTAAGGCATGAGTTGCAGGAGAATGCCGATTCGCCTGCGCTGCGTACGGTGGTACTCGGATACATACGTCTGGTGTTGGAATACTGCAACAGGATATACCTGCGCCAGCTTTCCAAGGAGGACAAGAGCTCATCGGACCTGCTTAAAAGGTTCAACAGCTTGTTACGTGATTACTACTTTCAGCAGCGTCAATTGGATCTGGGAGTGCCAACGGTACAGTACTGTGCCGACCAGTTGGCGTATTCGGCCCGATACTTAGGCGATGTGGTTCATAAGGCTACCGGCGGCACGGCCATCGGCTACATACATTCATTCGTGATAGAGCAGGGCAAGAACCTTCTGATGAACGGGCACAATATCAACGAGACGGCGCACCTGTTGGGGTTTGACTATCCGCAGCATTTTACCCGCCTTTTCAGGAAAATGACCGGCCTCACTCCCCGCGAGTACACAAAGTGACGCAAAACGCAACGACCCCTTTGCGTCACTTTTTAGGAAAGCAGGCTTTTTACGATGGCGTCCCACCAGCGGGCGGGAAGGACGGTGCGGAAAAAGAGGATGGTGCAGGCGCCCATGCCGGGACGGTAGCGCAGGCGTGGCCGGCGTGCGTTTGCAGCCCTTACTATTGCGGCCGATACGCGCTCGGGCCCGGAGAGCAGTTTTGATGTGTAAGCCCAACGGAAAATGCGGGCCATCTTAAGGCCACGTTCCTGATATGCGGTGCCGGTGGAAGCCTGCTCCAGATTATCGGCGGCTATGGTGCCCCATGCCGTACGTATACCGCTGGGCTCGATGATGCTCACCTTGATTCCGAATTCACGTACTTCCATACGCAGCGCGTCGCTGAAAGCCTCAACTGAGAATTTGGAAATGTTGTACCAGCCACCAAACAGTATCACAGCCTTTCCGGCTATTGATGAAGTGTTGATTATCCGCCCGCTGTGCTGTGCTCTCATATGCGGCAGAACCAGCTGGGTAAGTCTGGCCAGACCAAACAGATTAACCTCCAGTTGTCGGCGCGCCTCATCAAGCGGAACGGTCTCAATGGCTCCCAGATAACCGTATCCGGCATTGTTTACCAACACATCGATACGCCCCTGAGCCTCAATGACCGTGTTTATGCAATCAGCGATCGATGCCTCATCGGTCACATCAAGACGAACCGGTATAACACCCTTTTCGCGGAGCGGTTCCATCAGTTCAATCCTTCGTGCCGCACCGTAGACAGTGTGCCCCTGTGCAGCCAGTTTGAGTGCTGTATCAAAGCCTATTCCACTGCTGGCGCCTGTTATAAGTATGACTTTCTTATCCATGCAATCAATTGGTTTTAAATGACAAAGGGGGACAGAATAGCCCCCTTTGACAAATTTATGATCCAGTGGTTCAATAGTAAACTATCTCACGCTCATTTGTATAAACTCTGGGCTCCTGCTCAGGCTGAGAAGGACGGGTTACGATCGTTGTTACGGTGCACTTTATCCAGTTGCCCTTGGCGTCATACTCGTACTCATAAGTAGACAGGTAATCCTCGCTGTATGAGGATGTGTTGGTCGTTGTCTCACTGATAACGTCACCTTTCTCATTATAAGTGTAGGTAATGGTCTCGATATTCCAAGGATTAGCCTCACCGGTATTGTAGTATTTGCCAACCTCCTTTTCTATCAGCAACTTATCCTTGAAGTTCTTGTTTACGGTGCGGGTGCGTTGCATAGTTATGAAACCAGGATAATCTTCATCCCAACTATAGAATCCCTCAACGTATGTATCGAACTGTCCGTTAGCCTGATAGGTGATGGGGCCGATGAACTCGTGCTCATCTTGGAGTAAGTAGGGATAGTTGCCCTGGTACTCAAAGATGATGTCATCATAACGCACGAAAATATCCTGACCTGTAGTGTCCTGATTCCAGTATCCGCCCGATGTGCTGACTGTCAGTATGTTATCCTTGAATTTGTACTCCATTACGCAGATGCTGTCATCCTCCTGAAGTGTGACTTTTGACAGACCCTTGACCAGACCGTTCTCAAAGATATGGAAGATGTTGCCGGGGCCCATGGGAATGGGGCAGAACTTGTCGCCGTTGTTGAACTCAAAGGTCTTGGTAGTCCTTGTGAGATGGCCTTCCCAATCACGGGATTCGCTTTCTATCTTGGATATATATCCTTCGGCGTTGTAGGTGTAAGTGTCTGTATCATCTTCTCTTGAGCTCGAGGTCAGACGTCCGTTTTTGTCAAAGTTATCTGTAAAACCGTTCTCTGTGATACTCTTGACACCCTTGGGAGCCAGTTTGTAGGTAGTCCAAAAGTTGCCGTCGCCGGTAACAGTACCGGGATCATTGCCCTCAATGGGGTCCTCGCAAGCTGCAAAGGCAAATGCTGCAGTCACAGCCATGAAAAACAAATGCTTAATTCTCATGTCGTCCGATTTGTAAATAGGTTATTTTTGCAAATGTAGTTCTTTTTTGTGTAAGTTTGCATCAATACAAATAAAACTCAACAATATGGATCTGATTAAAAGATTTTTAGGCTATACAGCCGTTGATACACAGTCCGATGAGAACTCCCAGACCGTTCCCAGTACCGCCAAGCAGATGAATCTGGCGCGCCAGCTGAAGACCGAACTTGAGGGCATGGGACTTGAGGAAGTTTTCATGGATGACATGGGATACGTTTACGCATCACTTCCCGCAAATACAGACAAGAAGGTTCCCACCATCGGTTTCATATCCCATATGGATACCAGCCCCTCCATGAGCGGCAAGGATGTCAAGCCCCGCATTGTAAACAATTATGACGGCGGTGACATAATCCTTAACAAGGAGCAGAACATAGTTCTCTCACCAAGCCTCTTTCCCGAGCTGCTTGCACACAAGGGTGAGGACCTGATTGTGACCGACGGCACAACCCTTCTGGGGGCCGATGACAAAGCCGGAATTGCAGAGATAATAACCGCCGTAGAGTATTTGCAGCAGCATCCCGAGATCAAGCACGGTAAGGTTCGCGTAGGATTCAATCCCGATGAGGAGATTGGTATGGGTGCCGCACACTTTGACGTGCAGCGATTCGGCTGCGAGTTCGGTTACACAGTTGATGGCGGTGAGGTAGGAGAGATGGAGTATGAGAACTTCAACGCCGCCAAGGCCGTATTCAAGATACAGGGACTTGAGGTTCATCCGGGTTACGCCAAGGGCAAGATGGTGAACGCATCACTTCTGGCTGCAGAACTCATACAGATGTTCCCCGCCGATGAGACTCCCGGTACAACCCAGGGCTATGAGGGATTCTATCATCTGGTAGGTCTGTCAGGTGAGGTTGATCATGCATCGGCCACCTTTATTATACGTGACCACGACCGCGCCAGATTTGAGGCCCGTAAGGAGTTTGCCAAGGCTGTGGCCGATAAGATGAACGCAAAATACGGTAAGGGTACTGTTACTGCCGAGGTCAGCGACCAGTATTACAACATGAAGGAGCAGATAGACAAGGTTCCGTATGTGGTTGATATTGCGTGCGATGCAATGAAACTGGCGGGCGTCAATCCGGTAAAGGTTCCCATCCGCGGCGGTACGGACGGTGCCCAGCTCTCATTTAAGGGGCTGCCTTGTCCCAACCTGTTTGCCGGTGGTATGAATTTCCACGGCCGCTACGAATGGGTTCCCGGAAACCATGGCCGCCCGTGGGCTTGTGAACCGACGAACGAAGAGAGAGTAGAGGAAGCTAGCTTACTCTACCGAACGAGGAGGAGGTCTAGAACGTAGTTCTGAACGGGAGGGGCCCGCTCCGTAGGAGTGGGAGGGATAGCGCGAAGCGCGTAGTTTCAGATACCTATACCCCTAAATTATATCCCTACCAGGCGTAGGACTATTCATCGAAGTCGAATTCTTCGGGGAGGTCGAAGGGGGCGTCGGACAGGAAGTCCTCCATGTCGCGGCGGTCCTTCTTGGTGGGACGGCCCAGACCTGCGGCGCGCTTTACGAATCCGCCTATGCGGTTCATCTCAAGCAGGTCATACTGGTCCTGGGGAGTGATGTTCTGCATCATGTCGGGCACCAGTTTGGCACCCACACGGTTCTCTATGCACTGCAGAACCTTGAAAGAGTAGGTCACGGGCGGCTTGCGCACCTGGACTGTATCGCCCTCATGCACCATTTTGGAGGGCTTGACCTGCACTCCGTTCACTGTAATGCGACCCTTCTTGCAGGCCTCCGATGCAATGGTGCGTGTCTTGAATATACGCACGGACCAGAGCCACTTGTCAATACGAGCCTCAGCCATACAACTGCCTACTTGTTATTGAATTTGCACATGGTATCATCGATACCTGCCAGGCAGAAGTTCTTTACTGCCTCGACCGCCACGGGAATGCGCTCGTCCAGAACCTTGCGCTCATCGTCACTGAACGGATCCAGCACGAACTTTATCTGGGCGCCCATGGGGAAATCATTGCCGATGCCAAAACGCAAACGGCTGAACTGCTCCGAGCAGAGCACCTGAATGATGTTGCCTATGCCGTTGTGACCGCCGCCGCTGCCCTTGCTCTTAAGGCGTATCTTGCCCAAGGGCAGTGCCAGGTCATCGGCCACAATCAGAAGGTTCTGAGGGTCAATCTTTTCCTGGTTCATCCAGTAGCGGACTGCGTTTCCGCTCAGGTTCATGAATGTAGTAGGTTTGAGGAGCACAAGCTCGCGGTTCTTGATGCGCATATGTGCCACAAAACCGTATCGCTTGTCCTCAAAAACAGTATTGGACGCCTTTGCGAGGGCGTCCAATACCATAAATCCTATGTTGTGGCGGGTATTCTGGTATTCGTCGCCCGGGTTACCCAGCCCCACAATCAGATATTTCATATTTTATTACTCAGCGGCAGGAGCCTCAGCAGCAGCGGGAGCCTCAGCAGCACCCTCCTCGGTAGCATCAGCGGCAGCAGCTGAACGAGTTGACAGAACTGTGCAGATCACAGCGTCCTTAGGACTTACAAACTCGATACCCTCAACCTTGAGGTTACCAACCTTGAATGACTTACCGATTGCAAGAGGTGTAACATCAATCTCAACCTTCTCAGGAATTGCAGTGTAGAGAGCCTTGGCCTTTACGCGGCGCAGGATCTGCTCCAGCTTACCACCGGCCTTGACACCGGCTGCCAGACCGTTAAGCTTAACGGGAACTGCCATAACGATGGGCTTCTGGGGATCAACCTGATAGAAGTCAATGTGAAGGATGTTGTCCTTTACGGGGTGGAACTGGATCTCACGCATAACTGCCAGAACGGTGTTGCCGTCGATGGTCAGGTTAACTGAGAAAATATCGGGTGAATATACAAGTTTGCGGACCTCCTCAAATGTTACGCTGAAAGCCTTTGCTACGGGAAGACCCTTAGCGTCGCGCTCTACACCGTAGAGGTTGCAGGGGATAAGATTCTGCTTACGGAGTGCCTTGGCACCTTTCTTACCGAACTCATTGCGGGCTGTGCCCTTAACGTCAATTGATTTCATTTTAAAACGTGTTACTCTAAATTGTTATTACTCAATTCACCATCACACAAAACACTACCTTTTACGGCATGCTTTACGTAAAAGCGGCGCAAAGGTAGTGTAATTATTTTATAAAAACAAATGTTCAGAACTCAATCTTGAAGTCCGATGCCCCTTCTGCGGTGTCATCGGCCGATGTCTCCACCGCGGGCTTATCGGCCACGTCCTTCTCTGCCTCGTGTATGAATTTGATGGTTTTGGTCAGGCCGTCAATGAAATTGCTGAAATCCTCCCGGTACAGGAAAATCTTGTGTTTCTCAAAACTCACCTGCGCGTCATCACCCTCGCCGCTGACTATCTTCTTGCTCTCCGTGATGGACAGATACATCTCATCCTTGCGGGTCTTGCGCACGTCCATGTAGTAAATGCGCTTGCCGGCCTTTATGGCGTGGGAGAATATCACATCCTTCTCAATGTCGTCGGCATTCTTCTTCCTGAACTCCTCCATAAACTTGTAAAGTTTTTAAATTTCCACAAATATGGTAAAATGATTCTATCTATCCAAGAAATAGGGCACGGAATTGGGACTTGTGAGCAAAAATTTTGTACTTTTGCGGACCGGATTAACGGTTAGGACACAAATGATAAACAGAGTTCTCATCAGACTGAAAGTAGTTCAGGTAATCTACGCATACTACCAGAACGGCGGGCAGAAGACTGCCGATGCCGACCGTGAGTTGGCTCAAAGCATTGACAGCGCGTATTCTCTTTACAAAACCCTTTTGTTTATTCCGGTTGCTTGGGCCCGTCAGATAACCAAGTCCGTAGCCCGTCAGCAACGCATGAATGAGCCTCACATTTCACGCCGTGAGATACTTCTGGCCGATAACAGACTGCTTGCACAGATGCAGACCAACGCCCAGTTGGACGCATATGTTCAGAGCAATGATTTTGACTGGCTTTTTGAGTCGGACTGGTTCCGTAACTCATGTTCGGCCATTCTTGAATCGGACGCAATGGAGGAGTACATCCAGACTGAGAAATTTGATTTTGAGGCCGATAAGGAACTGGTGCGCAGACTCTACAAGGAGTTTATAGAGCAGAGCGATGAACTTGACAACCTGCTCGAGGAACAGAACATATACTGGAACGGAGATAAGGAACTCATTGATTCATTTGTACTTAAGACCATAAAGAGCTTTGAGGACGGAAAGGTCGTAGAACAGCCTCTCAAGGCTGAATTCAAGGATGATGAGGACCGTCAGTTCGCAATAGACCTGCTGCACTACGGCCTGGATATGGCTCAGGAGCGCGAGCAGGTGGTAGCTGCCAATTGCCGCCGCTGGGATCCCAGCCGTCTTGCTTTTCTGGATGTCATAATCATTCAGGTGGCCATGGCTGAGATGCTCAATTTCCCGCAGATCCCGCTCAGGGTAACCATCAACGAGTATGTTGAACTTGCCAAACTGCTCAGCACACCCGCCAGCGGCAGTTTCGTAAACGGAATGCTGGACACCATAGTCAAGGACCTGTCCGGTCAGGGACGTATAAATAAGGAATTATAAACTAAAAAAACGATAGACAATTATGGCTAACATGCTTTTACTCAATCCCTTCCAGATGACATATCAGGAAGTAGGCGTACACACTGTGAATTTTGTCCAGGCAGATCTTTCAGAACCCGCAGCAGCAGCTTCTGAGGGTGGTCAGGCACAGGGCGGTATGTTCGGCGGTGCCGGCGGATTCCTGTGGATATTTCTTCTGCTCATTGTGATGATGATATTCATGCGTCCCCGTCAGGACAAGGAGGGCGAGAAGTTCCGCAATGCTCTGCAGAAAGAGCAGGATGTAGTTACCAGCTCAGGTATTTTCGGTAAGATCAAGGATATAGATGATGTATCTGTAACCCTTGAGATAGCTCAGGGCATGAAGATCAAGGTTGACAAGCGTTACGTCAATCCCGTTCCCACGGCTCAGCCCGTTAAGCCCGAGAAACCTTCACGCCGCAAGAAGCAGGATCCCAGCAAGGACGAGAAAGCAAAGGCTTAATCCTTAATAAATTACGCATGCGGGAGCAAGGAGATCCCAAATCCCGATTTGCAGCATTTTTAGGAAAAATCGGAGATTTCCTTCTGAAACTGATCAGAGGGGAATTTCTGGTTTTTCTGCTTTTTCTGGGCATCACTTTATTTTTCTGGTGGTCACAGACCATGAATCGGTATTATAATGATATCCAGATGAAAATTCCCCTGATTGTGGCCGATGTCCCCGACAATATCCGCATTACGGAACAGCCTGCACGCCAGATTACCGTTTCATTGAGCGGCATGGGTACATCACTCCGTAAATCCGGCCGACGCGGTGAACACAAAGTCCTAAGGGTCAGTAATTCGGCCTTCAGCATGTCACACGGTCATGCGTCACTCTCCACATCGCGGCTGCGTGATTCCATATCGGCCATGCTCCCGGCATCGGTCCAAATCCGTTCCATATCTCCTGATTCGCTTGTATATCAGTATGCCAATCAATTGAGCATGATGCTGCCCGTGGAGTTCGGCGGAACCACCGAGAGTCAGGACCAGTTCTTTATGGAGCGCATCGAATTCAGTCCGGACAGCATCAGGATAAGTGTTCTGGAGTCCGATACCGCCGTGCATCAGGTCATTGCCGAGTCCGGCCAGATTCAACTGTCATCGGACACCATAATCCGAACCGTACCTCTCAGGCGTGATCCCGGTGTGATTTACAGCCAGGATGAGGTGGTCATGACGGTGTTGTCGCAACAGTACACCGAGAAGAGCGTTGAGGTGCCTGTAACAGGCGTGAATTTCCCGCATCATATGGCGCTCAAGTCGTTCCCGTCAAAGGCTGTCGTGACCTTCTGGGTCAAGATGTCCGAGTACGACAGGGTGACCGCGGCCGATTTCCAGGTTGTGGTGGATTATAACGATATTGCCGGCAGCGATGCATCAAACGCACGTCTGCGTATTTATTCACAACCGGCCAATGTGCGTAATGTCCGTCTGCAGACGCGCACGGTTGACTATCTGATGGAGCGCACGGTCTATTGATATGAAGATTATCGGAATGACAGGCGGAATAGGGTGTGGCAAGAGCTATGTATCGGCCAAGATGCAACTGCTGGGCATTCCGGTGTATGATTCCGATACACGCGCCAAACTGCTTACCGCTACGAATCCGGTCATTAAGGAGGCGCTTTCTGAACTGGTGGGTCCCACACTTTACTGCCCTTGCGGTTGCGGGGTTATGCAGAAGGAGGTCCTGGCAAAGTTCATTTTCGGCAATCCGGAGAATATGGCTCGGGTAAATGCTATCATCCATCCTCGGGTCCGTGAGGATTTCAAACGCTGGGCCGATGCTCAGGGAAGTAAGGAATTTTGTATACTTGAATCGGCCATACTGTTTGAGTCCGGCTTTGACGGGGAGGTTGATTATACGGTTTGCGTGGATGCTCCGCTGCCTCTGCGCATAAGACGTTGCGTAAAGCGCGATAATACCACCGAGCAGGCTGTCGTGGCCCGAATCAACAGCCAGATGGATCAGAAGGAGAAGTGCAGACTGGCTGATTTTGTGATTGTGAATGATGATGTGCAGGCTCTGGAGTCCCAGATATCGGCACTTATTGATAATGTAAGAAAACTTTAAATTATTAATGATATTATGCTTAACGAAATTCTGACTATTTCAGGCAAACCGAGCCTGTATAAACTGCTTACCCGCGGACGCGGTGCGCTGATTGTTGAGAACATTGACGAGACCAAGAAACGTCTGCCTATCCAGGGTACTGACAAGGTTGTTTCTCTGGGTGACATCTCAATATTCACTGATGAGAAGGAGATGCCTCTGCGTGAGGTTTTCCTGGCTATCGAGGCCAAGTATGACAAGAAGGAGATCAGTTTTGACTGGCGCAAG
>CACZMI010000024.1 GCA_902782245.1 uncultured Bacteroidales bacterium | reverse complement strand
AAATTTTCCAGAGAAAATTTAATCTGCGGCAATAGCTCAGTTGGTAGAGCACGACCTTGCCAAGGTCGGGGTCGCGAGTTCGAGTCTCGTTTGCCGCTCCAACTTATGAATTACTAAGCAGCTTGTCTTTAACAGGAAAGGCTGCTTTTTTTGTTGAATAACGAATGAAAAGAACAACAACATTCCTACTGTCAGTATTGTCAGTACTTTGTTTGCAAGCCCAAAACAAACACACCATCAGCGGTTACATAACCGACAAGGCTAGCAAGGAGACACTGATTGGTGCTACAATCCTGGACCTCAAAAGCGGTCGCGGAACAATCACCAACGAGTACGGATTCTACTCCATCACCCTACCCGACGGTCCTATAGAGATGCGGACCGGCTATGTAGGATATAAGCCTGTGGTCATTCCGTTCACTCTTTACAAGGATACCGTTATCAATATAGACGTTCCCACCGTCGATGCCCTGAATGAGGTCACCATCTACGGCAACCGTGAGATCCTGGGAGTACGCGGTTCACAGATGAGCGCTGTCGACATACCCATTGAGCAGATCAAAGCCGTTCCGGCCATGTTCGGTGAGACCGATGTACTCAAAGCCCTCCAGCTGCTGCCCGGCGTTCAGGCCGGAACCGAGGCAACCGCAGGACTCTATGTACGAGGAGGTAACCCCGATGAGAACCTTTTGCTGCTGGACGGCGTACCCGTATATAACGTGAACCACATGTTCGGTATGTTCTCGGTGTTCAACCCCGATGCCATCAAGAACGTAACCCTGTACAAGGGCAGTTTCCCGGCCCACTATTACGGCCGCCTGTCATCGGTCGTGGATATCCGCATGAAGGACGGTGACATGGAGAACTATCACGGCAACGTATCCCTGGGACTCATTTCATCCAAGATCAATCTGGAGGGTCCTATTATAAAAGGTAAGACATCATTCAACATATCGGCCCGCCGTACATACTCTGACATCCTGCTGAATTCGGCCATATGGCTCAACAAGCAATTTGATTTTGCCGGCTACGATGAGGACTACAGCATGGGTTACTACTTCTATGACCTGAACGTAAAACTGAACCATAAGTTCAATGACCGCGACCGTCTGTATGTAAGCTGGTACAGCGGTGATGATGACATATACTTCAATTACAAGAGTTCGGGAGGTGCATACAAATCAAAGACAAAACTTGACTGGCGCTGGGGAAACACCATTTCGGCCATACGCTGGAACCATGTGCTCAACCCCAAGCTCTTTATGGACCTGAGCGCCAACTACACCCAATACCGCCACAGGATGGGAATCACCATGAAGGATAAGGACAAGGTCAACAAAACTGAGGGCAATTCTTCAATCAGAATGAGATCGGGTATATACGACGCCTCTTTCCGTAGTGATTTCCACTGGTCACCATCGGCCAAGCAGGAGATCAGATTCGGCGGCAGTTACACTCACCACAAGTTTACTCCCGATGTCATGAGTCTGAGCATAAACAGCACACAGACCATGGACAACGACTCCGTAAAGACCGAAAACTTTAACCAGTCATTCGGATCAAAGGATATAATAGCTCATGAATTCCAGCTTTATGCCGAGGATGACATTGAACTTACCGATATAATCAGGTTCAACGTAGGAGCCGGATATGCAGGATTCAGCGTCAACAATCGCTATTTTAACTCTCTGGAGCCCAGACTGAGTGCCCGATTCCTCATTACCGATGACCTGTCACTCAAGACCGGCTATGCATATATGACACAGTATGTGCACCTGCTCTCCAACAACGTGATCAGCCTTCCCACGGATCTTTGGGTGCCTGTGACCGACAAGATTGAGCCGGAGCATTCGCACCAGTGGGCACTGGGAGCCGCATACAGCATCGAGGGACTGGCCGATTTCACCCTTGAAAGTTATTACAAGCACATGAACAACCTGATTGAGTACAAGGAGGGATCCACCTACCTGTCCGGCGATACCGACTGGCAGAACAAGATTGCCCTTGGCCAGGGCTGGAGTTACGGCATCGAGTTCATGGCACAACGCTCTGTGGGCAGGCTCAACGGCTGGATTGCGTACACCTGGAACAAGTCACAGCGCAAGTTTGACCGTCCGGGCATGACACTTAACGGCGGACGTACGTTTGATGCCAAGTATGACCGCCGCCACAAGTTGGACATTACCTGCAGTTACAAGTTCAGTGACAGGTTCGACATGTCGGCCACATGGCTCTATGAGACCGGAAACTGCGGAACGATCTATACCCAGTACTATGATTCGCAGGTTCTTAACGATGAACAGGACCAGGAGTTTTTTCCACACGGCACTGTGGGTTACTATGACAACCGCAACAATCTGCGCCTGAACCCCACGCACAGGCTTGATTTGAGTTTCAACTGGCACCGCAAATTCTCCGAAAGGGTAAACCGCACTCTGAATCTGAGCATATACAACGCATACAACCATCGGAATCCGTTCCTTGTTTACGTTTATACTGACAGCTATTACAACGGGAATGAAGTGATTGAGGACCGCAAACTGCGCCAACTCACCCTGTTCCCTATTCTTCCCACCATCAGTTACGCAATATCATTCTAAGGTTATGAAAAAGTACAGCACCATCATATTGTCAGCCGCAGTTCTTATCTGTGCATGCACCAAGGACATTGAGTATAAAGGCCCTGACAGCGAGCGTATGCTTATTGTCAACAGCATCACCAGATCCGGAAATATTCCTCTGTTCAGGATGAGTCACAGCGCATTCTTCCTGGACTCCTATTACAGCGGCCACAACCTTAACAGCGATGTTACAGTCAACGTAGACATCAACGGAGAGACACGCACCGCCACATATGAAGAAAGCAGTAAGGCATATTCCGACGGACGTGCAATCCATGACGGCGACATCATCTCCGTCACTGCTTCACACCCTCTGTACGGAACCGTATCGGCCACCGACACTGTTCCCCATGCCCAGAACTGCCTGTTCTCCAATTACCGCAAGGAGTATGTGCCCACACAGACCATGAGCGAGTTGTTTGATGATTTCGTCTCAGACTTTGATGACTCAAAGGTTGACTCGGTATGGGTGACCGAACTTGAGATTCAGGGTATTGACGATAAGAAGGACTTCTACATGCTTACCATCGAGCCCTCGGTAATCTATTACCAATACAATGATTGGACAGAACAATATGACACTCTTCAGAAAGTTCTGCATTTCAAAATACCTTCTGAGACCAAGATTCTGCTGGGCCAGGCCGATGGTGCCACCGCCGTTCTTGAAGAGACCGAGGCTGACAGCCAGTTTGAATGGGGTAAAGCCGAATTCATGTTTGACGACCTTCACATCAAAGACGGGAACAAGTTCAGTTTCGAAATCATGATGGAAAAACCGGATACCTTAGGCCTAGTCTACTCTTACAGCAACGAAGGTTATTTAGAGGGTACCGACCCCTACTCGATTGCCGACAAGATAAAGGATGAGATAGTCTATTCGGTCACCGTCAAACTGTACGTTTTCTCAGATGCCTACTACTATTACCACAAATCCGTGAATGATTACTGGGATGCCGATGACATATCATTCCTATCGGAGCCAGTCACCATACTCCATAACGTAAAGGGCGGTGCCGGCATCGTTGCCACCTACACCTCAAAGACCTTCCAAACGGAATTCAAGCACAAATTCAAATAGGCTAATACTTGGGGCAGACCGGACGGACCGGCAGGCCCATGAAACGCTCCGATGCACTATATGCGCTGATTGCATCGGGCGTGAAAGAGATTATGCAGGCATAAAAGGCCTCTATCAGCGTATCGGACCAGTACACGCCTCCCGTCTCTTTCTCATCAAATCCGGAACCGGAACGTGCACCTGCCGCAGGAATAAATATATAACGGCGTTTATAACCTTTCTTCCTGCTCTTGACCTTATAGCCGTCCACTCCTTTCATTGTCGTCCAGATCCAGGTGCAGTTGTTCTCATCCATCAGTTCTTCAATCTCGGCTATTGTTGGATAACGCCAACCGCCTCCCCACTTCACGTTTGCCACATCATCGGCCCGTAAAAGGCTCGTTATTTTGTCAACCGTTCCGTGATTCTTTTTGGTGTTGTACTTGGATAGCTGTACATCATACACGGTGTCTCCGGCTGTGCGGAAACTGTATGTCACCCAATCATAGACTTCCTTGGGTTCAAGTTCACCCCAGGCATAATACTCTCCCGATTCCTGAGGCGCCTGGGCACCTACATTCATTGTCGCCCATTTGACACTAAGACCCAGGTCAACGTACTCATGACCGTTCTCATATCCTATACGGCGCAGACTGCCACACGAGGCGATCGAACAAACAAAGAAAAATGCAAAAAGGACTTTTGTAATTCTCATAAAGGTTTTATTTAAGGATTTTGTAGCGTGCAAATTTTAGCAACAGCGTCTTCTCGCCCACATTGAGGAACTTGATTCGCGCCTTGGTATCTCCGCCCGAACCCTCAACTTCCAGCACACTGCCAATACCAAACCGCTCATGCTCTATCACACTACCCACCTTCAGGGCCGATGACTGGCCCGGAGCAGTGTTCTCAAGCATAGACTCAGTTACTTTCTGGAACTTACCCTGCTGCCACGGCTTGCGGACGGGTTGCTCATTTTCCAGCTTCTTCTTGGCTTGGAATGTCGATGCAGAAGAATACTCACGACGCTGGAATACCGGTTTGGAATCCTCATCAGCAAACATCGATGGACGGCTGTTCCAGGAAGATTTGATGCCTTCCGAAGGCATATTCAAATATCTTGAATCAATATCCTTAAGAAATCTGCTAGGAGTACAGAAGTCAACACTGCCATACTTGAAACGGGTGGTTGCAAAAAGCAGCGTCAGATACTTGCGCGCGCGAGTCATTGCTACATAGAACAGGCGGCGCTCCTCCTCTATCTCACGCTCGCTGTCACCGCTCATATCGCTGGGAAAGAGGTTCTCTTCAAGTCCCACAATGAATACGGCGTCAAACTCAAGACCCTTGGCGGCATGTACGGTCATGAGGGTGACCTTCTCCAAGTCCTCATCAGTCTCGTTATCCTGATCAGTCATGAGTGATACCTCGCTCAGGTAATCGGTCATGAAACAACGTTCATTGCCCTCCTCCTTGCGGTCCAGGCAGAACTGGGCTATATTGGCAAGCAGTTCCTCAACATTATCCTTACGACCTATACCCTCGACGGTTGTATCGGCCTGGAGTTCACGCATTATGCCGGTTTCATTGACTATCCGCTCTGAGAGCTGCTGCGCGTCAACACTGGAGGCATCGGCCATGAAACTCTCCAGCATTGTCCTAAAGGCCGATAACTTGGCGGCGGTACCGGAATTCACATCCAGACGGTAATCGGCGGGATTGCTTATAACGCTCCACAAGCTGACACCGTTCTCCATTGCCACAGAAAGGATCTTACCTACAGTGGTCTGGCCTATTCCGCGGGCAGGATAGTTGATGATGCGCTTGAACGCCTCCTCATCATTGGGGTTTACGCTCATGCGGAAATAGGCTATCACATCCTTTATCTCCTTGCGCTGGTAGAATGACAGGCCTCCATAGATCTTGTATGGTAATCCGCGTTTGCGCAGGGCCTCCTCAAGCGGACGCGATTGGGCGTTGGTGCGGTATAGTATTGCTATCTGGCTCCATGGCACATCCTTGAATGTATGCAGGTCAAGCATGCGGTTTGCCACCATCTCGCTTTCCTCAAGGTCTGAGTGAGCGCACAGCACCTTTATCTTGTCACCCTCTTCATTCTCCGAGAATACTTTCTTGGGTATCTGTGCGTGGTTTTTGCTTATAAGTGTTCCTGCCGCCTCCACTATAGTCTGGGTGGAGCGGTAGTTCTGCTCCAGTTTGAACAGTTTGGAATCAGGGTACAGTTTTGAAAACTTAAGCATGTTGTCCAGATTTGCACCACGGAACGAGTAGATGCTCTGGGCATCGTCACCTACCACACATACCTTGGCACCGTTACGGGTAAGTTGCCATACTATGCAGTGCTGGGCGTAGTTGGTATCCTGATACTCATCAACCAGAATGTATTTGAATGATGTGCCGTAGCGCTCCAGTACATCCGGATGGTCACGGAACAGTATGAACGTATTGAGCAGCAGGTCATCAAAATCCATGGCGTCGCTCTGGCGGCAGCGCTGCTCATAGCGCTCGTATATCTTGCCCACCATAGGTATGCGCTTAAACTGGTCATGCTTGTAGATATCGGCATTTTGAACGTAGCCCGATGCCGTTATCAGACGGTTCTTTGCATTGCTTATGCGGTTCTGGACCACACTGGCCTTATAGGTCTTGTCATCCAGTTGCATCTCCTTGACAATGGACTTGATCAGGTTCTGGCTGTCCTGCTGGTCATAGATGGTAAAGTTTGAACTGTAGCCTATCTTATCGGCCTCAGAGCGCAGTATGCGGCTGAATATGCTGTGGAATGTACCCATCCAGAGATAACGGGCACGGTTCTCTCCCACTCGCGCCGCTATGCGCTGTTTCATCTCTCCTGCGGCCTTGTTGGTAAAGGTCAGGGCCAGTATGGACCAAGGCTCCACACCCTCCTCAAGCAGGTGGGCAATCTTGTACGTGAGTACACGTGTTTTTCCGGAACCGGCACCGGCAATGACCATGCTGTCGCCTTCTGTATAGAGGACGGCGTCACACTGGCTGGGATTGAGTTCCTTCTGGTAGTCTATCATATGCAATCTTTTATAACGCGAAATTACAAAATCAGGGAATTATAATTATCTTCGTAGCGTAATAACCAAACATGAGTTATCAACAACTGTTCCCTATGACTGACAGCATCTGGATCTGTTTTGTGGTCCTGACGCTGGTTTTATTTGTGCCCATACTCTGCAAGAGACTCAGATTTCCTCAGATTGCAGGCCTTATCGTAACTGGTGTACTCATAGGCCCGGGATTGCTGAACATCCTGCAGGTTACCCCCGAGATTCAGTTCTTCAGCCGCATGGGACTGCTCTTCATCATGTTCTTTGCCGGACTGGGCATTGACCTGGAGGAGATGAAACGCAACAAGGTCTGGGGAATCCTGTTCGGAGTGCTCACATTTGCCCTGCCATGGGCGTTATGCTATTTCTCATGCATATGGTTGCTTAAGTTGCCCGCCCGTACATCGGCCATACTGGCATGTATCATGGGTTCTCATACCCTTATATCATATCCTATCATCAGCCGATACGGACTGGCCCGACGCAAGAGCGTGACCATTTCAGTTGCAGGTGCGCTGGTTGCCATTCTGCTGGCTCTGATTGTATATGCTGTGATGCTGTCAACACATGGCAACTCCGATTTCAATCCCCTGTGGTTCATTCTTAAGATTGCAATATACATCACGGCGGTCATACTGTTCTATCCGCGTATGGCAAGGGGGTTCTTCCATCGTGTCACCAACAGTTTCTCGCACTTCCTTTTTGTGATGATACTGCTGGCTCTGAGCTGCGGCCTGTCCCAGCTGATAGGTTTGGACTCAATAGTAGGTGCATTCCTGGCAGGTATCGTGCTGAACCGGTACATACCCAAGTCATCACCCCTGATGAACCGCCTGGATTTTGTGGGCAACACACTGTTCGTGCCCCTATTCCTGATCAATACAGGACTTATGATAGACCTTACGGGAATGACGGGAGATTGGCTGTTCCTGACAGCATTTGCGGTCCTGTTCATTATAGGAACTTTCGGAAAGTGGTTTGCCGCCCTGGTCACCCAGAAGGCGAACGGCTTTACTGCCAATGACCGCAGGGTTGTATTCGGACTCAGTGCATCACATGCCGCCGGAGCCCTGGCCATAGCAATGGGTGCTTATGACGGAGGTCTGATGGACAACACCACCCTCAGTGCAACAGTCCTGATCGTGCTGTTCTCATGCATACTGAGCAACATTGTCACAGAGAAGGCTGCCGATGTACTGCACCAGGATGAGCTCTCCGATGCCTCTCAAGCAGATTCACGCCTGATGGTCATGCTTACCGGCTCCAACACCCTTCAGGCACTGATGGATACCGCCATAACCCTTTATGACAAGAACAGTCCTGAACTGGTTGGTCTGTATGTTACAATCAACGGTGAACATGCCCCCAAATACATGCAGGACGGTAAGGGCCGACTTGAGGAGGCATCCAGGATAGCGGCATCGGCCGATGTCCCGTTCATAGCTCACAACCGTCTGGGCAACAACATCATAGACAGCATATTGCATGCCTCCAATGAATTCAGCGCAGACCGTATGCTGATGGGACTGCCGCTGCGTCACAGCATCAACCTGCCATATCTGGACAACATCATCAGTCCGCTCAATGACGGTTTTCACGGCCAGATAGTCCTGCAGCGTTTTGTAACTCCCATAAATACCATAAGGCGCATAGTAGTTCTGGTTCCCGGCCCCGTTATTCAGGATGAGGCATTTGAGAAATGCATGGAGAGCATCTACCGCATCACCATGGCAATAGGATGTGCTTCCGAGTTCTACGGTAAAGACCAGCCTATTTCGGCCGTACGCGGCACCGGACTCAATTTCTCAAGCGGACGTGTATCATACAATGAGGTCAGTGAAACGGCCGATATGCACTGGGTGATAAGCGGGCTCAAGGAGGACCATCTGCTCATGATTGTTGGCCCACGCGACAGCGAGACCCATGCCGGACGTTCATTCCGTCACCTCTACGAGCGTATACATATGCCGGAGACCGATTTCTCCACCATGCTTCTGTTCCCCGAGACACAGACGGTAAAGGGAAAAGAAGAAGCCACGCTCCGAACGGAACGTGACTTCCTTAAAATGCTCAGAATGTAATTCTGATTATTTGAATATCAGCTGGGCAAATTTATAGAGGCCGTACTTCCATACTACGAAGTTGTGCTCACCGTCGGGATACTGGATCAGTGTGCAGGGAATTCCGTTCTCGTCGCAGAATGCCTTGAGCTGAGTGCTGTTACCGATCAGACCGTCGCGGCTGCCGCATACCATCCACAGAAGCTTGTTCTCTTTCTTAACCTTCTCAACATCAGGAATCAACTGAGCTGCACGCTGTGTATTGGGTGCTGATGAGAAACCGCCTATATAAGCGAACTTGTCCAGATTGGCGAGACCAAAATTCAGTGACTGGCCGCCACCCATCGACAGACCGGCGATAGCGCGGTGATCCTTGTCAGTATATACGCTGAAGTTCTTCTCGATGTAAGGGATAAGGCTACCGATAAGGTCCTTGTCAAATACACCGAATGCACCGGCTGAACCGTAACCGCCCTCACGTGAGTCATTGACTGCAGCACGGCCGTTAGGCATAACGATAATCATATCGGCCACCTTACCATCAGCATAAAGGTTATCCATGATGATATTGGGTACACCACCGTCATTCATCCATTCCCACTCGTCACCACCGATACCGTGGAGCAGATAGAGAACGCTGAACTTCTTCTTGCCGTCATAGCTTGCAGGAAGGTAAACGTTGGCCTTACGGGTAGTACCAACTGACTCTGACTGATACTCAATGAGTTTTACGGTTCCCTTCTTGATGCCGTCACGCTCCTTGTCAAAACCATCGGGAGCTGCTACATACTCATCAAACTTAACATTGGTCTGCTGCTGGCCGCCAAAGCCGCCAAAACCTCCAAAACCTCCACCCATTGTGAAATTGGGCTCCTGTGCGCTGGCACCTGCTGCTACGAGGGCCAAAGCTGCTGTAAACAAAATCTTTCTCATGTAATTATTAATAAACAGTTGTAATTATCTTCTATTATATAGTCAGTATTTACCCCAAAGATAAATCCTGACATGACTATTTTTTTCTTTAAACCATGCCAAGAAAATCCATGAAAGTATCAAACTGGGAATCAAAATTGAAACTGCCGGCTGCGGCATCCCTGCATCTTTGGGAATATGCATGGAACTCATCGGCATCCATCATAACAAACTCCCGGATTTTGTCCTCTATCATCCTGAAGTCCGAAGGCGCCGATACAAGTCCGAACCCATTCTCCCTGACAATTTCAGCACCCTCGCCTGTGCCGCAGAACAGAAGCGGTATGCCCAGCGGGAGTGTATCGAATATTTTTGAAGGAACGGCACCTGTAATGGATTTGGCCAATGCTATGAGTGACACGTCATACTCGCTACCCATCACCTTGTTCATCTGCTCCTTGGCAAGGACACCGTGATAGAACACGTTTTTCTTACCGGCTGCTATCTCATTCTTTATGTCTTCCGCCTGGTTGCCGCCACCATAGATATGGAACTCGGCACCGACAGATTCAAAATCCACGTTTCGGACAATGGAGAGTACATCCTGGGGAACACCCAGAAGGCCGGCATAGGCAATCTTCAGACTCCCGGTCCTGGCAGTTTTCTCCTGTGCCGCCTGCTGCCCGGACGGAATCCGGGAAAGGTTCCTGTACAGGAACAGCCGTTTGTCTGGCTCCAGCGAACGGACCCTGTCAAGAATCCCGTTTGACTGCCCCATCACAGCGTCAGCACGCCGGTATATTTTCCGTTCCTGACGCGAGGTAAACTTATATGACAGGCTGTTCTCTTTCATAAAGCCAAGCTCCACAGCCGATCCGGGCCACAAGTCGGAAACATTCAGCACGACCTTTTTCCTGTAACAGCACTTGAAGAGGGACATGGCCGATGCAGACACCATAATAGGCGGTGACTGTATTATAACCTTGTCATAACTATGGATCAGTTTGCGTTTGAAGCCGAACGCCCACATGGTCACGGCAAACGATGTCATGGCCAGAGCACGCCTCACAATACCCTTGGAAACAGTGGCATATGTCCAATAACGGTATACATTGACACCGTCAAGGTTCTCTTTCATTAAGAAGCGGCCGCGATATCCGTCAAATATCCGGCCTTTGGGATAGTTGGGGAGGCAAGTCAGTACATCAACCTGTGCGCCTCTCTCCTTGAGGCCACGAACCAGATTGGTGATGCGGCTGGGTGCAGCACCTATCTCAGGTTCATAATAGAAAGAAACAACAAGTATCTTCATTGTGGAGGCCTCTTTTCAATAATAACTGAAGTATTCGCCTTTTGTTGTGATTGTTTATAACTTATTCTTTAAAGAATGAACGGATAAAATCCACTATCCTGGGGCATGCCTTACCGTCACCGTAAGGATTAACTGCCTGACTCATGGTATTATAATATCCGGTATCATCCAAAAGCCTGCTTATGGTGGTTGTTATCTTATCGTAATCAGTACCCACAAGTTTTACCGTACCGGCCTCGACCGCCTCGGGACGCTCGGTCGTGTCGCGCATCACGACAACCGGCTTTCCAAGACCCGGAGCCTCCTCCTGAATACCTCCGCTATCGGTAAGCACAATATGGCTTAGTTCCATCAGACGTACAAAGTCAAAATAATCCAAAGGCTCAATAAAGAACATGTTATCGGGCATTCTGCCGTCAAACATATCATGTATGGGCTTGCGGACATTGGGATTAAGGTGCATGGGATATACAAAATCCACATCATTGTATCTGCGTGACAACGTATCCAGAGCCTTGCATATGTTTCTGAAACCTTCACCGAAGTTCTCACGCCTGTGGCCGGTAATAAGCACCAGCCGCCTGCCGCTATCCTTGAGGCGGTTCACGTCATAACCCTGAGCGCATATATTCCTTTCGAGTGATTCTCTCAGAGCCGCATCGCCTTTAATCCTGTCTACGACATAACAGAGAGCGTCTATAACCGTGTTTCCGGTTACGGTTATCCTGTCCTGCGGCACATTCTCCCTTATCAGGTTGTCACACCCGAACCGGGTAGGTGCAAAATCCAGCACTGCAATGCGTCCCGTTATCTGACGGTTCATCTCCTCCGGCCACGGACTATAGATATTGCCCGTACGCAGGCCTGCCTCCACATGACCTACCGGAATCTGCTCATAGAATGCCGCCAGGGCCGATGCCATCGACGTTGTGGTATCTCCATGGACCAGAACCAGATCGGGACGTTCTTTCTGAAGCACATTACCGAACTCACACAGTACACGTGATGTCACATCGTACAGGGTTTGGCCCGCTTTCATGATGTTCAGGTCATAGTCCGGCCTGATATCGAACAGACGGAGCACCTGGTCAAGCATCTCCCTGTGTTGTCCCGTGACGCATACAAGAGTCCTGAACTCATCAGGATACTTTTCAAGTTCCTTGACAAGAGGCGCCATCTTGATGGCCTCCGGACGGGTTCCGAACACAAGGATTATCTTTTTCATCACTGCTCAGATAATATACGGTAGTTTGAAAACGCCGCAGAAATCCAGCACCTTGACATCTGTGCGGTAATTGAGAGCCGCGAACTCCCTATGGTTAACCAGGAAGACTACTATATCAGCCTTGTCATATGCCTCCCTGAAGCCTGTAAGGGCAAAGCGCGGATGTGACTTGATATTGGGTTCAACCACCATAAGATACTGTGATGCAACAGCATCTGTCACACCCTTGGCTATCTCCATGGCAGGACTCTCGCGCAGATCGTCGATATTGGGTTTGAAAGCCAGACCCATCAGCGCCACCCGGGGTTTACGGCCGTTCTCCTTCTCGAACTTGAGAATCTGAGCCAGAATCTGGCCTGTGCACCACTCTGCCTTTCCGTTGTTGGTCTCACGTGCCTGGGCAATCAGTTTGGACTCTTCGGGGAAATCGGCCGTAATGAAGTATGGGTCAACGGCTATGCAATGACCTCCCACTCCGCATCCGGGCTGCAGTATATTCACCCGCGGATGCCTGTTGGCAAGTTCTATCAGTTTCCACACATTGATTCCGGCCTTTGCACAAATCAGTGACAATTCATTGGCAAACGCTATCTGCACGTCACGGGACGCGTTCTCAGTGAGTTTGCACATCTCTGCCGTACGGCTGTCTGTGGAATGAAGAGCGCCCTTCACGAACTGTGAGTAGAACTCCTTTGCTTTCTCGGTCGATTGGGGATTGATACCGCCAATTACACGGTCATTGTTGATCAGTTCATAAGCCACATTACCGGGGAGCACACGCTCCGGGCAGTAGGCCATGAATATCTTGCCTTCCAACTCGGGACGGAGCGATACGATCACGTCACGCATCTTTTCCGTGGTTCCCACAGGCGATGTTGATTCAATGACAAAAAGGTCACCCTCCTTAAGAAATGGCACAACGCTTCTGGTTGCTGCCTCCACATATGTTATATCAGGTTCGTGATTTCCCTTGAAAGGAGTAGGAACGACAATGAAATAGGCATCAGACAGCTGTGGCTCGGTATATGCCTTGAGCTTGCCGTTTGCAACAACCTCCCTGAGCATATCCTCCATATCAGGCTCTACAATGTGGAGATGGCCCTGATTGGTAGCTTCCACAATATCAGGATTGATATCGGTTCCCGCTATTTCTATGCCGTGCTTTGCTGCTATAATGGCGGTTGGAAGACCTATGTATCCCAACCCTATAAAGTTTACTTTCATATATCGGATACTGCGGCATAAGCCGTTCAATTCAAATTACAAAGTTATATAAAAACACCAATTATTGACGCCAAAACACTATATTTGTGGAAAGAAATAAGGTATGAAACTGACTGGAATCGCGTTAACTGTCCTTCACCTCAGCCCCGAACAGATATTGTTCCAGGTTATCAGGAAGTTACATACCTCCAAGTTCAAGCAGGCAGAATACGCCGGCAACATCCGTACCGGTCATCTGACAGTCCCCATACCCAAACGAGTATCACTTGATGGCGGGCAATTTACGTTCCTTAACCTCAGCAGTACATTCCGGGGATGGGAAGACAATCATTACGGTCCGTTATGGGCATACAACCTGAACTATATGGACTGGCTGCAACAGCCTTCAATCACCCCCGCGGAATGTGCGTCCTGGATAGACAGGTTTATTCAGGACTGTCAAGGCAACAGCATCGGGACAGCTCCCTATCCTACTGCTCTCAGATGTATCAACTGGATAAAGTTTTTTTGCGACAACAGCAGCTACGCCACTACTGAGCGCATAAATAGCCTATACTCACAACTGTTGCTTCTCTCCAGGCGGATTGAAAGGAATGTTGGCGGGAACCACCTTCTCGAGGATGCCTTTGCCCTTGCCATAGGAGCATCGTTCCTGAATGACCCCAAGATGGCCCGCAAGGCAGCCAGGCTTCTCAAACGGGAACTCAAGAGGGAGATACTCAGGGACGGAGCCCACAACGAGCAGTCGCCCATGTACCACTGCGTACTGCTGGACCGTCTTCTGGACTGCATCAACTATACATCGGCAAACACGGACAACGGTCTGTTCCCCACCGGCATGAATGAGTTCCTGATTGATTGCGCCCGCGCCATGACAGGACACCTCAAGAGCATTATCTGGCCCGACGGAACCATCCCGCTGCTCAATGATTCCGCATACGGAATAGCGCCACAGCCCAGTGAACTGCTGGATTACGCAGCCAGGCTTGGAATTGAATCAAGTCCCATCCCCCTGAAAGAGTGCGGATACCGCCGCCTTGCCGACGGCAGAATCAACGTGATAGCCGATGTAGGCAACATTACCGCCGCAAACCAGCCGGGACACACTCATGCCGACACTCTGAACTATGAACTGCGCATTGACAGCAAGCCATTCATCATTGACACCGGAATTTCCACATATAACAGGAACAGCCGTAGGCAATATGAGCGCAGCACACAGGCGCACAACACCGTAACCGTTGACGGAAAGGACTCTTCGGGAGTCTGGGATGTTTTCCGTGTGGCCGGCAGAGCCAGGGTCAGAATTGAGCAGGACTGTGACTGCATGATAGTTGCAAGCCATAACGGGTATGGAAGCAGAGCCATCCACTCACGCACTTTCAGACTGGAGAATGACACCTTCTCCATTCAGGACATCTGCAATACAGCAAAGGATACGGTGAGCTGGATTCATTTCGCTCCCGATGTCAGAATCCTCTCTTTTGACAATTCAGGTATTGTTACCGACAAAGGTACGATACAGATTGAAGGAGCAGTCCGGTTGGACATAAAAGATATGGAATCATCTGTGGAATACAACGTTTCAAGAACCTGCCGGGTTGCCGAAATCAGTTTCCGTAACAGACTCACCTACACCTTACACGTCAATCCATGACCTGCTCTTGAGGCTCTCAATACATGCAAACGAGGCCTTGGTCGTGTTCACGATACTTTCAAACGGGATTAAAGCATCACCACCCTTTTCGGAGCGTTCCTTGAGCAGAAGGAATTCGGCCTTATGTCCCTTGTCCATACGTCCTTTCATCCGTCTGAAGTTCCTGTAACCGAATCCCTCCAGTATCCTCCAGTTGTCAAGAGCCAGGACCTTGTCCTGATAGAAGACTTCAACTTTCTCCTTGGGATAAGACTTGGCACCGTTTGAGAAATAGTTGATCACTCCATTGGAGCCGTTCGCATATTTGAGCAGTATACTCATATTGTCGGTATTCTCCCGAGGATTGGTACCTAGCGCATTGACACAGACCGATACCACATCACTGCCGGCCAGGAAAGAGCAGAGGTCAATGAAGTGACAGGCCTCTCCTATTATCCGGCCTCCGCCTGTTTCCATATCATGGACCCACATTTCGGGAGGTATGTAACCGGCATTCATGGTTGCCACGATATTCTTGGGACCGTCGCCAAGGAGTTTCTTCATCCTGACGGCAAATGGAGAGAACCTGCGGTTGAATCCCACGGTAAGGGTAGTTCCGTCCTGTGCCTTTCCGTACAATTCTATTATCCTGTCCAGCTCCTGGGAATTGAGGCACAGGGGTTTCTCCACGAATATGCTTTTACCGGATTCAAGAGCCTCACAAACCATTGATGCATGGACGTTGTGACGGGTTGTGCAAATAACCATATTTACCTCCGGATCATTCAGTATAGCCTTATAATCAGTTGTGGCTATCTCGGCTCCCATCTTCTTGGCCGCAGTCTTGGCCTCCAGGCCGTTGGTTCGTGAAGAGATATATTTAACCTTGGCTCCAGCCTTCAACAGTGCCGGAATAACGGTAGAGTTGGTGAAATTGCCGGCTCCTATGATTCCTATCTTGCCGGGACCTCCTTTGAATCCGTTGGTGTTAAGGGTGACGGACTCATCGGCCTCAGACTGATCCGAGTAGCATAATATGGATGCAACTGATCCTTTTTTGCGCATATCGCCGTATATACACTCATAATCCTTAAGGTCATACTTCTCGGTTATAAGTGATTTTACCTCAACGGAGCCGTTTGAAATAAGGCTCAGGATGGTTTCAAAGTTTCTCTTCTCTGTCCATCGCACATAAGGTAGAGGATAATCTATGCCACGGTTCTCATAATCTTCATCATATCGTCCCGGACCATATGAACATGAAACCTGGAATGAGAGTTCCTTCTTGTAGAAATCATCCCTGCGCATATTGAGTCCTATTACTCCCACAAGGACTATCCTTCCGCGCTTACGGCTCATCTCACATGCCTCGTGAATAACGCTGTCGCTGTCCGTTGAGGCTGTGATAAGTACGGCGTCCGCTCCTATACCTGATGTATAATCCTGTACAAATGAGACCGCATTGGTACCGGACTGGGGATTGACGGCCGTCACTCCCATCCTGCATGCCATATCAACCTTCTGCTGGTCAAAATCCACACCTATCACCTTACATCCGTTTGCTTTAAGCAACTGGATAGCCAAAAGGCCTATCAGGCCAAGTCCTATCACGACGACAGTCTCACCCAACTGGGCAGAAAGAAGCCTGACACCTTCAAGACCGATTGAACCTATTACAGTGAATGCAGCCTCTTCATCACTGACATTATCAGGGACCTTTGCGACCAGATTCTTGGGTACGCACACATATTCGGCATGATTGCCGTTGCTTGCAACACGGTCACCCACAGAGAATTCAGTAACTCCCTTGCCAACGGCAACCACCTTACCCACATTACAGTATCCGAGCGGAAGCGGCTGGTTCAATTTATTGAAAACGGCTTCCAATGTAGGAACCATACCGTCAGTCCTGATCTTGTCCAGCACCTGTTTCACCCTATCCGGTTGCTGCCTTGCCTTGTCAATAAGATTGGCCTTGCCGAACTCCACCAGCATTCTCTCGGTTCCCAACGAAACCAATGTACGTGTAGTCTTTATGAGCACGTATCCTGCCTTTACCTGTGGAGCGGGCACCTCTTCCAGAATAGTGGCACCGCTTTTCAGATCCTGTATTATCTGCTTCATATCAGTGTAATGCGTTCTTATATAGTTCTGATGCTACTAATATAGCATATCTTATTCACTTAAACTCTTATATATTGACATTATTCGCTCCGGAACATCTGTTTCCGGATGATAATGGGCGCACCTCATTCCCGATGTAAGGACATCATAACACTTACGGGAGAGGTCATCAACATCGCCGTCCTTATACAGGATAGCCTCAACGGGCCTTGTACAAACGTCGCTGGCAACAACGGGCGTTCCATACTGCAGCGACTCCTTTACTGATATTCCCTCCATGTCAGTCCTGGTAGCCCTCACAAACAGGTCGGTTCTTTCCCAAACCTCAAATCCGTTTACATCGGAACCCGTCACAAAGAGGAAATTGTCGCCAAGGCCGAGCTCATCGATACGTTTGAGACAGCTCTGATAATACTCATTGTCACCTACTGATCCAATCAGGAAAACCAGTCCCACATCCAGACCATGACCGTGAACAAGATTATCCATCATTCCGATAATCTGGTCAATACCGTAAACGTCGCCCCAATTGTTGATTATAACCTTATGGGCATTTGTGGAAACCGTATAACGATGTCTGCTGCAGAATGACTCTATCTCAACAGGGATACCGCGCCTCTCTGATTCGGATGACGGTATATATGTGGGAAGAACCGTCATTACAGACTTGTCTGTTCCGTATTTGTCATGCAGAAGGTCTGCAAAGCGGGGATCATTGAATATTATGCAGCGTGCACGGGACAGGAACCGTTTAACCAGACATTCCTTCCATCCGCCCAGCAAGAGCAACTTCCTGTTATGCAAAGTGATAACCAGACGATGACGCCATCCTGTAAGATAGAGGGCTGTAAGGAACCAGACATTACACAACTGCACATGTATGATCATCCTTTTCCTGAAAGGAAGCTTTATGAATTCCCATACGGGGAATTTCAAATCCTTCACGTAAGGACACAATGAGCGGGAACCGGCAAAGTTCTTAAGAACCACGCTGCTCTCCTTTTGGTGAACGGCATCAGTCAGTCTTTTACAATAGACCGATATTCCGCCGATGGGAGGCGGATACACGCCCCATATTTCAACCTTGGTTCCCTTCATTCAAAATAATCTCCCTTAATTACAAGACTCTCAAAAACAGAACGGTCCACTTTGTCCATTGAACGCATATCACTGAGCAGTATCCGGTATTTCTCCAATGCCCCGGATATTGAACCAAACGCTTTCTTAAGGGCACGTACTGTGAAATAGAATGCCGCAAGACGCCACAACAGGAAGTACAGTCCTCCGTTGTTGAGCCTTATGTCTATATAACGGTTCAGCAGATGCAGGTAAACCTTACCTGATTTCACCATCCGGTTACCTGCAGAACCAACCTTATGGTAGATTACGGAGTCAGTAACACATGCCATTTTCAGTCCGTGCCGGTTCATTCTCATGGAAAAGTCAAAATCCTCCTCACCAAAAAAGAACCTGTCGGTGAACGGAGTGAAACCATCATAAATGACCCGGGGTGTAAAATAGAGTGCACATCCTGTCACGAACCCGATTCTGAAGGGTTTCTTATTCAAAACCCTGTCCTGACGGACATCGGCATACCTGTAACGGCGGAATCCGAACCTGAGCACGCCACCGCAGTTCCATATACGTTCCTTGTCATAATAACAGTTTATTCTGGGAGTCAGGACCTGATAGCAGTCGTGGCTTTTTCTGAACTCTTCCAGACGGACCAGGAATCCGGGAGTCACTTCAGTATCATTGTTAAGAAGCAGATAACTGTCGGGAGCAAACTGTGAAGCATATTCAACCGCCCTGTTGTTTCCTCCGGCGAATCCGTAGTTATGACCCAGTTCCAGGAGCCTGATGTCTAGTCCGGAGCCGGATATGTATTCCTTTATCCTTTGAACGGAATCATCGGCCGATCCGTTATCGGTTACAACGACAAAGAAACTGCCCTGTGCCTTCTCAAGGGAGCAAAGGCAGGCGATTGTATCGTCCGCTCCGTTCCAGTTCAATATGATGATTGCCGTCATTTCTTCCTTGCTATTCCAATCAGCACAGCCAGGCAAAGTACGGAAAGCAGCATCTCGGATAATGACATCGAGGCTGCGGCCGCATATGCGCCATACCTACCTGCAAAAATAACTATAAAAGCGACACTGAAGACACCTGTAACCAGCACGGAACGGAAGAACTGGTTCTGGCGGTTCATATTGATAAGCCCCACTATTCCGATAAGGTAGTTTATCTCACCAAAAAGAATTACGGGAGTCATAAGTCTTATCAGGGGCACGCAGCTGCGGAATTCCACTCCGCCGCACAGGATATCGGATATCCACGGTGCGAACACAAAGACTGCCGCAGCAAGCGCAAGGACCGCACCTGCAAACGGTACCGATATTCTCTTGAGCAGTCCGATGTTATCGCGGTCGGAGCGTTCCTTGAACCTGAGGCTCAAATGCGGAAACAGTGCCTGTGCTGCTGGAGCCACTATTGACTGGAACCCCTTGATCACCTTCTCGGCTGCTGAGTAAACGCCCACTACTTCGTTTGGAACGAACTGCTTGAGTATTATTATGTTGGCATTACGGTACAGGTACATTCCGAATGTGGAACCGAACACAGCGCTGCCTTCTTTCATCTGATAAAGGATATCGCCGGCAGACACCAGTCTAAGACGCATCCCGAACTGCCTGGAGGCAAGCCACAGACTCAACAGTCCCGCAAGCATATAGCCCGCCGAATTGAGCAGGATAAGCAGGAAATAATCATCGGCCTTTTTAATTACTATGAATACAAGTACGGTGAACAGTATCTTTGAAGAGGCATTGACAAGTGTCATATACTTCATCTTCTCCATACCCTGGAACAGCCACAGAGGTGTCAGGATATCGCCAAGAACCATTCCAAGGCCATAAATAAACATAAGTGGAGCCTGTTCGTCTTTCATGACGAACCTTGAAAGAGACAGCAGTATAACCGAAAGTAGCGTTGCTATAATCAGTTTTGATGCCATGACCGAATTGTATATCACATTCACCTTCTCCTTGTCATCGCGGCACTGTGATATCTGTTTGGTGGCCGAAAAGTTGAAGCCGTATGTGGCAAATATGATTACATACTGCAGCAGCATGTAGACATAGCTGTAGATACCGTAGTTGGCCTTACCCACGGTTATCATCAGATAAGGAAGCGTTATGAGCGGCAGTAGGATGTTGATGGCGTTCAGCACGGACAGGTAGATGAAATTACCAGTCACCTTCTTGAACGCGCCCGATTCCCCTCCGTTCAATCTTGAAACGAATTTCTCTATGCCTTCTTTAAGTTTCATGCTGTTTGGTCTGAGTCAGTAAAACTAAAGTCATAACAATCAGAGTCATCACAGGCACCTCTATCACATCCAGATGGAAAAAGTAATACTCAAACCATCCCATGCACAGCATGGCGCATTCAAAGAAATAGATGATGTTGAGATATATGTTTCCAAAACGTATGGACAATACCTTAAGTGAATATATGACGGTACTCAATAGCAACGTCACAAAGATAAACTGCCCCGGATTGGTATATACGGCTATAGTGCCGAACATTGTTCTCACATTAGTGTTATTCAGACCGGTATGGAAGAAAACACCGTTTACCTGTGAGATGATCTCATCATTACCGGTCAGGACATTTGTAAGATTTACAAACTGCGCGAACAAGATATCCATATTCCCCTTGTCCGGCATTCCGGCAGCCAGGTCCATACTGAATCCCAGAACTCCACTGGTCAGATAATGGACAAAATGACGCAGTATGAATTCCAGTATTGCACCGCCCAGCATTGCATTTCCGCCTACCACAAGTGATAGTATGTATGAAACCAGAAACACAGCGACAGCACCGATGGCAAGAAAGAAAAGGAACTTGGCGGTAAGATGTGTCTTTCCCGAATACAGTCGCATGGCCAGACCTGTAACGCAGGGAATGATAACCCATCCTTTTACCTGATGGATGAACGTAATGAAAACCAGCGTGATTATAATGATCCACAGCCACCATTTCCTGCGGTCTGCATAATATATGCACAGAATGAGCAACGGCAGGTTGAATTTGCTCAGATGTGCCCATAACCCATGTCCGTCATAATCCATACCGAATTCATCGGTTCCGAATGTCGCACTTGACGATCCCAGTGTCTGTTTCAGCCTGTACAGGAATGCCAGACACATTATTACAGACAGGACAACGACAATGTCGGGCATTCCCTCACCGTCATCTATAGGCCTGCCTATCGGTTTATTGTTTTTTTGGAGCACAAAACCCATAGCATAACTGGGTATGGCAAAAAGCAACAGACCGGCATTCCAGTACACTATACTTGGATAATAGAAATCAACTATGCCCCACTTGCCTGACACTGAAACCGTCAGCAACAGGATGACCACATAGGGCAACATCAGGAAATTAAGAGGAGTGTAAAGCGTGTGCCACGCCTTTTCTTCAAGGTAGAGCAGTACTCCCACCTCAATCAAAAGTGTCAGGAGTATCAACCAACCCATATTCAAGCTTCAAGAATACGCTCCTTTACGATTATCCAGCCTACAGTTCCAAAGAATGCCAGGAATACGAACAGGAGTCCAATCATCATCTTCTTGGGGGTAGTAGCCTTGTATGGGATGGTGGAAGGCTGAAGGATAACAACGACAGGTGTCTTTTCAAGCAGTTTGGTACGACACATATCAAGCTGCTGAGCCAACTGGTTATAGAGATTGAAAGCCAGATCCTTCTCGTTTGACAGACGGTCCTGTTCCATCAGATACTGGAGTTTTGTCACGCCCATATGCTGGTCACAGTATTCCGCATAAGCATGCTGTGCCGCATAGTAGTTCTCACGTGCCTCGTCGCACATGCGTTGGGTATTCTCCATATCCTTTCTGGCCTTGACTGTACGATAATCGGTAACATACAACTGAAGGTTTTCCGTTAAGGCGTCAGCAACTATCGATGCAATCATAGCATCCTGCATGGTCACATTGATGTAAATGGCGCTTGTCAACTTGTCCAGTTCGACCGTGATTCTCTCTTTCAGTTCCTTGAGAACCTTCTGCTGCTGACGGCTCAACTGTTTGGGATTGAGTTTGACGCCATCCTCAAGAATCTCCTTCTTTTCACGTTTAACAAGTTTGAACGGTGCTGACAGAACCTTACTCCACCATGTTTCTTTCTGATAGTAGCAGAGATAGTTGTAGATGTTGGTTGAAATCGAATCCTTCCGGTAATTAAAGGTTACATTCAGTGCTGCCAGGTCACACAGGAAAGGAGTAGTAGAAACAATCTGCGGATAGAGTTGCGGATATATGGCCTCTTCCTCGGTATCCATACTGATTCCGGCCATTGATGCCAGAGCGCCCAATCCTCCGGATAAACCTGCAGCCGATGATATTTCGGGTGCAATCACCACCTCTGACGTATACTCCTTGGGAATACTGAAAGCAACTATTATAGAAAGAATACCACCCCAGAAGCAATTCATGATTATACGCTTCCTGTGCGTCCACAAATCCCGCAGAAGCTCTACGAAATCAGCCATTCTCACATTGGACTTGTTATCTTTTTCCATAGCCGTTACTTCAAGAGACTCATAAGAGCCAATACTACTGTTGCCAGTGATGCGGATGTAGAACCTAAGCTGAGGATCTCGGTCGGTGACAGTCCGTCACGTTGCTGACGCGCGGGAACAACTATCTCACAACCGGGTTGAACCAGTTTACTGGAACGTTTCTTGGCCTTTGCCACCGAACCGTTCATATATACTACGTAGGCCTTGCTCTTCTTGGCACGCTGCGAATATCCGCCGGCCTTCTCAATATAATACTTAAGGCTCTTACCCTTTACGAAAGGTGTTGTATTTGAAAACATGACCTCACCGTTAATCTTGACCGTATTGGTAAATACCGGAACGATGATACGGTCTCCGTCACGCAGAACGATATCTGCAGGACCGCCCGGTTTGTTGACAGCCTCCTGCAGGTTGATACCCACATTGAAGGTGGTCATATTCATAAGTTTGTCTACTGCCTTGGCCAATGCGACAGAATCGTTTCCGGCCAGTATTTCGGCAATATCATGCATACGGGACCTTTCATCCTCAGTCATCTTTCTCTCAAGACGGGCTCCTTCAGGATAAGCCTCCGAACTGAACTGTCCCACTCTCTCCATGATGTCACTCAGACGCTCATTGTTGGTAGCCAGAGAATAGTATCCCGGGAATGTAACCTCACCCTCCACTATCACACGACGGTTGACCGAGTATCCGGGACTGCGGCGTATGTACACCTCATCATAAGGCTCCAGACGGAAATCATTATCCTGTATGGAAAGGTCTTCATTGATGCTGAATGAGAATGTCTCAGCAAGAGACTGGCTCTTTTCCACAGCCTCCTTGTCGCGGTTACGGCGTACCACATCAACTTTTGTGAGAGAAGCGTCCTCCTTAAGTCCACCGGCCTGAAGGATAAGGTCCTCTATACTTGTGTTGTCGGCATATCTGTAATCACCAGGAAACAGGACTTCACCGTAAACGCTGAAAGTCTTGATTTCACCTACATCAAACAGGCTGGGAATAAACAGCACATCATGATTGCGTAATGTCTCATCCTGCGCAGAGCCTTCCATAAGTCCCTTGATGTCAATTGCCAGATTGGTAAGAGTCTTGTCCGGATTTGTACGACTCAACAGGGCTCTGGACGGGAATGCGTCCTCCTTGAGTCCTCCGGCAGCCTCTATAAGGCTCTTTACAGTGGTGATGTCACCGTCTATCTGGAACTGACCGGGACGGAATACCGCGCCGCGTACTTCGGCCATATTTGCAAATGACACCTGGATGGAATCCACATATACAGAATCACCGTCTACAAGTTTGAATGCGGATTGCTGTTCCTTGGTAACGGTAAATATCTGACGCTGGAACTCACCCATCCTGATCACTCTGACATCTTTTTTATATGCATCCGATTCCAGACCGCCGGCATAATCAATGAGGTCGGCCAGAGACTCCTCCTGAGTCATTTCATACAACATGGGACGACGCACGCGTCCGTCAATGTTGACCAGAAGCGAATGCGGTGATACTATAACCACATCGTTGTCATTCAGGCGTATGTCATCCTGAACCTTTCCGTTGCGGATGTAATCATACATATCGATCTTGGCAACCTCCTCATTTTCATGATAGAGTCTGATATCTCTGAGTGATCCCAGATCATTGACTCCACCGGCCATGTATATGGCATTGAAAACGGTAGCGAAAGACGAAACCTGATATGTGCCCGGGTTCTCCACATCACCCATAACGTTCACCAGTACGGAACGGTTCTGGCCCAATGATAGTTTGATGCTTGAGTTTGAATCGTCACCATCCAGGCCCGAATAGATCTGACTGAACACCTTCTTAATATATTCATCGGCCTCCTGGACGGTCTTTCCGTTAAGGTACACAGGTCCCAGGTCCTGAACCATTATATTGCCATCGGGAGAAATCATCTCTCTTATCGAGCTCTGTGAAGCCCCCCATATATCTATAATGACCTCATCGCCGGGACCAAGACGGTAGTTCTGCGGAGTAGCCAGATTGGCGCTCGGCTCAAACGTCAGATTCTGGCTCTTGAAAATATCATGTCCGTATATCTCCTTCTTCTGGGGAAGCAGAGACTGCCTGAGAAGATATATTGAATCCACGAACAGAAACATAGCCTCATTGTACATATTCTGAAGCCTTTCCTGCTCTACGGATTTAGAATCTGTCATCGGGGAAACACCTGCATATGACTGATCGGCCGGATTTATAAGATTGAAAGACTCCCCTTTGCCCGTTCTGGAACGGGATGAAGAAGAGCCCTGACCGGAAATGGTATTGCCTAAAACACCTGTGGATCTTTGCTTTTCATATTTTTCTCGCATCCGCTGGAGTTGCTGGACTGTAACGCCTCTCCTGTTCAGATCATACACGATCTGTTCCTGTGAAACTCCCTTGGCCTGCTGTTCCTGTACATACTGTATTATCTTATCCTCCGACATCTGGGCAAAAGCGCTCAAACCGCAGAGCAGGAACAGTGACAAAACAAGATATTTCCTCATATAGCAAATTGGGTAGTGACAAAAATAAAATCAGAATTTTTTTCCGCTGAATACTGAGAACGCAGTCCTTAAGATGATTCCCAGATCCGTAAATATCGTGCGGTTGTCCAGATAGTCCAAATCATATTCGAGACGTTTGAGCATCTTATCCATCGTATCGGTGTAACCGTTGAATATGGTAGCGTAAGATGTAACTCCCGGACGCATCAGATAGATGTAACGGTAATCATCGGTCTCACGGTTAATCTGGTCAATGAAATACTGACGCTCGGGACGGGGACCCACAAATGACATATCGCCCTTGAGTACATTCCACAATTGGGGAAGTTCATCCAGATGATGTGCACGCAGGAAACCTCCGAACGGGGTCAGATACTTGTTGCGTTCATTCTCAAGACGGGGGATACCGTCTGACTCGGCATCGGTACGCATGGTACGGAACTTGTATATCACAAAAGGCTTTCCCTTGTAGCCCACTCTCTCCTGTTTAAAGAAAACCGGGCCTTTATCATAGAAAAGTATTGCCGAAAAAAGCAGAATAAGCGGAGAGAAGAGCACCAGGCCGATAATGGAGAAAATGATGTCAAAGAGTCTTTTCAACCCAAGTTGGAAAGATCCCATTGCATCTGAATGTTCCATACGGTACATGCTGCCGTAACTCTGAATTTTGTAGTTCAACATATTTTACTCTGTTTAATATATAACGCGCACAAAAAGCAATAATTGTGTAGCGGTGAGGAAAATTATCATTATTCCGTAAATGCACATCGGTAATGATAACTACTTTTGCATTCACAAGCACTTTGTGTGCGTTTTTCAATTTTTGGAAAAGTCGCGCAAAGTTAGTTATTTTACTTAGAACATACTAATTATTTGAATATGAAAGCATACGTTTGATTTCAGACATCATGTTCAGCGGCTCGGACGAGGATCTGCGCCGCACAGATATAACACAGCCCGCTGTATTCATCCATTCAGTTGCAGTAGCCAAGTCACACGGAGCAGACTTCAAGCCCGACATGGTTGCAGGACACTCTCTGGGTGAGTTCTCGGCACTTGTAGCCTGCGGAGCACTCTCATTCGAGAGCGGTTTGAAACTGGTTTCACAGCGTGCAAACGCCATGCAGAAATGCTGCGAGAAGGTACCCGGCACAATGGCTGCCATCATCGGCCTTCCCGATGCAAAGATTGAGGAGATCTGCGCAGGTCTTAACGGGAAAGGTATGGTAGTGGTTCCCGCCAACTACAACAGCCCCGGTCAGGTGGTAATCTCAGGTTCCAAGGAGGCAATTGCAGCCGCATGTCCGCTTATGACAGAGGCCGGCGCCAAGCGTGCCCTCCCGCTCGTAGTAGGCGGCGCTTTCCATTCTCCCCTTATGACTCCCGCCAAGGATGAACTTGCCAAGGCCATCAGCGAGACACAGTTCAACACACCCGTTTGCCCCATCTACCAGAATGTGGATGCCAAACCGCACGTAAACCCCGATGAAATCAAGGCAAATCTGGTAACCCAGCTTAACTCTCCGGTCCGCTGGACACAGAGCGTGCTCAATATGATTGCCGATGGCGCCGAGGAGTTCACAGAATGTGGTCCCGGTACCGTCCTGACAGGTCTCATCAAGAGAATCAGAGGTTAACACCGATGGAAAAGGCTGTCATCTACCAGATATTCACCCGCGTCTGCTGCAACAGCGGCTCACAGAATGTGCCTGGCGGTGACATCCAAACAAACGGTTCAGGCAAACTGAACGACTTTACTCCCACCGTACTTGACAACATCAAGGCGATGGGAGTTACTCATATATGGTTTACCGGTCTGATAGCTCACGCGTCGTGCACCGATTACAGCCAATACGGCATTCCACCGTCAAATCCGGGAACCGTAAAGGGCCGTGCGGGTTCGCCCTACGCCATCCGTGACTATTACGACATAGACCCCGACCTTGCTGTCTGCGTTCCCGACCGCATGGCCGAGTTCCAGGCGTTGGTGAACCGCGTTCACGCAGCAGGGATGAAATTCATAATGGATTTCGTACCCAATCACGTAGCGCGTGAATACCGTTCCATTGCCAAACCCAAAGGCATAAAAGACCTGGGTGAAACCGATAATGCAGAACTCGCATTCAGCCCGCAGAACAACTTCTACTACCTGCCCGGACAGCAACTTGCAGGCGAGCCTGACTGGAACGGTTACAGGGAGTTCCCCGCCCGTGCCACAGGCAATGACAAGTTCAGCGCAAGTCCCACATATTCAGACTGGTATGAGACCGTAAAACTCAATTACGGAGTTGACTACATTGCCGGCGGGCAGCGCTGTTTTGACCCCGTTCCGGATACCTGGAACAAGATGCTGGAGATACTCATGTACTGGGCATCCAAAGGTATTGACGCATTCCGCTGTGATATGGCCGAGATGGTTCCCGTGGAGTTCTGGGACTGGGCTGTTTCAAGGGTCAAGAAAAAATACAGAAAGATACAGTTCATAGCCGAGATATACAATCCCGGATCATACTGGGACTACATAAACCGCGGTCACTTTGACTATATCTATGATAAGGTGGGACTGTACGATACATTGCGTGCCATAACCGAAGGCCGCGAATCGGCCACGGCCATTACCCGCTGCTGGCAGCAGAACGGCTATAACGGGCCGCATATGCTGCACTTCATGGAGAATCATGACGAGCAGCGCATAGCATCCCGATTCTTCGGTGAAACGGCCCAAAAGGGACGACCTGCCATGATTGTATCGGCCTTGATGGACACCTGCCCGGTAATGGTTTACGCCGGTCAGGAGATCGGCGAACCCGGCATGGACCGGGAAGGATTCAGCGGACTTGACGGACGCACCACCATCTTTGACTATTGGGCACCGGATACCCTTACCCGTCTCTACAACGACGGCCGTTGGGACGATGCCCGCTTAACTCCCGATGAGCGTGAATTAAGAGCCTTCTACTCCACTCTTCTGCGCATCTGCAATCAGGAGCACGCAGTACGTGACGGCAAGTTCTTTGACCTGATGTACGTCAATCCGCTTTCAGATTCTTTCAATCCTCATAAGCAGTATGCATTCATGCGTTCTGACGGAAAAGAGTCTGTATTGGTAGTGACAAACTTCAGTGACCAGCCGCTCAACACTACAGTAAACATCCCGCAACACGCCTTTGACTACATGGAACTCAACGAAAAGGACTGCGTCACGGTCAAGGAACTCCTGTCCGGCCAAACCTTCAAGACCAACATCCATCCCGACTCCCCCATCCGAATCACCATCCCCGCCCAATCTGGAATAATCCTGAAGTGGAAGAAATGATACAATTGGGGACAGACCCCTTTTGTACTATTTTCAGCCTAAGTCAAATTTGAAAGAAAATGCAAATAGCCTCCAGAGCATAATCTAGAGGCTATTTTTACAAAATAGTACAAAAGGGGTCTGTCCCCAATTGTATCATTTGAAGCTGTCCCAACTCTTGATTGGTATGTCGTCGATATTAACGGTGCAGAAGGCATTGATGAACGAGCTGGCCAAACGTGCGTTGGTAATCAGCGGAATGTTCAAATCAATGGCGGCACGACGTATCTTGTAACCGTTGGTAAGCTCATGCTGAGTAAGGTCCTTAGGTATGTTGACAACCATATCTATCTCCTTCTTGTGCAGCATGTCAAGAGCCTGCGGCTGCTGCCCCTCCTCGCTGGGCCAGTATACGCGGGTATTCTTTATACCGTTCTCCTCAAGGTACTTTGATGTACCGCCGGTGGCAAACAGGTTGTAACCGTTTGATACCAACATCTTGGCTGCATCCAGCATGGCTGCCTTCTGCTTGGCTGTACCGGTTGAGAGCAGTATGTTCTTCTTGGGGATGCGGTAACCTACTGAGAGCATTGACTCCAGGATAGCATAGCGCTGGTCATCACCCAGGCAGCCTACCTCACCGGTCGATGCCATATCAACGCCCAGCACGGGATCGGCCTTCTGCAGACGGTTGAATGAGAACTGTGAGGCCTTGATACCTACGTAGTCGATATCGAACAGGCTCTTCTCGGGTGCCTCTACAGGTATGCCCAGCATGATCTTGGTTGCTATCTCGATAAGGTTGATCTTGAGAACCTTGCTTACGAACGGGAATGAACGTGAAGCGCGCAGGTTACACTCAATTACCTTGATATCGTTCTCACGGGCCAGATACTGGATGTTGAACGGTCCGCTTATATGCAGTTCCTTGGCAATCTGACGGCTGATGCGCTTGATACGCTTGACTGTCTCAACGTAGAGTTTCTGGGGCGGGAACTGGATGGTAGCGTCACCTGAGTGTACGCCTGCAAACTCAATGTGCTCGCTGATGGCGTATGCAATAATCTCACCGTCCTTGGCAACGGCATCCATCTCAACCTCCTTGGCGTTCTCAATAAAGCGGCTTACTACAACCGGATGCTCCTTTGATACCTCGGCAGCCAGCTGCAGGAATCTCTCCAGCTCCTCCTGGTTGCTGCAAACGTTCATGGCAGCACCTGATAGTACGTATGACGGACGAACCAGTACGGGGAATCCAACCTTGTCTATGAACTTGCCTATCTCCTTCATTGAGGTAAGCTCGCTCCACTCGGGCTGGTCCACTCCAATGCGGTCAAGCATGGCCGAGAATTTCTCGCGGTCCTCGGCGTTATCGATATCCTTGGCGCTTGTACCCAGGATAGGTACGTTCATGGCGTCAAGCTTCATAGCCAGGTTGTTGGGAATCTGTCCGCCGGTTGATACAATCACACCATAGGGATTCTCCAGCTCTATGATATCCATGACGCGCTCAAATGTAAGCTCGTCAAAGAACAGACGGTCTGTAACATCGTAGTCCGTACTTACTGTCTCAGGGTTGCAGTTGATAACGATATTGCGGTAACCCTCCTTGCGGACGGTGTTCAGAGCCTGGACGCCGCACCAGTCAAACTCAACCGATGAACCAATGCGGTATGCACCTGAGCCTATTACGATGATTGACTTCTTGTCATCAAAGAAAGGTATATCGTGAGCGCAGCCGTTGTATGTCATATACAGGTAGTTCTCCTTGGCCTGATACTCACCGCCCAGGGTATCTATCTGCTTAACGTAAGGAACAATACCCAGGCTCTTACGCTTGTTACGTACTGCCAGCAGGCTGGCCTGTGAGCCCAGTTTTTTCTCCTCACCTATGGCGCGTGCAATCTGGAAATCGCTGAATCCCATCTTCTTGGCCTTGCGCAGCAGATCCTCACTCAGAGCCTCAACGCCCTTAACCTTGTGGAGCTGCTTTGACAGGTCAACAATACCCTTCAGACGGTTCAGGAACCACTTGTCAATCTTGGTAAGTTCATATATGCGGTCAATGCTGTAGCCCTCGCTGAATGCCTGGCTGATAGCGAACAGACGCTTATCGGTAGGCTCCTTGAGTGCCTTGTCCAGATCGGCAAACTTGATGCTCTTGTTCTCCACGAATCCGTGCATGCCCTGGCCTATCATACGGATACCCTTCTGGATAACCTCCTCAAAGCTACGGCCTATAGACATAACCTCACCTACAGACTTCATTGAAGAACCAATCTCGCGGTCCACGCCGTGGAACTTGCTCAGATCCCAGCGAGGAATCTTGCAGACAACATAGTCAACAGACGGCTCAAAGAAATCGGTAGTATCCTTGGTGATGGAGTTCTTGAGTTCATAAAGGTTGTAGCCCAGACCCAGCTTGCAGGCCACGAATGCCAGAGGATAACCGGTAGCCTTTGATGCCAGGGCCGATGAGCGGCTCAGACGGGCGTTAACCTCGATAACGCGGTAATCCTCGCTCTGGGGATCGAAAGCGAACTGGATGTTGCACTCACCTACTATACCCACGTGGCGGGCTATACGGATGGTCAGTTCCTCCAGTTTCTGCACCTCGTGATGAGTAAGTGTCTGTGTAGGAGCAACCACGATACTCTCTCCGGTATGTATGCCCAGCGGGTCAAAGTTCTCCATTGAGCAGACTATGATTGAGTTGCCGCTCTTATCGTTCACGCACTCAAACTCTATCTCCTTCCAGCCCTTGAGACTCTTCTCAACCAGGATCTGGGGTGAGAATGAGAATGACTTCTCGGCCAGTTTGTTGAGTTCCTCCTCATTGTCGCAGAAACCTGAACCCAAACCGCCCAGAGCGTAAGCCGAGCGGATGATAACCGGATATCCCAGTTCACGTGCAGCTGCGCGTGCATCGTCCATAGTCTCTACGGCATGGCTCTTTATGGTCTGTACGCCTATCTCATCCAGACGCTTTACAAACAGGTCACGGTCCTCAGTGTCCATGATAGCCTTAACCTGAGTACCCAGCACCTTAACCTTATACTTGGCCAGAACGCCATTCTGCTCCAGAGCCACACCGCAGTTCAGTGCGGTCTGACCGCCGAATGCAAGCAGGATTGCATCGGGACGTTCCTTTGCAATAACCTTCTCTACAAAGAACGGAGTTACAGGATAGAAATAAACTCTGTCAGCAACACCCTCGCTGGTCTGTACCGTAGCGATGTTAGGGTTGATAAGAATGGTCTCAATGTTCTCCTCCTTAAGAGCCTTGAGAGCCTGTGAACCTGAGTAATCGAATTCGCCGGCCTCACCTATCTTGAGTGCGCCTGATCCCAGGAGCAGCACTTTCTTATATTTCTTCAATGCCATAATATCAGGGTGTTAGAGTTTTGAAACAAAATCATCGTAAATAAACATAGCATCAGTGTTTACCTGATCACTCTCTGAGTGGAACATCACGCCTACCCAAGGCTTGCGTGTGTTGTAGATGCCCTCAACAGAATCATCATTCAGGTTCTTGAGGTATACCTTCCACTGACCTACCACTGAATCCTCACGGATGGCGTAGTTGTGGTTCTGTGTGGTGATATAGCAACGGTCGGTGCCCACCAGCTGTACTGGCTGGTTCTGGGTGTGGTGACCGAACTTGAGCTTGTATGTATCCATACCGCCGGCGAGACCCAGCAGCAGACATCCCATGCCGATACCCAGAATGGGAGTATCGTTCTTGGCCATGAACTTCTGGAGGCGTGTTACAACCTCACTGCAGTAACTGGGGTTACCGGGACCGTCTGAGATTACCAGACCGTCCATTTGGATCTTGCTGTAGTCATAGTTCCAAGGAACGCGTACAACCTCCAGATCCTCATTGATAAGGCAACGTACAACTCCGGTCTTTACACCGCAGTCTACCAGAACCACCTTCTTGGAGGCACCCTCGTTATAGATAACAGGCTTCTCGACCGATACCTCCGGAAGCATATTTGTATATGCGTACTCCTCAGGTTTCTTCTGGCCGTCAAACAGGATCTTGGCGGTCATGCTGCCGTGGTTACGGATGTGCTTGGTAAGTTCACGGGTATCAACACCCATTACGCCTACAATCTTATTGCGCTTCATCCAATCTCCAAGTGAATCCTTGGCATTCCAGTGACTGTAAAAATCACTGACCTCACTTACAATCAGGGCGCGTGCCTGTGCGCTTGCACTCTCTGCATTGGTGGGCAGTCCGAACTCATCGGGAGTCATGGGCTGTATACCATAATTACCAATGACCGGATAGGTCATTACAATGAGCTGACCGCGTGATGCAGGCTCAGTCAGAATCTCAGGATAACCTGCCATCGCGGTGTTGAATACCAACTCACCGCTTACGGGATGTTCATAGCCGAATGATTCACCCTTGAAGCAGGTACCGTCGGCCAAAATCAATGATACTGTCATTCTCTCTATTATTGTTGTTAAACTCTTCTCAACCTTATGGTAAAAAAAAGGAGAAACTGTAAAAAACAATTCCTCCTTCTAAAAAATATTTCTCTCGGAAACATTATCCCCACCGGTCTGCTTATGCTTTGGTGAGCAACTTATATTTCCTCTTTTTCTCAACATGCTGCAAAGGTACTGCTTTTCCCTTAAACATGCACGTCAGAATGAATAAGTTTTCAACAATCGCTCTATTAAATAATGTTATACTGCATATTCATTCAGAATTACAGTGGTTTGTAGTCAAAAGATACAAGTGTGGCATCACCGTCCAGGAAGTAAGCGGGACGAAGGGCAAAGAAGCCTTTGTAGTAGTTGTGGTGGTAGGTGCCTACTGCAGCCTCACGGTAGTATACCTGCCAGTTCTCGCCGTCGGCGCTCTTCCAGACTGTGGCCTTGTTGCGGTCGTTCAGAATCCTTACGTAAAGATCCGGGATGCTGTCAACTGCGCCGATATTGGCCTCCTCATTATAGAAGAGGTATAGTCCTGCGCGACCCTCAGCACCAACCTTGAAGTGAGCGGTTATCTCATACTTCTCATCAACGGCTGTTGTGGTCATCAGAGTGCCGCCGTCAAAACCGGGTTCCCACTTGGCCCACATGAGCGGGTTCTCATAGTGACGCAGGTAGTCGTAGTCCTGCAGGCCGCCGTTCTTCCACTTGGCTCCGTTCTTCTGTGCCAGTACAGGCCAACCGTCTTTGGTCCACTTTACGCTCTCAATGATGGTGCTGCGACCCAGTGTATGGAAACCGTTACGGTATGCGTGATATACTATATACCAGTTGCCTTCGGGATCGTCAATCAGAGTGCCGTGGCCCTTTGACCACCAGAGTTCATCGGCTGTGTATGTATGTACCAGCGGATTGTAGGGGCTGTTCTCCCATGGACCTGTTACTGACTTGCTGCGGGCGACAACACACATATGGCTGGTGGGAGGTCCTGCAGTACCACCCTCAGCACTTACCAGATAGTAGTATTCTCCGCGTTTTACAATCTTGGGAGACTCAAGCCACATACCCTCGGTCTCCCACTCCTCGGGATACTGCCAGGGATCATATACCTTCTGGTTACGGCCTGTTATGCTCAAACCATCGGCAGAAAGCGGAGCCACGTGACCGTCGTTGGTATAGAGGTATCGGTTGCCCTGGTCATCAATGGCATGACCGGGGTCGATGCCGCTCACGCGCAGTTTGACTGGCTCGCTCCAGGGGCCTTCCATCTTATCGGCCGTAACAACAAAGTTCTCACCGCTGCTGGTGGGATAATAGATGTAGTATTTGCCGTTTACCTTGCACAGGTCCGGAGCATAGATTGAGTAATCATGACCCTGCACCGCACGTGCTATAGGCTCCCAGTGAAGCAGGTCTGTTGAATGCCAGATAAGCAGACCGGGATAGTAGGTGAAGTTGGAATGGGTCATGTAGTAATCATTACCGTCACGGAGGATGGTAGGATCAGGATAATCTCCGGGGAATATGCACACCTTAAGGTTCTTATCCTTACAACCGGCCATAAGCAGAGTAACTGCGGCTACGGCCCAAACGACAAAAGATTTAGTCTTCATAAGCAATATTGTATTCTCAATTCTTTGATTCAATGGGGTTAGCGTATATGCCCAGGAATATATCCTGAAGTGCAGGATCGTCACTGTATTTGTTCAGTTCTGCCATGTGAGCCACAAACGCATCGGACTGATCTTTTGTGTAACGGTCTGCATACCTGGTGCTTCCGTAACGCAGGTCATGGGCAATAAATGAGTTGGGGAACAACTTATAGTCTGCGCATATACGTTTGTCAATAATCTGGGCCACCTCACGGTGGAACTGTACATTGGGCACGTCACGTAAGGCCTCCAGTTCCTCACGTCGCAGAGGATCGCATATCTGGAAGTGTACCCTGCCCTTGTCCTGCATGATACCGGTAAGGATGCTGTTAAGGTCCTCGCCCGGTTTCTTTATGTAGGGCTCACCGTTACGGCTCTCGTAGAGTTCAAGTGCCTTGAGTATATCGCATGACTCCCATTCGTATGATACCGATACCGGAACGATATTGAGTTCATCAAGTGCATCCACACGATCCTTGGGACCGCTCATTCCGAACATCTTGATCACTCCCTGGTCCGTGCGGTCAATGCCGTCCTTGGTGCGGCCGTTGCGCTGGGCTATCCAGACAGACTGGTGCTTCTCCGTTATTGCGTATCGGATATATTCCGACAGATGGACCGATGTGCTGTACAATTCACGCGGATTACGGCCGCGGTCCACGCGGAACATCTTGTTGCTCTTACCTATATCCACCACCAGCTCTCCCTGCATAAGGTTTGAGCCGAAAGTAATCTCACCCGTATCATGTCCTTCCAGATGCAGAGCATACATGAGTATACAGGAATCAAGCACTATGTCCCTGTGATTACTGACATACAGATACCGTTTTGACGGATCCAGTTTCTCACCACCTCCCAGAGTAAATTCCGTGATTGTACCCTCTATGACCTGCCTGTTCATGGGAACCATGGCTCCAAGCTGGAAATCATATATGGTCTTGTAGCCACGCACCTGACGGGCCGCCTCCTCTACTGTCAGTTCCGGATAGACAAACTGAGCCACCAAAGGGAACGAGCGGTTGGCGGCAATGCGCTGCATAGCTGCCGGAATCTCCTCGTCACGGTACGGACGGATATCATCAAATTTGTGGTAGTCTGTCATTTTCTCTGATCTATGAACTTGACCGGTTTACGGCCTGTAGGCGGATAATTTATCTTTTGGATCTCCTCCACATCACATATCTCAATCTCAGGAGCCACACGTATGCGTGAACGGAAACTGTCCTTGAGTTCCTTTACTACATCGAATCCGGGATCATTCTTGAGTCCCACCTTTACCAGGACATCATCGGTTCCGGCCTTGCTGTTGCGTACAATCACAACATAGTTCTCAACATAATCGGTATTGTCCAGTACATCGTTGATGGCAGGCGGATAAAGTGTGGTACCCTTAAGTTTTATCATGTTGTTCTTGCGGCCCAACAGCGGAGACAGTCTGTATGACCATCGGCCGCAGCGGCACTGCTCCACATGCTTGCAGGCTATATCACCGGTACGGAAACGCAACAGAGGCATGCCCTCAACGCCAAGTGTGGTTACAACCACCTCACCGGGCTGACCGTCGGCCACGGGCATTCCGTCATCGCCTATTATCTCTACAATGATAAGTTCAGGATGCACATGTCCGCCCATACCGTACTCGCACTCGCTGAACGTGGCCCCCATTTCGGTCGATGAATATGTGGCAAAGAGCTGGACCTGAGGCCATTTTTCATGAATCTGACGACCCAGCAGGTTGAGCTCGAAGTTCTGGTCACGCAGTCCCTCGCCTATGCCTATGATGCGGCGTATGCTGCTGGAGCGGTAATCTATATCATGTGCCTCGGCATACTCTATCAGTTTGAGTATGAATGACGGTACGCACATTATGGCATCGGGATGGAAACGGCGTATGGTATCCCACTGGAGTTCGGGGATTCCGTTACCCACGCGGATAACGCCTGCACCCATCTCACGGAGTCCCAGGAAATATGCCATTCCTGCCATGAAACGCTTGTCAAGGGTGGTCATCAGTTGTACTACGCTGTCGGCGGTAAGCCCGGCGCAGGTAAATGACTTCTTCTCATTGTAAGCCAGTCGCTGCAGGTCCTTCTCGGTACAACCGAACAGCACCGGATCACCCAGTGTACCGGATGTGGTTATGTAGTCAATTATCTTTGTCTTGGGGACGCAGCAGAAATCGTCATTGTACAGTTGAAGGTCCTTCTTCTCGGTGAAAGGAATGCGGGTAAGGTCCTCCAGATGAACAATCTTGCTGATGTTTATCCCGTAACTGTCAAACAGCCTCCTGTAATAGGGCGAGTTCTTCTTGAGATAAACCAGATGTTTATGCAGCAGATCCTCCTGAAAAGCCTTGATCTCCGCAGCCGATGAAAACTCTATATCATTCATATAATCCTCTAAGCCAAACTAAAAACTCATCTCTCCATTTACGGCTCTCGGGTGAACCGTAAACATCACTCACTCCGAATCCGTGCTTGCCTGTCTCATACAGGATATACTTGTGACTGACACCAGCATCGGTCAGAGCTTTGTCCAAAATTACTGAATTATGCCAATCTACAACAGGATCGTCCTTACAATTTATCATAAACACAGGCGGACAGTTCTCTGGGATATGTTCCTCAATAGACATCATATCCCTTTTCTTACTGCTGTAAACGCCCCACTCGCCCAACAGTCCGCGGCGGGAACGCCTGTGCGCATACTCCCCGTTCATGGTGACCACAGGGTAAATGGCACCCACAAAATCGGGCCTGAGAGATACCGTAGAGGGACCTTCGGGAAGGTTTGTGTAATCAGTATTACTGAAACAGGCCGATGACATGGCCAGATGACCTCCGGCCGAAAAGCCCATCACGCCAACACGCTCAGGGTCGATGCCCAGACTGTCGGCATTCTCACGCACATAACGGATTGTCCTCTGGACATCACATATCATATCGGGGTGACGGCGGCCACGGAACAGGAAACGGTAATGCCAGATGCATGAGCCCAGTCCTGCGGTACGATACTGAAGCAACACGGCGTTGATGCCGTTGTCACGAAGCCATTCGGCCACCTCAATACCCTCGCCCTTTATATCCAGCCAGTGGTAACTGCCGCCGGGACATACAATAACGGTAGGAGCGTTACGGCTGTCATCCGCCAAATAAGGCGTTATCATCACCTCATCGGCATGCTTTTCCAGGTCAGCCCAAGGAGTAATTGTCTTGCTGCTCGGGATAATGACTGCCAGGAAACTGAACAGCAGGCTTGCAAACATCACTTACCCAGCAGTTTGAGCAACTCTTCCCTTGTCAACTGACGGTATTTGTGCTGAGGATCGGCATCAAAGTCCACCTCAAAATACTCCTCATCGTAGAACGAGAGTTTGGAGTTGGTGTTGGGATTGCACTCTACATATACCATATCGGCCGGGTGGATACCTTTGGCCTGGCATATCTGGTCAGCCAGTTTCCTGCCGGCATAGGTTACCGATGTACCGGGATTGTCCTGGTAGAGTTCTGTAACTATAACGTACTTTTTGCCTTCTGATTCACGAATCTTGAGGCCGCATGATGAGGGCATATCCCATTCGCCCTTGAAATCAAATATCTCGTCGTAATAATCTGGTGATACTTTCATAGATTTACATTTCTTACACTTCTGTCAACATCACGACCGAATGACTTGTTGGCAAGTCGGCGGTCACGCGGGCGGTATGTGCCCTCTTCCATCTCACGCAGAGCCACGTTGCAGAACAGACGGAACATCTTCTGCTCCTGGCTCTCACTGGCATAGAAACTCTTCCATGCGTAATCGAAGAGTTCCTGCAGGCGCTCCGGACTCATATGCTTAGGCTGGAACACCACCTGACCGGCGTTGTAATGGTTCCAGTCAAAGTCAAATATGCGGCCCTGACGCAACAGGTCATCGTATCCCTTGGTATGCGGGAACGGAGTCATTACCGTGAACTCGGCCAGATCCAGGTCAATCTCACCCAGGAAGTCAATTAGACGCTTGATGTCATCCTCTGTCTGGTTGTCAAGTCCCAGCAGAATTGTACCCTCAACGCCTATGCCATAGTCATGATAACGCTTTACACGCTCCTTGATGTAGTCCGATGTGTCATAAACTGCCTGATATACATACCAGGCGCCTGCCTTGGCAGCCAGATCCAGCACCTCGGGGTCATCCTCGATGGTATGGCTTATCCATTTCTTCTTGAGCGGGGCAATGGCCGTAAAGAGCTCCTTCTCCCACTCCTTGTTCTGGGCCAGTGAATTATCTACTATAAAGAGGCGGTTGTTGTCAATTGCAGCCATATCCTCAACCACCTTGTCGATGGGGCGCGGACGAAACTTACGGCCGCCCAGATATGATACTGCACACGGATAGCAGCTGAACCTGCATCCGCGGCTGGCGTGGAACAAATCCACCATCTGAACTCCCTTGTGGTTGTACAGTTCACGCTTGTATAGGTCACGGCGGCACGGACCTACAGACTCAATGGGCGGCATATTGCCCATATAGTTGTAGAACTTGCGCAGTTTGCCGTTCACCCAATCCTGCATCACCTCCTCCATGCGGCCCTCGGACTCACCCAGGAACACGCAATCAACATGCTTTACCATATCCTCGGCATGCAGCATGGTCGATATACCTCCGGCCATTACCAGCTTGCCGCGTTTGTGATACTCATCAGCTATCTCCCAACCGCGTTTGACCTGAGTGCTGAGCATCATTGACAGCGCTACGCCGTCGCACTCCTCCTCAAAGTCTATTGCCTCTACATTCTCATCGGTAAAGGTCACGTCAACCCACTCAGGCAGGGTTGCAGCAAATGCCACCGGGCCGTGAGGCGGAAGGTTGAACGTAGTCTGACCTTTCAGTTTCTGCCATTTGGGATAGATGAGCTTGAGCTTGAAAGTCTTCATTTTGTCCTTTATATCTTACTTGTTTGATAACTCTTCCTTAATGCCATCCAAAACGGATTCATCTGCAAATATAGTTTGAATGGTCTCAATTGCAGTCATCGGAACGCCACCAATTCCATGCATATTTACATTTTGTCCTGTCAGAACCAGATTTTTCACCTTTGTTTTGATGGGAATGAGTGATGACGCAATGTTTGTGCAGTCCTTGAACATGCCGTATGCGCCGGCCCTGCGGGTACCCATCCAGTCACGGAACGTGAGCGGCGATGATGCGAATATATCATCGGCACACTCTCTAATACCCGGGAAACGTTTCTCTACAAGATCAAGCACACGGCCCGTACGCTCTTTCTTCCATGCCTCATAGGCCTCACCGCGATGCCCTGAACGGGTATTCTCCCACTCCTTTACCTCATCAAAGTCCATCAGACAGTATGCCGTAAGATGTGATGCATAGCCATCCCTGCCCTCACCGAAGAAACAGTTTACGCCGTGCGGCCACTCATCATTACCGTACTCAGCCATCTTCCATGCATTCCCTGCGCTGTCCACTATGGATACGGGATGACACGGGAAACGGACCGTGCCGGGCTTGAGTTTCATATAAACCTTGAAGGCCGATGCCGTATCAGGGATACTCTCAATACGTGCACGGTAGCCCGATGTAAACGCCTTGCCATCGATGAGCGGGAACAGCGACGCGGGATGAATATCAGATATATACCAGTCTCCGCGGTACTCACGGCCGTTCTTATCGGTGACACACTCTACGTTAAGGTCCCGTACGCGGACCGATGCCACCTCACTGTGTGTCAGCACACGGCCGCCGGCAGCCTCGATTACCTCTTTAAGAGCATCGGCCAACTGAGCGGAACCACCCTCAAACCAGCATGGGTTTTCCATGAACAGGGCCGATATCATTATGTGGATATATGCCGGAGAGTGTCCCGGAATACCTGCGTAGAGCGGATTGACCGATGCCAGCACGGCACGCAGTTCAGGATCACTGACATACTTGGCTATGAATGCATCAGCCGGCATGAAGAACTCGTCGGAGTGATCACTGACTCCGCTCATGCTCTCCAGATAGAAGAGTTTCTCCTCATGCGATACGCGGAACACGGCATCCACGTAACTGCGTATGTTATCCTTCTGGTGTGGGAACTTGTCGGAAAGATAGTCTATGAATGCCTCACGGCCGGCAGGAATGTCATAGGTGCGTCCGCTGTCGGCGTAAGTAACGCTCAACATCATGTCTGACTGCCTTATCTTGAGCCTGTCCATAATGCCAAGATAGCGGCACAGGCTATTCAGAATGCCACCATCATTGAAACCGCCCGCCACATGCATGCCGGTCTCAAAGGTCTCGCCGCCACGTGCGAATGTCTGTAGTCCGCCGCCTATCGTACTATTCTTCTCAAGTACGGTAACCTTAACGCCGCGACTTGCCAAAAGCGCTCCGCAGAACAATCCGCCCATTCCCGCACCTATAATCACCGCCTCCATAGTCAACTCTCAAGTTTGTTGCACATTTGGGCGTACCACTCCTGATAGAACTTGTGGAATGCCTTGGTACGTTCTCTTGCATCGGCCCCCCAACTAAGGTCATCGGGTGCCACACGCTTGCCTACGGTTACGGTGATATGTCCGGGACGGAGCATGAACTCCTCCTTTGGCAGGGCGTAGCCTACTCCGTTCAGGCACACCGGCAGGATATCCAGGCCCAGTTCCTGTGCCAGATGGAATGCGCCCTTATGGAAACGCAGTATGGAGCAGTCGGCCGACCGCGTACCCTCGGGGAACACCAGTATGGAATATCCGCGCTCCACAAGACTGCGGAACTGCGGCATATAATCCTCTATGCCTTCGGCAGCCGGCACAAACTCGGCACGGCGTATCAGAGCCCCGTAAATGGGATTGCGCCATACCCAGTCATTGGTAACCACAATCATCTTGGGCGTGAGCATCATAAGGCACATCAGGTCCAGATGTGACTGGTGGTTGCTTATTATCACGGCGGGCTTGCTGAATGTCTCGCCCACGCTGTTGTCGAGCGTAAACCCTACGGCCGGAACACGACGTATAACCAGATTGGCAAACCTGTAGAGCAGATTATGAAGGAATCTGTCCTTCCAATCCCGCTTGCGGCCGATGAATATGACAAGCACTACAGGAGTGCAGACAATGACCGATATCAGCAGGAATCCGAACGCCCATGCGCTGCGCAGGATACGCATTATGCTTACCGGCACCTCACGCTTGCGGCCGTTCTTCATGGTCATCCACTGGAACAGCCACTCGGGCAGGAAATGCGCCATCACAACCACCACCAGCATACCCAGAATCGTGATCTCTGCAAGAGAGCGCATGGCCGGATGCTTGGCAAATATGAGCGTTCCTATACCGATGAACATTATCACGGCCGATATAATCACGCTCCTGCGACGGTCATCGACAGTCCTTACGCCGGTCTTGTACTCGTGCAGCAGACCCTCGGTAATGAAGATGGTATAATCATCGCCCTGGCCGAATATGAACGTGGCCAGTATTATACTTACTATGTTGAACTGTATACCCAGCATATTCATGATGCTCAGAATCCATATCCAGCCCACGGTGAGCGGCAGGAACGATATCAGGGCCAGTTCCAGTTTTCCGAATGATATCCACAGGAACGCAAACACCACGAATCCGCACATGAACAGCACCTTGTTGAAATCATCTGACAGCGACTCCACAAGAGTCTTCATTACATCGGCCATGCTCTCCTGCGTAAGGTCCTCCCGGGAGATGAGATCAGGCTGGGTCTTTACGGAATTAAGGAACGGAGCAAATGCATCTTCCGAGAAACCGTACTCACGGCTGCGCTCCTTTAACTGGTTAATTTGGTCGCTGTGAGCGTTCCAGAACGATAGCCATCGGCCTGCGTCCTGATCAGATGCAGAAGGCAGCATGGCTGTCAGTACGGAGAGCTGGTCCATGGAACCCTGGTCAACACCACTCGAAATCAGTTCCAGGTCAGCCTTCTGCTGCGGAGTCATATAGTTGATATGGTTCAGGTCAGTGTCAAATCCGGCACTTCCGCCCCATATCAGCATAGCAACCGTTATGAGCATCACCACACGCGATACCATACGCCCGGTGCGGTTCAGACGGGGCTCCACCTTCTCCTCTCGGGGCTGTTCACCCACTGCAAGTCTCCTGGGCTTTACAAACACGGGCAGGAAAACCAGCGTAAAGAGTATGGTACCCACCAGCATGAATGAGCCGAACAGAGCCAGGTCATGCATGGCCTCGGCCTTAAGGAATATAAGACAGAAGAATGCGCTCACGGTGGTTATATTACCTGTCAGCAGCGGCACCACCATATCGCCCAGGCTGCGGCGGTTATCGGCCGTATCATGCAGCGAGTGCAGGAAATGAAGCGGATAATTGGCCGCTATACCCACCAACACCGAGCCCAGTCCTATCACAATTATCGATATGCTGTCCTTGAACAGTCCGGTCAGGCCCAATGCAAACACGCCTCCAAAAAGCAGCGTAATGACCAGCCACAGCATGTCGCTTATGCGTCTGAATGAGAACCAGAGCACAATCAGGATACCTATCACAGCCAGTGCCACTGCCAGGATACTGTCCTTCTTGATGCGCGCCGCATTGGAAACCGCAATAACCGGAGCCCCGATCTGGGATACCGCAATACCTGTCTCAGAAGTAACCTGTGCGCCTACCCTCTCCACAAGAGCCACCAGGTCTGCGTTGTGGTCCGATTCGCTCTGCCCATAAGGTGAGTCAAAGAAGAGCAGCCCCACCGGGAGCGTGGAGTGCATCATATAACCGTCTTCCGATACGCGGAAACCTGTATTGCCGCCAATCTCAGAGAGCCTTATCAGCAACGGTGAGAACAGGTTGAGCGGATCATTGGGAATAAGATTCTTGGTAAAACCGCCGGTAAGCATCTGCAGAGAACGGCGGTCGGCCTCCAACTGGCTGTCCACATATCCGGGCTGTGAGAGCAGTGAATCCATGCGGCGGTAATCGGCCTCGGTCAGGAAACTGGCCGTATGCTCCTGCACAAACTCTATCAGTTCCATAGCCATGGACTCATCGGCCAGAGCCGACATATCGGGTACCAGGCCTAATGTATCATAATCAAACCAGAGATCCTCAAAACGGTCCATAGCATCGGCAAGAGCATTCTCTACGTCATCACTGCCGTCATAACGGAATATCACCGCTATCCTGTTCTGCTCGCTCAGGCGGTCCATCAGTTCCGTCTGGCGGCTGTCACGGCTGTCCAGGGGCAGGAATCGGGCTATATCCTCCTCATAATCCATGCGCAGGGCCGAGATTACGGAGAGCAGCATAATGAACACGACCAGAAGGACCGCAACCGTCTTGCGTCCCGTCAGCCAGTCATATATGCCCAGGAACAACCGTCTCATATCCTTATCCCTATCTTACGCAACAGAGCCAGCGGCAACCCAACCAGCAATGCGCCAAAACACAATATCGTATTCAGGACACTTATCCTGAAGAAATCCCAGAACGGGCGGAAATGCGATACTCTCTCGCCCACTGGTGCATACCATACGTGTACAGGTACACCCTGCACATCAACACCGTGCCATGCGGCAAACACCAGCAGTTCCAGCTCGGCCTCATAGCGGGAGGTTATCAGCCCCATACCGTGAAGTGAATCAAGTGGATATACACGGAATCCCGACTGGGTGTCCTCCAGTTTCCGTGCGGTCTGCAGACGGAACCAGAAGTTTGAGAAACGGTTGGCAAAGGTGTTCTGCCGCGGCATATTCTCGGTTGTCAGGTTACGGCAGCCCACTATTATATCATCGGGATGCTGCAGTGATGCCTCAATCATGGCCGGAATATCCTCGGGAAAGTGCTGTCCGTCAGAATCTATAGTCACGGCATGTGTAAACCCGTTCTGCGCTGCATAGGCCAATCCTGTCTTAAGGGCCTTACCTTTGCCGCGGTTCCTGTCGTGATTAAGTACAGTCACGTCCAGACCGCACAGAATGGCCTGTGTATTGTCTGTACTGCCGTCATTGACCACAATCACATCGGGGCATACCTTAAGCGCACGCTCCACCACATCGGCCAGTGTGCCGCTGTTGTTGTAAGTGGGTAATATGACGCAGTATCTAGGGGCCATATCAGAACGGTTCCTTTACAAGAAATACTGAGAACTTAAGGAAAACATCGGCCACATTGTCGGGACGTGCCACCACACCCTGGGCCTTGATACCGCCCTCCTCCGGGGTAACAGAACTGAACAGAACCGATATCCTGCGGTCAGCCAGAGGCGATATCATGCTGGTGAATTTCGCATTCTTTATCTTATTGATAAACAATAATATACCCATCTCCTCTGAAAGTAACTCCTGTATCATCTGGAGTATGCAGACGCCGGGGGTTACCGGTTGTCCGGGAAAGTGTGCCTTATAAATAAGATGGTCAGGATTCAGAATGACGTTGAACCCTGACTGTCCCTGCGGCAAGCCCTCCAAACGGGACTCTATACTGTAAAAATCACCATTCAGCCTCATAGTCCCCGTTCAGTTTCACATTGCTTATAAGAATCTCCGTACTGCCTCCTCCGGCCTCCTCCATACGCAGACGTTTCAGGAGACGGGTATCGGGATCAAATCCCAGTTCAATACGGCTGAACATCTTCTTCATGTCACGGCGCTGCGGAATCATCACCGCCTTCCACTCTCCACCTTCATTGGTCACGGATACGCTGAATGTGCGGTTATCCTTGAGCATCTGTCCCGACATGCATCCCAGAATCATGCCCGACATACCCTTGTAAAGGCGTCCCGCATCACCCGATGCCTCCTGTCCGGAGCCTACCGTTACGTTATCGCCGTCAACCTTGAGTTTCCACTCAAAAGGCTCCGTATAATCAAGGCAGAATCTTGAAGGCTGAATATAAATCATTGTTCCCGATGATTTCTGAGGCTCGTCCATAAGCGGAACAGTGCGTGTCTGGCTTATGTCACACTTCATGGAACGCATATCGGAGCACGCCTTGGCAATACTCTCAATCATCTCATTCTCAGTCTGCTGCCCACTGAACGGTACAGCCCACACACCCACTGCCAGCAGCAGGACAAGACCCGTAACTATGATATACAGTCTCTTCATATCATCTGCTTATGAATGCCGCACCCACCAGTATAAGGCCGATGCCTATCCAGCGACCCAGCGGAATCTGCTCGCCCAGGAACAGCATGGCTCCCAGCATACCGAACACAAAACTCAGGCAACTTAAGGGGTATGCCACACTGAGCGGGAAGTTCTTCATTATATAGAACCACATAACCGTAGCACCGCCCATTGATATGCCGCAACCCAGCCACCACCAGTTGGTGATTTCATGGCCTATAAAGCGCCAGAAACCCTGATACGGGCTCATATGGTTAAGGGCCAGCTTCATCATAAGCTGACCTGCAGCCAGCAGAAGGCTTTGCAGCAATGAGTAAGGTATTATCTTCCACATACCGGTTTCAACAGTGCAAGTGAATAATGACGTCCCTCGACCACATTGACTACCAGGATACCCTTGCTGCAATCTACAGCCTTGCCAGATGCAGATAGCACTGCCGGTACACTACCCTTCTTAAGGCAGCATGCCGAGGCATAGAATCCTATGGCCGATGACGAGAAGTTCACCCCGAACAGGGGCTTGTATCTTAACTGCGGAACACCCGGAAGCATTGCATCCAGGAATCCGTACCATGAATCGTTCTCAGCGTTGCCGCTCATGCCCGTCATCACGGCGTCAATACCGCCCGCGGTCATATCGGCCAAAACCTGCCTGAGAGTATCCTGAGAGGGTCTGTCAAACAGCTTTACGCCTTCAAGTGAGCAGTATGCGGCATCACCGCTGTCGGCCAGAAGCACCGATACGGCAGCCTCACTGCATATCTCACCCTCCTTTACGTGACCGGCCTTGCGTACAAAACCGGAGAACACTGGCGACATCTCGTCATGGCTGCCCACCAGGGCTGATTCTATCCTGCCTATGCGGAACTGCATCCAGGCATCATACAGGGCGCTGTCAAATGAGAAACCCTTCTGAGAGTATGTTGAGTTGTAGCCGTGGCACTTTGTGTGAATACCAATCAGTGAAGATGCTGTGTTATGTGTAGACTGCATGAACTGCGTGGGTTTGAGCAGTTGCTCGCCCTCACGAACCAGCGCATCCAGGAAAAGCTCCGTATTCTCAATGCTTCCGAATCCCGTTCCGGTTATGATTGCATCAGGATTCTCTATTCCACCCTCCTGCAATGCAGAGAGTGATGTTGCAAGAGCCCTTTTGAGCAGTTTTCCCATACGGCGCGCATCGCCGGCCGATATGAACTGCCTGAAATCAGGATCGACGGCACGAACGTAATCCTCAGTGTATGACAGAGGATTCTCCATCCACTCCTCCGTGAGTGGATTCTGTATTGATATCTGCTTGGCAGACAGAATCTTGACAGACTTCTTTTCCATAATCATTCCACTGCCGATATTACCAAAGACGAATCATTTCCGCCGAATCCGAACGAGTTGCAGAGCACATGACGCAACCTGCAGCCCTTATGCAGATCCATGTTAGGCACGATACCGTTCTCCATAGGATTGCTGAATCCGTAATTCACGGGCAGGAATCCGTTCTTAAGAGCCAGAATACAGATAACCGTCTCGATTGCTCCCGATGCACTTGTGGTATGACCCGTCATGCCTTTGGTCGATGACACAGGCGGCAGATCCTTGCCGAACACACGCATCATGGCCTGACTCTCACTCTCATCGTTGTTGGGAGTTCCCGTACCGTGAGCATTCACGTAGTCTATGTCAGACGGCTTTAAGCCCGCGGTCTTAAGTGCCTTGCTCATAGCAAGATATGCGCCCTCGCCATCAGGTGATGAAGCGGTCTGGTGGAATGCGTCGCAGGCATTGCCGTAACCCGACAGACGTGCCAGGGCACTGGCGTTACGGGCAGCAGCATGGCTTGCCTCCTCAAGTACCACGAACGCCGCACCCTCACCCAGATTAAGACCTGCCCTGCCGGCATCAAACGGACGGCACTGCTCATGGTCCAGTATCATAAGTGAGTTGAAACCGTTCAGGTGGAACTTGGTTATACACTCCGATCCTCCTGCCACAACGATATCGGCCTCACCCAGACGTATCATGTCGGCAGCCATCTCAATTGCGTTTGCTGCCGATGAACAGGCTGTGGATATGGTAGTTATCATCTTGAAACTACCAAACCGGTCTGCAATCATCTCGGAGCACGATCCGCAGTCATGGGTGCTGATGTAGGCGTTACGGCTGTCATTTTCAATGAAATCCAGATAGTACTGCTCACTCTTATCCATTCCGCCTACGGTAGTGCCGTTCACGAAACCGCACTCCTTAAGGTCATCACGGCTTAATCCGGCCTGCCCCAGAGCCTCATGCAGGGCAATCATTCCCATCAGTGCCGTACGGGTTGTGGGAGTACCCGGAGCAATACCCATAAGGCGCTCCATCTCCTCATCGGACAGCTTGACCTCACCTACCGGAAACTCCGTATGCCCGGTCCGCAGATACTTGAGCGGGCCTACGCCGGTGCGTACCTGCAGGAGCGAATCAAGCACCTGTCCGCAATCCTGGCCTATGGCACTTACTATGCCGCAGCCGGTTATCAGCACTGACCTGTTCTGAGACATTATCTGGTGCGGTTTTTCTGAATGTAGTCAGCCATCACGTTGATGGACTTGAATATTTCCTTGCCCTTGGCAGGATCCTGAAGCTTGATGCCGTAGTTCTTCTCCATGAGAACGATAAGTTCCAGTGCATCAATTGAATCAAGGCCAAGACCTTCACCAAACAGAGGGGCGTCGTTATCAATGTCCTCGGGCTTGATGTCCTCAAGGTTAAGTACCTCAATAATCTCCTGCTTAAGTTTAAGAATCAACTCTTCCATAATATCATTTGTTTAAGTTATTAATCATCAATTGCAATTGTCCTGCCAACCACTCCGTATCGGCCGCATCCTCCCTGCTTACCAAGGTCACAAAGACCTGGAAATCATCATTCATACGGCTGTCAACCCATCCGGCAAGTATGCTCTCCGTATCGCCGTCCTGGAATGCGCAAGCCAGATGGAAAGCCATCTGTGATGCATCGGGTTCCTCAAGAACGTAGAATGAAGTCTCGCCTCGCCAGTGGTTACGGATGGCAATCTCGCCCGTCACGATGTTGGGCAGTGTATATACAAACAGTGCCGGACTTGGATAATAGTTATCCTTGTCCTGGATTGTTTCCTGATAGTTTCTGTCAGCGCAAAGTGAAGCCGTTGAGCCGAATAGTACTATGGCGCGGCTCCGGATAAACTCTTCGCTACTGCATCTACACTCTCCTACTTTCTTGAGCAACAGTTCAGTAGCCACAAATCCCGCCTTGCTCAGGGTATCCATCTTATAGAATTTGGGCCAATCACCTATATGAGTGCGATACAGCTCCGTCAGTTGGGCATTACCCTGGTTGAGCGCAACAAAGTCAAGTCCTCTCCTCTCCATAACTACTCCACGAATCTGTATAACAGAGCGGCATTGCTTCCGCCGAATCCCGACAGCAGTTTTATGAACTCACTGCCATTGCACTCTCTAATCTCACTGCACACGCTTACCGGGTAAGTGGTTCCCTGCTCGCTGTAGCCGCGTGTGGCAAGTACCGTATTGTCACGTACCGCATACATGGAAAGAATGCTCTCCATTATGCCTGCGGCACCCATTGTATGTCCGTAATAGCCTTTAAGACCCGTTACCGGCACATCAATCAGTCCGGCACGGTACAGGGCTATTGACTCCATCTCGTCATTATATGCGGTAGCGGTTCCGTGTACGTTCACAAATGCCAACTCATTGCGGTTGCACTCCTTAAGCACCTCCATAAGACAAAGGTAACTGCCCTCGCCCGTACGTGACGGGCCCGATATGTGGTTGGCGTCATTACGTATGGCGCCACATACAAGTTCCCAGCCGCTCTTTTTCTCATCCGATACCTCCAGCACCACCGTTGCGGCGCATTCGCCCAGGTTAAGGCCCTTACGGTCCTTGTCAAACGGACGGCACGGCTCATCGGATATGGCCTTGAACGACAGGAATCCCGATATGATAAAGGGCGACTGCTCATCGGCCCCAATCACTACGGCATAGTCGTAACGGCCGCTGCGCAGGGCACGCATTGCCTCTATCTGAGCGCATACACCCGATATGCAGGCGTTGCAGACTACAATCGGTTTTCCGGGATTGCCAAAGAACCGCATCACCTCACGTGCAGCCTTGGCCAGCAATACACGCTCCTGCTCAACTCCCTCCTGAGGCTGTCCCAGAAGCGAAACATTGCCCTTGGTGGTGGATATGATAAAGAGCACCCTGTCCGATGAGGCATCAATGCCGGCATCCCTCACAGCCTGGACCGATGAGCACAACAGGAACTTCTCAAAGAAGGTATAGTTACCCTGTATGCCCAATTCCGTGCACAGACCGTCTATTACGCCGCGGTCCACACGTGACAGGACAAAAGGCGTGGTGATATTGCCCATGGACTCATAACGCGCCAGTCCTGACCTGCCGGCCTTGACGCTGTCGTAGTTGGAACGTGAGGTTGTTCCCAGCGGCGACACCACGTTATCTGCTATGCACCTTATCAATCGAGCCATTTCTTTTTCCACTCCTCATAGAAATCCGGATTGACCCACACCAACTGGTAGCTCAGATCCATGAACACCTGCACGGAATGGCCCGTGGCAAGCACATCACCCGTCTCCGGATTCTTTATCTCATAGTCAAACACTATCTTGGCGGCATCGGTCGGCCTGTAGGTTATGGTTATCTCAGGCTTCATGTCATATGTGATGGGGCTCTTGTACTTGAAAGAG
>CACZMI010000023.1 GCA_902782245.1 uncultured Bacteroidales bacterium | reverse complement strand
CTACCTTGAACCAGGTCTCGTAGGTATCGGTCATACCATGAATCAGATACAGAACGGGCAGTTTTTCCTTGCCGTTGGGATCATAACCGGCGGGAGTATATACGCACATGGGGCGCTCTATGCCGCAAGCCTTTGAGAAGTAGTAGCGGTATGCCACCTTGCCGTGGGGAACATCCTGCTGGATATCCTGAACAGACGGAGCCTCACCGCGTACATCAACAAGGCTGTACTTGAAGTTCTCGTTGGGGAACATATGCATGTTGTTGGGATCGGCCACCTGTGTGCCGTCTATAACGAATGCGTAGGGGTAGATATCGGGAGCGGGGGGAGTTACGGTGATGCTCCATACACCGCGGTCATCCTTCTCCATGGCAGCTCTTGAGGCAAGCATCTGGCAGTCCAGTTCAACCTTCTGGGCATCGGGAGCCTGGCAGCGGAATGTAACTGTGCCGTCGGCATTGTACTCCGGTGACTTTACGCCTGCGGGGAAGAGGCTTGACATTAGTGATCCGGTAAGACGTGAAGGCTCTGCACCGCCCAACTTCTCCAGACGTACCTTCTCGGCCTCCTCAAGGCTCATGCTCTCGGCAACTGCCTTGTCAATGACTGCCTGATCCTGGAACAGCAGAGGGAATGACTTCTCCAGCCAGTAGCGGGCGTTCATCCAGGTGTGGCCGTACTTATCGTGAGTGAAGACCTTGACGTTCTTGATGTTATGGCGGTCAAGCATCTGCATCAGGTCCTTGGAGTTTCCGTACAGGAAATCATCGGTGCCTATGCCCAGCCAGAACAGGTGTACCTTCTTGTTGAAAGCCTCTGAATCCTCAAACTGGCTGTCACGGACCTGAGTGAACGAGCTGTATGAGCACAGGTATGAGAACTTGTCCAGATTGGCAAGTCCGATGGCCATACCCTGGTTGCCGCCGCGTGAGAATCCGCCTATACCGCGATGGTCGGCATCGTTGATGGTGCGGTAGTTGCTCTCAACAAAGGGCATCAATACATCGGTGAAATCGGCATTGAAGTTGTAACCTCCGCCCATTCCGCCAAAGCCGCCCATTCCACCGAATCCGCCACGGCCGCCCTGGGGCTGGGGCTGACGCTCGGTCTTGAGCAGTGTGGCGTTACCGTAGGGAAGTACCAGGATCATCTCCTTGGCCTTACCTTCTGCAATCAGGTTGTCCAGTATGAGGTTCATCTTACCAACCTTGAAATATACCTCCTCGGTATCGGTGGTACCGCTTATAAGGTACATCACGGGGTATTTCTTGTCCTTGTTCTTGGGGTCATCGTAGAACGGCGGGGTATATACTATCACGGGGATGTGCATTCCCAGTCCGGGTGACCAGTAATTAAGGTAATCCACGCTTCCGTGCGGAACGTCCTTGAGTGCGCTCAGCTTGTCGGCGCGCATATCCAGAAGGCTGTTCTTGAAAGTCTCGTTGGGGAACCACTCGGGGCACTGCGGGTCCATTACGCTTATTCCGTCCACCTCAAAATGATAGGGGTAGATATCGGGCTCGGCCGGTCCGATGGTTGCGGTCCACACTCCGTTTGCGCCTTTGGTCATCTCCACGCTCTCGCTGAACTGGGTCCATACCTTTACGGATTTGGCGTTGCGGTTTGAGTAGTTGAAAGTCACTGTGTTATTGGGATTGATAACTGTTGATGGGGCCTGCTGTCCCATTCCGCCCGGCTGGGCGCTGATGGCTCCTGTCATAGCGGCTGCTACGAGGAGAAGAGTCAGATTCTTGATTCTCATAATGTATATTGGTGTTGTTTATAATTTTCGGGGTTTGAAGATACCCATTTTAATCATAATAATGGTTGTTTTTACTTTGAATTATGTACATTTGTTGGATTTTGGCCCATAGAAACAGGACTACAATAAGATAAAAACAATATGGAAGTTATTGATTTTAACAAGCAAAACAGTATTCTCAACCAGTTCATCGCTGAGATTCGTGATGTCAACATCCAGAAGGACCAACTACGTTTCCGCCGCAACCTGGAGCGCATAGGTGAAATCATGGCCCTTGAGGTAAGTAAGAAACTCAACTACGTGACAAAGGATGTCCAGACCCCGCTTGGAGTATCGACCATCAACGTTCCTGAGGAGGATATCGTTCTGGGTACCGTATTCCGCGCCGGACTGCCCCTGCATCAGGGTTTCCACAACTACTTTGACCACTGCGAGAACGCGTTTGTATCGGCCTACCGTAAATATCTGGATGAGGTGAATTTTGATGTTCACATTGAGTACATGGCATCGCCAAAACTGGACGGCAAGACCCTGATTCTGGTTGACCCCATGCTGGCTACCGGTAACAGTATGTATCTGGCTTACCGTGCTCTTCTGCTCAAGGGAACACCCGCACGCATCCATCTGTGCTCAGTAATTGCCGCTCAGGCAGGTGTAGACTACGTATGCAAGATGTTCCCGCAGGACATCACTACCCTTTGGTGCGCCGCAGTTGACCCCGAACTCAACAGCCACGCCTACATCATACCGGGCCTTGGTGATGCCGGCGACCTCTGCTTCGGCGAAAAATAGTACAAAAGGGGTCTGTCCCCTTTTGTATCATTTTCAATTAACAGTCTGATTATTAACCTATTCTTATGAAGAAAACCTTATTGACTGCCACAGCCGTGATATGCGGTGCTGTGGCGTGGGCACAGCCCAAACTGAGTGCCGACAACATTGATGAAGTGCTCAAGGCCATGACCCTGGAGGAGAAAGCCACCCTTGTAGTGGGTGGAAGGGCAAACAGTGTTCCCGGTGCAGCCGGAGGTACACAAGCCATCACCCGTCTAGGAATACCCGCAACAGTTCTTGCCGACGGTCCTGCCGGACTGCGCATATCACCTACCCGTCAGGGTGACAGCCAGACCTATTACTGCACAGGATTCCCCGTAGGCACGGTTCTGGCCTGTACATGGAACACGGAACTTGTGGAGCAGCTTACCACCGCCATGGGCCAGGAGGTTCATGAGTACGGTGTCGATGTACTGCTGGCTCCAGGTATGAACCTTCACCGCAACCCTCTCTGCGGCCGTAACTTTGAGTATTTCAGCGAGGATCCGCTGCTGAGCGGCAAGATATCGGCCGCATACGTAAAAGGTATCCAGAAGAATGATGTGGGTGTATCGGTAAAGCACTTTGCCGGTAATGACCAGGAGATTAACCGTAGCGAGAACGATGCCCGCATAGGTCAGCGTGCCCTGCGTGAGCTCTATCTCAAGAACTTTGAGATCACTATCCGTGAAGCCAAGCCCTGGACCATCATGTCATCATACAACAAGATTAACGGCACCTATACACAGCAGAGTCATGACCTGCTGACAGGTTTCCTGCGTGATGAGTGGGGCTATCAGGGCATAGTAATGACTGACTGGGGCAACAAGGCTGGAACAGTCAATGCCGTACATGCAGGCAATGACCTGATGGAGCCGGGTGCAGCTTCCGAGACACAGCGTATAGTGGAGGCTGTAAACAACGGAACCCTTGACGTGGCCGATCTGGACCGCAACGTACGCCGTATGCTGGAGTATATCGTAAAGACTCCTAATTTCAAAGGTTACAAGTACTCTAACAAGCCTGACCTGGACGGTCATGCCAGAATGGTCCGCGAATCAGCCCCCGAGGGTATGGTGCTGCTCAAGAACAACGGCAACCTGCCTATGGAGGCCAAGGGTAACATTGCACTCTTTGGTCTGAGCGCATATAAGTCAATAGCAGGCGGTACCGGATCGGGTAACGTGAACAAGCCCTATATCCGCAACATCAGCGAGGGTCTGGAGGGTGCCGGTTTCACGCTTGATTCACGTCTGGCCGATTTCTATGCCAAGCACCGTGACTACGTGGCAAGCCAGAGTGCCCTGGGTATGGGAGGTGGTGGCCGCAATGTCATGCTTGGTGAGGCTGTACTCCCTGAGGTAGCCATCAGCCAGAATGCCATCCAGTCTTGCGCACAGCGTAATGACGCTGCCGTCATCGTGATAGGCCGTAACGCCGGTGAGGGTGATGACCGCCGTATGGTTGATGACTTTGAGCTTACTGACATAGAGCGCTCACTTATCCGTGATGTCTGCAACGAGTTCCACAAGGCCGGTAAGAAAGTCACGGTGGTAATGAACATAGGTGGTGTCATTGAGACCGCTTCATGGAAGTCACAGCCCGATGCCATCCTGTTGGCCTGGACACCCGGACAGGAGGTGGGCAACTCTGTGGCCGATATACTCATCGGTAAGTCAAATCCTTCCGGCAAGCTCTCCATGTCATTCCCGCTCTCATATCTGGACATACCTTCATCACAGAATTTCCCCTACACCGGCCAACAGGCACGTCAGCAGCAGGGCGGATTCGGTGGCTTTGGCGGAGGTCGCGGAGGACAGCAGAATGCTGGTACACGTAACATAGACTACACCACATATGCCGAGGGCATCTGGGTTGGTTACCGTTATTTCAATACCGCAGGCGTGGAGGTTTCTTATCCGTTCGGTTACGGACTGAGCTACACCACATTTGAGTACAGCAAGCCCACGGTAAAGGCCAAGGACGGCGGTTTTGAGGCAACCATCACCGTAAAGAACACCGGTAAGGTAGCCGGCAAGGAGGCCGTTGAGATTTACGTGAGCGCTCCTGACGGCGGACTTGTCAAGCCCGAGTCAGAGCTCAAGGCATTCGGCAAGACCCGTCTGCTGCAGCCCGGTGAGAGCCAGACCCTGACCTTCAAGGCCGATGCATACACCCTGGCCAGCTTCAACGAGGAGGCATCCGAGTGGCAGACCGCAGCCGGCAAATATACCGTAAAGTTCGGTGCCAGCGCAACCGATATCCGCGCCACCGCAACATTCAACGGCAAGGCCAAAAACTGGAAGGTAGAGAAACTCCTGCTCCCGCAGCAGCCCATCCAGGAGATTGCAATCCGCTGATAACAATCAGCAGAAAAAAAGAGGGGGTTCCGATTGCGGAACCCTCCTTTTTTGTATCATTTGGCAAGCTGGGAGAGCCACTGCTTGAGGTCACTCATCCATTGCTGCCGGTAGACGAAGTTTTCATTGGCGCACCAGCCGTGACCGCCTGTGGGATAGACGTGCAGAGCGGAGCGTACGCGGTTGGCCTGCAGGGCGTTGTAGTACTCTATGCTGTTGCGCACGGGCACCAGGTTGTCATCGGAGTTGGCCATGATGAATGCGGGCGGGGTGTCGCGGGTAACCTGTTTCTCGTTTGAGTAGAGGTCAATTTGCTCCTGTGATGCGTTACGGCCCAGCAGGTTGTTGTGTGAACCCATGTGGGTAAACGTTTTGTCCATGGTGATGACCGGATAGAACAGTATCTGGAAATCGGGACGCTGTTCCGGACCGTTGTAGTGGGTGGCGGCTGTGGCTGCCAGATGTCCGCCTGCGGAGCATCCCTGTACGCCTATCTTTTTGATACCGTATTTATCGGCATCGGCCTTGAGCAGACGCATGGCCTCATGCAAGTCATCCAGTGGAACCTCGGTGTGGCCGTTGGGCAGACGGTACTTGAGCACGGCCAGGGTTATGCCCTGATCCATGTACCACTGTGCCATGTTGTTGCCCTCGGACCCGTTCCATACATCGGTGTAACCACCGCCCGGGCATGCTATTACTGCCAGTCCGTTTGGATTAGGTGCAGCCCAAATGGTAAGGGTGGGCTGTGTCACGTTGGATACATGCATATCCATAACTCTCTCGGGGCCGGTCAGTCCGTTATCGGTAGGAGCGCCGTTGGGCCAAAGGTTGATTACGGCTGTGGGCTCGGGTACCTGCGGAGTGGCAGGAGACTGTGCAGCCTGGGCCGGCGGGTTGTAACGTGTCATCCACACCTCCATGTTGCCGTTACCGCGGTGTGCCCATGCGTAGTAGGGGATTAGGCGTAGCTTGACCTGATTGGCGCGGGCCACATTGCCTGTATAGTTGTCATAGGCGGTGGTTTCAAGGGCATTCATTGCGTATGCGCGTCCCTCAACGTTCATCTTGAACGGAATCACCTTAAAATCGGAGTTTGCAGGAAGTGATGTGTTGAGTATGTTATAGTCGTTGTCGGCCCATTCGGCGCAATATACCAGCGGACCGCGCTCAACGGCTATCTTGCCGCGGTCCTCAACCACCTGACGGTGAGCGGTAACAATGCGGGGCTCCATGTCAAAGTGGATGCTTACCACATCTCCCTTCTTCCATTTGCGGTCTATGCCGAAATATCCGTCCTGGAGCGTGGACTCTACGGCCTCTCCGTTAACCTGAACGGTGTAGCCAGGGGTCTTTCCGTCCGAGTAACGGTAAAGGTCGGTGGGAACCACCTGATTGCGTACCCATCCGGGTATGCGGATGTTAAGGCAGAACTGGCCGGGAGTCTTATCGACTGTAATCTTTATGTCACCGTTCCAGGGATACTCGGTTGATTGGGTTATCTGAACGTTCTTGCCGCCCACCTTGGTGGCAAGTGTGTTTGACATAAAGAGGTTTACAAACAGCTTGTTGTCCTTTACGGCATATACGTAACCGGGAACCGACGGTATGAATCGGCATATGTTGCTGGGGCAGCAGGCGCACCCGAACCATGCCTGACGCTGATGCTGTCCGTGGCTCTCTAATGGGTTGGGGTAGAAGAACCCGCCTCCGTCCAGACTTACGCCACTTATAACACCGTTGTACAGGGCGCGCTCCAGCACATCCATGTACTTGGCATCGCCGTGCAGCAGGAACAGACGGTAGTTTGTATAGACATTGGCAATGGCGGCGCAGGTCTCACAGTAGCCGTTCATGTTGGGCAGGTCATAGTTCTGGGTGAACCCTTCAATACCTCCTGTTGAGCCGATGCCTCCGGTCAGGTACATCTTCTTGCCCACCATATTGTCCCAGATGCGGTCAATGGCATCGATGTATGACTTATCGCCCGTAAGTGCGGCTACATCGGCCATACCGGAGTACATGTAACCGGCGCGGACGGCATGTCCTACGGCCTCATCCTGCTCAATGACGGGTTTGTGTGACTGGTCATATGTGTCCTTGCGGGCGGTCTTGCCCTTGTTGTCCAGGAACAGTTTGGCCTCGTCCAGATACTTCTTATCACCTGTTACCAGGTAGAGTTTGGCAAGTGCCATCTCGGCAATCTGATGTCCGGGAACTATAACCTTTTGACCCTCTCCGTAACCTATCTCACGGCATACGCAGTCTGCATATTTTATAGCAATATCCAGGAATTTGCGGCTTCCGGTGGCCTGATAGTGGGCTATGGCGCCCTCTACCATGTGCCCCAGATTGTATAGCTCATGGCTGCCGCTCTCCTCGGCACTCCAGCGGGTAGGTCCTGACCAATCGTGCGGATGGGCGGGATTCATGGTGCGGGCGGTATAGAGGTAGCCGTCCGGCTCCTGTGCGGCAGCCACTATGTCAAGTATGCTGTCAATATAGGCTTCCAGTTTCTTGTCGGGGTATGTCTGGAGCAGATAGCTTGCCCCCTCAATTGTCTTGTAGACATCGGTGTCATCAAACGGGAACTGGGTGGGGCGGTAGTTGCTGCTGTTGTCGCCGCGGGCTGTCTCGGCCATCTTGGCGGCGGCATGCTCAAAGTTTGTGTAGCGGTCCGTCTCCTCACATTTGCTGAAAGCCAACGGGATGGTTACCTCGCGGCTCTGACGGATGCGGTCACCCCAAAAGGTCTCGGGTGCCACCTTGACTTGTGTAAAAGGTACGTTACCTATGGGATAACTGGGTTTATCGGCTTTCTTGGCTGCTACAAGGCTTATGCCTATGGCTACTATAGAAACATAAAGGGTTGTTTTGACGATTGATTTCATACTCATAAGCGGTTTAGTCTCTTTTCTTGCAAACTTAAGCAAAAAAGCAGTATCTTCGCGGCCGAATAGGTTGAAAACCTGTTTGCCTCTGTAGTTCAATGGATAGAACGGAAGTTTCCTAAACTTTAAATTTGGGTTCGATTCCCAGCGGAGGTACTGGTAGAATGGGTGATAAGGTTATACTTTATCACTTATTTTCCTTTATGTTATAACCCAAATTTAAAGTTCAGGAAACTCCTGACCTTTTTTTATTTCTCTAACGCGAAAGGCCTCCTTCCAGTCGGGATGGCTTCGCCATAAATTAATTGTTTTATATGGAAGGATTCATGTCAATCTTCCAAGATTGTTTTTATATCTTTCCAGACGCACATCCATGAACACCGTTCATGGGATGTCATTCCGTGAGTATCTTGCCTTTGAAGGCCTCTTATTCTGGGAAAAGATAAGTTTGGAAGACATCATTGCTCATCACGTGGAAATCGCAACTGAAATAACTAAACAAATCCATGTTCTGAGCTATTTCAATGATTATCTCAAGCATGGCTATTACCCCTTCTATAAGGAAGACCCTGAGGGATTTAATGATCGACTGGCTGAGGTCTGCCGCCAAGTGATAGAGCAGGATATTCCGGCTGTTACGGAAGTTGAGTATGCTACTGTCCAGAAGTTGAAAAAACTCCTCTATATTATTGCGGCCCAGGTTCCTTTTGTCCCCAATATGGAAGAGATATATCATCAGTTGGAGACCAATCGCGAGCAGGGACTTAAACTTATGGATCTTCTTGAGAGTGCCGCCCTTATAGGCCAGCTTAAGACCAAACCAAAATCCGTAAAGAAACTGTCTTCACCGGATAAGCTCTTCCTGGATAATCCCAATCTTATGTATGCCTTGTCAGTAAACCCGGAAATAGGGACAATTAGAGAATCGTTCTTCTATAATCAGCTAAGTCGGGTCTGTGAGGTATATTATCCTACAAAAGGCGATTTTCTTGTAGACGGAAAGTATCTGTTTGAAGTAGGAGGAGCCGGAAAGAATTTTGAACAGATTAAGGATATAGAAAACAGTTTTCTGGCCATTGACGGAGTTGAGTTTGGCCGTGGAAATAAAATCCCTCTTTGGTTGTTTGGGTTCTTATATTGAAAAAGCTGTTGCAGTTGTTTTGGAGCATCAATTAATCCGGCTAATAGCTAATATTTGTCCAACGCATAATAATTTCTCAGATGGAGGGTAAATCAAAGTCCAGTCACGATCAATCATATCTTGTAATGTGACCTTAAACTCATGTTTAATAGGAAACTTTGATTTGAATTCTTCAAGAGACATGGTGTCAAGGTCAATTGTATTGAAAATGCCAAAAAAAGTAGTATCAGGATAATCATACATCCAATTACCCCAGTGTTCAATGTCTCTTGATGAATGCGGTTTTATTCTAGTATCCCATAGTATTTCTTTATATTCATCCTTTGGCGTTTTAATTGGTAATCGGGTTTTGGAATCAATCACTACACCCTGTATGTGTACCAGGCAATCACATGAGATAAATAGCATACCAACAAGTAATATAATAATATATTTATCTTTTTCATCTTAAGGGAAATCTTTTCTTTATTTGTCTTTCAAATCGCTTAACGTTGACTTTATTGCGTTGATTTAATGGTTTAAATATATCTGTGAATGTAATCCATCTATTCATTTTAACATTTACTTTATTATTCACTACAAGTACTGGTAAATACATATCTGCAAGACTGTAAATGTAAGCATCTCCTTCTTTGCGAAACCTAAAAAAACATAATTGTCCTGTTTTAAAATTCCCGTATTTATCATAATTAATAAATACCCAACTATCATGATCGACATCTTCAGATTGAATAGACCATACAGTATCACGATTGCTTACATCTATCCTTTTCTGTCGGTTAAAATAAAGTTCCAAATCTGGATATATCCACACAGTATCTCCAATATCGTAATTAAAACTATCTATAATTGCAATTTTTACAGCAACGACACAATTGTCTGCTCCATCTTCAACGTATCCTACTGCCTTTTTATCAATTATTTTCCCCTTAACAATGTAGTCACAAATGTTCATCCAATATGATGTTTTATCAAAATAAAAAGGATATCTGCTCACGGAAGAAGGATATACCACACCACAAAAAAATGCAAACATAAAAACAGTTAATACCTTTCTCAAATAATGATTATTAAGATTATTTTGGGATTCCATAATTATTTAATTTACAATGTCCATAATAACGTCTTCCACCATATTTATAACCTTCTATATAGGCGCCTATCTCGTTTTCATAGTTCTGAAGGTTTAAACTATGAAAATATTCATGGTGAAAAGTACCCTTGCTCCATCCAGTATCAAAACGAGAATGTCTGATTGTCTTAGCAGATAAAAAAATTACATCACGAGTATCGCCACAAAAGCCATCTATTGTTAGACGGGAATCAATGGAAACACCTATTCTATTATATTGATTTAAGAATCTGTAGTCCTTACCTCGAGTTTTAACATATGCATCTAGTTTATCTTGACTAGAATAGTTGAACATTTCTCCAGGTAATCCATAATAATTTGCCCAGGCCTGTGCACGCTCCTGTAGTGTGCCACCTGTCCAATGATTCACACCGAGCGTTTCTGCATTAGCCCAACCTCTATAGGCACCAAATGCCATACCGGAGATTCCACCCATGATTGCTCCGTTTAGAGCACCTTCCCAAAAATCTCCTCCAAAGATAGATGCGGTGAATCCACCAGATAAGGCTCCTATCCCAGCATTAACGGCACCATCGGCAAGCATGCCATTCACCATACCTACTGGATCATATGAAAGACTTATTGCACCTGAAATACATCCAGACATAAAACCTGCCCCCAATCCCATCAACATGCTTTTTCCATCCCATCCGGACATCATCCCTGCTCCCAATGAACTGGTTACAGAATTACATGCAAGTTGAGTAATGAAAGTGTTTGCTCCTATTGCCGCCATGCCCTGTGCCATACCGCCCGACAAAGCGCCAAGTGCCGCACCACCGGCAATATAACCAACCAAATCCCAACCTTCTGCATCATTTTGAAGACCAAGCATTGTTCCTTGGACTCCACCCATTGCAGCTGCAATTATTATGGGCATCCAAATAATCTCCCCATCCGGATCCGTGTACTTGAGCGGATTGTTCAGGCAGTATGAGTAGCGGTTGAAGTTCTGGGGGTCTGTTGGAGCCTGGATGTACGGGTCCGGGCTGAGGAAACGGCCCAGCAGCGGGTCGTACATGCGGCCGTTCATGTTTATGAGGCCCAGCAGGTCCAGATGCTCATGACCGGTGTAGCCGCGGTCAAACGTGAGGTCAAACCAGAACGGCATAACAATCTCACGGTTGCCCCATGCGTCATATCTGGCAATGTACGCGTAGTCACTCTCGTCTATGAGGGCCGTTATGCTACCAAGATGGTCAGTCACCACCTTGGTGGTCTGTGATACGGGCTGGGCGTTGGGGCTGGTCTTTACGATATGCAGGGCCTCCAGGCCGTTTGCGCCGTTCAGGTAGTAGTAGTGCAGCGTGTCGCTGCCCTCCACCTTCTCCTCGTAATCATCCCAGTAGAACTTTTCATAGAGTTTCTGGTATGTACGGTGCATCTCGCTGGACACCCTCCTTAGGTCCGGGCCGTAGTCTACGCTGTAGCTGTAGAAATTATTCTCGTCAGTAGCCCAGACAGAACTCATCTTGTTCCAGTAGTTGAACCCAACATCCTGCACCTGCAGTGTGATGCTGCCGTCCGTGTTGTCCACCTCTGTCACCGCATGAGGCCGTGACGATGAGCCGTAGGTGTAACTGCCCATACCGGTCTTGGAGAGTATGTTGCCGTTCTGGGCGTATGTCATAGTCATAATGGTCTGGTTATCCTCCTGTACCAATGTCAGCCGGTCCGCCGTATCGTATGTATACTGCTGCGGGTAGCCTCCACCCACAATGCCGCTTCTGTACATAAGGTTGCCGGTCTGTGGAGAAAACCCATAGTCCTCGGTCTGGTAGCTACAGTAACTCTGTCCCCACCGCTGTAGTGTTATTATGGAGTCAGGCAATCCGTAACCGTCAAGCGTGGCTGTCCTGAAGAAAGGATGCTCCGTATCACCGTTCAATACAGTCTTGGCCGTTGTACGGCGGCCTGTATAGCCGGCACTGCTCCACCCAACTATACCGGGTCCCATGTCTATGCCGTCAAGGTTACCGTAAGGATCATAAGAGTAGCTGTACACCATGCCTCCTGGCAGGGTGCGCGATGCAATCAGCCCGTTAGAGCCGTAGGTGTAGCTCCTGCTCCTGGTAAACGCTGTACCCTTGCTCATAGTCTCACCTGTGACACGGCCTAAAGCATCATACGTGTAGTTCTTGCTCCATGTGCCGTTGCTCTCGCTTATAAGGCGCATCTGACCTGTTCCGCTGCTACCATAAGTGTAGTTGATGGTGGAATCGTCCGCCTTTTGCTGTGTCACGCGGCCAAGGTAGTCATATTTTGTGACAAAAACAACTCCGCGTGCATCGGTTCTGCTGGTCTCACGCCCCAGTGCGTCATAAGTGTATGTGGTGGTGCCCGCATCCGGGTCGGTCATGGAGCTGCGGTTGCCGCGGTCATCGTACTGGAAAGTCCAGGTGGCACCGCCCGATGCGGTAGTCCTTATGCCGCCGTTTGAGGCGTAGGTGTTGGTTATGCCTGACACAGGGGCAGTGACTGTCTTCACGTTTCCCCAGGCATCGTATGTAGTTGTGGTAGTGCGGCTGTTCTCAGAGACAGCAACCGTCCGGTTCCCGTACTGGTAAGCGGTATAGGAGTTGCCTGGTGCCGTTTCGGTCAGTACCCTACCGCGAGTATCGTAGGTATAGGTGTGGGTCAGTGACAGGTCGCCGCTGGTCTCGGTACGGCTGGTTGCAAGACCCTTGCTGTTGTAGGTGGTGGTGCTGGTAAGGCTAACGTTATCGGGACCAATGCTCTCAGTCTTAACTTCACGTCCCTGATTGTCATACCAGGTCTTGACCCAAGGGGTGGCGGTTCCCTGTGCAAGCAGGTAGTAACGTTTGAATGCGCTGTTGTTCCAGCCTCGGGTGTAGGTGGTTGCAGTACCGTCAGGCCTGACGGTGCTGACCAATTGCCCCCATCCGTTGTAGGAATGGGTCACGGTGTTGCTGACTGAAGAGTTGATGCTGTCCTGCTCTGTCAGCACGTTACCCCACAGGTCATAGGTGTACTTCTGTACAGACGAGGCCGGGTTGGTATAAACCCTGGCAGGGAAACGCCTTGTTTCATCATAACTGTAGTATGTGGTGCAGGCAGCCGTTATGCCACTACCAGTGCTCACCTGGCTGGTCAGGTTACCCCATACATCGTAGGTATACTGCGTGGTGAGAGGCTTTGATGTACCGTAGTTGTCAACCTTGTCTGTGACAAGGCCTGTTGTGTTGTCGTATGTATAACTGGCCGTTATGCTGAAGGGTGACGCGTCATCCTGATGCTTCTGCGCAGTAGTAACCGTCTGGGGGTGATAGGCTCCTCCGGCAAGTGCATAGTCAGAATATGTGATGGTGCGGTACATGCCTGTACCATAGGTCGTGGTCTCAGACAGGGGATAACCGTATGTGGTGTCATAAGCGCATACCGTGATAACGGTGTTACCGTCCATATCCCTTGCCACGGTCTGTGAGGGATATGCAAAATAGCGTTTCTGTCCCTTGTCCGCTATGGTAAGGGTTGTGGTGTTCTGCGCATAGCTGCTGTCGACGGTGGTCTTGGAGTAGGTTACCTTTGGTATATAGAACGCAGTATTCCATTGTGTGACTCCGCTCTCAGAGATCAAGCCTGTGGTGGTGCAGTTGGCCGCCATCTTGCTGAATCCCAGCAGGCCTCTGCCCCGCAGGTGTGCCTTGAGTCCCTCATAAGTGTAGAGCGTGGTCAGTAAACCTGCCGCGCCATTATTCTGTGTAGTCAGCCTGACCACGTTGAGCGGTATGGTATATCTGGGTGCGGGATAGGGGTCATTACCACCTTTGGTATAGACTGAAGGGTCCGTGAGTGTGGAATACGTTATGCCGATTGTGGCGCCATAATCGCCTGTTATGGAAGTAACCTTGCCGCTCTGCGCAGTAAGGTTGCTGTTTTTGTATATGCGCCATACGGGATTGGAGTTCGAATTGGTCCCGTTTACGCAATCATAACCGTAGTTGACCAGTTCCATGCGGCCGTCACCGTCAAAATCACCGGTGATGTATTTACTTGAATACATGTCACTTGATTGTTCTGATGTTGCCGAGTGTTTCTCCACAAGCGTGGCTCCAGTTGAATTCAGCCACTTGGTTATGACATAGTCAAATTCTCCCCATTCATGTCCCCAAATGTTTGATTTCCTCTTATAGACCCCTTTGGTTATGATTACGTCAGACTTGCCGTCACTATCCATATCAACGACATTAACACTTAGTTTGTCATTGTCTTGTTCTGTGAAGCTTTGATCTGAAATGACGCTCATGTTAAGTGCTAGCGTCTCATTGAAAGTACCATTTCCTTTGTTAAGAATGAAGTACCAATTGTTTGAGCCTTTAGTGTTCGAAAGGAAATCCATCAGTCCATCTCCATTATAATCGCCAGGAGTCAGCGAATGTACATCCTTGAGGCTGGTGCCGGTACTTTTGTTCGCGTCGGAATAAGTGTTTGCAGAGATTCCGTTTCCTTGGTTCCAATAGATAGAATAGCCGCTATTGCATATTACTATGAGATCATTCAGGCCATTGCCGTTCATGTCAGATATGTATACATGCTGAGGTGCAGAACTCAAAGAAAGGGAGGTCTCTGTATCCATATCAAACAACGAATGTTCCAATTCGTTGCTACCGGAGATATAGTTTATGTTGTATTTCCATAAGTATAAAGGATAGCTGCCGTTCCTTTTAGTCTTTTCCATGAATACCACATCCGTTCTGCCGTCATTGTCAATATCTCCAGATGTAAAAAGGGGTTTACCGGTATTGTAAAGACTTGTAGCACCGCCGCCATCTCCAACAGAAAAGTTCTGCCCTAACACATATAATCCCAGGGCAGCAGTCGATCCTGACTGTACATAATATGGTATAATTAGTTCATTAATTCCATCACCATCTACATCAATGACCGACAATGCGTTAACATTACTTTTTATCCTTCCTGATTCAACACTTGGCGGTAATATAAAATTTGTCCCGGATATGTATTGTGATGTTCCCGATTGAGAAAGCGTCGAGTGATACATGTATATATATGTATAGTAGTCTTCCCCCCCATTGTTATTGGGCTCTCCGACTAATGCTATACCGGCAATATCGGACCGTCCGTCTCCGTTGAAGTCTCCTGCCATATATGATTGGTTCGCAAACGGGAATGAGACAAACGGGTTGATATTTGTCGGCTGATTAACAGTAAGTGCTGAGGCTGTATAAGATATTGGTGGTAGATACGACCAATAGACCGTAGTTGGCGGAAGAGTCTGGTTCTGCGCGTTCTTTTCAGTAACGCTCGTCAGGCGTGAGAACTTGCAGGCCACGCCATCACCTGTAGTGTTGTAGTTTAGTGTATATGTACGGTATACGCTGCTACCGGTCATACCTGTGATGGAATGGAGTCTCCTTTTCATGCTGCCCCTTTTGCCGTCAAAGATGACAGGTATGGAATCTGTCCGATCCTCGTTATATGTGAACTCAATTGTATTAGTCAGAGAGTTGCTTTGATAAGAATTGTTTCCATATCTAATCCTGTAAGGGTAGACACAAAGGTTTATTATATCATATTCATAGGTCATGTAATTGCCAGTGGGCTGTGAGACATAGCTCAGATACCATGAGTGTATTTTCTGTGCCCCGTAATCATCGGTGTATGACAGCCTTGAATGTGTGTCTGTATTAAGGTCGGGATTATATCCGTACCGATAGACCATGCCGTCGCGGCTCTGGACCTCATACCACGTGTTGTTTGCTGTTGATGTACATGTACCATGTGCTATGACACGCGTGAACGGGTCTGACTCAGGATAATAAACAGCTCCTTCTTGTCCTGCAATACTATTCTCATCCAATATCAGCCGCACTCCATCCAGATAAAGTGCATCATCGGCAAGATATTCTAATCCATTGGCATTGTTGTCATGATGAATATCCTTGGGGGCACGTGTTATTGAAGACAAACCTGACAGGCTTGCACCATAACCGCACAATCCGTTACCGGATTGGCTGTTATATATAATGGACAGTTGCGGTTGGAGTCCACCCACTCCTAGCGGAACATCAATGGGTATACTATAAGTTGCTCCACCCATAGGTGATACATTGAACACACCGCCTACGGCTTCTACTGTTGTACCAGGTTCAGTGCTGTAGGCTGCCGGTACTATGGTATAGCCATATTCTGATGCATAGCCATAAATATTGGTTTTGATCGTCCCGTTTGCATTCTTACCTTCCGATACTACATAATAGATGCCGGGAGATAGCTGACGCTGGATAAAGGAGTGTAATGTGTTGGAACAATGCCCGTCACCCGAATAATTGTCATTGCTTTCTATCATATTACCAGCTGAGTCAAGTAGCGAAACGTATGTGTCGTATAGTTCTGACCCTTCGTGAGTAATGACCACATTCATGGGTGTGGTAAGTTGGAACTTATAGTACACATCCCGTGTTGTCATACCTTGGTACTTATCTGTGAACAAATTAGTATTCTTGGTACTATAATAATAGAAATCCGTGTTCCTGGTTCCTACAATGAATGGCAGTTCAAAGAAATCACCAAATATAATTTGGTTTGGATCATCCGGGTCAAAAGATTCAAGCGATTCCGGGGCAAAGTTGCCTCCTTCATACTGGCGCAAATAAATCTTTAAGCTATCAGCATCAGCTGTAATGATGGTATCGGCTGTATCTTGTGCATTAATCATCGCAGAATTCATAATCAATGCTGATATGAGCAAAGCTGTAGTGCAGTGTATTTTCATGGTGATTCTCAGATTTTGATGATTTTCCATATTTGGGACTCATTATCTAATTTGATAATAAGTAGATACATGCCACTGGGACATGGTGTGAGGTCAATCTCGTTCTCGGCCTGAATCTGGGCGTTGCTGTATACAATGCTGCCATTGTTGTTATATACTACAATTGACGTATTGTCTACAGTCTCTATCCCAGTTATTTCAACTATGAGCCTGCCGTCAGTAGGATTGGGGAGTATTGTTATACGGTGAGAGGACAGCATGTCGTGTCTGGATATGGTGTCTGAAGGAGAACCATTCCCGTTATTGCGTAATGGTAATTCCCTCTCACTTAAGATTCGGTTGCCTATAGCATCGTAACTGTATTGTATTCTGTCAGCATGTATCATTACGGGTCTGACGCACAATAATGACAAAGAGAGAATGATTGGCTGTAGTAGCCGGTCTGTCCTTTTCATAATTATTTTTATTAGTGGTTGATTTGATTACACAAGGCATTTTTTACTATAGGGGAAATACTGTCATTCTTGAGCATTATCAAAGGTTGAAGTGCCCGTACCACCAGTACCCGAGCGCATATATATGTAAGGTGTAGCTGCCTGATGGCAGTGTCGATATGTCAGCCTGAGCACTATAGGCAGAAGTATAAGTTTGATCAAATACCGTCAGATTTGCAGAGTCTCTCACCACAATCTGCGATGCTGTCAGCTCGCTGAATGATACGGTTATCACCTGGGCATCAATTGATGCCGATACCTCACACTCAATAGAACGAGGGGCATCTTCAGGATCTATTACAGGTGGATCATTTTGGACTAAATGAATGTTATCGCCAGCTTGAAGAGCGATATTACCAATAATAAGCATAAAAACAAAAAATAATACCTTTTTCATAAACATCAATTTATTTGGTTATATGCTCAAAAATAGGAATAACATCAGGTCATGTCCAAAGAATTATCTGGACAAAAAAGTGGACATTTTCAAAGAAATGCCTTACAGTGGTGCCTGAATGGCTCTTTTCAATTGCTAAATGCTATATATGGCAAGAAAATCTGATGAGACTTTTTGTGATAGCCTGTAAAGACGTTTCTTTACAGAGTCCGTCGTAATGGAAAAAAGTGACGCTATCTGTTCAATACCCAAGCCCTGGTTTTTAAGGATGATAGTAAGAATGTCTTTTTCTTTTATTTCTGGTATTTCTGCCTGCATGTCTGTTATGGTTTCCAGATAAGAACGTTTAAGCTGATTAAATAATGTCTCCTTGTCATGCCTATTCAGTTCATTGACGTTCAACTTAAAGGAAGACAACATGTTGTATTCTGAAGTCATCCTGAAAGCCCTGTTACACATCTGTAGGCGGTTTGAATATGACCTTATTAGTAACGCTCTAGCTTCCGGATCATGATCGGAATAATCCTTTATCTTGGATTCAAGCATCTCTATTGTGCTTTTGCGGATTTCTTCCTCTTCTTTAAGGAGTTCTTGTTTCTTTTTCATTATCCGCTCTACTTCTCTATGCTTAAATGTGGAATAAATAAAAAAGAGTATTAAGGTTATCATTAATAGAGTGCCTGCAAGAACTATTATAATCACCTTATGGCGATGGGCATACTTCTCGCCTGTGACAATCTCCTTGTGCTGATATCGGATTTCTTCAATTTCACGTGCGCTTTCAATCTTGGTTATGGAATCATTCAGTTCTTTATATATTCTATGCCATTTTGCCGATTCCTCATCTTTATCAAGAATGGGTGACAGCTCCGATAGGCGGTCAGCATTGGCGCATCTGGTATAGAGTTCCAATTCATGTTTTAAGGATTCTTTTGAATAATAATAGGCTGAATCCAACAACTGCATCTCGTAGAAGATATCTGCCTTCACACTCAATCCTGCCGCGGTTTTAGAATAATCATTTATAGTTTTCAGATAATAATTGACGTATTCTAAAGCCTTATGATAATTGTTATAATAGTGTAACTGAATTTTTGCCAGACTAAGAGCTGATGCTATTCTCATGCTCCTTGAGAAATTAGAATCGATGAATATTCTAGTGAAAATGCTGTCTGCCAGCAAAAAGTCTCTACTGTACAAGGCACATAACCCTAGCTCATTGTAAGAATAGTTATAGATTTTTGGTTCATCAAGCCTTTCCCCATTCAATAAGCTGCAGTAGAATGCGTGCATAGCTTTATCCAACATCATATGTTTAAGATAGAGGCTTCCTAATTCTATCTCTGTAAGTGAATAATAACGCGATAATGTGTCAGGAAATAAATCTTTTGCCCTCAGATAAGTATCTATGGCCGAAAAGTCATTACCAAGTTCTTTATACACGCACCCCTGGGTATACCAAGCCATTGCGGAGCGGTAACTCTTGCGGTGAGTACCGTAATAGTCTGTGGCAGTCAGAATGAGGCTGTCGGATGTGATGGGTTTGTATTGTTTGTAGTCCGCCTGCGTCTTGAGTACGGCATACCAGGCGCGGTCGCGTTGCCTTGTTGGTATGGGCATGTTGATCAGGATGGAGTCGGCTGCTTTTGAATCAGTCTCCATAAGCATTTCTGCCTGAGAGAGTCTTTCATCAGTACATCCTATGATAATCCATCCAATGGCAACCAATATTAATGAACTGAGAGTTTTTTTGAATTGTCTAGACTGCTCTTTCATATTAGTCACTGATCATTCTCATTGCATGATTGTACAAAAGTATTTTTTTTTCGGATACCTTCAACTCTTAGGCATTAATCGGGCTATAATGGAGAGTTTTTTAGTAAATGATGTATTTCTGGGATTACTAACTTTTTAATTTTTTTATTATGGGTCTTATTATTTCTATTCTTATTGGTTGCTTGGCTGGTTTTCTGGCTGGCAAGATTATGAAGGGTGGCGGTTCTGGTTTCTGGATCAATCTGCTGGTTGGTGTAGTAGGCGGTTTCCTGGGCGGTAATATCCTGGGTTGGATTGGCATTAGCTGGGGCGGAACCGTTATCGGCTCTCTTATAACAGCGGTTATCGGTGCTGTTGTACTGATTTGGATAATATCCCTTTTCAAGAAGTGATAAAATAGTACAAATGGGGACAGACCCCTTTTGTATCATTTCGGAAATGATACAAAAGGGGTCTGTCCCCAATTGTACTCAATTGTACTATTTTACTTCCCAGATATCGTTGGTTTCCAGGAGTTCGCTGAAGGTGTGGTACTTCTTGGCGGCCTTGACCTCCTCTATCTGTGCGGTTACTGCATCGTCATAGGTGGGAGCCTCGACATCGCGGATAACGCCCAGAGCTACGGGGAATCCGTCGCCGTCGCCCATCAGGGCAAGCTTGAGCTGCAGGGTGTTGTCCTGGCAGTGGGCATCGTGTACAAGGATATCCTTAAGTGTGATGCCGTTCTCACCAATCTTTACAACCTTAAGGCCGAATCCCTCCTGCATGAGGCCGAACTCATTGTTCTCACCGAATACCAGGGGCTCACCGTGTTTTACGTAGATGGCGTTCTTGGCGCGGCCCTCCTTGTTGTAAACTGCATCGTGGGTTCCGTTATTGAAAATCACGCAGTTCTGCAGGATCTCGCAGACCGATGCACCCTTGTGGTTATATGCAGCCTTGAGGATATCAACGGTGCCGGGAGCATCGGTGGCAACGGCGCGGGCAAAGAAGTGACCGCGTGCACCAAAGCAGAGCTCTGCCGGACGGAACGGATCCTCAACGGTGCCGTAAGGGCTTGACTTGCTCACAAAGCCGCGGGGTGAAGTAGGTGAGTACTGACCCTTGGTAAGACCGTAGATACGGTTGTTGAGCAGAATCATATTGAGGTTAATGTTACGGCGGTTAGCGTGGATAAAGTGGTTACCGCCGATAGCCAGTCCGTCACCGTCACCTGACACCTGCCATACGGTCAGGTCAGGATTGGCAACCTTGCAGCCGGTAGCGATGGCAGCGGCACGTCCGTGGATGGTGTTCATGCCGTAGGTAGCCATGTAGTGAGGCAGACGGCTTGAGCAGCCGATACCTGATATTACTGCGGTATTGTATGGAGCGGCCATAGCCTTGTGCAGCGATGCCAGGAAGAAGTGGTCACCGCATCCGGGGCACCAACGGGGCTGTCCCTTCTTGAAATCTTGTGCTGTATATTCCATAGTCATTCTGTTTTACTTGTTAAGGATTTCATTGAAGGCGTTAACCAGTTCGTTGACAACGAACGGCTGACCCTTTACCTGATTGAACTGATAGGGAACGAATCCGTCAACCTTCATACGCAGGAATGCGGCAAGCTGACCCATGTTCTGCTCGGCTACAACCACCTTCTTGTACTTGGTGAGTACCTGAGCGGCATTTGCAGGCAGCGGGTTGATGAACTTGAAGTGTGCATGGGCAACCTTCTTGCCCTGGGCGCGGAGCTCGTCCATAGCGGCACGCAGATGTCCGTATGTTCCGCCGAATCCTACAATCAGCAGGTCGGCATCATCAACATCGCCAATCACTTCCAGATCAGGAACCTGGATGTTGTCAATCTTCTGCTTGCGCAGACGTGTCATCAGGTCATGGTTCTCAGGATTGGTGCTGATGGCGCCTGTTGCATTGTCCTTCTCCAGACCACCCAGGATGTGGGTGAATCCCTCACGACCGGGAACTGCCCAGTAACGGGTGCCGTTCTCGGCGCGCATATACGGTGTCCATTTGCCCTTGAGTTCCTCAGGAACGTAAGGAGGATTGATTGCGGGGTAATCGGCCAGGTTGGGCAGCTTGAATGCAGCCGATCCGTTGGCTACGAATGCATCGGTTAGCAGTACAACCGGAGTCATGTGCTCCAGAGCCATCTTACTTGCCTGGTATGCTGCATCAAAGCAGTCAACAGGTGATGTGGCTGCAATTACCGGCATGGGGCTCTCTCCGTTACGGCCAAAGAGTACCTGCAGAAGGTCTGTCTGCTCTGACTTGGTGGGAAGTCCTGTGGCGGGACCGCCGCGCTGAACATCCAGAACAACGAGCGGAAGTTCCATGATGACAGCCAGGTTCATGGCCTCGGACTTAAGGCAGATACCGGGACCTGATGTTGAAGTTACGGCAAGAGCGCCGGCAAATGATGCACCTACGGCCGATGAACAGCCGGCAATCTCATCCTCGCACTGAACGGTAGTAACACCCAGTGACTTGTGCTTGGAGAGTTCATGCAGAACATCGGTTGCGGGAGTGATAGGATATGAACCCAGGTAGAGTTTGAGGCCTGCCTTCTCGGCAGCGGCGATGAAGCCGTATGCGGTAGCCTTGTTACCGGTAATATCCATGTAACGGCCGGGCTCTTTCTGCTTGGATTCGATGCGGTAAACGTTCATGGCACTGCTGTGAGTGTTGTGACCGTAGTCATAACCGGCCTGGATAACCTTGATGTTGGCCTCGGCCAGCTCCGGTTTCTTGGCGAACTTGTCACGCAGATAGTTGAATGCTATCTCCAGGTCGCGGCTGAAAAGCCAGCATACAAGACCCAGAGCAAACATATTGCGGCACTTGAGAACAGCCTTGGCATCCATACCGCTGTCTGCAAGAGCATCCTTTACCATCTGGGTAAGGGGGCATGCAATTACACGGTCCGGATCAACACCAAGCTCTGCAAGCGGATCCTCAGTCTGGAAAGCTGCTTTCTCCAAGTCAGCCTTCTTGAAAGCGTCTGTATCAATGATAATTGTGGCGTCTTTCTTGGCGTACTTGAGTTGTGTCTTGAGAGCGGCAGCGTTCATTGCTACCAGAACATCACACTGATCGCCAGGGGTATAGACTTTACCGGCGCCGATATGTACCTGGAAACCCGATACACCGGTAAGTGAACCTTGCGGGGCGCGGATATCGGCAGGGTAGTCGGGGAAGGTACTGATACTGTTTCCGACCGTGGCCGAAACAGTAGAGAAGATGTTGCCGGCCAACTGCATTCCGTCACCGGAGTCACCAGAGAAACGGACAACAACCTGATCCAATTCTTTAACTGTCATAGCTTTTGTATAGTGATTTTTGATTATACATTTCAAAACGGCGCAAAATTACAAGAATATTCCGTTTGTTATTCAATTTTAAACCTATTTAGTATACAATCTGTATGATATTATTAATAATACCGCATATATGCAAGAAAATATACAATGGATATGCAGGAACAAAGAAAAGCCCGGTTTATAGCCGGGCTTCATATAGTTTATGTATCAATTAAAAACCGAATCCCATTCCTCCCATGCCACCTGAGCCAAAGCTGACAGTGGTATTGTGTTCTGCCTTGACAGGTGTGCCGTCCTGATCGGCAGGAATCCAATCGGGCATAATCATTACGGTGCGTAGTGCTTCCTGGTCCATGGCGAATATCTCAACACCGTTTACAACAGCATGACTGGTAATCTTAGGATTGATTATGGCACCGTCAGTGTCAATTGTGAATGAAACGGTAGCGCGGCCGTTGATTTTCTGGCTCTTGAGATTGTCCGGATAGAGGGTGTTTGAGCGAATAAACTGTTGCATGGCCTGGTTTCCTCCGATAAATTTTGCCTGCGGTCTTTGGGGTCCTTGTGGCTGTCCGCCCGGCTGTCCTCCGGGGAATCCGCCGCGTCCACCGGGGAATCCTCCCATTCCGCCGAATCCTCCCATTCCACCGCTGTTTTGTGATTCTTCAATCTGCTCGGCAGTGGGCTGCGGATCTATTCTGAGTGGAACACCCATGCTCAGTACTGTCTGCATAGAGTCTATATACTGAGTGTAGTTGGGGAAGTGAAGGTCAGACTGAAGCAGGGTGCGATACCATTTCTTTGCATTGCGCAAGGCAAGGGTGTCTTTTTCCATACGCCATTTGCCCAGATAGAAGTTACCGAGTGTTCCTTGTGCATTCAGAACCTGCTCATCCTTAAGGCTAACCTCTTCTATTTTGGGATATGACGATTCGAGCATCTGTATGCCACCGTCTACATATGACATTTCATTCTTGTATTTGCCGTACTCGTAATAAAAGCGGGACAGCATGATTATGGCACGGTTATCTCCGCCTTTTACCGCTTTCTTAAGCCATTTTACGCCTTGGGCAAAATAAGCGTCCCTGGATGGCTGACGAGCCCAGAAGATAAACAGGTAACTGCCCAGATTATATTGGGACTCAGTGAAATCCTGATTGGCTGCCGACTCCAGCAGAGTCAGACCCATCTCAATATCAGGTTTTACATATTTGCCGGTAATGCATTCCTGAGCAAGAGAATTCATGGCTTCAAGATCTCCCTTGATTACACCTTTCTTGTAATTCTCAATCACCTGTTTCATTCCCTGATTGGTGACCTCAATCTTGTCCATTTGGGCTTTTATAGAGTCCGTGTTGACCTTTTGTGCAATTATCGGCATTGATATCATGGCCGATAAGACTACTGATAGGATTCTGGTTCTCATTTGCAATTACGATTGGTTAATGCAAATATCGTGATTTCATGGAAATGTAAAAGTTTTTTAAAGAAAAAAATAACCGGAGCCTGAATTATCGGACTCCGGTCATTTTAGTATGAAGTACTAATCCTTATGCCTTGGCAGCAGTAACCTCATCCTTCTCTTTCTTGGTCTTTTTCATAACCAGGTAAGCTGTAGGAGCAGCTACGAACAGTGATGAGCATGTGCCGAATACAACACCCAGGATCATTGCGAAAGCAAAGCTGCGGATGCTGTCACCGCCCAGGAAGAATATAGCCAACAGCACGATCAATGTACTTACTGATGTGTTGATGGTACGTGCCAGAGTGGTGTTCAGGGCATCGTCAAACAACTGCTTGCGGTTACGCTTGGTGTACAGACCTGTGAACTCACGTATACGGTCAAATATAACCACCTTATCGTTGATGGAGTAACCGATAGCTGTCAGCACGGCACCGATGAATGTCTGGTCAATCTCAAGTGAGAACGGCATCCAACCCCAGCAGATAGAATACATACCTATTATAATAAGTGTATCGAAGCAGAGGGCGAAAATGGCACCTACTGAGTAAGCCACGTTGCGGAAACGGATCAGGATGTACAGGAAGATGGCAATCAGAGCCAGGATAACTGAGATGATAGCACCGCGTGTGATATCCTCGGCTATTGAAGGACCTACCTTCTGTGAACTGATGATTGAACCTCCGTCACGGTTCTCACGATCTATGAATGTGGCAAGTGTCAGGTCAGAGCTGAGTTTGCCGGCCTTCTTGAGAGAGGTGAAGAGGAACTCCTCAATCTCTGAATCGATAGTCTCAGACTCCTCGTCAATACGATAGTTTGTAGAGATACGGATGGTTTTGTGATCTGTACCAAGGGCGATAGCCTGGACATTATCCTCGGTGATTACATCCTGGAGAATATCACGAACCTCCTCAGGCTCAACCGGATTCTCAAACTGAACCACGAAGTTACGACCACCTGTAAAGTCGATACTCTTGCTAAGTCCGCGTGTTGCAAGGAATGCAATGCAGATTATTGCAGCAGCACCGAATATTATGAATGACTTCTTTGCAGCCTCCATGAACTTGACTGAAGTGTTCTGCATCAGGTTCTTTGAGAATGCGGTGGTGAATGTCAGGTTCTGCAGTTTGCCCTTACCCAGGTAGTGCTCGTAAACGATACGTGTCAGGAACACTGCGGTAAAGAATGAGCAGATGATACCGATGATAAGCGTTGTGGCGAATCCGCGGATAGGACCTGTACCGAAGTTGAACAGGATGATACCTGTTATGATTGATGTGAAGTTAGAGTCGAAGATGGCCGAGAAGGCATTCTTGTAACCGTCGGTCAAAGCTGACTGAACGCTCTTGCCGCTCTTGAGCTCCTCCTTGGTGCGCTCATAGATAAGCACGTTGGCATCGACCGCCATACCTAAGGTAAGTACGATACCTGCGATACCGGACATTGTCAGGGCAGCCTGGAATGAGGTGAGGATACCCAGTGTGAAGAAGAAGTTGAGCAACAGGGCTCCGTTTGCAATCATACCCGGGATAAATCCGTATATGCAGCACATATAGATCATCAGGATGATGAATGCTATAATGAATGATGTGAATCCCTTCTGGATTGACTCCTGACCGAGTGAAGGACCAACGATATCCTCCTGTACGATCTTGGCGGGAGCGGGCATCTTACCGGACTTGAGCACGTTGGCAAGGTCCTGAGTCTGCTCTACTGTGAAGTTACCGGTAATCTCGGAACGTCCGCCGGTAATCTCGCCCTGAACATTGGGAGCACTGTAAACATAACCGTCAAGAACGATGGCTATGCCGCGTCCAACATTCTGCTTGGTAAGAGCTGCCCAGCGACGGGCACCCTCTGTATTCATAGCCATGGTTACGCAAGGTCTGCCGCTCTGCTGGAAATCGGCCTTTGAGTCAGTGATTACATCACCTGTAAGATCGGGCAGACCGTTCTTGTTGTCGCTCTTGATGCTGTAGAGTTCAAAGTATGAATCTGAGCCATCCATAGGTGATACGCCCCACATGAACTTGAGGTCGCGCGGGATAATGGACTTGGCCTCGGAGGTTGCAAGCATACGGTTTATCTCGGCGGTATCGGAATAATGTGCATAACCTACTACCCAACTGTCTCCGTAAGGATTGGGACTCAGACGGGCAAAGAGAGGATTGCTCTTGCGCAAAGCCTCGAGTTGAGCTGCATTTGTGGTTTCAGATTCGTTCTCTGCCTTATCAAGCAGCTGACCGGCAAGGTCGCCGTCAGAACTCTGGGCCGTCTCCTGTGCAGGAGCCTCTTCTTTAGCCTCTGTGGGGTTCTCATCGGCATATTTCTGAGCCAGACGTGAGTCAATGCGTGTCAGAACGTCCTGAATCTCTGAAAGTTTGTAAGTCTCCCAGAACTCGAGGTTGGCAGAACCCTGAAGGAGTTTACGTACACGCTCGGGCTCCTTGATACCGGGAAGCTCAACCATTATACGGCCCTGCTTGCCGGCAAGCTCCTGGATATTGGGCTGGGCCACACCGAAGCGGTCGATACGGGTGCGTATAACGTTGAAAGAGTTGCCTACTGCGGCGTCAACCTCTTCCTTGAGGACTGCTATGATTTCCTGATTAGGAGTCTGTGAATTGATTTTCTCCTTGAGGTTTGATGTGGCAAAGAAAGTGCTCAGTTTGGCATCTGCGCCGGCAATTCTTGCATATTCCTGGGCAAAGATGTCAACAAAGTTTTCCTGGCTGCTGACCGAACGCTTCTTGGCAGCGTCGAGAGTCTGGATAAATACGGGATCCTGACTGTTGGCAGCGAGAGCCTTAACTACATCGGGTATCGAAACCTCCAGAATGACGTTCATACCGCCCTTGAGGTCCAGACCAAGACCGATCTGCATCTCACGGCACTCTTTGTATGAATAGATACCCAGCCAGACCTTTTTGTTCATTACAGAGTCAAGATAGGCCTGTTCATCCTGACTCTGGGCAGCTTTGTTCTCAATGCTGCGGGTCCTGAATGTAAAGGAGAGATAGAACAGACAAACCAGTGTCAGTGCTATCGCAAAAATCTTTACGAATCCTTTGTTTTGCATACTGTTTTATTGTGTTATTAATTATTTGTGCACGTGTGCGTAAAATTTCAAGGGTGCAAATATAGAGTTTTTTTTTGGTCTGCAAGCCAAAAAGGATATCTTTGTGACATTATGAGAATAGTTCTATCCCCTTTTTTTCTGTTATTGCCGGTTTTAGCCGCAGCACAGAACTTGCCGGACTGGGAGAATCCGGATGTTATTGGCATCAATAAACTCCCGTATCATGTTACGTTGGGTAATCCTTCAACGCACAGTACCAATCCCCAGATAACATATCTGGACGGAACCTGGAAATTCCGTTGGTCGCCCGATCCGGACCATCGTCCGGCCGATTTTTATACCGTTGGTTATGACGTGAGCGGTTGGGATGACATCCATGTGCCTTGTGACTGGCAGATGCAGGGATTCGGAACCCCCATATACACAAACTCCCGATATCCATTCCGGCGCAGCCAGCCAAGCGTGACAGGTACGCCGGACCGCAACTGGACCGCATATGAAAACCGTAATCCGGTGGGCAGTTACGTAACTGTTTTCAACGCTTCCGATATCAGCGCCCACAACTGGATACTTGAGTTTGAAGCCGTAAGTTCGGCTTTCTATGTCTGGGTGAACGGACAGAAGGTGGGGTACAGCCAGAACAGCATGTCTCCCGCCGAGTTCGATATAACCCGATACCTGAAGGAGGGTGAGAACCTTCTGGCGGTGGAGGTCTATCGCTGGTGCGACGGTTCTTACATAGAGGATCAGGATTTCTGGCGTTTGAGCGGCATATTCCGTTCGGTCAAACTGTGGAAACGCCCTCTGCAGCATATATCAGATTACCGGATTTCGCTCATTCCATCGGCCGATTTCGGCAGCGCCGCAATCAATGTCGATGTGCAGTTGGCAAATACCGCCCGCATAAAGTCAGATGAGATGTCGGTAAGATTTTCTCTCAAAGGAAATAATACCGATGGAAAGGCGGTAAATCAGATCCTGTCCGATGCCTCCAAATCCATAAAGGCAGGTGATACGGTATCCCTGAATATGACAGGTATTCTGGAGCATCCCATGGTATGGTCGGCCGAAAAGCCTAACCTGTATGAGTGCCTGATAGAGTTGCTGGATGCCAAAGGAAACCTTGTCGAGAGCTTTACTCAGAATACCGGTGTACGGCGTATTGAAAAACGTGGAGAGATAATGTACATCAATGACCAGCCTGTCAAACTGCGCGGCGTGAACCGTCATGACCATCATCCGCGTACAGGACACTATGTGGATGCCGCTACGACAGAGCTTGATATAAAGCTTATGAAACAGGCCAATATCAACATGCTGCGCACATCACATTACCCCGACAGTCCGATACTTTACGAGCTCTGTGACCGCTACGGACTCTACGTTATGGATGAGGCCTGTCAGGAGTCACACGGATTCGGTCTGCGCAACCGCCAGATGGGTAATGACCCGCAGTGGATGAAATCTCACGTGGACCGTGCCGAATCACTGGTGAAAAGGGACTTTAACCATCCCTCTATTCTATTCTGGTCACTGGGAAACGAGGGTGGATCCGGTGTCAATATGCAGGCTATGCGTAACAAGGTGGATGAACTGGATTCCACCCGTCTGGTGTTCTGTGATACGGATCTTTCGGTATCGGACCTTTATGATGACAGCTATCTGTCGCCCTCACGGCTTAAACAGGTGGCAGAGAGGATATCGGACCGTCCGTTCATAATGCGTGAGTATGCCCATATGATGGGAAACTCCGGCGGTAACCTTACGGAGTATTTGGATGTAATATATTCCGATCCCAGCATTGCCGGAGCAGCTATCTGGGACTGGGTGGACCAGGGTATTGCCAAACCCATAGACGGTTCTCCGCTCAAATACAAAGGCAGCAGCCTGAAACTTGAAGAGGGTGAATTCTGGGCCTACGGAGGCGATTTTGGCGATATGCCCAATGACGGCAACTTTGTAATCAACGGTTTGCTGGCTCCTGACCGCACTCCGCATCCCCACTACTATGAGGTCAAGCACGTTTATCAGCCTGTCCGTTTTGAAATGTTGGATTATGACAAAAACACAGGAGTGGCCCATGTCAAAGTCACCAACAAGGATTTCTTTACTGACTTGAGCGAGTATGACTATACGGCGAAAGTGGTTGATTATGTGGAATTCCACTCCCAGAACAGAGAGTTCAGTATTGATTCTCCCGATGAAAACGGATTAATTGAGATTGTACTTGAGGACAGAGCCCATCCGTCGCCCATCCGTCTGATACCGATGCAGTATGGACTTGAAGTTTCGGCCCGTCTTAAAGAACCTGCTTTATGGGCCGATGCGGGATATAAGGTAGCTTATGACCAGTTCTGCGATTTGGGTAATTGGGGACATTATGTTGTACCCATTGACTGGGACAACCCCAATAGTATAAGAAAGGGCAAGAAAGGTATCAAGCCTACTCCGGATGGAGGTTATAGGGTTGAATGCGGCAAGAGCGTTTACTTAACGGACTCAATAGGGGCGCTGATTAGCTGGAAGTGGAATAATGAGGAGATTCTGGCCACACCCCTTGAGCCTTATTTCTGGAAACCGGCCAATGACAACCAGATACGTAATGATTATGCCCGTACAATGGGCGTTTGGCGCAATGTTGCGGCCGAAAGGGTCACGGTTGACAAGGATGCCCGGATAAAGAAAGACTATCACAGTCCCTCAAAGGAAAAGTTCAGGCAGCTACGTTATGAATTTACCACCGGGGTTGGGGCTGAGGTGACCTTATGCTATGAATTCAGAGAACGCTATGTTGCGGTAGCTCTCAGTTATGATCCTGCTCAGGTCAATGTTGAATCCATGCCTAAGTTCGGTATACGTATGGGAGTACCCACCGAGTATGACAGTGTGAAATGGAGTGGCCGTGGACCTTGGGAGAACTATCCTGACCGCAAAAACGGCGCTTTATTTGGAAGATACACCTTGCCCGTGAATGAGTATATGGTTGATTATGTATACCCACAGGACAATTCCAACCGCAGTGACTGTTATGATTTCACATTGAAATCACACAACCGCTCATTGCAGGTATACTCTATGGAACCATTCAATCTGAGAATATGGAACTACTCCGAGGAGGATCTGGAGAAAGCTCGTCACGGGTATGAACTGCCACAGCGGGATTATCTGAACATCAATATCGATAAGGAGATAATAGGCGTGGGTGGAAACGATGCATGGGGCGCAAAGACTGAGCCTCAGTACATTCCGTCGGCGAAAGAGCCACACAGACTCTCCTTCGCCATCCGTCTGGAGTAGGTTACTGCAGCCTTAGCCGGCTTATTACGGGATAGTGGTCACTGTCTTTCCGGGTGCGGTCTATCCGGGTGTGCAGGGGGGTGATGTTGCTGCTGCAGAATATGTGGTCTATCCGGTAGTAGAGTCTGTGCTCGTGATAGGTTATGCCCATTCCAACGCCGGATTTGGCATAAGCATCGGTCATGAAACGGTTGAAAACATGATGGGAGTATGAGAGCGGGGTGTCATTGAAGTCTCCGCATACAATCACATATTTTGCTGTCTCTTTTCTGGCGCGGTCTGCAATCATGCGCGCCTGACCGGCTCTTTGTGAGGTTGATTCAAGAAGGTTTTTGAGTACTCTCTTGGATGCCTTGTAGTGTGTGCTGTCGGTAGGGTTCTTTATGAATTTATGATATTCCGAAATCTCGGTGTCCTTAAGTTTGTTGGACTGAAGATGGCAGTTAAATACGGCCAGAGTGTCACCGCCAACAAGGACTTTCAGATACAGACAGCCGTTGCCGGAGTTCTCAAAGTTTATGGTTTCACTGCCTGTTACAGGATACTTTGAAAAATAGGCCTCGCTCGAAGAAGCTGCTGATACTCCTATGTAAGGGTAGATGGAAGTGACTTTCCTGTCACTTGACGCCTTGTTGATTATATCACGTGTTGCCTCCTGGACGAATACCATATCGGCATCAAGTTCCAGGATATAATCCAGTACCGGATTGCTTAGCGTCCAGTCTTTGTTGTCGTCTATGCCAAACCCTTCAGTGTTGTAGGATATTACGGTTAAATACGGTTCCTTTACATTATGTGACTTGAACGGATGCAGGGGGAAATACCGTAATGTGGGAATCAGACAAATCAGTATGGTTGCCAGTGGCACAAGCGCACCTTTTTTCCATGTAAGCAGCCACAGAATCAGAAATGCCAGATTCAGGGAGAAAAGGAACGGAAATGCCAATCCGGATAGTGAGGCAAAGGGCCACTTTCCTATAGGGGCTGCCATTGAACCGTAGCAACTGAATATAAGGAGCAGTGCAATCAGTATATTGACAGCCAGAAGAGGATATGCCAACAGTTTTCCTAAAAACTTCATTTTTTACTGAGAAGTCTGTCCAGCCAGACTGCAAGTGCTGTAACAGGGGTGGTTATATCCTTTCCCTTGCGGAGCAGGTAATGGAATGCCCAACCTACAGCTGCGGCACCCAGGTGAACCAGATCTGTGGCGGGATTGACTTTTGGCAGCATTGCCACGTCGACGATGGCAATTGCAATGACTATGTATTTTATCTTGACCGGACCGATGAGCGGGATGGGCTCGGTGGTGTCAGGCACACGGAAAGCCAGCGCAGTGCAGAAGGCCAGTATGCAGGCCGAGCAGAGCGGGGTGCTGCCTGTCCAGTCCTTGAGCTGAAGCGAGGGGAAGAGCATGAATACTCCGGTGAAAACGGCCATTCCTGCAATTCCGCCCAATATGTAAAGTCCGCGCAGGTTGTTTGATGTGAAGTACCGCATGAACACGTTTCCCAGCCAGTACAGGATAATCATGTTGAATATGAGGTGCCACAGGCCCCAACTGGCAAAGAGTGACGTTACAATGCTCCAGGGCCTTCTGATAAGCAGGTAGGGGCTCCATGGGTAGTTGCACACGATGTATGCATATCGGTCCTCACCGAATGAGAACAGTGTGAAGTTGATATCCATCAGCAGCATGGCCAGGAATACGGCACAGTTGATGAACACCAGACGTGTCACTATGTCGCCCGATCGGAATTTGGATATAAGTTCGTCAAGCAGACTCATCACCAGGTGAATTTGATATGGTTGTCCTTACGTTCCTTATGTCTCCAGTACAGGATCATCAGGAATCCTGCCAACATTCCTCCAAGATGGGCAAAGTGGGCTACATTGTCGCCGGCACTGTCTCTGATTCCAAGTCCCAGTTCCAGAACTATGTAACCTATCACCAGCCACTTGGCCTTGATGGGGAACGGGAAGGGTATTATAAAAATCTGGTTATCGGGGAATGTCATTCCGTAACCCAGAAGGATTCCGTATACAGCTCCCGAAGCACCTACTGTAAGGAATGCATTCATGTATTCCCTGAACTTTTGTATGAGTTGGGGTGTGATTTCATCACCCAAACTTGCCAGAGTTATCTCATACTGTAAAAGTTGGACAAGTTCCTGCATGAGTCCTGCTCCGATGCCGCAAATGATGTAGAACCAGAGAAAACGCTTGTAACCCCACTGCACCTCCATGATGCGGCCGAACATCCAGACTGCGAACATGTTGAAGAATATATGTTGGAATCCCTCATGGAGAAACATATAGGTTACAAGTTGCCAGAGCCTGAAACTGGGAGCCAGGAAGAAATGCAGTCCCAGCAGTTGGTGCACGTCTATTCCGTATTTGGCCAAAGCCATGGTGCCCATCCAGCAAAGCACATTTATGATGAGAAGATTCTTGGTTACGGGTGGTAGTCTATTCATACTCTATTCATAAACTATGTTATGGACAGCAAAAGTAGCCATTTTTTCAGTAACTTTGCGGTCCATAATACGATAATATGAAAATAGAGAGTTTGGTAGCTGAAAAGACCGTTCAGGCAATTAAGGCACTGTACGGTCAGGAGATTGAGGCCTCATCGGTCCAGGTGCAGAAGACCAAGAAGGAGTTTGAGGGCCATCTGACAATAGTTGTATTCCCCTATCTCAAGATGTCACACAAGGGCCCGGAGCAGACTGCCGGCGAGATAGGCGTATGGCTCATGGAAAACGTTGAGGAGATTAGTTCGTACAATGTGATCAAGGGCTTCCTTAACCTGGTCATCTCAACATCTGCATGGGTGGATATGCTTAACGGCATCAACGATGATCCGCAGTTCGGACTGCGTAAGGCCACACCGGATTCTCCGCTTGTAATGATAGAATATTCAAGCCCCAATACCAACAAGCCGCTTCATCTTGGCCACGTGCGCAACAACCTGCTGGGTGGTGCGCTTTCAAACGTTATGGCTGCCAACGGATACAAGGTTGTAAAGACCAACATAGTCAACGACCGCGGTATCCATATCTGCAAGTCAATGCTTGCATGGCTCAAGTGGGGTAACGGCGCTACTCCGGAATCCACCGGTAAAAAGGGTGATCATCTGATCGGTGACTATTATGTGGAGTTCGATAAGCACTTCCGTGCCGAGGTAAAGAGCCTGCTGCCTGCCAACTTTGCAGAATTGGATGAGAAGGCACAGGAGGAGGCCAAAGCCAAGGCCGAGAAGGAGTCACCCCTGATGCAGGAGGCACACGCCATGCTGGTAAAGTGGGAGGCTGGTGACCCCGAGGTCCGCGCACTCTGGGAGCGTATGAACAGTTGGGTATATGCAGGATTTGATGAGACTTACAAGCGTCTGGGAGTAAGCTTTGACAAGATATACTACGAGTCACAGACCTATCTGGAGGGTAAGAAAACCGTTATGGAGGGTCTTGAGAAGGGCCTGTTCTTCCGCAAGGAGGACGGTTCCGTATGGGCCGACCTGGCCGAGAACGGCCTGGACCAGAAACTGCTGCTGCGCAGTGACGGCACATCGGTCTATATGACTCAGGATATAGGTACCGCCCAGCTGCGTTTCAAGGATTACCCCATTGACCGCATGATTTACGTGGTAGGTAACGAGCAGAACTACCATTTCCAGGTGCTCTCAATACTGCTTGACCGTCTGGGATTCAAGTGGGGCAAGGACCTGGTACACTTCTCATACGGAATGGTTGAACTTCCGGAGGGTAAGATGAAGAGCCGCGAGGGAACGGTGGTTGATGCCGATGACCTGATGGACGAGATGATAGAGACCGCACGCGCCACATCGGCCGAACTGGGCAAGCTGGACGGCCTGACTAAGGAGGAGCAGGATGAGATTATGCGCATTGTGGGAATGGGTGCACTCAAGTACTTCATCCTTAAGGTCGATGCCCGTAAGAACATGACATTCAATCCCAAGGAATCCATAGATTTCAACGGCAATACCGGTCCGTTCATCCAGTATACATATGCCCGTATCTGTTCAATTCTGCGTAAGGCTGCAGAGGAGGGTATCAAGACATCAGGCAGACTGTACGCTGATGATAAGTCACAGATATCAGAGAAGGAGATTGGTCTGATTCAGCTGCTTAACGGATTCCAGGATGTGGTCCGTCAGGCTGCCGATGATTACAATCCGTCAGTGATAGCCAACTACTGCTATGACCTGGCCAAGGAGTTCAACCAGTTCTATCATGATTTCAGCATCATGCATGAGCCTAACCTTGACCTTAAGATGTTCCGTCTGGTTCTGGCACAGAACGTGGGCAAGATCATCAAACTTGGTATGGGTCTGCTTGGCATCGAGGTTCCGGAACGAATGTAAAGATGGCACAGAAATTCTACGTTGTCTGGATAGGTCTTAATCCTGGGGTCTATGATTCCTGGGAGGCTTGCCGACAGCAGGTAGAAGGATGGAAAGGTGCCGTTTACAAAGCCTTTGATACCAGGGCGGAGGCCGAGGAGGCCATCAATCTGCCGCCCGAGAATTTCATAGAGAAGAAAACCCCTGAGCATACCGGCAGGAAGAAGAAGGAAAAGCCGTTGCCGCCTGAGGTTATCCGTCAGGCACTGGCAGTTGATGCCGCCTGTAGCGGAAACCCAGGTCAGATGGAATACCGGGCCGTCTATCTGGGCGATATGGAGGAGAAATTCCACTTTGGCCCCATTCTGGGCACAAACAACATAGGCGAGTTTCTGGCTATTGTGCACGCATTGGCGCTCTATAAGAGCCGTGGGCTTGACTGGCCTCTATACAGCGATTCACGAAATGCGATAGATTGGGTGCGCAAGAAACAGTGCCGCACCAAACTGGAGCGTACACCTGAGACTGAGGCTGTGTTCCAGCGCATAGAGAGCGCCGAGCGTTGGCTAAGGGAGAACACTTACCGTAATCAGATCATCAAGTGGGATACCAGGAAGTGGGGTGAGATACCCGCTGACTTCGGCCGCAAATAATCTTTCCTAGTTACGTGGCCTGTCTGCATTCTGATGCTGCATGAGCCACTGGCTGTACTCCTCATAGTTGCGCTTCCAGCGGTTGTGGGTCCAGAGCCACAGTTCGGGACATTCCTTGATGTTGTCCTCGAGCAGACGCATGTAACGCTCAGTAACCGCAAAATCATCAAGTTCCTTGGTCTGGTTATACATCAACAGGAACTCACAGCGGTAATATCCGCGGCGTTTGCGGGTGATGTACATATACCAAACATGAGTATCAAGTTTTCTGGCAATACGTTCGGCTCCGGTAAAGACAGGTGTCTTGCGGTGAAAGAACTGGGTCCAGTAATGGGTGTTCCACCAAAGGGGTACCTGATCGGCAATCATTCCCACAAAAAACGTCTTGCCTGAATTCCTGTACTCCAGGAAACGGCGCAGGACATGCTCCATTGGTATGCTTTCAGTCCCGTATTTGCCGCGCAGTTTGAGCATGAAGAGTTCCATGACGGGATTTTCAAGTTTATGGTAAACCTGGCATCCCTTGAAATTATCGATGTCCTCAAAATGGTACATCATTGATGGTATAAGTTCCCAGTTGCCCAGATGTCCCAGATAACCTATGCCTGATCTGCCCTTAAGAATCTCTTCCCTGATATGCTCAAAGCCGATGAACTCCATATGACGCTTTACCCAGCGCCTACTTGCCGACACGGTCTTGAGACCTTCCATGATCTGACACAGGAACTGATAGTAGAAACGGCGCTCGGTCCGGTGCAGCCACTTCCTGTCCTTCTCGGGGAATGAAAGTGCAAGATTGTTCTGCACAATCTTTTTGCGGTATCTCAGAGGCGGACAGATATACATCAGCAGCCAAATGATATCGGCAAACAGATACAGGAAAGGCATGGGCAGCAGCGATATCACCCATACGATTCCAAACAGGATATATGCGATTACCTTGCTCATGATCAGAAAGTATAATTGAACCTGGCACCTAATACATATGAGCGCCAGACCTTGTCGTAGAAATCAATGCCTCCGTGTATGGTGACACTTGAGAATGCCGATGTCCGTAGGGTCATTCCTAAGTTGCCGTAACAGTGCATGCCTGCAGGAATGGACCATTCCACCGGCTGATTTCTCTCCTTGTCGGCAAAGAAACTGTAGCTGTTGGCCTTTGGAGAATAGCCCGCAATCGCCTGGCCGTTAAGTGTTATCCTTTCAATGACGGGGATGTCAATATCCACACCGGCACCCAGGGTATAGACATCGTTGACGCTTCCCAGATGACTCAGGTATATTACCTCGCTGCCAGTCCATTTCATCTGTGTGAGTCCGGCGCGGAAAGTGGGACCTATATACCAGGGCATCCATGATGCGTCAATTCCGATTGAGCAGGCAGGCTTGGCATCGGGGTTGCCGTATCCGTCGGAAGTGAATACATCGGATTGCATGCTGTAGTCCGAGTAGAGTCCGAATTTCCAGCGTGGCATGTCTTCAAGGTCAGGGACTATAATGGCACGCTTTATTCCCTTATCTCCGGACAGCAGATCAGTCAGTTCATATGCCAGTTCGGTCGAGAATATTCCGATTGCGGCACCACCCAGCACATCGGAGCACCAGTGGCGGTTGGCAATGACGCGGAATATGCCGGTGGTTGCGGCAATTCCGTATCCGGCCACGCTTATCCACGGGCTCAGCGTCTCACCGTATTCCTTATGCAGCATCTGTGCGGCCATGAATGCGGTGGCGGTATGTCCCGAAGGGTATGAGTTGAAAGCCCTGCCGTCGGGGCGTTCCCTCTTTACAATATGCTTGGTGGGTCGTGTTATTAGGTTCATGATGACCACCGATCCGATATCGGCCGTAACCATGCGGCGCCAGTCACTGCGTCCCTCTACACCGAAGGCCTTCATGGCATACATTATCGCTGCGGGCGAGTACTGAAGGATATCGGCCGATTTCAACGCGGGTTGGGAGATGCCTCCAAGCTTGACGATACGCTTGTCAAGATAGTTGTCATTGTACAGTATGCTCGTGGAAAGCAACCCCATCGGAAGCAGTGAGCGCTGCGTGAATGATTCAGGCTTGTAGGCTACGCTTATGGAGTCATATCCTAATGACCAGTTGAGGGCATAATCAATCTGATTGAGCGGCTTGTACGGCTTGAACGGATTGATGCCGGCACTGATACCCATTGCGGACAACAGCAGGATTGATATAAGCAGCAGTCTCTTCATTTATTCATGGAGATTTTTATTCATGCCTATCCGGTATTTCAGCGTTATCAGTTGCTGATTATGTACCGGTGTGCCAGGCGTGAAATGCAGATTCCAGCGGAACCCTAACTGTGCTCTGCTGTCAGATACCAACAATACGCCAAACTCAGTCTTGTTGTAGAATGAATGGTTGTAGAACGGGTCACTACGGTGGAAAGCGAGTCCGGCCTCGGGATCATCAAGATATTGCATCTGAGGGCCTCCTGCATATACGGTGCTCTTTATGTCGAAGCCCTTCCATCCCAGTTGAATATCTCCAAGAAAACCTATGGGGTTGTACCAGAAATCATTGGCGCGGCAGTGAACTATTGAAAACAGCATGCCTGCATCGGCCTTGACTCTGAAGTTGGTTATTGATTCTTTTGAGGGGTATTCAAATGACAGGTAGGGGTTGAACTGGAACTTCTCGTAAAGGGCATGATTGTGCTGCATTGTGTTGGCAAAATGGGTCATTGCCACGAACCAGCCTCCACCAAACATGCCGCTGCCCACAAATCCGTCCCATACTATGCGGAAAGCCTCACGGTCGGTGAATGTCTGACGGCTGAACCAGTTGCAGTACAGCTCCGTTTCAAAAACATCTCTGCAGGAGTACTGGATCAGGGTTCCTTTTATGGTAGGCTCAAAAAATGCGATGGAATCGTAAAGGAATGCATCAGGCAGCTGGCGTTGGAGATTGTTGCGCGGAATAGCTCCGAAGAAATAGCTGACAGGTCCTCTATATCTGTAATACAGTATGATTTCAGGGTCAATGATATCGTCAGCTCCGAATTCCCATATCTTGGAGAATCCCACTCTGATTCTGTGGGGGGCGGCATCTATTCCTATCTCCGGCATGAGACGCATTCCGTAAATGGTCTGCGGCTGCATGTCGCCCTTGAACTCGCGGTTGTCAAACAGACCGTCATAGTACAGGTCGGCGGTCAGCCATTGGCTGTATCCGTTAACGCACAGCAGCGTGGAAAGTATGGTGATAAAGAGTTTGGCTCTAAGGTTCATTTGTAAAAAACTTATCAACATATTGCGCAAAGTTACCTATTTATAATGCATTTCCCGTTTCCGGGGCGGTATAAAATTTGTAACTTTGCACATAAAATCAACGATTTCGCTTAATGAAAGAGCTTTTTGCGTTCCTTAAACGTTTCATACGTCCCTATCTCCGCAATCTGATAGGCAGTGTATCGTATAATCTCCTTTCGGCATTGCTCAATGTATTCTCATTTGCATTGCTGATCCCCATTCTGAGAATTCTGTTCAAGATAAGCACTGAGACATATGAGTATGTGCCTTTTTCACAAACCCAGGGAATGGAAGGCTTCTTCCATGTGCTTAAGAACAATTTCTTTTACAAGATTACTGAATACATCAGTGTATACGGAGAGGCCAAGACTCTTCTTATTCTGGGGCTTGTGCTCATAATCATGACGTTCTTTAAGACAGCCTGCTATTTCGGGTCATCGGCCGTAATGGTTCCCATGCGTAACGGCGTGGTTCGTGACATAAGGATACAGATCTACGACAAGGTGCTGAGCCTTCCCATGGGATTCTTCAGCAAGGAGCGTAAGGGTGATATCATAACCCGTATGAGCGGTGATGTATCGGAGATAGAAAACTCCATCACCCAGTCTCTGGACATGCTTATCAAGAACCCGATACTCATTCTGGTATATTTGGGAACGCTTATCGCCATCAGTTGGCAGCTCACAATATTCACTTTGGTGATAGGTCCGGTAATTATCTGGGTGATGGGTTCGATAGGCCGTAAGCTTAAGGCCAACTCACTTGTGGTTCAATCATTCTGGAGCGAGACCATGTCCGAGTTGGAGGAGACGCTTGGAGGACTCAGGGTCATCAAGGCTTTCCTTGCAGAGGACAAGATGTCAAAACGTTTTGCATCCAGCAGTGAACAGCTGCGCAAGGCTGCCAACCGCGTCAACATGCGTCAGGCACTGGCACATCCGGTAAGTGAATTCATGGGTACTGCGCTCATTGTGGTGGTACTGTGGTACGGCGGAACTCTGATACTGAACTCGTCCAATGCACCCATAGACGGTCCTACATTCATCTATTACCTGACCATCCTGTACAGCGTCATCAATCCTATCAAGGATTTCTCAAAGGCTGGCTATGCTATCCCCAAGGGCCTGGCATCGTTGGAGCGTGTGGACAAGATACTTCTGGCAGAGAACGATATCAAGGATCCTGAGAATCCTGTTGAGATAGATGCCTTGAAGAATGAGATAAAGTATGAGGGCGTATCATTCTCGTATGAGGATGACCGCGAGGTACTTCATGATGTGAACCTCACCATACCGCGCGGCAAGACCATAGCCCTGGTGGGACAGTCCGGCTCAGGAAAATCAACCCTGGTGGATCTGCTTCCGCGTTTCTACGATGTAACCAAGGGTTCAATAACCATTGACGGAAAGGATATCCGCGACATCTCGCTCAAGTCACTTCGCAGCCTGATGGGTAACGTAAATCAGGAGGCAATCCTGTTTAACGACACTTTCTACAACAACATCACTTTCGGTGTAAAGGACGCCACACGCGAGCAGGTCATTGCGGCAGCCAAGATTGCCAATGCCCATGACTTCATTATGGAGACCGAGAACGGATACGACACCAACATAGGTGACCGCGGCTGTCTTCTTTCCGGCGGTCAGCGTCAGCGCATAAGCATTGCCCGCGCCATTCTCAAGAACCCGCCGATACTGATTTTGGATGAGGCTACAAGTGCATTGGATACAGAGTCGGAGCGTCTGGTTCAGGAGGCATTGGAACGCCTTATGAAGGACCGCACCACCATAGCCATAGCCCACCGCCTGTCCACCATTAAAAATGCCGATGAAATTTGCGTTTTACATGAAGGAAAGATTGTGGAGCGCGGAACACATGAGGAGTTGATAGCCCTGAACGGCTACTACAAGAGACTGAACGATATGCAGCAACTGTAAACAACATAAAAATCATGGTCAAAATCGGAACACCGCTTACCAAGGTTGCCAAGAAGGCACTTCTTTGCGGTTCAGGAGAACTTGGAAAAGAGGTTGCAATTGAATTGCAGCGTTATGGAGTTGAGGTCGTAGCACTCGACCGTTACGAGAACGCCCCTGCCATGCAGGTGGCTCATCGCAGTTACGTTCTGTCAATGCTTGACGGTGCACGTCTGCGCGAGATTATTGAAAAGGAAAAACCGGATATGATCATTCCGGAGGTAGAGGCCATTGCTACCCCTGAGCTTGTAAAGCTTGAGAAAGAGGGTTACAATGTAATTCCTACCGCCAATGCCACATTCCTCACCATGAACCGCAAGGGCATCCGCCAGCTGGCTCATGAGACACTGGGACTTCCCACTTCAAACTATCGCTTTGCAGCCACACGTCAGGAGTTCGATGCTGCCATCAAGGAAATCGGTACTCCCTGTGTCGTTAAGCCTATCATGAGTTCATCAGGCCACGGTCAGAGCGTATGCAAGACTCCTGCCGATGCCGATGCATCATGGAAGATCGCCCAGGAGGGCGGTCGCGCCGGAGGCGGTGAGGTTATAGTAGAGGGCTTTGTAAAGTTTGACTACGAGATAACCCTTCTTACCGTTCGTCACAGCGGCGGCACAACATTCCTCAACCCCATCGGCCACCATCAGGTTGACGGCGACTACCGCGAGTCATGGCAGGCACAGCCCATGAGCGACAAGGCTCTGGCTCAGGCTCAGGACATTGCTAAGAAGATTACCGACGCTCTGGGCGGTTACGGTATCTTTGGCGTTGAGATGTTCGTTTGCGGTGACAACGTACTGTTCAGCGAGGTTTCACCCCGTCCGCATGACACCGGTATGGTTACAATGATATCACAGGACCTGTCAGAGTTCGCACTTCATGCACGTGCCGTCCTTGGCCTGCCTATCCCCAAGATCAATTTCTTTGGTCCCAGCGCATCGAAGGCAATCGTTGTTGAGGGTGACACCGATATGATAGAGTTTGAGAATGTGGATGAGATCCTGGCCGAACCCGATGTTCAGGTACGTTTCTTCGGCAAGCCGTTCATCAAGGGTCACCGCCGTATGGGCGTTATCCTGGCCCGTGCAGAGAGCGTAGAGAAAGCACTTGAGAAAGTGGAGAAGGCTTACGCCAAGTTGAAGGTCAAGGTTTATTAATTAACAACCAGTTCTTTGGTTGTCATATACTCAAGGTACTGTTGGATCAGTGCCTTGAGTTTTTTTGTCATCTCCTGTTCGGTGTCGGGCGCGGCTCCTTTAAGATTCTGTTTCAGGGTGGGGTCTGACTTATACGTAAACAGACCTGTCTCATTTGTGCCGTCAAACTGGAGGAGGTAGTCTCCCTGATAGTATGAGTAGAGACCGTTCTGGAAGGTAGCAGCCCAGGTGAGGCTGTCAGGGGTGTTGAACAGGTTCTGGCCGAAACTGATGACCGGCTTGTCATATCCCAGATAACCAAGTACGGAGGGGAATATGTCTGATTGCTGTGCTATTGCCCGGCGTGTGCCCACCAGACTGTCCGATGGACAGTAGAAGACAATAGGAACGCGGAAATTACCGTAGTCGGACTGGTAATCCGGATGTTCCGACAGGTTTGTATGGTCGGCTGTCAGCACGAACAGGGTATTGTTGAACCAAGGCTGCTTTGAAGCTTTCTCAAAGAACAGTTCAAGCGCATGGTCCGAGTAGCGGATTCCCCGATAGATTGGCAGATTTCCTTCGGTAGGATAAATATCCTTATATCTGTCAGGAACGTTGTACGGATGATGTGATGATGCTGTGAAGGCCGATGCCAGGAAAGGCTCACGGAAGGTTCCTATCATATCACACATATACTGCAGGAACTCCTCGTCCCAGATGGCCCAGTAGCCGTCAAATACCGAACTGCCGCCGTACTCGGGCTTTTTAAGGAAATCCTCCATGCCGTAATAGTCGTTGTAGCCTATTACCCTGGAGAATGACTGGAAGCCCATGGAACCGTTATCGGCCCCGTGGAAGAATGCCGAGTAGTAACCCTTGGTCCCAAGTTCCTTGGCCAGTCCGGTTATCTCCTTGGCCATGATGGTGGGCGTAAGGAACAGATGGTCCTTGAGCATGGGTATTCCTGACAGTACTGACGGCATTGCGTCTATACTCTTGCGTCCGTTGGCCAGCGATGTCCCGAATGTAAGCGAATGGTTTATAAGCGTATCCATGAAAGGAGCGCAGTCATGTATTCCGTCAGTACCAGGATTCATGGCCTCCATGTATTCCGAACCGAAACTTTCAAGTATCAGAACCACTACGTTCATGGGGCGGAATGTTGCGGTGGAATCGGGGAAAATCACAGGGGTGTAGATTGATTCCAGTTCCTTTTCATCGTAGTATGCCGGTATCTTCATATCCTCATTACCCATGGTTCTGATTACGCAGAACGGAGTATTGAGAATGGAGGCGGCCTGGGCGGGAGTCTTGACGTACTGATAGGCGTTGCTCATGGTGATAGGCCTTATGTTATGTGCCAATCCGCCGCGTATCCCGGCCAGGATACATACCGCACTAAGCAGAAGGCAACAGGTGCGTACTATGTAGTACACATATACTTTGCGGTACTGCAGGATTGCAGGAATCTTTATAAGCAGACACAGGAGTACCACGATGGCGATGAACGCCAGAACCAGATACCAGTTGTCGGCAAGTGAACGCAGTATGATGGATGTCATCTGCGTGCCGCCTTCACCGCTGAATTCGTCCAGGACCTGGAGAGTACTGCGGCAGCCTGTGTACGGGAAATAAACGGTGTCCACAAGGTTTGCCAGTACTCCGGCCGAAGCCATGACAACCAGGATGATCTTGGTGAGACGGTAGTACCAACGTTTTTCCTTGAAATGGAACGGGAACATCATAAGCACTACATACAAAGCGCTTATGTACATTATTCCGGCTGTATCAAATACCAATGCTCCTTTGAGCATCGGCCATAACATACCGGCAAGGTCTCCCTGGAATGAACTCCAGTTGTACCAGATGAAAATGGGGTGGCAGATAAGGAAAGCAGCATAGACAACGGCCAGATTCCTTAACATAATGATGAAAGGAGTTCTGAATACCGTTCCTTGTCTGCTATCTGCCATTTCAGCGACCTATTTTGTATTTATTTGCGAATTCAGTACTTACGTAGTTGGAAGTGCTCATGCAGGCCTCTGACCCGAACTCGATTCCGTATCCGATCAGGCGGCTCCATTGGTCTTGGGTGATCGTTTCCAGACCGGCGCGGTCTATGTTGTCTCTTACCAAGCCGTACAGGATTCCCGCATTGAAATTGTCACCGGCTCCGATGGTGCTCACCGGGACGATGGGGCGTGAGCTGAAAAAATACTCGCGTCCATGATCAATCACGTTGACACCGTCCTTGCCGCGGGTACAGATAAACCGAGGACAGAATTCCGACACCTGATCGTAGATGGTATGGCAATCGTCGTGACCATAGATGTTGATGAAGTCCTCATGACTGCCGCGTATTATGTCTGCGATTGCAAAGTTTTCCTTGAATGTATCCCTTAGATTCTGGACCTCATGGGCATGGTTGTCGCGGAAATTCAGGTCGTAATAAAGGATTGCGCCATGCTTCTTGGCGTAATAAAGGAACGGCTTGACCTTTTCCTGAAGTACGGGATTAAGCGCAAAGTATGCTCCGAAAGCCACTATGTCATTCTCCCGGATGAGAGGCATCTCAAAGTCCAGACGGTTATTGGGATAATCCTTGTAGAAGCTGTAGTGCGCATCGTTGTTCTCATCCAAAAACGCCAGTGAAATGGCGGTTTTCTTACCCTGGTAGCATGATACGTAATCAGTGTTGATTCCGTTCTCCTGCATGAAAGCAAGGATGTTCTGTCCTACCTGGTCATCGCCTACCTCGGTTATGAAAGTGCAGCCCAGTCCGGTGCGGCCAAGTGAAATCAATCCGTTGAAAACCGAACCGCCAGGTACAGCCGCTACCGGTTGGCCCTGACGGAACAGGATGTCATAGATGGTTTCTCCTATACCGAAAATCTTTCTCATAACAGTTTCTTGGAACGCAGTCCCAGATAACCTCCGTGGTGACGCTTATTGTATTCTTCGGCGGTAAATCCAATCTTTTTCATAGTCTCAACCACAAGAACATCGCCTATCACGTTCATGACGGTGGTGCTGGTGGTCGGTGTCAGTCCCAGAGCGCAGACTTCATCCGGGTGACCGGTGCCCAGGACTATGTCGGCCTGACGTGCCAGCGGACTGGTGGTGTTGCCTGTCAGGACAATGAATTTCAAAGTGGGATCAAGTGTAAGGCTCAACTCCATAAGTTCAAGAACTTCTCTGGTCTTGCCCGAATTGGATACCAAAAGGAACAGGTCGTTTTTCTGCAAAACGCCCAAATCTCCATGCTGAGCCTCACTGGGGTGAAGAAAAATTGAAGGAGTGCCTGTGGAACTGAAGGTGGTAGCTATGTTCATAGCGATCTGTCCGGCCTTACCCATTCCGCTTGTAATCAGTTTTCCTTTAAGCTCATGCACGTGGTGAACAATCAGATTCACCGCTTTTTCGTATTCGTCACCGATTGGGATGTTCAGGATGGCCTGTGCCTCACGTGCGACGATATCTTTAATCGATTCAATCATTGTTATTCAATGAAGATTCTGAATTTTTAGTCTGCAAATATACATATTATTCGGGATATTGTAAAAACTATTGGGCATCGGCTATTGGCTATTGGCTGTTTTTTACTATTTTTGCCGCAATTTATCCAATAGGATTATTTTTTTATTAGAGGTTTTATATTGTTTTAAAGATGAAAATTGTAACAAAAGAGTTCCAGCTTCCTGATGGAAGAACCATCAAACTGGAGACCGGGAAACTGGCAAAGCAAGCCGATGGAGCCGTGATGCTGACATGTGGCAAAACTATGCTCCTGGCCACTGTATGTGCCGCCAAAGATGCAGTTCCCGGAACTGATTTCATGCCGCTGCAGGTAGAGTACAGAGAAAAGTATGCGTCAATCGGACGTTATCCCGGCGGCTTTACCAAACGTGAGGGACGTCCCTCTGACTATGAGATTTTGACATGCCGTCTTGTGGACCGCGCACTGCGTCCTTTGTTTCCTGACAACTACCACGCTGAAGTTTTTGTAAACATCATACTGTTCTCCGCCGACGGAGAGCAGATGCCTGATGCTCTGGCCGGTCTGGCAGCATCAGCAGCACTGGCTGTATCGGACATACCTTTCCAGGGTCCGATATCCGAGGTTCGCGTAGCCCGTATCAACGGAGAGTACGTTATCGACCCCACGTTCAAGCAGCTTGAGCAGGCCGATATGGATGTAATGGTTGCCGCAACCTATGACAACATCATGATGGTTGAGGGTGAGATGAAGGAGGTTTCCGAGTCTGACCTGCTGGGTGCCATGAAGGCCGCTCACGATGAGATTAAGAAGCACTGCAAGATCCAGATGGAACTGACCGAGGAGGTTGGCAAGACCGTTAAGCGCGAGTACTGCCACGAGGTCAACGACGAGGATCTTCGTCAGGCTGTAAAGGATGCCTGCTACCAGAAGTCATATGACCTGGCAGCTCAGGGCAATGCCGACAAGCACTCACGCGAGGCCAACTTTGAGGCCGTACGCGATGAGTTCAAGGAGCAGTATCATGCAGCACATCCCGAGATGTCTGAGGATGAGCTGGCCGAGAAGGATGCTCTGATAGACCGCTACTATCACGATGTAGAGCGCGATGCAATGCGTCGCTGCGTTCTGGATGAGGGTAAGCGTCTGGATGGCCGTAAGACAACCGATATCCGTCCCATCTGGTGCGAGGTAGGTTACCTGCCCGGACCTCACGGATCATCAATATTCACCCGTGGTGAGACACAGGCTCTGTGCTCTGTAACACTGGGTACCAAGGACGATGAGAAGATGGTGGATGACGTGCTGGATCAGCACGACGAGCGTTTCCTGCTCCACTACAACTTCCCGCCCTTCTGCACAGGTGAGGCTAAGGCTCAGCGCAGTCTGGGACGTCGTGAGATTGGTCACGGCCACCTGGCATGGCGCGCTCTCAAGGGCCAGATTCCTGAGGATTATCCCTACTGCGTACGCGTAGTATCCGATATCCTTGAGTCCAACGGTTCTTCATCAATGGCTACCGTGTGCGCAGGTACACTGGCTCTGATGGATGCCGGCGTAAAGATAAAGAACCCCGTATCAGGTATTGCAATGGGTCTTATCAAGAACCCGGGCGAGGACAAGTACGCTGTTCTGTCAGATATCCTTGGTGATGAGGATCATCTGGGTGATATGGACTTCAAGACCACCGGTACCGTTAAGGGACTTACCGCCACACAGATGGATATCAAGTGCGACGGTCTGTCATATGAGATTCTTGAGAAGGCTCTGGCTCAGGCCAAGGCCGGACGTGAGTATATTCTGAGCAAGATCACCGAGACCATTGCAGAGCCTCGTGCCGATCTCAAGCCCCACGCACCCCGCATCGAGACCCTTACCATTCCCAAGGAGTTCATCGGCGCAGTCATTGGCCCGGGCGGAAAGATCATCCAGGGCATGCAGGAGGAGACCGGTGCCAGCATCAGCATTGACGAGGTTGACGGAGTAGGCAAGATTGAGGTTGCCGCTTCAAACCGCGACAGCATCGAGGCTGCTCTTGCCAAGATCCGCGCAATCGTAGCTATCCCTGAGGTTGGTGAGGTTTATGACGGTACCGTACGTTCAGTTATGCCTTACGGTCTGTTCGTAGAGTTCCTGCCCGGTAAGGACGGTCTGCTGCACATCAGCGAGATTGACTGGAAGCGTTACGAGACCATCGAGGAGACCGGTATCAAGGAGGG
>CACZMI010000022.1 GCA_902782245.1 uncultured Bacteroidales bacterium | reverse complement strand
AAGCTTATTATACTAAAACCGATGTCCCCGATGCTCATATCTTTATGGCCGATGCCCTCACGGCCGATATCCCTGTCCCGCGGGCTGTTATCTGCGTATCATCAGGCAGTCTGCAAATGGCAGCAGAGATTACCCATGGACAATGCAACAGTTTTGCAGCGCATAACTCTTGCAGTTCGCTGATATAAGAATTACTTTTGTTGCAAATTAAGTTCTAATGAGAGCGTCAGAAATCATACCTATAGCATTGTTGCTATTCTTCTGGGCACCAGCATCTGCTCAACAACCCCGTAACATGGAGAACAGTCATGAGTACATTGATCTGGGGTTGAGCGTCAAGTGGGCAACCTGTAATGTAGGTGCAGAGACACCTGAATCGTATGGTGATTTATATGCCTGGGGGATGACTGTTACATCTTATGAGACTGGTTATTCTTGGGATAGTTACATCTATTGCAACGGTTCTGATACCAGTATGACCAGGTACTGCAAAAACAGTCATTATGGTTATGAGGGTTTCACTGATGACAAGACAACGCTTGAACCCAAGGATGATGTGGCCCATATCCTATGGGGTGGCAAATGGCGTATTCCCACTGCGGATGAATGGCGAGAGCTGTTGGACAGCTGTACCATGAGCCCAAGAACAAAGAATGGCGTATGGGGTGCTCTTTTTACAAGCAAGGTCCTGGGATATGAGGGTCGCTCCATATTTCTGCCTTTTGCCGGAAGTACATTCCTGTCTAATCCAGGTGGTACCCAAGGTAATTATTGGTCAAGCACGCTCGGCAGATGGTATCCTTGGGATGAATATGATATTTACATTGATGAGAATAATCGCGCCTGTTATCTGTCAATAGATTTTTGGGGAGGCAAAGGTGTACTAACACAAATGCGTATGTGTGGTCTTTCCGTCCGTCCCGTCTGCCAGTAGTAGAGTGACATTGGTTAATATAAGACAGTTAATCCTCATATCAGTATTAATAGAAAAGACCAGTATCGCTACCAGCCCATAATCATTTTTTTTAGGTACTTTTGCGCCAATAAATTCAAGCATCTAATGAATTACCAGATAAGACCAATAAGGAAAGAAGAAATACCAATACTTGGAGATTTCCTCTATGAGGCAATCTTCATCCCCGAAGGTGTTGCCGCACCTCCCAGTAGTATTCTCGATGATGAGAACCTGCAGGTCTATATCCGTGACTTTGGTCAGATGCACGATGATCGTTGCCTGGTAGCAGAGGTAGGGGATAAGATAGTAGGTGCTATCTGGAGCCGCATCATGAACGACTACGGCCATATAGCCGATGATGTCCCTTCAATTGCAATCTCCCTGTATAAGGAATACCGGAACCTGGGTATAGGAACAGATCTGCTCCGGCAGATGCTGGAACTCCTCAAAGCCGATGGGTATAAGAGCGTCTCCCTCTCCGTTCAGAAGGCAAACTATGCCATGTGTATGTACAAGAAAGCCGGCTTCAGGATTTTGTCCGATGATGGCGAAGAGGCCTTGATGCAATGCATTCTTTGAGGCCGATGCCCTCACGGCCCGCATCCCGCCATCCGGCCCGCATAATCTTCCGCGCTACTATTGCAAATACCAGGGATAATCCCTTAATTTGCAAATACTAACCCTTTTCTAACAATTATGAAATCAGATTCAAAAAGAGACATCTACATGATTAGTATCATCGGGCTGGTTGTTGCTGCCGGCATTTTCCTTGTTGCCCTGGCCTCACATAGAGCAAGCCTTGTCGCTGTTCCATGCGGAATTATGGCTGCAGCATGCATCATCTGGATGATCGTTTTCAACCCCAGCAACAGACTGGATTCATTGAAGCCATCAACCAAAAAATCAGTCTACAGAGCCAGCTTCTTCTGCATGATAGCTTCTTTTGTGGGCTTGATTGCTGCCATACGTTACTCATACATGTTGGACACGGATATTGTAGCCCAGATATTCAGTGTCTTATTTATTATCAGCGCAATAATCTTAGGTTTCTTCCGCCGCTACAAAAGCCAGTGGACAGAGAACAAGGATTCTCAATCCAAGCAAAATTAACCTAATCTGTGACGCATTCTTAAACGACCACTTTGCGTCACTAAATCAGTTTTACTATCTTTGCCCAACATCTTACATAAACTGAAAAAACAATGGATATAAAAAGGACTTTTGCATGTGCAATTATAGCCATGCCGTTACTGGTAGCATGTAACAATGATGATAAGATTGGTGATGATAATCAGCCGGCGGCTGCCATTACATTACAGGATTTGGCAGGAGACTGGAACATTACACTTGTCACCCCCTCTGAAATAAGCTCTGAATCATATTTTATAAACCCCGATGGTTCATACCAATACTCATACATTTATTCTCCTTATGAGAAAGAGGAAGATGAGTATAAGCCATTCTACGAGTACCGCGACGAGGGCAAATACGGTCCTTTTGTTATCCTTTTGTTATTGGCAATCTTATCGTAGAAGACATCACAATGGCCAGAGAACGTTATGCTTTACTTGTTGATGATATTGAGCAGGCCAGATGGGATACCATACCTGAAAACATCTTTACAGATACCACACGTATAAGCCTTCCTTGCCAAGGGTCAGTATTGTGTTTTGAATACTTCTATGATACGCCAACGCTTACATCTCAAGATGTAGAGAGAGTGTATCTCTATTTTAAGAAAGGAGCCACCAATCTGCCGTCCGATAAGTCTTTACTCCAGGGTACATGGTACTCCAAGGATAAAGATGGCGTTATAACAATGGCTTTACGCTTTAGCGGTGACAACGTTGAAATTTATGACGGTGCTCTTGTAAGACTGTACAAAGGCGCATACACTTATAAAGACGGCATAGTATCTGTCGGCCAAAATGAAATGTTTGCGATCGATGGTGAAAAAAATAACATTAATGCCGCAGATCCCTTTGACAGTCAGTGGCAGACTGCCCAATCTCTAAATGTTCATAACTATAAAGAGAAAGGAATATCATTCGCGTTCATAGCCAACGACAATGCTGCATACACCGTATTTTTTGATCAAGGTTACCTCTTCAACAAACAGTAACACATGAAAATAGTACAAAAGGGGTCTGTCCCCTTTTGTACTATTTTTCAATCCTTATCAGGATGCAGTTTAATATCCTGCAGAAATTTCTTCTTTAGGTTTACCGAACTCATATCCCTTGTATATCTGAATCAGGAACAGGAACTCGGATATCCAGAAGATTGCATATACAAATGACATCAGTATGATGGATTGTATAGCTAAAGAGATAATCATTGTGGAAGGTATTTCCAGTGCAAGGATAATAGTAAGTACACGCATCTTGCTTTTAGGCTCTTCATGTTTGCAGAGGAAAAGAAACATAACTGATATGAGGCCCCCGGCAGCGGTAATAAGATCGTTGCATCGTAATCCTATATTATTTTTGGGAAATAATCCATATGTATTGTTGGTCCATCCAAAAGCATCGGGCGTTACTATGAATGTATCAAATACGGTCACAATCAGACCTATTGCTGATGCCACAGCGTAAATAATATATGCAATTTTGCCTAATCTGATTGTTTGCCTCAGGATATCGTTATCAGGATATGCATCTTTCATAGCCTTGAAAAACTTGAGCCATTGGTAATATAGGACAGGGAGCAATGCTGCGTACATTACACAGTTCCAGGCTGTAAACGCTTTCAGGTCAGTTTGATTGATGAGCGGATTCTTCCCGGTGTAAAAAACGATGATAAGAATAGACACCAGTACCGTTACACCAAGGTCCCAGATAGCAAGTTTGAGAGATCTTTTTCTTAATTCTTCCATTTTGATTTCAATTATTAGGTTAGACAATGATTTTTGCAGAAATGATACAAAAGGGGTCTGTCCCCTTTTGTATCATTTGTAGAGGAAGCGGCGGATAGACATCTTGGGAGTCTTCTCAAACGGGACTGCCTGGATTTCTACCTTGGCTATCTGGCTGTATACGGGGAGCTGACGGTTTGATGCAAGACGGATGTTCTCCGGGATGGCATCCTTGGCCTCAGGATCCAGGAGAGCCTTGGCTATAGCCTGTTCATCAAGATATACCAGAGCCACCAGTTTGCCGCCACGGTCAACTACAACAGACTCAACAACATAATCCTGATTGTTCACGACAGCCTCAATCTCCTCGGGATAGATATTCTGGCCCGATGGACCCAGAATCATGTTCTTGCTGCGGCCACGGATGAATATGTTGCCGTCGGCATCCATTATACCCAGATCGCCGGTCTTGAGCCAGCCGTCGTCAGTAAAGGCATTGGCGGTAGCCTCGGGGTTGTTGTAATAACCTATGGTGATGTTCTCACCGCGGGCCTGAATCTCACCTACAGTGTGCTGAGGATCATCAGAGTCAATACGTACCTCTGCAACGTCTACCGGCTTACCGCATGATCCCGGCACGTATTTGGTCCAGTGCTCATAGGCCAGCAGGGGGCAGGCCTCGGTCATTCCGTAACCTACCAGGTAGGGGAACTTGATCTTTTTGAATATGCGCTCTACCTCGGGGTTAAGGGCGGCGCCACCCATGATGAACTCCTCACAATTACCACCGAACGCAGCTACAAGTCCGTCTTTTATCTTCTTGTAAATGATAGAGTTAATGCCCGGAATATGAAGCAGGAACTTTATGATGGGCTTATCTATCATGGGCTTGATCTTGGACTTGTAGATCTTTTCCATAACCAGCGGAACGGTTATGAGCAGATAGGGCTTTACATCGGCGAAGGCTTTCATGAGGGCTGCCGGAGTGGGGGCGGCACCCAGCCAGTATATGGAAGTGCCGTTGCTGAGCGGATAGAGGAACTCTATTACCAGTCCGTACATATGGGCCATGGGCAGCATGGAGACCATCTTATCACCTGCGGGAACGTGACGCTGGCTGTAATCCACTATGGATGAGAAGTTACGGTAGGTAAGCATTACGCCCTTGGGATCGCCTGTTGAGCCCGATGTGTAGTTGATGGTGGAGAGGTCATCCCAGTTATCGGTGGGGAATACCACATCATCGGGACCGAAACCGCCGGGATACTTCTTGGCAAACAGCTCGTCAAGATGGTCAAAGCCATATTGTATCTTGTCATCGTTGCAGAACAGCAGCTTGAGTTCGTTTACGTCAAATACGGCACGTACATTGGGCATCTTGGCGCTGTCCATCTTTGCCCATCGGCCGGCATCGGTAAAGAGAACTATGCTCTCCGAGTGGTTGACCAGTCCCATTACGCTGTCGGGCTTGAAATCGGCCAGGATGGGCACAATTACAGTACCGTATGTGTTTACTGCCAGATAGGCGAATCCCCAGCGGGCACCGTTCTGTGCGCACAGGGCTATATGGTCACCTTTCTTTATGCCTGCATATTCAAATACGATATGAAAACGTGCTATGGAACGCGCCATCTGGGCATATGTGAATGTCTCACCACCGATGTTGTTCAATGCGGGTTTGTCCCAGTACTTGCGTGTCGCGGCCTGAAGCCTTTCGAGATAATGTGGATATTTCTCCATATTGTCAGTTTGTTATATTGATTTATTAATACTCTAGGAACCACTCGTTGGGCATCAGGATACCCATGGTAACACCAAACATCGATGCATTGTTACTTGATGTGGAAAAGTCAACGAATGCATTCAGCGATATCTTCTGGTACTGAGCGACGAAATTGATTTCGCCCATAACCTGTGTACCACTCAGAGCCTTGCCATATGCGGCCATACCGTCAATGTTTATTATAGGTCTGGTAGGCTGGAACACGTATACCTCTGAACGCAGATGGAATATGCTGTTGATTATCCAAATAGGTTTGATGCCGGCTGCAAAATATGAATTGGCCGAAAAATCCGGATCAAACACAAATTTGCTGTTTGCCGTGGGGCGGAAATTGGCGGCTTGCATCACTGACGCCTGGTAATTGCTGGAGAAGTTCCTGGAGGAATAAAAGCCTTCAAGCAGTGTTCCCAGAGTGAAATGGCGCGTGAAATTAAGATAATGTTCCAGATGTGCCGATATCTGAAGCCAGGAACGGTCTACGGAATGATAATCGGGAGAGTAGATATTTTGTGGCCTGAACAGGTCATTCTCTGTGCCGATAAATGCACGGATAGTCTCCGAACGGCCGCTGGTGGGATATTGTATGGCATTCAGAGTGTTACCGGTAAACATAATTGAACCGCCGAAAATGTTATGACGGTTACAGTCATATTTGAAACTGCGGAAATTGATGTCGTTCTCCTGCGTATAGTAGTCCTTATGGTGCGCGGCACCGATTGAGAATACCGTTTTCCAGTTATTCAGGAAAGGACGGGAGAGTTTTACCTTACCGAAGAACTCAATTGTCTTGTTTAGAGCCGGATTGAACTTATCGGACGAGAATATGAACGCTCCGGACCGGAAATAGTTCATGTTGTTGTATCCGGCCTGTATTGAAAGTGACATAGGTATGGCGACAGCCATATCCACGCGTGTGGTCAATTGGGCATTGTTGTATGATCTTCCAAACTGTCCTTCAAGCAGATATGACTCAGACACCTCGCCGATATGGCTGTATGAAACAGATCCGTACAACTGGCTGGTTACAGAAGTTGAAAGACCTCCTCCGAAACTGAATGTAGGATGGTCATCCAACTTTACATTCAGGTTCAGGTTGAATGTTGAATCGGTCGGCGAGAAATCTGTATTGGGTATTATCTCACTGATGGCATCATCGGACAGAAGCTTGAAATAGCCGTACTTGAAATCTTCAAATGAAAAATCATTGTCAGCGGCATTGAGTTCCTTCTTTATGTAACGCTGCTGCGCCTGATTAACTCCCTTGACACTGATATCACTGAAATAGAGGCGGGGAATACGGGTCTTGAACTCTTCACGCCGCGTCTGAACCACGGAGGAATCCCTGCGTGCGGTAGTCCTAGATTTGATGGAATCCATCAGAAGCATGGTGTTGCGGTATCCCAATGCCGATACCTCGTCAATCAGATGAAAATCCAGAAGTCCTACACTTGTCAGGTCAAACTCCACCTTTACTCCAAGACTGGGGTCCAGGCTGTAATCACTCTTCTGGATGATCATGCTGGTTACCTGACCCATTATATCGAATTCGTCCGGAATCTCTACTTTATGCTCACCCGGAGCGACAGCCACCAGGCTTCCTATAATGAAGTCGGGGTGGAAGTCATTCACCATTACATCTACGGGGAAATTATCATAAATACCTCCGTCATAAGCAATTATGGAGTCAATCATTATCGGGCGGAACACAAACGGGAATGACATTGAAGCACGTACCGCATCGCCCAACGTACCTTTGGAAAGCACAATGGAGTTCTTGTTGAACACATCCGATGCAACTGCCCTGAAAGGCACAAACAGATTGTCAAAATTATTGCCGCAGGCGGCCGATGCACCCGAGAATATATCCAGGAATGCAAGATTCATCTGAAGGGGGTCCACAAGACTGTTGACGGTTGGACGTATAACCGTCATGGAGTCCCTGATGGCGACCTGAGCCGAGATGATTGAAGGGGTAGGCGGGTTCTGCTTGAAATAGAACTGATAATTCATATCCCTGGTACCCATGTACCAGTTCTTGAAATCATCGGAACTGATCAGCTGCTGCATCTCATCGGGAGAGTATCCCATGGCGTAGAGAGAGCCTATTACAGCACCCATGGATGTTCCTGCGATGTAATCGATGGGGATACCGTTCTCTTCAAGGGCCCGTATCACACCGATATGCGCCATTCCTTTGGCTCCACCGCCACTGAGCACGAGACCGACTTTCTGTGCCCCAACGGGTGCACATACGGTCAACAGCGTGGCAATCAGTACTATAAGAGCCCTTTTGATCATAACGGATAACCTCTTTTGCAAATATATGTAAAAAAAAGGCACTGATGTACTCTCAGTGCCCTTTTTAATATAAAAAGTAACTTATCAGATAAGATCGACGCTACGGCGTATGAAAGCTGCCAGAGCCTCACCTTTAAGCATTCCGTTCTGAAGCAGTGCCAGGTCAATGAGTTCGTGGACTATCTTATTACCTGCGGCATACTCAGCATAAATGCCTGATATTGAGTTTTCTGCCTCGGTTATCTTAGAGTTGATATCCGTCATCTCATCCTTCTCAGCCTGAGGTACATCCTCATCCTTCTTACCCTCACGGGCCTTGCGGAGTTCAGCCTGACGCTCCTTGAGAGAGTTAAGCTTCTCATCCTCGGGCTTGATCTTGGCGTCACATGCTGCGCCGGCCTCCTCAAGAACCTTCTTTATCAGTTTGTGGTCCTTATTCAGGATGACAGTGTACATATCGGGCATATCTCCATAGAAACTCATTCCGGGCTGTATGGCGGCCATATCTTTCATACGGCGCATATACTCGCTGCAGGTTACCATGACAGGCAGGGAAGATTCACCCAAGGACTGGGCATCGACATGAAAATCGGCCTTGTCGATCTTGGGCATCTGGCTGCTGAATATCTTGGTTATCATACGCAGCTGGCCGGCGGGAAGGTCAACGGCCTTGTTGTCCTCCTTGGCAATGAGGTTGTCAATGGAGTCGCTGTCAACTCTCTGGAAACGGCTGCTGTTACCGAATTTCTGCTCCAGCATGCCTATTACAGGTACGTCCAGCTGGTTGTCCATGAGCAGGACGCTGTAACCCTTGTTCTTGGCTGCCTCTATGTATCCGTACTGCTCCTCGCGGTTGGTGGCGTACAGATATATCAGATTCTTGTTCTTATCGGTCTGGTTGGTCTCTATCAGCTTCTTGTACTCATCAAAAGTGAAATACTTGCCGTCAGTATCCTTAAAAAGGGCCACTTTCTCCATCTTGCTGTAGAAATCCTCCTCAGTAAGCATTCCGTAGTTGATGAACAGCTTGACATCGTCCCATTTCTGCTCAAACTCCTTGCGGTCATTCTTGAATATGGAACTCAGACGGTCGGCAACCTTCTTGGTAATATAGCCCGATATCTTCTTGACATTAGAGTCACTTTGCAGGTACGAACGCGATACGTTCAGAGGAATATCCGGTGAGTCAATCACGCCGTGCAGCAGGGTGAGGAAGTCCGGAACGATACCCTCCACGGAATCAGTTACAAATACCTGGTTGCAGTACAGCTGTATGCGGTTTTTCTGAAGGTCCAGATTGGTCTTTATCTTGGGGAAGTAGAGGATTCCCGTAAGATGGAACGGGAAATCCACATTCAAATGTATCCAGAACAGAGGCTCATCCTGCATGGGATAGAGTTCGCGGTAGAATGACTTGTAATCCTCATCCTTGAGCTCACTGGGTGTTTTGGTCCAGAGCGGCTCAACATTGTTCATGATGTTATCCTGGTCGGTCTCGACCTCCTTGCCGTCTTTCCACTCCTTTTTCTTGCCGCATGCAATCTGTACGGGCAGGAATCGGCAGTATTTCTTTAACAGGCCCTGTATGGTGGTCTCCTGCAGGTACTCCTTGCTGTCATCGTCCAGATAGAGGATGATATCGGTACCGCGGTCGGCCTTATCGGCATCGGAAAGTTCAAATTCGGGAGATCCGTCACAGCTCCATTTAACGGCCTGTGAGCCTTCCTGATAGGATTTGGTGATGATTTCAACCTTCTTTGACACCATAAATGCCGAGTAGAAACCAAGTCCGAAATGACCGATGATGGCGTTGGCGTCATTCTTGTATTTCTCCAGGAAATCATTGGCGCCCGAGAAGGCTATCTGGTTGATATACTTGTCAATCTCGGCAGCGGTCATACCGATGCCGCGGTCGCTCACGCCCATCTCGCCCTTGAAATCGCCTTTGGAGGCCAGAGTCTTAAGCTTCTGGGTGGCATCTACTGCATTTGATACTATCTCGCGCAAGAAAATCTCGCGGTCGCTGTACAGGAACTGTTTGATGATGGGGAATATGTTCTCAGTCGTTACCCCGATTGTACCTTTCTGCATAACTTATGTTGTTTTACTTGTTTTCTGCACGGTATAATACAACAAAAATGCCAGACGGGAATCCGACTGACATTTTGGCTGAACGGGAGTCTCTCTGTGACTCTCTGTCAAATCATTTTGTGCTTACAGCTGCTGTAAGGTCTGTCTTATCAGGATTGACATCAACCGTAAGCAGTGATCCTGCAGGGCAATCACCGTCAATCATCACCTCGGCAAGTTTATCCTCCACGTATGTCTGGATGGCACGCTTAAGTGGACGTGCGCCGTACTCTCGACTGTAGCCCTTATCGGCCAGGAATTCACGTGCAGAATCCGTTACAGACAGTGTGTAACCCATGCCTTCCAAACGCTTGGTGAGTTGTGAGAGTTCAATGCCCACTATCTGTCCGACAGCCTGACGGTCCAACTGGTTGAAGGTTATGATTTCATCAATACGGTTGATGAACTCCGGTGCAAAAGACTTGTTCAGGGCCTTGCGGATGATATCCTGGCGTGCCAGGTCGGTTCCGGCATCGGTGGTGCCGAATCCTATGCCACGTCCGTACTCCTGTATCTGGCGTGAACCCAGGTTGGAGGTCATTATTATAATGGTGTTGCGGAAATCGACAGTGCGGCTCTCGCTGTCAGTCAGACGTCCCTCATCCATTACCTGAAGCAGGATGTTGAATACGTCCTGATGAGCCTTCTCTATCTCATCCAGCAGGATGATGGAGTAGGGCTTGCGGCGCACTTTCTCTGTCAGTTGGCCGCCATCCTCATAACCTACGTATCCGGGAGGCGCTCCTACAAGACGTGACACGGCGAACTTCTCCATGAATTCACTCATATCAACGCGTATAAGGGCATCGGTCGTTCCGAACATCTGCTCGGCAAGTTCTTTTGCAAGCAGAGTCTTACCCACACCTGTAGGTCCCAGGAACAGGAACGAGCCTATTGGCTTGTTAGGATTTTTCAGTCCGACACGACTACGTCGTATGGCTTTTGCCAACAGATCTATGGCCGAATCCTGCGCTACGACTTTTGATTTAAGGGCAGGGGCCAATCCCTTGAGTCTTTCACCCTCCTCACGTGCTATTTTCTGCACGGGAACGCCGCTCATCATTGATACCACCGTGGCGATATTCTCCTCATCAACAGTTTCACGATGACTCTTCAGCGACAGTTCCCAGTCCTTACGCATCTGCTCAAGTTCTCCCTCCAGCACCTTCTCCTGGTCGCGGAAGCGGGCAGCCAACTCAAAATCCTGACGGGCTACCGCATCGTTCTTACCTTCACGGGTAAAGTCAATCTGATGTTCCTTATCCTCAATCTCCTTGGGAACGGAGAGGTTTGAAAGATGGGTGCGGGAGCCGGCCTCGTCAAGTACGTCAATGGCCTTGTCGGGGAATGAGCGATCCGTTATGTAACGCTGTGCAAGGGCTACACAAGCCTTCAGGGCGTCATCGGTGTAATTCACGTTATGATGCTCCTCATACCGGTCCTTGATATTCTCAAGGATCTGAAGTGTCTCATCGGCTGTAGTAGGTTCAACGAGAATCTTCTGGAAACGGCGTTCCAATGCACCATCCTTCTCGATGGACTTACGGTACTCATCGACAGTGGTCGCGCCTATGCACTGAACCTCGCCGCGGGACAGGGCAGGTTTGAGCATATTGGCGGCGTCCATGGAACCCGGAGCAGAGCCGGCACCTATTATTGTGTGTATCTCGTCAATAAACAGTATTATGTCAGGATTTTTCTTCAGCTCCTGAATGATGGAACGCAATCTCTCCTCAAACTGTCCGCGGTATTTGGTACCTGCCACCACTGCGGCCATATCCAACGCGAGTATCCGCTTGCCGAACAGCATGCGTGACACCTGGCGTTTTACTATGCGCTGTGAAAGGCCTTCAACAATTGCCGATTTACCCACACCGGGCTCACCTATAAGGATAGGGTTGTTTTTCTTGCGGCGGGTAAGGATCTGAGCAAGACGCTCTATCTCTTTCTCGCGCCCTACCACCGGATCCAGCTTACCGTCAATGGCGGCCTGTGTCATATCGGTGCTGAAACTGTCCAGGACAGGTGTATTGCTACCGGACCTGGCAGCCGCAACCGTTCTGGAAGGCTTCTGCTTTGCCGAATCGGATGAGCCGGATATTTCATCTTCATCATCATCTTCATCGCTGTCAAGTCCCATACCCATCTGTATTTGGGTAGAGGTTCCATTGAGTTGCGCCTGAAGTGTACGGTAATCAACATTGTAGAGTGACAGGATATTGGCCGCCGAACAGGACCTGTCGCGGACAATGGCAAGCAGAAGATGCTCTGCCTCAACCTGTTCCTTCTTCTGGAGCCTGGCCTCAAGCATGCTGATACGCAACAGGCGTGTCACTGCCACTGACAGAGCGATTTTTTCAATCGGCACCTTGTCAGTACTTCCATCCTGAGGCATCTGAACGGATTCCAGACGCATACGCAGGTCAGACAGGTCAACACCCATCTCGCTGAGTAACTGTATGGCTTTATTCTGGCCGTCCCTGATCATGCCAAGCAACAGATGCTCGGCCGTCACCTCGGAGTGGGTAAGGCGCTCAGCCTCCTCCTTGGAGAGTGATATTATGGTATTCAGTTTATCTGACAATCTGTATTCCATTCTGTTCTGATTAATTTGGCTACAAGTCCGATTCAATGCAAAGATAATCGGTTTTAAGCCGGTTCATACATGTTTTTCCAATAAGATATCAACAAAACACATGCCACTTGTCAGGTTATGCCATAAAGTCCGGGCTCGGAGTACTAAAACTTATTAACACCTTATTAAAAATACGCGCGTAAAGTTGCCCATGAACTATTTTCTGAGTACCTTTGAAAGGTTTATGCCATAAGGCAGAAAAACTATTGTAAAAGACCTAAAAATCAGAAAAATTGGAAAACCAGGACAGAATTATCAGGGTGAACATTGAGGAGGAGATGAAGTCCTCATACATTGACTATTCAATGTCAGTCATAGTAGCCAGAGCTCTGCCGGATGCACGTGACGGACTCAAACCTGTGCACCGCCGCATACTGTACAGCATGATGCGTGACGGCAACACATCGGACAAGGGATACCGCAAATCGGCACGTACCGTAGGTGATGTGTTAGGACACTTCCATCCTCATGGTGACTCATCGGTATACGGCGCTCTTGTGCGTCTTGCACAGGAATGGGTAATGCGTTATCCTCTGGTTGACGGCCAGGGCAACTTCGGTTCGATTGACGGTGACAGTCCGGCTGCCATGCGTTATACCGAGGTGCGTCTGCGCAAGATGGGCGAGGAGATGATGCAGGACATCAACAAGAATACCGTTGACTTTGTTCCCAACTATGACAACAAGGAAGAGGAGCCTACCGTTCTCCCCGCTACAATACCCAACCTGCTCGTAAACGGCTCATCCGGTATTGCAGTAGGTATGGCCACCAATATGCCGCCTCACAACCTCACAGAGGTCCTGAACGGCTGCATGGCAATGGTTGACAATCCCGATATCACCGTTGATGAACTGATGCAGTACATCAAGGCCCCTGATTTCCCCACAGGTGCATATATATATGGTATAAGCGGAGTACGTGAGGCTTACGAGACAGGCCGCGGCCGTGTGATCATGCGTGCCAAGACAGAGATCGAGGCCGGCGAGCAGCATGACAAGATTGTCGTAACCGAGATTCCTTACGGTGTAAACAAGGCAGAACTCATCAAGTTCATTGCCGAACTTGTTACAGATAAGAAGATTGAGGGTATCAGCAACGTAAATGACGAGTCTGACCGCGAGGGTATGCGTATCGTCATAGACGTAAAGCGTGACGCCAATGCCGGCGTGGTTCTGAACAAGCTGTTCAAGATGACCGCCCTGCAGACATCATTCGGCGTAAACAACATAGCCCTTGTAAAGGGACGCCCCAAATGTCTCAACCTGCGCGACCTTATCAAGTGCTTCATCGAGCACCGTCACGAGGTTGTGATACGTCGTACCAAGTTTGACCTTGAGGAGGCTAAAAAGCGCGCTCACATACTGGAAGGTCTGATTATAGCTTCAGATAATATAGATGAGGTTATCCAGATCATCAAGAAGGCCAAGACCCCGAACGATGCCATCCAGAACCTGATGGACAGGTTCGGACTGGACGATATCCAGGCCAAGGCTATCGTGGATATGCGTCTTCGCCAGCTTACAGGACTTATGCAGGATCAGCTGCATGAGGAATATAATGAGGTTATGGCACGTATCCAGGAACTCCAGAGCATTCTGGATGACCCCGAAAAGTGCAAGCAGGTAATCAAGGATGAGATGCAGGCCATCATCGACAAATACGGTGACGAGCGCAAGACTGAGATAGTATATGCAAGCGAGGAGTTCAATCCCGAGGACTTCTATGCCGATGAGCCCATGATCATAACCATGTCACATCTGGGTTACATCAAGCGTACCGCCCTTACGGAGTACCGTCTGCAGGGCAGGGGTGGAGTAGGATCGCGCGGAAGCGACAAGCGCGACGAGGACTTCATAGAGCACATATTCACTGCTACCACGCACAACTACATACTCTTCTTTACACAGAAGGGGCGCTGCTACTGGCTTAAGGTATATGATATACCCGAGGGCGGCAAGACATCAAAGGGCCGTGCCATCCAGAATATGCTCAACATTGAGCCTGGTGATGCCATAAATGCTTATATAGCAATCAAGAACCTGGGCGATGCAGAGTTTACATCCAACCACTATCTGGTATTCTGCACGCAGAACGGCGTAATCAAGAAGACAATACTCCAGGATTACTCACGTCCGCGTCAGAACGGTATCAACGCCATCAACCTCAATGAGGGTGACAAGGTAATCAACGTACTGCTCACAGACGGCAACAAGGAGATTATCATAGCCAACCGCAACGGACGTGCCATACGCTTCAACGAGAGCACGGTTCGCAGCATGGGCCGTACATCGACCGGCGTACGCGGCATGACTCTGGATGAGGACGGCGATGATCAGGTAGTAGGCATGATAGCTGTTGACGAGCAGCCTGAGGAGACCATCATGGTTGTATCCGAGCAGGGCTACGGCAAACGCTCGGAAATTGAGGATTACCGCAAGACCAACCGTGGCGGTAAGGGCGTCAAGACGCTTAACATAACCGACAAGACCGGCAAACTCGTTTCAATTCAGGCTGTTACAGATGACAATGACCTGGTAATCATCAACAAATCAGGTATCACACTGCGCGTAAGCGTTGCCGATTTCCGTGTCATGGGACGCGCTACACAGGGTGTAAGGCTCATCAACCTTGAAAAGCGTAACGACCAGATAGGTTCAATCTGCAAGGTTGACAGTGAACCCGTTGAGGAAGCTGCCGAGGGTGTGGAGGAAACCGTTCCTGAGGCACCTGTAAACGAGTAGTTTTAACAAGATAATTGAAATAATATATTAATAATGTAAAACCTTTAAACTTTGTTCTAATGAAAAAACTGATTTTTGTTTTGATCGCAGCTCTGGGAATGTCATGCACATCATACGCCCAGATGACTGAAAAGGAACTGAAGAAGGCTACCAAAGAAGCTCAGAAGCAGGTTAAGGAAGCCAAAAATGAATTTGAAAGAGATGACGTCCAGGACAAGAGGGGTGCCAAGCGCCTCATTGACCAGGCTATGAAGAATTCCCTGAATGAGAACTATGATCAGACATGGCTTGTTGCTGCCGATATCTACCAGCATTTCTATTATCAGGAGAATACCAAGTCATACACTCAGGCATATGACACTGTAGGTATGTACAAGTTGCTCACTGACTGGTATCGTTTCGCTATGATAGCCGATTCTCTCCAGCAGATACCGAATGCCAAGGGTAAGACATCAGATGAAGCCAGAAAGAAACATGCCGGCGAAATCCACAGAACCATGGGTGACCTGATTCGTGGCGGTATTTTCTATTTCAACGATCATCAGGATTACAACAAGGCGTATGAAATGTTTGACGCATATTTCACAGTAGCCAACCATCCTATGGTAAAGGATATTGTCGAGGAAGATTCAAACTTCATCAAGAACAAGCCGATCTTCTCATATTATCCTGCACTTGCAGCATACAATCTTGAGAAGTGGGAGAACGTTCTCAAGTATGCCGAAGTTGCCACAGCCGACGAGGAGGTAGGAGAGACTGCCACTGAAATGCTGTGCGATGCCTACGGTAACCTTCAGGATACCGTTTCATGGCTTGAGACGCTGAAGAAGGGTCTTGTAAAATACCCGACAGCTCAGTATTACTATGGTAAACTGCTCAACTACTACAACCTCAAGAACGATATGACCGAACTTGAGAACTTTGTAAATGAGATGGTTCAGATTGATCCCGAGAAAGCTTACAACTACTACGTTCTGGGTTATATAGCACAGCAGAACAAGGATTATGACGCTGCCATCAAGCAGTATGAGACCGCTATCGAGAAGGATGAGGCACTCTCTGACGCATATTTCAACCTGGGTCTCTGCATCATGTTCCAGGCATCGGATTATATGGATTCAAAGAGCAACCTTGATTATCGTTCAAAGGCTTATAAGGATGCCGTTAAGGAGCAGAAAAACTTCTACAAGAAGGCACTTCCGTACTTCCTTAAGTACAGAGAACTTGAGGCTTCTGCAACCGATAAGTGGGCAATTCCTCTGCAGACTATCTATTATCAGCTTGATATGTCCAAGGAACTCAACGAGATTGAGGCTCGCATGAAAGAAAAAGGAATGCTCTGATACTGATTGCATCAACAACAGGAAAGACCTCCGGAATCCGGGGGCCTTTCTTTTTTGTTATCGGACAGTGGGGTGCGCTTCAATATTCCCTATTTAACATAATAGATATTATGCAATTTTTGGAGCAGCGAGAACAATATCAAGTTTACTTGAATATTGTCGAGTCGCGACAAAAATCAAGGGCGTTATTTTAACGCCCTTAAATTTGATTCTTACTTCTTGGATTCTGCAATAATCTCAAGAGCTCTATCCAGAACTGTCGTATCATCCAGAACAACGCAGCCGCCGTTCGGTCCCGGCTCTATGTGGAATCCTACTGCTGAACCCTGCTTGTAGTCTGTACCTCCAAAGAAGTTTCTTACTGTCTCTACATCAAGATTCAGCTCGTCGGCAATTCTGTGAATGCTGCCCTCCGGAAGTTGCGCCTTGATCTGGCGCAGTTCATTGAATGTGATTAATCTGGTCATAAGCTTAAAAATTAGGTAGTTTATCAAATCTAGTTATAAATATTAAAATATGTCACTTCGTTCCATGACTTTTGTCGCGACTCGGCCAAACAAACAAGTTTGATGGCTCTCACTGCTCCAAAAGTTCTCACGCAATTCCCTGAGTTATACAGGAACCTATAAATATTACCGAATAAGTACCAAACAAGACACACATGAACACAAACACGTCACTGCGCATGAATCCGGTCCTTGTGTAAAGAAGACTTGAATCATGAACGTTGCGACGGCTGCGGTCCTTACGCGTTGTCATGTAATATATCCAGTACATTAAACTGCCGATAATACTGCCCACAATGGCGCCTACAAGAATATCTCCCGCGAAGTGAACGCCTAAGTAAGTTCTTATCAGTGAGTTTATTATAGCCCAAATGCCAACTGACAGACTAAACCATCTGTCTCTTACAAGCCACATGAACAGCGATGCCAGACCGAAAGAATTGGCCGCATGCCCTGAGAAAAAGCCGTAAAGTCCTCCACGATAGCCGTTTACGGTATCCACCATATTTAATATATATGGATCACGTGTGGGTCTGAGTCTATGGAAAAGCGGCTTGCAAACCGATGATGACAATTGGTCGCACAAAAGAACGGTGACTGCCACCAACAGTAATACAAGCAATAATTTCTTAGGGTTTATATTCCTGATTAACAGTAAGATAGCAAACAGGGCAAGAGGAATCCAAACTATGGCTGAAGTATATATATTGGCCACCCCATCCCAGAACAGGGATTCGCTGCCATTAATTGACAGCGTGGCCAATCTGTCTGTCTCTATGAGACCCTGTAATTCAGTCATTCATATTCCTTTAAATAATTTCCATAACATCTACCGGTATCCAGCCTGTATTTCCGTCCTCAAGTCTTATCTCCACCCACTCTTTCATTGAAGAATCAAGTATCTTAACCTTACGTCCTTCATGAATGATGAACAGGTCTGTACCGGCGCTGGTGGGTGTACTCTTGACCGTAACACTGGGCGACATGATTATTGCGGTGTCACGCTCCCGGATATCTCCCATCTGCGTTGTAGCGAAGATAAAAGATAAAATGGATAAAAGCAAGAAAAAGACACTAAAAGAAAAAGATATTTTCCTTAATCCTAATTTCTTTGAGAATAGCAACACTCCTGTCAGTATTATTGTCAGTGCAAACAGGATTACAGTCATCACAGCCCATCCGTTTACATCAAGAACTGCCAGGAGTTTCTTAAACCACACTACTATAAACAACTGATTTACAGCATTTACCTTATCAACTGTTTTAGTGCGGGCAAGGTCCAGGTTGAATCTGATATCGGGATCTGACGGATCCAGAAGATAGGCTCGCTCATAATAAAGAATAGCCTTGGCTATCTCATCGCGTTTGAGCCAGCAATTACCAAGATTCATATACAAGGTGGCATTAACGCCTTGGTTCTCAATTACAGACTGATATATATCAATAGCAGTCAGGTAATCACCCTGAATATATGCGCTGTCGGCATCAGCCAATGTATAAACCCTGTCCACGGCTGTGGAATCGGTCACGATTCTGGTCATTCCGCTCTCATCTTCCTGTGCATATGCCACAACGGGAAGAACTGTCAACAAGAGTGCAATTATCTTCTTCATAATAATCTGATCATTTGATGGTGTTTTCAATCTGACTTATCACATGTGCAGCCTCTTCATAAAGACGGTCCATGCGGCCTGTATCGTCACCGGGAGCATAACGGGCGAACTCACAGTCATCCAAAAGACCAATCACCTGCCGTACAGGCTCATCGGCCACATTTCTGCGTTTAAGTTCGGCCTCGATATTGTCTTTGGAGAGTTCGGCTACCGGAATTGACAGCTTATCGCCGAAATAGCCCTGAAGAGCACGCATCATCTCATCATAGAACTGATCCTTACGGTTCTCCTTCATCAGTTTACGTGCCACCTTGAGGCGTTTTGCAGCAACGGAATTTGCTTTTCCGGCACGTACCTTGGCGATATTGGCATTATCGGCCACGCGTTTTCTGGAGATAGCCGCTATTACCGCAAGAATCACTACCGGCAAAGCCAGGCAGAGCCAGAACAGTGCCGAACCATAGAAATTTGAGCTGTCGGACTTGAGTCTGAGCGGTGTTGCATGGAACCGGACATCCTGTCCTACAAACTTGAGGTCCTCCTTGCTGACATAAGAAACGGAGCCCTGAGAGTCACCTCCACCCTGCCCTTTGGCTACGTTAAGAGTGTATTCATCGGTCTTTACGGTCTTGTAAGATCCGCTCTTGGGGTCAAAATACTGGAACTCCAGCGCCGGAATGGTGTACTGTCCGGCATGACGCGGAATTATAAGATATTCATACACTTTATTACCGGTCTGACGACCACCCTTGATAGTGTATTTGTTATCTACCTTGGGATCATAGATATCAAAATCCTGGGGGAACTTAATCTCCGGTGTCTTGATCAGTTTCAGATTTCCGGTACCGGACAGTATCACTCTTACTGTTACGGCATCATTGGCAGTTACATCGGTACTGCTAATGGTGGAACTGATGCTGAAATCACCCACTCCGCCATAGAAAGCACTTGTCTTACCCTGCGGCAGAGGTTTGACGTTGATCTTGATACTGCGTGAAGTAAGGTCCTTCTTTACCTCTACGTATCTGGTAGAGTTGAAGAACATGTCAAATATGTCTCCGCTATTGTTTTCAACGCGCTGTGCAATGGTTCCTTCAAACGGAGTTGACGGTATCTCCAACTCGCCCGAATGCTGAGGAAAGAGTACGTACTGGGCCCAGACCATAGTCTGATAGTTACGCCCGTTATAATGCTCCAGATTGAACTCCTTGTTCTGCGGAAGTTCCACCTCCTGAACATGACAGTTCTTCAGGTCAGGCATCTTGTTGCTCATGGTCTGGAGGTCCACCGAAGGCAACTTGTATATCTTATATGTCAGCAGGACAGCCTCCTGTTCATAAACGGTGGTTTTATCTACGGTTGCCAGCATAAACAGGTCATCGGCTCCGACGGTCTGAGAACCCTGTCCGGACGACTGTCTGTTTGAGGACTGGGCACCCCCCTGCCCTTGACTGGCCTGCGTGGCCTGATCGGGCGGCAGCACCTTGATGGTGAGTTTGTTTGAGGTTATCTGTTTGCTGCCTGCCTTTATTGTTGCACCGGCCAGTTCAACATCACCCTCTTCAGTTGCAACTACAGTGAATGTATAAGTTACAGTGGCATTGTTGGTAACCTGACCGTTAATAATAGTGGTACTGGACGAGGTAGAAGTGGCCGGACCTGTAAGGACCTGAATATTCTTCATATCCGGAGCACGGAACTCCTTTACGTCGCGTGTATCAACCTTATATGTTATCCTGAAGCGTTCACCCACCACCACAGCCTTTGGAGCCTGAGCGGTAAAGGTTACATCCTGGGCAACGACTCTCACTGCAGCCAACAGAATCAGCGCGGCCGCAATTAACAGTCCTTTTGTCTTTTTGAGTATATTCATATTACCAATCTTTATCCAACGGTTTCTTGGGCTGAGCCTGTATAAGTTGCTCCTGAACCCGTTCCTGAACTTCTTTCTCATCCTGCATTGCAGCCTCCAGAATCTGCTCGGCATTCTCCTTTGACATATCCTGTTCCTGCTGCTGTTGCTGTTGTTGTTCCTGCTGCTGTTGCTCCTGCTGCTGTTGTTCCTGCTGATCCTGTTCCTGCTGCTGTTCCTGCTGTTGCTGGTCCTGCTGCTGATTCTGCTGTTGCTGTTGCTGCTGGAGCATACGCTGTGCCAATATCATATTATAGCGGGTCTCATCATCCTGAGGATTGTTTCTGAGCGCCTGCTTATAGGATTCCACGGCTTTGTCATACTGCTCACACATATGATAGACCACTCCGGTATTGTGATAAGTCTTGGCCAGATCCTGCCTGCAACGGTCAAGTTCTTTCTTTGAAGCCGACGGGTCATCCATAAGATCTCTCTTCTTGCCTTCAAGGATATTCGCCATCTTGCGGTATTGCTCTATGGCTTCATTGGGCTTCTGCTGAGCGGTATATGCATTTCCCAGATTATAGTATCCCTCATTGAGTTCCGGGTTCATGTCCAGAGCCTTGAGATAATTCTCCTCGGCTTTTATGAAAAGGCTGTCCTCAAACATACGGTTGCCCTTGCGTACGAACGAACGGTCCGAACGCTGTGCGTAAGCACCTGCAACGGATGCTGTCAAAAGGCAGAACAACAATATCTTTCTCATTTTACTTTCTCCTCATCAATATTGAACAGACTGAAATTCCTGAGTCTGGGATTGCGGCTCTCACAGATAATTATCTCAACGAGCAGTATTACCAGTATCATCCAGGCAATTATTGCAAACTGTTCATCATATTCTGTATAAACGGTGGTTTCGACATCGGCCTTGGCCAATTTGTCAATCTCCTTCTGCAGAGCTTTCTCGGCAGCATTGGAGTTATCCACATAGAAATACGCACCCTTACCTGCAGCAGCGATGTTACGGCACATCTCCTCATCCAGACGTGTAACCACCACATTGCCTTCGCGGTCCCTGCGGAACTCGCCTCTCCGGTCACCCGGTATAGGCGATCCGGACGGCAGGCCTACTCCCATCACATATACCATATAACCCTTCTCGGCCGCAGCCTGGGCGGCCTCAACAGCACCGCCTTCATGGTTTTCGCCATCCGTTATCACTATGATGGCCTTACCCACCCCCTCGCTGGGTGTGAAACTGCGGGTGGCAAGTTCTATGGCAGCCCTTATATCGGTTCCCTGACGGTTAATCAGCGCCGGAGATATGGCATTCAGGAATACTTTGGCCGATATGAAATCACTTGTTATGGGCAACTGTACAAAAGCGTCACCTGCAAATACAATCAGGCCTACCTTGTCATCCTTGAACTGGTCTACCAGATTGGATATGATGCGCTTGGATTTTTCAAGTCTGTTGGGGGCTACATCATCGGCAAGCATAGAATTGGATATATCCAATGCTATGACGGTCTCTATTCCCCTGCGAGTTACAGTCTCCTGCCTGGAACCGAACTGCGGTCTGGCCAGAAGGAAGCAGCATAAGGTGTAGGCTGCAAAAAGCAACCAGAACTTGATATTGGGACGACCGACCGATGCATCGGGCATAAGGCGGGACAGGAGTTCCCTGTCACCATACTCCTGCAGTTTACGGCGACGGCTTATGTTGGAGAACACATGCAATGCCACCAGAACCGGAACCAGTACCAGCAGATAGAGATATTCGGGATTTGCGAATTTGAACATAGTGACTCCTTTTTATGGTATAGTACGCAACACGGTCTGTTTAAGCAGGATGGACAGCAGCAGGCACAGCAGCAAAGCAAGCGCCAGCGGCTGATATTCCTCCTGGTTCTTGCTGAACTCCTTAACCTGAAGTTTGGTCCTCTCCAGTTTGTCTATTTCCTCATATACCTCCTTCAGCTTACTGTTGCTTGTAGCACGGTAATACTGTCCGCTTGCAGTCTGGGCAATCTGACGGAGTACATTCTCATCAATCTCGACAGCTACATTTATATACTGTTTGCCGAATGCTCCCTGGACAGGATACGGAGCGGTGCCGTTAGTACCAACTCCTATGGTATAAACCCTTATGCCGAAACTCTTGGCCATCTCGGCAGCTGTCATGGGTGAAACCTCTCCGCGGTTATTGGATCCGTCGGTAAGCAGTATGATAACCTTTGACTTAGCCTGACTGTCCTTGAGACGGCTGATTGCGTTGGCCAGGCCCATTCCTATTGCCGTTCCGTCCTCTATGATACCCTTTGCGGCTATATCGCTGCTCACGTTCTGGAACATATTGAGCAACACGGTATGGTCAACCGTCATCGGACATTGTGTAAAAGCCTCACCTGCAAATATGGTAAGACCTATGTTGTCATTGGGACGTCCGTTGATGAACTCCGATGCCACCTGCTTGGCGGCCTCTATACGATTGGGCTTAAGATCCTCGGCAAGCATACTGGTTGAGACATCTACAGCCAGCATTATATCTATACCTTCTATCTCCGTATCCTGCCATCGGTCAGTAGTCTGAGGACGGGCAAGAATCAGTGACAGCAGGACAATTGCCGCCATGTCAAGGATGAACGGAACGTGTATCAGGTAATATTTCCAGCTTTTTCTCATGCCGCCGTACATAGAGAGTGTCGGTACGGACATCGTGGCACGCCTTCTGTTTGCTCTCAAGACATACCATATCACACACGGTATGACCAAAAGCATCAGAAGAAGATATGCGCTGTTTGCAAATGTCATGACTCTTGTTTTTTAGAAAAACAGATAATACAATTTCAGTACCGCCAGCACAAAGAACACCGTTCCGGCCAGAGATAAAGCGATTCCTGCCGCCAGCAGCAATGCCCTGGCTCCCTTACTGCGTTTAACCTCTATGACCGTCTCTTCCTCCTTGGGCTGCAATTCATCGGGCGACACCTCTATCTTGGTGTCATTGACAAATTCCATAGCATTGACAAGATTACGGTCATTCTCGTTCAGCATCGGTTTGAACTTGGCGAACTTGACCATATCGGCTGTAGAGAGCAAGTCGCGCAGTTCATTCAGAGACTCCCTGTCACGACTCTCCTCAAGACGTTCCATGATCTCATACGACGTCATCTCCGTAGCATTGAAGCCGAACCTGTCGTTGATATACTCACGCAAGATATCGGTCAATTGGGTATAATAGGCTTTGGAATCCTCGTTATGAGGGCCTCCTGACTGTCTTAGCTCCTCTATCTCGGAGATGGCACGTATATGTGCAGGCACCTTGGGTTCAATCTTTATTCTCCTGATTATGGGCTTGTCGTCACGATATCTTACAATAAGATACAAAGCAACTATTATGGCCAATGCCGCCAACAGCCAGTAATATGCCAGCCCTTTTACTTCATACATCTTAACCGGAGTCTTCATGTTCTCCTTGGGGCCGAATATCTGTTTGGCGTTCTCCTCAGGGATATCATACGACATGAATGCCAGAGCCAGACGGTTGGACTGATACTCCTGACCGTCTACTGTAACGGGTATGTACGGGATATAGATAAGAGCCGAATCAAAGCATGTTACGGTATAGTGGCGTGAAATGACCATCCGCTGGTTTGAGTTGATGTATTGGGTATCGGTAACAACCGGCGGAATAATCTCAAGACCTTTTACAATGGTGTCGCGGTATGCGGGAAAAGAAACAGTCTTTCCGGCATCACACGTAACCTCCACATGCAATCCGGTCTGCTGTCCCACCCACATCATCATTGAGTCCAGTTCAGCCTTTACAATGACATTCTGGGCCGATATCAGTGATATCGGATACAGACTCAATAAGAACAGAAATATGATGAATCTTTTCATTTAACGCTCAATTACGCTTTGCGAAAAGTCCCATGAGGGCTTTTACATAATCCTGGTCGGTTCTAACGGATACCGAATCCACGCTGCTGCGCGTAAGACAGTCCTGTATACGTGCAGTGTTGTCCTCAAACCATTGACGGTGAGCCTTACGGACAGCAGCCGATGAGGTATCGATATACATCTCCTGCCCGCTCTCGGCATCGGTCAGTCTCATGAGTCCCACATCGGGAAGTTCCTCCATACGCCTGTCATATACGCGTATGGCCACCACGTCATGCTTGCGGTTTGCAATCGTGAGAGCATTCCTGTAATCATGCTGATCAATGAAATCGCTCAGCAGGAAAGCGGTACAGCGTTTCTTTACGGCTCCGGTAAGAAATTCCAACGGGACGGTTATATCTGTGGATTTGCTCTCAGGCTCGTAGTTAAGGAGTTCACGGATAAGGTAGAGTATGTGTTTGCGGCCTTTCTTGGGCGGTATGAACTTCTCTATCCTGTCACTGAAGAACAGCAGCCCCACCTTATCGTTATTCTCTATAGCGGCAAATGCGAGCGTGGCTGCTATCTCCGTAACCATCTCACGCTTCATCATTACCTGCGTACCGAAATTAAGGCTGTCCGATACGTCCACCATGAGCATTACAGTAAGTTCACGCTCCTCCTCAAAAACCTTTGAGTAGGGTTTGTTCATGCGGGCGGTAACATTCCAGTCAATATCACGGGGCTCGTCACCGTACTGGTACTCGCGCACCTCACTGAATGCCATACCGCGTCCTTTAAAGGCTGTATGGTATTGACCGGCAAAAATGTTACTGGACAGACCACGGGTCTTAATCTCAATTTTCCGGACCTTAGATATCAGTTCACTTGTTTCCATACTAAACTGATTACAAGGCAGTTAAATTAAGGTACTTCAACCTTGTTCAGAATGCGGCTGACAAGTTCGTCCTGTGTTACATTGGTTGCCTCGGCCTCATATGTCAGGCCAATGCGGTGACGCAATACATCATGGGCGATGGCACGCACATCCTCAGGTACTACATAACCGCGGCGTTTGATGAAAGCATATGAACGTGCGGCAAGAGCCAGGTTGATTGATGCACGGGGAGATCCGCCGAACGATATAAGTTCCTTTACTTCTTTAAGACCGTATTTCTCAGGATAACGGGTAGCAAATACTATATCTGCTATGTACTGCTCTATCTTCTCATCCAGATATACCATGTCAACCACCTTGCGGGCCTCGATGATGTCATCGGTGCTCATTACAGGTTTTACGGTACCTATCTCATGATGTATCTGCTGATGGATAATCTTTTTCTCCTCCTCGATCTTGGGATAATCAATAACGGCCTTGAGCATAAAACGGTCCACCTGTGCCTCGGGCAGAGGATATGTACCCTCCTGCTCTATAGGGTTCTGTGTGGCCATTACCAGGAAAGGTTTGGGGAGTTTGAATGTCTCGCCGCCAAGTGTTACCTGACGCTCCTGCATGGCCTCGAGCAGAGCACTCTGGACCTTGGCCGGAGCACGGTTAATCTCATCGGCCAATATAAAGTTGGCGAATACAGGTCCTTTCTTGGGAAGGAAAGTCTCATCCTTCTGGCTATAGATCATTGTACCTACGACATCGGCAGGCAACAGGTCCGGGGTAAACTGTATGCGGTTGAAACTGGCATCAATCAGTGATGCAAGAGTCTTGATGGCAAGTGTCTTGGCCAGGCCGGGAACGCCCTCCAGCAATATGTGGCCGTCAGAAAGAAGGCCTATAAGCAAAGATTCAACCAGATGTTTCTGTCCTACGATAACCTGATCCATACCGGCCATCAGGTTGGTAACGAATGCGCTCTGTTTCTCAATGCGCTCATTCAGTTCCCTAATGTCAACGTTTTCACTCATAAGATTGTATTTATCAGTTAGTCAGTCCGTGCCCGCACCCTTTCGGGAACAGGCACGACCCAAATATATGACTATTTATCAGCCGTTATAGGCTAAAAAGGTTTAAATAGTATTGCTTTTATGATACCGTTAAACTTTATTGTCATTTGTTGGCCAGTTCAGGCACCTTTACCTTATAGCCTACCGGCATTCTCTTGAATGACCTTGACTTAAGACCGTTGTACTTGGCAATATACGGCCACAGTTTCTTGGTTCCGTAGTACTTCTGTGAAATGGTTGTGAGCATATCGCCCTTAACCATTGTGTGGGTAGCCTTGGTACCTGTGATCTTGTAGTTTACGGTGTCTGCTATAGTAAACAGAGGCAGAGCCTTGTCCTGGTCAGCCTTGGTGAGGGTGAACTTGGCGGGTTCCTTCTTGGCAGGCTGAGCAGCGGGCTTCTTCTCGGGTGCAGGCTGTACGGCTGCAGGTGCAGGAGCCTTATCCTTTGCATTCTTATCGGCATCCTTCAATGCCTTGCCGCCCAACAACGGCCAAAGCAGGAATATAATCAAAGCCAGTACCAGAATAATTGAAAGAATCCAGATAAGGACCTTGATGCCACCCTTACCCTCTTTCTTTTCGGTTTCCTTAACCTGGGGCTTTGCAGCCTCCTTTTTCTCACTTGCATTCTTACTCTTTTCCATATCTGTTGTTTGCTTAATTGTTGATTCTGCGGTTTGTGATGCATCGGACTGCTCCATCGAATCAAGCCTGGCAGCCTGTTCTTCGGTGATTTCAACTGTTTCAAACGATGCAAAAGGTTTGTTGATACGATCTTTGAGGTCGGCATCAGGAACGAATGATATCTTCTGATGTCCCTCTATGGTGAACCTCTCGCCCGTATTTACGTTGACACTCTCACGGTCCTCCATGTCTACCAACTTGAAGGTACCAAGTCCCTTGACCTTTACTACGCCTTCTGTGAGGACACTCTGTGATATGATGTCAAAGAAGTTCTTGACGAACTGCTCTGATGCGGCTTTTGACATTCCGCCAGCCTGTGACAACAGGTCGGCAAGCTGTGAAAGATTGATCTTGTTATCCATAGCCGTACCTTATTTGAGTTTCTCTTTGAGTAATGAACTGGGCTTGTATGTCAGCACGAGTTTGGGTGGTACCAGCATACGTACTCCCGTGGTCGGATTGACCGATACACGCTCATTCTTCTTCTTAACTTCAAGAACACCGAATCCGGAAAGGCTCACGGAATCGCCGTTCTGCCAAAGGTCCTCCATGACACCCACAAGTGTCTGGATCTGTTGCGCAGCCTGCTCGGCCGACATCTGGCATTTGCCGGACAACTCTGTCAAAAACTGCTTGTTGTTCATTTATCGGTTAGTTTGGTTTGTTATATCACTTGTCCATACAGGTCAAAGGCATCGGCCTCAGTAACCTTTACATTCACGAACTCGCCTACGGGCAGTTCCCTCTCGGCCTTTATCAGCACCTCGGGATCAACCTCGGGAGAATCATACTCAGTGCGCCCTACGTAATAATCACCCTCCAGACGGTCAATCATAACCTTAAACGTCTTACCCACCTTTGATTCACTGATAGAGGCCGATATGTCCTGCTGAACGCGCATAAGACGTGACAGACGGGCCTGCTTGATTTCATCGGTTATATCGTCCTTATAATGCAGGGCGGAGTATGTTCCGTCAACCTCGCAGTATGCGAAAGCGCCCATACGCTCAAATCGCTGCTCCTTTACGAAATCCAGCAACTGAGCATAATCATCATCGGTTTCACCGGGAAATCCTACCATGAGTGTGGTACGCAGATGAATTCCGGGCACCTCCTCACGTATGCGTGCCAGGAACTCACGGGTCTGCTGAGCCGTAATGTTGCGGTGCATACGCTTAAGTACGGGATCGCTGATATGCTGCAGGGCTATATCCATGTACTTGCACACGTTGTCACGCTCACGCATTACAGGGAGCAGGTCAAACGGGAAGTTGTTTGGATAGCCGTAATGCAGGCGCAGCCACTCCACACCGGGAATATCCGACAGGCGCTGAACCAGTTCTGCAAGTGTAGGCTTATGAGCAATATCCGTACCGTAATAAGTCAGATCCTGGGCAATCAGCTGTATCTCCTTTACGCCCTTGGCAACCAGTTTGCGGGTCTCATCAAGGATATCCTCCTGGCTGCGTGACTGGTATTTGCCGGTCATAAGGGGTATCGCGCAATATGCGCAGCCTCGGTTGCAGCCCTCGGCAATTTTAAGATAGGCGTAATGTGACGGTGTGGTGATGATGCGCTCATTCTCGTATTCACCGTGCCATTTGCGACCCATTTCCTTCAGGATGCCGCCCCAGTCAAACTTGCCGTACCAGCCGTCCACCTCCGGTATCTCGGCCATCAGTTCCTTATGGAACTTCTGTGAGAGACATCCCATGACATATATTTTGCCTATTTTACCGGCCTTTTTAAGTTCAGCGCACTCCAGAATCATATTGATTGACTCCTCCTGTGCGTCGCCGATAAAGCCGCATGTATTGATGACTACCGTCTCAGCGCTGACCTTGTCAGGATCATGTCTGACCTTGAGACCCTCTGCTCTGAATTGAGCTATAAGTTTCTCAGAATCAACAAGATTCTTAGAGCAACCTAAAGTAATTATGTCAACGCTGTTATGACGCATCCTACTGTGCATTGAAGAGTGAATCAACAAATTCGGTCTTGTTGAATACCTGCAGATTGTCTATACCCTCGCCCAGTCCCACGTACTTTACCGGCACCTTGAACTGGTCAGAAATACCTATTACGACACCACCCTTGGCAGTTCCGTCAAGTTTGGTGATAGCCAACTGTGTAACATGCGTTGCCAGGGTGAACTGTCTGGCCTGCTCAAAGGCGTTCTGACCGGTGGAACCATCCAGAACCAGCAGAACATCATCAGGAGCACCCTCTACAACCTTGTTCATCACGTTGCGGATCTTGGTAAGCTCGTTCATCAGACCTACCTTGTTGTGCAGACGGCCGGCAGTATCAATCAGTACCACATCTACATCATTTGCTACAGCCGAACTCAATGTATCGTATGCCACTGATGCGGGATCAGAGCCCATTTCCTGCCTGATTACCGGAACATCCACCCTGCGTCCCCACTCCTGCAACTGTTCTATTGCCGCGGCACGGAATGTATCGGCAGCGCCAAGCATGACCTTGAGGCCGCGTTTCTTGAACTGATAGGCAAGTTTACCGATTGTGGTGGTCTTACCCACTCCGTTCACGCCAACCACAAGCACAACGTAAGGCTTGCGGCCATTGGGAACACTGAAGGGTTCCTGTTCATCGTCAGGATTATTCTCCACCAGAAGGGCCGATATCTCATCACGCAGTATGGAGTTGAGTTCGGACGTACCCATGTACTTGTCACGGGCCACACGCTCCTGAATGCGCTTTACGATCTTGAGAGTAGTCTCTACGCCTACATCGGATGTAATGAGCACTTCCTCAAGATTATCCAGCACCTCATCGTCAACGACCGATTTACCCGCAACGGCGCGGGCTATCTTGGAGAATACGGAGGTCTTGGTCTTTTCAAGACCTTTGTCAAGGACCTCTTTCCTATCTTTTGAGAAAAATGAAAACAAACCCATAAAAAACATTGGTGAATACGGCGGTTTTTTAGCCGTACCCATTCTGCAAAATTATATAAATAAGGTGGAATAAACAATACCGACAAAAAAAGAAGAGCGACTTAAAAAGCCACTCTTCCATATTTTTTTGTCAAGTATTCGTTTACTTGATAGCGTCCTTAAGCTGCTCGTCACTGACGATCTGCTCTGTGAACATATAAGCACCGGTCTTGGGGCTCTTAACCATCTTGATGACCTTGGCCATTGAGACCTTACCCTGACGCAGGGTAGCAACTACTTTCTTTGCCATGGTTTAATACGTATTACTTAATCTCACGATGGATTGTCATCCTCTTGAGAATGGGGTTATACTTCTTAAGTTCCAGTCTCTCAGGAGTGTTCTTCCTGTTCTTGGTGGTAATGTAACGGGAAGTGCCCGGCATACCGCTGTCTTTGTGCTCAGTGCATTCAAGGATAACCTGAACTCTGTTGCCTTTTACTTTCTTTGCCATAGTAGTATGAACTCCTTTCTGTTATTACGCAATGATTCTGATGTCTTTCCAATCGCAATAACCGTTAGCGACTGCCTCCTTGAGGGCGGCATCAAGACCTTTCTTGTTAATGATTCTCAGGCCGGCAGCACTGAGTTTGAGGCTGATCCAGCAGTTCTCCTCTACATAGAAGAACTTCTTAGTAAACAGGTTAACATCAAATGTTCTCTTGGTTCTGCGCTTTGAGTGAGACACATTGTTGCCAACCATTGCCTTCTTTCCGGTGATCTGACAAATTCTTGACATATCTATCTGTTTTTATTCGTTTTTTGCTGTATTCTCAAAACAGGGTGCAAAATAACACATTTTTTTTCATCCCGCCAAACAAAAAACTCTTTTTTTGTGTTAAAGGCGGGTATTGGAGTAGATTGGAACGTCTATTCCGCAGAAATCACCGTCCAAATACTTGAAATAGCCTGTGCAAGCTATCATGGCGGCGTTATCGGTAGTGTATGAGAAAGGCGGAATATAGACCTTCCAGCGATATCGTCTGGCATGATCCTGGAACGCCTCACGCAGTCCCGTATTGGCCGATACGCCACCGGCCACGGCAATGCGGTTGATGCCCGTATCCTTGGCTGCCTGACGCAACTTCTTCATCAGTATCTCCACGATGGTGCGCTCAAGAGATGCGCACAGATCCTCCTTGTGATGTTCGATGAAATCGGGATCCTCCTTAACCCAGTCACGCAGATTGTAAAGGAAAGATGTCTTGAGTCCGCTGAAACTGTAGTTGTAACCGGGAATGTTGGGCTTGCTGAACGTATACGCTTTGGGATTACCCTGTCGTGCCAGACGGTCGATTATCGGACCGCCCGGATAGCCGAATCCCATTACCTTGGAGCACTTGTCCATGGCCTCACCGGCGGCATCATCGATAGTCTGACCCAGAATCTCCATCTTATTGTATGATTCCACCTTGACTATCTGCGAGTTACCGCCCGATACCAGCAAGCACAGAAACGGAAACTCCGGAGCATTTGACTCCTCGCCGGGTTTGCGGATGAAATGGGCCAGAATGTGCCCCTGAAGATGATTCACCTCAATCATCGGAATATTGAGAGAACGGGCAAAGCCCTTGGCAAATGATACGCCCACCAGAAGTGAACCCATGAGTCCGGGACCGCGTGTAAAGGCCACCGCACTGAGCTGTCCGGCATCAATTCCGGCCCTTTTCAACGCAGTATCCACCACGGGGACGATGTTCTGCTGGTGAGCACGACTGGCCAATTCCGGAACCACTCCGCCGTACTCCTCATGAACCTTTTGGCTTGCCACCACATTGGACAGAAGTTCACCGTTGCAGATCACTGCAGCTGACGTGTCATCGCATGACGACTCTATGCCTAGTATATAAACGTTATTATTATTCATCAGCCCACTTTTTTGCTTTCGGTCTGCAAAGTTACCACAAATATTCTCTTATTTTGCACCAATTTGATTACTTACCATTTTTCATACCTATGATTTGGAACCAGAAACTGGAATGTATGTCACGCGATGAAATGCGTGAACTGCAAGGGGAGAAACTCAGAAAGATTGTAGCACATGCTTACAAGAACTCGCCTTTTTACAAGAAAAGGTTCGATGAACACGGAGTTCACCCTGATGACATTAAGACCATTGATGACATCGTAAAGTTGCCTTTTACAGTAAAACAGGACCTGCGTGACAACTATCCTTTCGGAATGATGTGCGTGCCTATGACAGACATCCTGAGACTTCACGCCTCATCCGGCACCACCGGTAAGCCCATTGTGGTAGGCTATACACAGAAAGACCTGGATAACTGGTCAGAGGCAGTAGCCCGCTGCCTTTCCGCATTCGGACTCGGAAGTGATGATATGGTCCAGATTTCATACGGTTACGGCCTTTTCACCGGCGGTCTGGGTGCACATGACGGCGTCACCAAGATTGGCGGTACCGTTATCCCCACCAGCAGCGGAAACACACAAAAACAGCTCCAGTTGATGCAGGATTTCGGAGCAACCGCAGTAGCCTGCACCCCATCCTACGCCCTCTACATGGCCGAGGAGATCCGCAAGCAGGGACTTGACATAAAGAACTTCAAGCTCAAGGTCGGCATATTCGGTGCCGAGCCCTGGACAGAGGCCATGCGTAAGGAACTTGAGGACAAACTGCATATCAAAGCATTCGATATATACGGACTGACGGAAATCAGCGGCCCCGGTGTAGGTGGCGAGTGCGAGTGCCAGAACGGCACCCACCTCTGGGAGGACCTCTATTATCCCGAGATCATTGATCCGGTCACACTGCAGCCTGTCGAGCCCGGTCAGAAGGGCGAACTTGTATTCACCACTCTCGATAAGTGGGGAATGCCGATGATCCGTTACCGCACACGTGACCTCACCTACCTCAATTATGACAAGTGCGAGTGCGGCCGCACCGCAGTCCGCATGGGTAAGATCCTGGGCCGCAGCGACGACATGATGATCATACGCGGCGTCAACGTATTCCCGTCACAGGTTGAATCCATCCTGCTTGAGTTCCCCGAGTACGAGCCCTACTTCCTCATCGAGGTTGACCGCGTGAACAACACCGACACATTCGATATCCAGGTCGAGGTCAAGCCTGAGTTCTACACCGACCAGGTAAACGAGCTGGTACGTCTGCGTCAGCGTCTGACTTCACGCATTCAGAGTGTTGTAGGCATCCAGCCCAACATCAAGATAGTTCAGCCCGGTACAATAGAGCGTTCAACCGGCAAGGCAAAACGCGCCATTGACCACCGTAAATTTGAATAACCTTAATACTTCCAGACTATGCTTATCAGACAGATTTCAGTTTTCCTGGAGAATGAGAAGGGAAAATTCGCCGAGATAGCAAGACTGCTTGGCAACAACGGCATCAACATGAAGGCTTTCACCGTTTCCGAGACTCAGGATTTCGGTATTGCCCGTATCATAGTGGAACGCGACCAGATTGAGCGTGCGTTCAATCTCATCAAGGCAAATTCATATGCAGTAACAATGACTCATGTGGTTTATCTGGAGTGTGCACATAAGCCCGGCGCAATGGCCGAGGCTATGGAGAAACTCTCAGCCGCCGGAATATCAGTGGAGTACATGTACGCATTTGCAGACTCATCATCAGAGTTCTCACGCGTAATCATACGCCCCGACAACACCGAACTGGCCAACCAGATTATTCAGGAGTTGTAATTTTTATCCAAGGCATATTGGTACGCATCTAAAATTTGCGTACTTTTGCGCCCGGAAAGATGCCAGAGTGATCGAATGGACCGGACTCGAAATCCGGCGTACGGCCTAGCCGTACCGTGGGTTTGAATCCCACTCTTTCCGCAAAAGCCAGGTTTTAGCCTGGCTTTTTGCGTTAAGAGTGGGATTCGGTAAACCTCCTTTTAGTTTACTCCGTCGCTCGGCTCCGAAGGAGACGCTTGGCTTGTCCAAGAAATGGGCGGCCCTCCGGGACCGCGGTCTCGCTCCAAGCATTCGCTCGCTCCAATACTATTGAACCTGCGTAATGGGCTTTGTATTTTCTTAACTAAATTGTTGATAAAAGGAAACCTTTTACAAATATGTGATTTCGGATAGAAATTGTAATTTTGCGGCCAGAATACTAAACACATTTACTCGATAGCAAATGGGCGGATTTTTTGGAGTCGTCTCTAAGCAGAGATGCATCAATGATCTTTTTTACGGAACTGATTATCAGTCACATCTTGGAACAAGCCGCGCCGGTATGGTAACCTTTCACCCTGATCTGGGATTCAAGCGCAGCATACACAACCTTGAAAACGATTATTTCAGGAGCAAATTTGAATGTGAACTTGACCGTTTCTGCGGCGGTAGCGGTATAGGTGTAATAAGTGACACCGATGCACAGCCCATGCTAATGAACAGCCATCTGGGCCGATTTGCCCTGGTTACAGTGGCTAAAATCAACAATAAGGAAGAAATCTGTGACAAGCTGCTTGCCGAGAACATGCACCTGAGTGAGTTCAGCAGCGGTAAGATAAATATCACAGAACTTATTGCACTGCTCATCATAAAAGGTAAGGATTACGTTGACGGCATTGAGAATGTCTATAAGACAATCAAAGGATCCTGCTCCATGCTGCTTCTTACAGAACAGGGTATCATTGCCGCCCGTGACTCATGGGGACGCACTCCTATCGCATTGGGCCAGAAAGACGGAGCAATAGCCGTTACAACCGAGACTACCGCATTCCCCAATCTTGGATATGAAACAAAGTTGCACATCGGCCCCGGCCAGATAATCAGGATTACTGAGAATGGCTATGAGGAACTGCGCAAGCCCAACAAGAAAAACCAGATATGCTCTTTCCTGTGGGTTTATTACGGATTCCCCACCAGTTGTTATGAGGGCCGTAACGCCGAGGATGTTCGCAACGAACTGGGACGCGTTATGGGGCGCGATGATGATGTCGAGGTTGATGGTGCCTGCGGTATTCCGGATAGTGGCTTAGGTATGGCTGTAGGTTATGCCGAGGGTCACAAATGCCCCTATGTGAGGGCTGTTGCCAAGTATACTCCCACATGGCCACGTTCTTTCATGCCTACCGATCAGGAGAGACGTAACCTTGTGGCCAAGATGAAACTTATCTCCAACAAGGACATACTAAACGGCAAGCGTCTGGTGTTCTGCGATGACAGTATAGTACGCGGCACACAGCTCAAGGATAATTCACGCGACTTCTATGCTTCGGGTGTAAAGGCTGCTCATATGAGAATCTCATGCCCGCCGCTTATCTACAGCTGCCCGTTTGTAAACTTCTCAGCCAGCAAGAATGACCTGGAACTTATAACACGTCGTATCATTCAGGACTTTGAAGGTGAGAACCCCAGTCAGGAGACACTCAAAAAGTATGCTACCACAGGCACACCCGAATATGACAAGATGGTTCAGGAAATAGCTAAACGCTTGCAGCTTACCACGCTGAAATTCAGTTCGTTAGAGGCGTTGGTTAAAGCCATCGGCCTACCCAAGGAGCGTATATGCACACACTGCTTTGACGGCAGTTCCTTCTACACTCTGGAAGAAGAGAACAAACAGTAAAACAGTACAAAAGGGGTCTGTCCCCTTTTGTATCATAGCATTCTTTCCAGGACGGCAACCGCATGGGTTATGTCGTCCTGGAATTTTTTATGGTCTTTGAGATAGTCGGCCCGACCACCTGACAGAAGTGATAGCAGTTCGGGATTGATTTGGTCGGCATAATCCCCTATTATCATCTCTATGTCATCCTTCTGCCAATCCAGCGTAGAGTGTTCATAGACTCTGAGTTTCTGGTGCAGAAAGGCATAGGCAGTCTCTATGCTATCTTTAGTTATCATAGCCTACGGGGCGGAACTGTTTCTGTTCTTCACTGTAAACGTATCCGGCATCGGCCAGATAACTTCTCAGTTCTTCGGAATCACGGTCAAAATTGATGCACAGTGACTCCAGGGTGTCAAATTCATCATCACGCAGGAGCATGTTAATGCTCGATACAAGTATTGCAGGGTCTTGGGGAAGGTATTCCATTATTCTGATATCAATTCTTTAAACTTGCGCATTCCGGCAGTAGCCACATCCTTTATGTGCACCACTCCGCTTACATGGGCGGCAGCAGCCGGATCCGGGTCAATCATGTAAATCTTACAGCCCGACGGCGCATACTGATAGAGTCCTGCCGCCGGATATACCTGCATGGAGGTACCTACGATAAGCAGGATATCGGCCTTGCTCACTGCCTCGGCGGCTTTCTGCAGATTGGGAACCTGCTCTCCGAACCAGACTATATGCGGCCTCAACTGGGTATTATGGGGACCGCCTTTGTCACCAAGATTTATTGCCTTATAGCCTATGTCCTGGACATAGCGCTCACTCCACCAGTCCATATCGGTGTATGTATCTTCGGGACGAACCTTGGTGAGTTCACCGTGCAGATGTATGATATCGGTGCTTCCGGCGCGCTCATGCAGGTTGTCCACATTCTGTGTGACTACAGTAACCTCAAAATCTTTCTCAAGACCTGCTACTATAAGATGAGCTTCATTGGGCTCAACTGTTGCCAACTGTGAACGACGCTCGTTATAGAATCGCAGCACACGTGCAGGATCACGATACCAGCCGTCAATGGTGGCCACGGCCTCTACAGGCTCGTTGTCCCAAAGGCCGTTTCCTCCACGGAATGTTGAAATACCGCTCTCCCATCATCCAGAGCACATAACGTATATCAACGCATATGCAGCGCTGCAATTCGGGTTCAAAGATCACGTCACCGCTCATGGCCTCCCAGTTGCCGTCAAATGCCAGACCGATGAGATTGCCCTCTGCATCCATTACGGGACTGCCCGAGTTGCCTCCGGTTATATCCAGATTGGTGATAAAGCATGTGGGAACCTCACCGTCGGGACCGGCATATTGGCCGAAGTCACGCTTCTGAAAGAGTTCTTTCTGACGTGCAGGAACACGGAACTCATAGTTTGTGGGATCCTCCTTGTCAATGACGCCCTTCATATTGGTGTAGAAATCATAATGCTTTCCCTCCTTGGTGGTATAACCCTGAACTGTTCCGTATGTCAGGCGGCATGTAGAGTTTGCATCCGGATATGATTTGGCGCCCTTTGTCCACTCCATAAGTCCGGCTGTGAAAAGATTTGATGCCGAATCACGCAATTCGGCAGCCTCATAAGAGTATGAAGTATTAATACGGCGGCGTGCAGCGGCCATCTTATCATTCAGCTCTTTTGCGGGATCCATAGAAAGATCCTGACCTTCAAATGATGCCAATCTCTCAGGGCTGGTATATGCGCTGTAAATGAATATGTTGTCTACATTCAGCAGAGAGAGGTCCAGGGAATCCTTGGGGCTGGCGTTATCGGTATAGAACTTAACCATGGCCTTTGTGATGTCGCGGTCCAATGAAGGACTGTAGTTGCGGTAGAATGACTCACGGTCCATACTGTTCATTTGGGAGATACGGAGCAGCTCTATATTGCCCAGGCTCTCGCTGAATACTGCGTTACGCAGGTTATACTCGGTATTCTTCTTTACGTTCTCCTCTATTACGTCAATCACGTTTCCGTATTTGGCCTGACGTTTGGGCTTGGCGTTTACCCAGGCCATGAAATCGGCCTCTTTCTGACGCTGGCGTCCAATCACGTCAAGGTCTTCAAAACACTCCTTCATGCCCTGCCATTTCTTCCAGCCATTGGCCGATGAAGCATACTTGTTGGCATACTGGAGTCCGATGGTATCGTTGGAGCGCATTCCCTGCCACATAACATCCTGACGTACGGTACGGGCGGCAATGCGGACATCCTGTACCTCCATCATTTGCTCCAGCTGGGCTGCGGTCTGGAATCGCTGGGTACGGCCGGGATATCCCATGATCATGGCAAAATCGCCCTCCTCTATACCCTTGAGCGATATGCTCAGGAACTGCTTGGGACGCAGCGGAACATTATCCTCGCTGTAATCGGCAGGCTCTCCGTCTGGACCGGTATATACGCGGAACATGCTGAAATCACAGGTATGACGGGGCCACATCCAGTTGTCAGTCTCACCTCCGAACTTACCGGCCGATGCAGGCGGAGCGCCCACAAACCTTACGTCACGATATACCTTGTTTACTATGATATAGCTTTGGTTTCCGTTATAGAAGTCTGTAATCTGCACCTGACATTCGGGATTCTCCTCACGCAGTTTGGAAATGAGTTTATCAACCTTATCCTGTTTCATGCCGGTGATATCGGTCATGCTCTGCAGGAACGTTACCGTAAGACCGGGAACGGGAATCTCCTCCTCAAGACTCATTGCCCAGTATCCGTCCTCCAGATAGTTGTGATCAGGTGTTGAGAGTCCCTGAATGCTGGAATATCCGCAATGGTGGTTGGTTACCAGCAGACCCTTCTCCGAAATGATTTCGGCTGTACAACCACCCCCAAAATGTACTACGGCATCCTTTATTGAGGCTTTCTTCTCATTATAGATGTCAGATGCCTTGATCTTAAGGCCCAGTTTCTTCATGTCGGCCTGATTCATCTTCTTAATCGTGGGCAGCATCCACATACCCTCATCGGCACGGACCGATGAAAACACCAGCACGGCAGCCAGCAATACTACAATCTTTCTCATATCTTTTTGATTTCTTATTCGGTTTTGATGCAAATTTAGCATTTTCCCGTATCTTTACATCTGGCTATCTGTATTCTTTGTAATGAAAAGTACACATAATATCCTTTATGCTGTTATAGGTGCTATCATTTGCCTTACAGGCACTCTGAATGCACATGCACAGCATCCGCAAGAACTTATCTGCGACACTTACATGTTCGTTGAACGTGATTCGTCCTTGTGTCTGGATGTTTACAAACCTGAAACTCCCAGAGCCGATAAGGCCGCGGTGCTCATGGCATTCGGCGGAGGATTCTTTAGCGGAGAGCGTAACAACGATCAGATGAAAAGATGGGCAAGTGCTCTTCTGGAACACGGATTTACGGTAATTTCAATAGATTACAGACTTGGATTCAAGGACAGTGACTTCGTGGCAAACCACAGCAGACTGCTCCAGCTCCCGGATCTGTTCATGCACTGCATAGACATTGCCGTTCAGGATTGCGCTGCTGCCGTAGCATGGGTCTGCTCGAATGCCGGTATGCTGGATATAGATCCGTCCAAACTGATTCTTACAGGCAGTTCAGCCGGTGCCATTACCATCCTGCAACTTGATTATTACAGAGCCAATTCCATGTCGGGCGCATCGGCCCTGCCTGCCGGCTGGAAACCGGTGGCCGTAATACCCTACTCCGGCGGTGTGATGTGCCGTGACAGCAAACTCAGATACACTACTGATCCGGCACCTACCATGCTGATGCACGGAACCAAAGACAGGATTGTAACATATAAAAGTCTGGGACTCCCGTTCGGCAGGAAGATGCACGGCGGCAAGAAGATGGACAAGGCACTGACGCGGCAGGATATCCCGCACTGGTTCATCAGGTTTGACGGCATCGGCCATGAGGTTGCCGATTGGCTTCCCGGATCGGTTGACCTGTTCTGTACGTTCGTTGATCTGACTCTGACAGGCAGAATCACCACTCTGGACGCCACCATGACTGACTCAGGACTCAAACCTACCGCATGGGCACAGATGAACATGTTCCAGCTATATGGAGGAAAACGCTAATAACAAACCTTACAATACTGACCAATTATGAAGCTTGGAATCATAGGAGCCGGCTGGATTGCCGACAAGATGGCCGAGACCCTTACCGGTCTGGACAATTCAATGAAATATGCAATAGCGGCACGTGATCTGGGCCGCGCTCAGGAATTTGCCCGCCACTGGGGTTTTGAGAAAGCCTACGGATCATATAAGGAAATGGTAGAGGATCCTGAAGTTGACCTTGTATATGTTGCAACACCCCACTCCCACCACTTTGAGCATGCCAGCCTGGCAATCAATGCCGGAAAGCCCGTTCTCTGCGAGAAGGCTTTCACAGCCAATGCCCGTGAGGCCGATGCCCTGCTCAATCTGGCTCACAAGAAAGGAATATTCATAACCGAGGCCATCTGGACCCGTTACATGCCGCTGTCCATGAAGGTAAAGGAGCTGCTTGACAGCGGAGCCATCGGTAAGCCTCGTCTGCTTAACGCCAGCCTATGCTATATGATGGAGTTTAAGGAGCGAATCCTGCGTCCGGACCTGTGCGGAGGCGCACTTCTGGACCTTGGAGTCTACAGCATCAATTTTTGCCGTATGTACTTTGGGGCCGACATCATCAACGAGACATCAAACTGCATAAAGAGTGATACCGGAATGGATATGCACAACTCCATCAGTTGGTCATACCGTGACGGCAGGATTGCCAATATCCAGTCAAGTACACTATGTCTTTGCGGCCGTCTTGGTCAAATATGCGGTACTGAGGGTTATCTTATTGTTGATAACATAAACTGCCCCGAGCGTATAACCGTCTATAATGACTACAAACCGGTGGCTGTGTTTGACAAACCGGCCAATCAGATTACCGGTTATGAGTATCAGGTACTGGCTTGCAGGGAAGCACTCAGGAACGGTTGGCTTGAATCTCCTTATATGCCACATCAGGAAACCCTTGACATAATGAAAGTCATGGATTCCCTGAGGCAGAAATGGGGCGTAAGGTATCCGATGGATTAAACTTTCTCCTCACCTATCATTATAAGGCGATACAGGTTGCAGCCTATAAAGTTGCCTATAACCAGGCAGATATAGAGCAGCAGCACGCTACCTATGTTTTCCTTAATGAAGCTAAAGGGAACGGTCAGGTAGTAGAACGCATCGGCTATGCAGTGCGGGAATCCGCACAATATGAACATGGGGACCGCAAACAGCAGCGGGAGCCACTGGTTACGGCGTGCAAAAGTTACGGCTGTGGTCATCAGGAATCCGCACCCTATAGCCAGCAGGCCTGCACGCACGGGACCTATCGCCAATCGGCCTTCAAGTATCTTCTGGGCAGCCTCCTGCAACGGCATGGGAGATACTCTGGCCAGCAGAGATACCAACAGACAGCCTACTATATTACCCAGCAGGATGAGCAGAAGGTCACCCACCTCACCCTTGACTATAAAACCGGCAGTACCGGTATAGAGCTTAAGCTTGTAGCAGACTACGGTTATAAGACCGAATGCGAACATCACGGCGCCTACAACGCCACCCAGTGCCAGGAATCCGAATCCTGCAATTCCGATGCAGATTCCGGCCAGAACTGAAGACTTGAATATTGTAACTATCTTTCCCATAGCGCAAAGATACAATCGGGGTCCGACCCCGATTGTATCATTTTGCATTTAGTTATCAACAACTTAAACGTACTCGTCAATGCGCTTGATTGCAAGACCGTCCACTCCTATCTTGCAGAAGGCGTAGATGAATGCGCTGGCCTGACGCGCATTGGTAATGAGCGGGATATTGAAATCAACCGCCGTACGACGTATCAGATAGCCGTTCTGGAGCTCACGCGGAGTGTTGTTCTTAGGAATATTTATGGCCAGGTCAATCTTTCCGCTTCGCATGTAGTCAATCACATTGGGCTTCTCATCTGAGTCCGGCCAGTGCAGTACCTCCTTAACCGATATGCCGTTCTCCTCCAGAAACTTGGCAGTACCGCTGGTGGCGTAAAGGTTATAGCCGTAATCATTCAGGATACGGGCGGCATCCAGAAGGTCAATCTTGGACTTGGTGGGGCCCGATGACAGCAGTATGCCCTTTTCCTTTGACGGAACACGTGTGCCAACCGATATCATACTCTTGAGCAGAGCCTCATGATAATTGTCACCGATGCACGCCACCTCGCCGGTTGACGCCATATCCACACCAAGTATGGGATCGGCCTTGAGCAGACGTGCAAACGAGAACTGTGAGCACTTGACACCCACGTAGTCGATATCGGCAAACGTCTTGCCGAAAGGCTCAACCTCCTTGCCCAGCATGATCTCAGTAGCCATACCTATGAAGTTGAACTTGGTGATCTTGCTTACAAAGGGGAACGAGCGTGAGGCACGCAG
>CACZMI010000021.1 GCA_902782245.1 uncultured Bacteroidales bacterium | reverse complement strand
GCCTTCTCTGTATATGTGGCAAAACCAATCTTCTCAGTCTGGTTAGACTGAGGAAGATCGGATTTAAGCTTGGTGGTATCGGAGCAGGATGCCATAACCATGGCACCTGCTACCAAAACCATCAGATATCTGTTTCTCATTACTCTTTTCTTTAATTAAATATAAGGCGTATACCTTTTTAATTATTCGTTGGGCACGATTATGTCGTGGTCACCGTTGACAATGTCGTTCCAACCCTCAGAAGAAGCATCGAATGTGATTACGTTAGGCTTAACTGTCAGCTTGATGGTGTAGTTGTTCTGCTCCTGGAAGTTGTCAAATACCTTGGTACCAACTGAATCCTGGAGAGCGAGTACGTAGTCGTAATTCTCTGAACGGGTCTCAGTTACGATGGTGTAGTTTATGGCAAGTTTTTCAACCTCCTTCTCAATTGACTGAGGCATAACCAGTGACTCGATGAAGTACAGAGGCTTGGCGACGTTCTTGTTGTTTACGACCTCGCTCTTGGGGAGCTCAATACCGTTGGCGTTAACCCATGACAGAGCGTAAGTTGAATCCTTAAGGGCTGATCTCCAAGCGCTGTTGTTATCTGATGTAGCCTCAAAATATACACCGTTATCATCCAGACCGGTTACCTTAACGCTCTTGATGACTACCTTTACGTTATCAAAGACGGGATCCTTGGCTATTGATACGTTCAGCTTGGCAAGGATGTGCTTGAATGACAGGTTTACATCAGCAACGGGGTCTGAACCCTTACGGCTGATCTTACCTGATGTCATGAGGTCTGTATCGTTGCCATCAGCACCGTCAAAACCAACCTTGATCTCAGCCTCGGCGGGAGCGGTGGTTGACTGCAGGTTCTGACCTATCAGAGTGTAACCGTCTGCACTAACGGTAACGAATGTACCGGTGTTATCGCCCACGTTCTCAGGCTTGTTAAAGCGGATAACCTTTGAGTTAGGAGCAACAGCTACAAAGCTGTACACGGCCTGTCTGTCCCAGTAACGATAGGGGTTGTATGTCCAGTGGTTGGGGGCAAGTCTTACTGAATCAAAAGTGATGATATCCTTTGCGTCGTCACCGTTGAATACGGTATCGATTGCATGTGTGTTCATTGACTCCTTGGTTGACCAAACGGCAAATGTCTTGTGGTAGAGTTCCAGATCCTCGATGACTCCTGCACGGGTAGCCTTCTCAGAAATGGTGTTGAAACCGATTACTCTGGGAGCCTCATTGTTAACGAGATCGTTGTTCAGTTTCTCAGTCTGTCCGCATGCAACCATCATTGTGGCGGCAGCGGCTACTAAAAGAATTTTCTTCATAAGTCCTTTTGTTCGTTTTTTGTTAGTTCTTTATTTAGTTTTTTTTCTCTCTTTTTAGTTTACGAAACGCATAGTGGTTCCGTTGTAGCGGGTATAATTGCCATAGGCATTCCCTTGCTGTTCCTGTTTGACCGTTTTGCTGGTTCCGGTGGGTTGAGCAACGGTTCGTGTGTTTGCAAAAGTGGCCAGAGCTGCAACAGCCAGTGTTGCCACTGCTGCCAGGAACATGTAGCTCCAATTGCCTTTTCTAATTGATTCTGTAAACATACTTATTTTATTTTTATCTATTTTTTATATTTAACCAAGATTTGTTCTAAAATCATCAATTTTGCATCAAATGGTGATTTCTGCATTGACTTCATTAGCCCAATCCTCAACATTTGCGTTGAAACCGCCACCTGTGCTCTGAGGATGTCTGTCTATTTCCTTCTGAGGAACATCGGCTGCTGCATCGATGTAAATTGTGATCACGCCGCCGGCGGGTTTCTCGTGCATCTGCTCGGTAATATCCTTGGTGATCTCATAGTTGTAACCGTTACGGAGAGTAACGCCTACGCCGATGAAGTTCTTGTCAAGCTCAGGAGCCTTGGTTGAAGCCTTGGTCAGATCGATGGGTGATACACCGGGAAGGCCCCATGTCAGAACGCGGGCTGCCAGGATATCAGCGTTTTCAACTGTGGTGCCATCGGCCAGACGTACATCGTCGTGGTTCTGCATGGGCTTAACCTCATCGGTTGAAACTGATATTGTATTGTTGAATGTCTTGCGAGTGAACAGGTCAACACCCTGTGAGAGGCCTGTGATTGTGAAGCCCTTGGCACCGGTGATGTAGTTGCCCTTGCCGTCGGCGTCGTTGTTCAGGATTACAACCTGGAACAGATATACGAATGAGTAGGGGCGGAGAGCGGCGTCAACTCTATATATATAGTTGATGTTACCGAACTCGTCATACTCTTTCTCATATGTTGAAGGATCCTCGCTGATGGTCAGGTTTGATGCGAGTGAACCGAACAGCTCATCGGGCTGATTGTAGTTTACATAGGTCTTGGTGGTGTCTGCCATCTCGCTGTTCTCATTCTCACCGCGGGTGCGTACCCAAGAGGTCATGGTGCTTACGCGTGTTGAAGCGGTGTAGGTCTCATAATCGTCGCTCTGGTAGAATGAGGTGTACTCAGTACCGAAGTTGTAGAACAGCATGTCATATACAGAACCGGCGGTCAGTGATACGCGGCCACCGTTTGAATCAAAAATCTTGAAGAATGAGCTGTAACGCTTGCCGGTGTAACGGTCAACATTATATATAGTACCCTTGATGAGCTCGGGCTTTGTGTAACCGATGGTACCGAAATCTGCTGCGCTCTCGTTCCAGGTGTACTGCCACTCGGTCTCCCAGTCAATACCCCAGAGCAGGTCCAGACGTACATCATACATTTCAACTGCTATATTGATGCTGTCAAGGCGCAGGTAAAGATCCTTGCGCTCGCATGAAGTTCCGAACATGATTACCATTGCCAGACCCAGAATTATCTGTATCTTTGCAATCATCTTGTTGTTTGAAAATCTTCCGTTCGACATTTGAATTTGTTCTTTTCGTTTGTTTCTGTGACAAAATTACGCGTATAATATGTGATGATTTTCCCACATCAACAAAAGCGTTTATCAAAATCACAAAACGAATTTCAAACAATAGTCAAAATGACAATGAACAATATTCGACATGTCAATTCATAGACAAAACAACAATTCCAGTTTTCCAAAATAAACAATTTTGTAGTAAAAAATGGCTATATTTAGTACTGCGGAGCCGTTTTTATCATTATTTTTGCTGTGAATTTGGAAATAAAGGACTTTATGCTTGGTATTTTTATAGTTCAATTGCCGTTTTCAGTATGTGCAGTATGGTGCCTGATTCTGTTGTCAAAGAGGCATAAAAACCTCTCAGACAGGCTTGTGATGTGGGTTATGGGTCTTTTGGCGGTCAGTTTGTATTGCGGATCCATGCATATGGATGTCAATCCCAACTACAACCGGCTGGCTATAGGCAACGTTATCCTGCAGTTTTCATCCCTGGCAGTGTTCCCCGTTATATGTTTATATATAAGGTCATGTTATGAGGATTACCACATATCATGGGTCCCATACCTTTCTACGCTGCCTTCATTGATCCTTCTGCTTATTTCTATAGTGCTTACTTCTGTTATAGGAATAGACCGCAGCGGCCAGCTAATTGAGATGATTCACAGCGGTGTTGTGCAAAGAAATCTCCTTTCCAGGCTTGATAAGGCGTATATCCTGTTTACTTTCCAGATTTATTTTGTCACCTTCTTTATCAGCCTTTGCATATCGCTGATATATGTTTTTGCTAAATTGTTTACCGGAAAGTTTAAATTTAAACATATTGCCTCTTTTTTGAGAGGCGAGAAGTCGTCCTTTGTGGCCAATGTAATTTGTTTGTTTTTCGTCATTTACTTTATACTTTGGGCGGTTTCTGTAATTTTTGGAAGTGTAATTTGTGATACCCTTTCTGTCTGGTCTGTAGTCTGGTCACTGACCGCTGCAGTGGTACTTTTCCTGATAGGATATGTCACTACTGTTCCTGCACTCCCCGGCGGTTACATCAATCTTGACAGGTTGCGTCATCCTTTCGGTGCCATGCGTCAGTCCACTCAGGAATATCTCCAGGGTATTGATTCAGGCCCTATGGCAGGCGTTGCCACATCGGGTTATGATAAGATTATGGACTCTTTCAAGCGGTATATGATTAAGGAGCGCGGATATCTTAATCCTTCACTTACCATAGAGGAGATTGCCCGTGTGCTTAATACCAACCGTACATATGTTTCCAAACTGGTTAATCTGTACTTTGGAATGTCTTTCAGGGATTATCTGAGTTCATTGCGTATGGATTATGCCAAGCAGCTTATGAAAGATGAGCCGGATGCATCACTTGATTACATTGCCGTAAAGAGCGGTTTCCAGAGTTCAACTCAGTTTATCAGAAAGTTCCGTGAGGTGGAGGGTATTACACCTACTGTCTGGAAGGCAACGCTGCGTACCAAGAGATGATTGTTCTGAATCATACTAAAAGAAACCTCCCTGCGGAGGTTTTTTTTTGTTAATACGTTATGGTGTTTGGCTGTTTTGATTAAATTTGCCAACCTAATAAATAAGAGAATTATCAATTATAACCTATGAATACCAAAATCCAGGAACTTACCGACATTATTTATAATGAAGGTGTAGCAAAAGGTCAGGCTCAGGCTGACCAGATTCTGGCCCAGGCCCAGGAACAAGCCCAGAAACTTATTGCCGATGCCCGCAAGGAGGCTGATTCATTGCTTGCTTCTGCCAGGAAGGAGAGTGCGGACAATGCCGAGAACGTACGCAAGGAGTTGAAACTCTATGCCGCACAGGCTGTTGAGGCTCTCAAGAGCGAGATTGCCACTGTGGTGACTGACAAGATTGTCAAGGACGCCGTCAAGGGCTTTACCTCTGACCAGAAGGCTTTCAACGAGTTTATTCTGACCATCGCAAAGGAGTGGGGTAAGAACCAGCAGATTGAGATTAAGACTACCGATGCCGACTCTCTGACCAAGTTCTTTCAGGCTAACGCCAAGGAACTGCTTGACAAGGGTGTCAAGATCACTCAGGTGAACGGCCGTGCCGCTGAATTCTCAATCCAGCCTGCCGACGGTTCATACAAGGTGAACTTTGGCACCGAGGAGTTTGAGAACTGGTTCAAGTCAATACTGCGCCCGCAGTTGGTTGAGACCCTGTTCTGATGGCCAATTACTATTACATAATAGCCGGACTGCCTGACATCAGTTTTGATGACAGCAAGACCGCCATGACCCTGGAGCAGTTCCGTGAAGAGGTGTTCTCCGGTTTGAGCGGTGCGGACCGTAAGGTTATGGATCTGCTCCTGCTTGAGGATACCTGCCGTAAACTGCTTTCTGACAGGGATAATGTCAATCCGGGTGATAATCAGCCCAAGTTTATTGATGTTTTTCTGCGTGAACTTAAGGACGGTAGCTGGCAGGATAAGGCCGCATTTGCCGAGGATCGTCTGTGGGGCCTGTTCTACGAGTACGCAATGGCGTCAAGCAACGGGTTTGTACGTAAATGGTATGAGTTCAACCTGAATCTGAACAATATCATGACAGCCATTACTGCCCGTAAGTACAATCTGGACATCCAGAAGGTGATTGTGGGTACCGGTGACGTTGCCAATGCGCTGCGTACAAGCGGAGCGCGTGACTGGGGACTGAGCCAGGAACTTGATTATTTTGAGGACGTGGCCCGTCTGACCGAGGAGGATGACCTTTCACAGCGTGAGCGTAAGGCTGACCAGATACGCTGGCGCTGGCTTGAGGAGAATACCTTCTTTAATTATTTCAGTGTTGAGAAACTGTTCTCATACATGGTCCGCCTTGGTATGGTGGAGCGTTGGAGCGGTCTGGACCGTGAGGAGGGCCAGAAACTGTTCCGTAAATTGATTGGAGACCTCAAAGAACAGACTGAGGTTCCTGCCGAGTTTAAATAAATACAATATATATGAGTACAAAAGGTACAGTATGCGGAGTCATTGCCAACATGGTGACACTCAAGGTGGACGGCCCTGTTGCGCAGAATGAGATCTGCTACATTGAGACAGGAGGCGACAAGCTGATGTCCGAGGTCATCAAGGTGGTAGGCGAGAACGTCTATGTACAGGTGTTTGAGAGTACCCGTGGCCTCAAGGTGGGTGCGCCTGCCGAGTTTACCGGTCATATGCTGGAGGTTACTCTGGGACCGGGTATGTTGTCACACAACTTTGACGGTCTGCAGAATGACCTGGACAAGATGACGGGCGTATTCCTTAAGCGCGGTGAGTACACCTATCCGCTGGATAATGACCGCCTCTGGAAGTTTGAGCCTATCGTGAAGGTGGGTGATAAGGTGCAGGCATCGGACTGGCTGGGTAAGGTTGAGGAGAATTTCCAGCCGCTCAAGATCATGGCTCCGTTCCAGTTGGAGGGCGAGTACACGGTCAAGAAGATTGCCGCCGCTGGTGAGTATCGCATTATTGATGAGATTGCGGTGCTGGAGAACGCCAAGGGTGACAGCGTTAGCGTGAACATGATCCAGAAATGGCCGGTTAAGGTGGCTATGACCAATTATCGCGAGAAACCGCGTCCATTCAAGCTTCTTGAGACCGGCGTACGTTCCATAGATACCCTGAACCCCATTGTAGAGGGTGGTACAGGATTCATTCCCGGCCCGTTCGGTACAGGTAAGACTGTGCTTCAGCACGCCATTTCAAAGCAGGCCGAGGCCGATATCGTGGTTATTGCCGCGTGCGGAGAGCGTGCCAATGAGGTTGTGGAGATATTTACCGAGTTCCCGGAACTGGATGACCCGCACACCGGACGCAAGCTGATGGAGCGTACCATCATCATAGCAAATACATCAAACATGCCTGTGGCTGCGCGTGAGGCATCGGTCTATACGGCTATGGCTATATCGGAGTATTACAGAAGTATGGGTCTGAGAGTCCTGCTTATGGCTGACTCTACATCCCGTTGGGCTCAGGCTTTGCGTGAGATGTCCAACCGTATGGAGGAGCTGCCCGGTCCGGATGCTTTCCCGATGGATATTTCATCAATTATTGCAAACTTCTATGGACGTGCAGGTTACGTTTATCTGAACAACGGCCAGCCGGGTTCAATTACCTTTATAGGTACTGTATCGCCTGCCGGAGGTAACCTTAAGGAGCCTGTGACCGAGAACACCAAGAAGGTGGCCCGCTGCTTCTACGCTTTGGAGCAGGAGCGTGCCGACCGCAAGCGTTATCCGGCCATCAACCCCATTGACTCATACTCCAAGTATCTGGATTATCCGGAATTTGAGAAATATATCACTGACCGTATAAACGGTGAGTGGACCGGTAAGGTAAACGAGCTTAAGACCCGTCTGCTGCGCGGTAAGGAGATTGCCGAGCAGATTAACATTCTGGGTGATGACGGCGTTCCTGTAGATTATCACGTAACGTTCTGGAAGTCAGAGCTGATAGACTTTATCGTGCTGCAGCAGGATGCGTTCGATGAGATTGATGCCGTGACTCCGATGGAGAGGCAAGAGACCATCGTGGACCGCGTGATTGACATCTGCCACACTGAGTTCAAGTTTGATACTTTCCTGGAGGTTATTGATTATTTCAAGAAGGTTATCAACCTGTGCAAGCAGATGAACTACCAGCCGTTTGAATCGGACAAGTACTTTGAGTACGAGAAGGAGCTTAAGGCTCTTATCGATGAACGTAAAACCGCTTAACCCGCTATAGCTATGACAACAAAGGCATTCCAGAAGATTTACACCAAGATTAGCCAGATTACAAAGGCTACCTGCTCGCTTAAGGCGCAGGGTGTGGGTTATGATGAGCTGGCCGTTATTGACGGCCGTTTGGCTCAGGTGGTTAAGATTGTGGGCGATGAGGTTACGCTGCAGGTATTTGAGGGCACCGGCGGTATCCCTACCAACGCCGAGGTGGTGTTTATGGGCAAGGCTCCTTCACTGAAGGTGAGCGACAGCCTGGCCGGCCGATTCTTTAACGCTTACGGTGATCCTATCGACGGCGGTCCTGCCGTTGAGGGTACCGAGGTAGAGATTGGCGGCCCGTCAGTGAACCCTGTTCGCCGTAAACAGCCGTCGGAACTGATTGCTACCGGTATCGCGGGTATCGACCTTAACAATACATTGGTTTCCGGTCAGAAGATTCCGTTCTTTGCCGATCCTGACCAGCCGTTCAACCAGGTTATGGCAACTGTGGCCATGCGTGCCAAGGCCGATAAGATTATCCTGGGCGGTATGGGTATGACCAATGATGACTACCTCTACTTTAAGAACGTGTTCTCAAATGCAGGTGCCATGGACCGTATCATCGGCTTCATGAACACCACCGAGGACCCTGCCGTAGAGCGTCTGCTGGTGCCTGATATGGCTCTGACCGCTGCCGAGTATTTTGCCGTGCAGAAGAATGAGAAGGTGCTGGTGCTGCTGTCTGATATGACATCGTACGCCGATGCATTGGCAATCGTATCGAACCGTATGGACCAGATTCCTTCTAAGGACTCTATGCCTGGTTCACTTTACTCTGACCTGGCCAAGATTTATGAGAAGGCCGTGCAGTTCCCAAGTGGCGGTTCAATTACAATCATCGCTGTGACAACGCTGTCTGGCGGCGATATTACTCACGCTGTGCCTGATAATACCGGTTATATTACCGAGGGTCAGCTGTTCCTGCGCCGCGACAGTGACATAGGTAAGGTTATCGTGGATCCGTTCCGCTCACTGTCTCGTTTGAAACAGCTTGTGAACGGTAAGAAGACGCGTGCCGACCATCCGCAGGTTATGAACGCTGCCGTGCGTCTGTACGCTGATGCATCGAACGCCAAGACCAAGGTGGAGAACGGTTTTGATTTGACTGACTATGATCAGCGTGCTCTTGACTTTGCTCATGATTACAGCGAGAAGTTGCTGGCAATTGACGTGAACCTGGATACTACCGAGATGCTGGATGTTACCTGGGGCCTGTTTGCCAAGTACTTCAAGCCCGATGAGGTCAACATCAAGGCTGCCCTGGTAGAGCAATATTGGCCAAAATAGTACAAAAGGGGACAGACCCCAATTGTATCATTTTTAAGAGATATGGCGATAAAGTTCCAATATAACAAGACTTCGCTGCAGATGCTGGAGAAGCAGCTGAAAGTGCGTAAGCGTACCTTACCTATTATTAAGAGTAAGGAGAGTGCGCTGCGCATGGAGGTCAAGAAATGCAAGGACGATCTGGTCCGGCTGGAACGTGAACTGGAGGAGGGCATCGGCCGATATGACTCCATGTTTGCGCTTTGGAACGAGTTCAACCCCAATCTGGTGAGCGTAAAGGATGTTCACCTGACCGTGCGCAAGATTGCCGGAACCAGGATTCCGGTGCTTGACGAGGTGGAGTTTGAGGTTGCTCCGTTCAGCCTGTTCAGTCAGCCCAAATGGTACTATGACGGCATCAATATACTGCAGGGACTGGCCCATGACGCTATTCTGGTGGAGTTTACTACCGCCAAGCTGGCGCTGCTGGAGAAAGCCCGCAAAAAGACCACCCAGAAGGTGAACCTGTTTGAGAAGGTGCAGATTCCGGGTTATGAGGATGCCATTCGTAAGATAAAACGCTTTATGGAGGATGAGGAGAACCTGTCCAAATCAAGCCAGAAGATTCTTAAATCTCTGCTTGAGCGCCGTGAAGCAGAAAAAGAGGAGGAGGCAGAGGTATGATTACAAAGATGAAAAAACTCTCCTTCCTTATTCACAGTAAGGAGTATGATCAGTTCCTGGAGCATCTGCGCTCACTGGGCATAGTCCATGTGATCCAAAAGCAGCAGGGCACCGTTCAGAACGAGGAACTCCAGGAGGACCTGAATCTGCTGGCCCGATGCAAGAACGCTATCCGTGAACTGGAGTCCAGCGCAAAGACGGTAGCTGAGGGTGCGGTCTCGGATTCAGTAAAGAACTTTGCGTTCGATACACCTGCCAAGGTTCTTGAGAGATTTGATATTTTGGAGGCCGATAAGGTGGTCCAGGAGCAGACCCTGCAGGCTCTGTCACGTGACCGCGCACAGTTGCTTCCCTGGGGCGATTTTGAGCCCTCCAAGGTGGAGCGTCTGACTGCTGCCGGTTATAATATCCGTTTCTATACATGCCCTCTGCGCGCATTCAACGATGAATGGACCGATAAGTACGGCGTGGTAGAGATAGAGCGTGACAAGCAGAAGATCAACTTTGTGACAGTCACCCACAATGATGTGGTGCCCGATATCGATGCCGAGCAGGTTCAGCTGCCGCACATGTCGTTATCGGCCGTAGAGGCGGATATTGCCAAGACCAAGGCTGCTATCGATGCCATACCGGCCAAATTTGCACAGTTGGCACAGGTGGGTATTCCTGTGTTGGAGAAGGCTGTAAAGGAACTGGAGAACAATATCGACTTTGGCCGTGTTCGCCTGACGGGTGAGAAACTTGCCGCTGACAGTCTGATGCTGCTTGAGGGCTGGATTCCCGCAGCCGATGTGGATGAGGTGAGCAAGGCTCTTGACATGAAGGGCGTGTTCTTTGACGTGGATGATCCGCAACCGGATGATGATATTCCTATCCAACTGAGCAACAATAAGTTCGCAAAGCTGTTTGAGCCGCTTACCAAGCTCTACATGCTGCCTACTTATCAGGAACTGGACCTGACGCTGTTCTTTGCGCCGTTCTTTATGCTGTTCTTTGGATTGTGTTTGGGCGATACAGGTTACGGACTGCTTATGATTGTGGCTCTGCCCATATTCACAAAGCTGTTCCAGTTGATCAATCCCAATTTCAGCAAGTGGCTTGTTGTGCTGTTCGGCGCAAGTACCATGCTTTGCGGACTGCTGTCGGGCACGTTCTTTGGGTTCAATATGTATGACCTGGACATTCCGTTCGTCCAGAAGATGAAGGGAATACTCTATACCGATAACTCAACCATGTTCACCGTGTCACTGTGCATAGGCGTGGTTCAGATTCTGTTCGGTATGGCAATCAAGGCTGTGAACCTGAGCATCCAGTGCGGCGTCAAGTATGCGCTGGGTACGATAGGGTGGCTGGTGCTGCTTATAACCGTAGGCGTATCGGTCCTGGCTGGATTTGAATTCAGCAATCCTGTGGTGATGGGTATTCTCATTGCTGCTGCGGTGCTGATATTCCTGTTCAACAGCCCGGGCAAGAACCCGCTGCTGAACATCGGCCTTGGACTTTGGGATACTTACAACATGGCTACCGGCCTGCTGGGCGACGTGCTCTCATACGTGCGTCTGTTTGCGCTGGGTCTGAGCGGCGGTATCCTGGCCAACGTATTCAACAGCATGGCTGTGGGTATGGCGCCCGATAACAAGGTGACCGGATTTATAGTTATGGTGCTGATTTTTGTAATCGGCCACGCCCTGAACATCTTTATGAATATCCTGGGTGCCATTGTTCACCCCATGCGACTCACATTTGTGGAGTTCTTCAAGAACTCGGGTTACACCGGTGGCGGCACTGAGTACAAACCGTTTAAAATAACAAATTAAATAAATACAATTATGTCAAGTTTAGTTTTAGCTTTTGTGGGCGTAGCCCTTATGATCGGCCTTGCAGGCATCGGTAGCGCATACGGCGTAACTATAGCCGGTAACGCAGCAGTTGGTGCATTGAAGAAGGTTGACAAGTTCGGTAACTTTATCGTGCTCACCGCTCTGCCCGGTACACAGGGTCTGTACGGTTTTGCAGGTTACTTCATTTTTGCCAACATGGCCGGAGTTCTTACTCCCGATATCACTCCGCTGCAGGCAGCATCTGTATTCGGCGGCGGTCTGGCTCTGGGTATTGTAGGTCTGTTCTCTGCTATCCGTCAGGGTCAGGTTTGCGCTAACGGTATTGCCGGTATCGCACAGGGTCACGACGTATTCAGTAAGACTCTGATTCTGGCTGTGTTCCCCGAGCTTTACGCTATCGTAGCTCTGGCAGGCGTGTTCCTGATGAGCTCAGCTCTCTGATTACGAACTAAACATTAAAAACAAAGACGACCCGTTTGGGCCGTCTTTGTTTTTATTCTTTGGGGGAGGTTTTTCGCTTTGAGACTTTGTCGGGGTTTGAATTGATAAACTCTTTCCAGCTTTTGGGGCCTTTCTTGCCGGTATCGGGGCGGCCCATCTGCAAGTAGTGACAGTAGGCAGCGGCAAGGGCATCGGTCGCATCAAGAAACTTGGGCATATCTTTTTCATCCAGATGGAGCATGCGCTGCAGCATTCCTGCTACCTGCTCCTTACTGGCGGTTCCGGTGCCGGTTATGGCCATCTTGATTTTCATGGGGGCGTACTCGGTGATGGGCACACTGTGGTTGATGGCGGCGGCTATGGCTACGCCCTGGGCACGGCCCAACTTGAGCATTGACTGCACGTTCTTGCCAAAGAAGGGGGCCTCGATGGCCATCTCATCGGGCAGGTAGGAGTCTATGATGCCGTTCACGCGCTGGAATATATGGCCCAGCTTGAGGTACATATCGGACTCCTTGCGCATATCGATAACGCCCATGGTTACGATCGATGCCTTGGTACCTTCAACCTTGATGACGCCGTAACCCATCACGTTGGTGCCGGGGTCTATGCCCAGGATTATTTTCTCTGCTACGGGCTTTATCATTCCTTTTTGCGCCGATGAAATTTTTATTTTGCCAAAGATAGTGATTATTCAATCCTAATCATTACCTTTGCGTCCGAATTCTGAACGGGATTCAGGTTTTGGGGCATTAGCTCATCTGGCTAGAGCGTTTGACTGGCAGTCAAGAGGTGACGAGTTCGAGTCTCGTATGCTCCACATGCAAAAAGAGGTCGCAATGCGGCCTCTTTTTGTATGTGGAGCATGTGCGACCTTGTTTTGATCAGAGGATGATTTCAATCTTTGCGGTCTCGCCTGCCTTGAAGGTGTACTGGACATGGTCGCCGTCCTTGGTCAGCTCCTTGCCATTCACAAGGATGCGGCAGCCTTCCCGGCGGTTCCTGAGCGTCAGGGTCTGGGCCTGGTTGGAGGTGATGGAGGCATGGATGCCTTTCTCGTTCCAGTCCATATGATTAAGCTTGGCAAAGGTGTACAGCCATACGCCGTCAATGGCGCCGTTCATCAGGTTGTCGGGCATGACCGGCAGGAATTCCACTGTGCCGGGCTCGCTGAAGACACACATCTCAACCAGGAATGCCGGGACAGCGCCCGTCAGGTCCGGGAACACGCCCCTGTATGGGAAGTGGCTGGTCTGCAGCGTGCGGCGGACAAAGCCGTGGTTGAGCAGCTGGCTAAGGTTCTGCTCGGCTTCTTCCATGTCTTTCAGACGGATGGCCGTGAAGGCACGGTGGATGATGCCATGGGCAGAATCGTCCTGCTGGGCGCGCTTGCGGTTGGAGATTATGATGGCTTCCGACAGTTCGGGGTCCTTTTCGGGTGTGACCGCGCGACCGGGCCAAACGTCATAATGGTGGGACACGTGGCGGTGGTTGTAGTTCTCCTCGATAGTTGGCCAGGCCCATTCCTTCAGGCCGCCGTCCAGGTCCAGGAGATAGGTTGGAAGGTCTGCCAGCTGGGCCTCCCAGTGAGGGATGTTGTCTTGCTCGATGCCCAGTGTCTTGCAGCCATCGATCAGGTTCATCAGGATCTCGCGGCAGATGGCTATATCCATGACAGAGTTTATCCTGGTAGGATTCCGGTCTCTGCTGGTGACTGTCTCATAGCCGGGATTCGGGGTCGGGTTCTCCGGAGAGAAGGACGGATAGAAAATGACCTTGCCGTCAGGGCCACGGTCACACGCGTAATCCTCGTAGAACAGGGCCATTTCCTTGTAGGCGGGAATCACACGGGTGCGCAGGAATTCCTTGTCTCCTGTAACGAGGTAGTAGCCCCAAAGCTCGTTGTAAATCCAACCCAGGACACCTGTAAAGCCGTAATGCGGATAGGTGTGCGAGAAATGATAGTACAGGCCGGAATTCGGGTCGCAGTGAACGCTGGCCAGCAGGCCGCGGGCACCGTAGAGCAGCTGTGCGTTGGTGCGGAAGTCATCGAACTTGGTCTCGTAATACTTGAAATAAACGTCCATCTCGTCAAAGAGGCCCGTGTTGTTACCCGCGCATACCTGCAGGTTAGTGTTGATGTTGTGCTGGCCTGTAAAAGGAGGAATATACTTGCCAGTCTCGTAGATCTGGAAGAATCGGCCCATGTCATAGAGTTTCTCCAGCAGGGCGGGATCCAGCTCATTCCTGCTGTGGGCGCGCCGGAGCAGTTCCTCGCCGGAAAGCAGCATGTCCTGGTCGGGGCTAAGATGGATACGGGAACGGTCCATGCGTTGGCCGATGTACTTTTCGTTGCCTTTGAGCAGCTTGTCGAAATCGACCTTCATGGCCATCAGTTCCTCACGGATGGGCTTGACGCATTCAAAGGTGAAGTCGCTTTCAAACCTCTCTATCTTAGCGACGACCGTCAGACCGTCCGCACCGGAAATGTGCATACCTCTTTCGGTCTTATTCATAGTGCCGCCTTTGGGCAGGAAGCGGATGACCACAGCGTAGCCTTTTTGGCCGAATTCCGGATTGTACGCTGTGGCCAGAGTGATCACACCGTCCTCAATATTAAGCTGGTGGGTGCTGCCGTTCAATCTTGGCAGTTGCATCTCCACGTCCAGGTCCAGCTGTCCCTTGGGCGCAGTGAAGCGGTTTACGGTGACATCGCCGTCATAGGCGCAGAAGCATTCGTTACGGAAAGAACCGCGCGCATCGGTCCACATGGAGGTAATCATGCCGTTCTGCATGTCCAGGAAGCGCAAATAGTCCCGGGTATCGGGCTGCTCCGGACGGCGGAATCTGAGCGTGAAGGCTGTGTGTCTGGACGGTCCGCCTACGGGGTACAGAATATCGTTGTCAAAATTCATGTACTTTTCAAAGCCGGCCTTTTTCTGGGCCTCGTCCACAAGGGCGTTCGCCTCATTCGGCTTGTCCTCCAGCAGGAGTTGGCGGATGCGTGGCAGGTAGGGTCGCAAGTCTGGAGGCAGGGGAGTCTCTGCCCATTTGGGCTCATAGAGCATCTCCTGGGTATAGGTCACCACATCGTTATAGGGCTGACCGGAAGTCTGGATGCGTAGTGTGCCGCTGCCGGTGATGAAATTGTCCGATGACTCTCCCGCGGGTGCGATAGAGCAGATATTGTGTTTGGGCAGGATGGCTGAGCGCTTCTCCACCGGAATATATGGGATGGAATACTCGAGCTTTTTGGTTTCTATCTTGGCATAACTCTCATCCGGGTTGTTCTGATAGCCCTTAGAGCTGGTGGTCACCAAAGCAATGCAGAAAAATGTGAAAAATGTAATTGACTTTCTCATAGCTGAAATAAAGTTAGTTCAACGTGGACAGAAGTATCGGCTCCCTGTGCCAAAATAGTACAAAAGGGGTCTGACCCCAATTGTATCATTTTAGTCGCGGTCGGGGTGGAGGCGGATGTCCAGCTTGACGCTCAGGCGCATGGATTTGATTCCGGACTTGGTCAGATCGGCATAAGTGGTGCGCTTTCCGCTGTTAAAGTAGAAGCAGAGGCGTTTGCTCTGCAGGAAGCGCTTGGTTATTATGCAGGTGGTCTTGGCTTTCTCTCCCAGGCGCTCTCCCCAGGTGGCCAGCCGGCAGTCATATTCAATGGTGGTGCCGTTTGCTTTGCCCAGCTGCTCCAGCATTTTGTCCAGTGAGGCTACAACTTCATCCCTGGTGCTGCCCATGTAGAGGCAAACCTCATCGTACTGGCCGAATGATGATGCCAGGTCATCGCGGATTAATCCCAGGAGTTCCGTGTATCGGCCTACACTCATGTAATAACCCACGGTTCCGTCATCGTCCTTGTACTGGAAGATTGAATACTGGTTCTTGTCTTCTTCATCGGCCTCTATTATCTCCATGCGCATTCCTGCGGGGATGTCCTTGGCCTGTACGTTAAGCAATGCCATCATGATGGTGGCGGCAATCAGAAAAATCTTTTTCATATTTAATAGTCCTGTATAAATGATCAGTCTCCAAAATTAGTCAAAGTTGTTTATTGCAGAGAATTTTTGACGCATTATTAAACGACCCCTTTGCGTCAAAATGTGCCAATTTATTGGTATGTTTGCAGTTGAAACTTATAAATGGGACTTATGAGAAATTCCGGTTTAATGTCATTTTTTGCGGCAGCATTGATGCTGGGCATGGCTTGCGTATCGTGTGAGAAGGCCGATGTTACTCAACCAGATGACAACGGCAACAATCCCGTATGGGAGGTGGAGGCGTTCCTGCCTTCTTATTGTGCCGATAAGACAGTATCAGCCTGGTACTCAGTTTATTCGGAGACCGATTACAAGAAAAAGATTGAGGCGGTTTTCCTTTTTTCTGACAGCACTGTTATCGTGACCAAGAGCAAGACTTACAGCCAGGAGGACGGACGCGATCCGTCACGCGAGGTGATGCATGAGGGCACATATCAGGTCCTGGAAGGTGATTTTGACAACGGTGCCTTGCAGTTCCTGTTGCCTGGAGGCGTCTCTTTAAGGGCCAGGATACAGGACGGAGAGTTGACATTGATGGCTGTGACATACGTAAGGCAGGATATTTCTGCGCTTCCGGCTCCGACCCCGATAACTGACGTGTTTAACGGCAAGATTCAGGCTTATCTGCCGGCATTAAATATTGAGATCAACTACGTTGCGTGGTACCAGTATGTTGTACAGGATGAACAGAAAACAAAGATAGAGGCCATATTCCTGGATGCTGACAGCCTGATGCTTTACACCAGGAGCGTGTTCTACGCAAGTGGCCGTGAGCCGGCATATGATCTGCTGACTATCGGCCGATATAAACTTGTTGAGGGCGATTTCAGTACCGGTAAGCTGGACCTTGAATTCAGTGTGATTGAATCTTATGAGGTCACTGTCAATGACGGGCAGATGCCTATCTCGGACAAGACGTTCATCAAGCAGGATATAGCAGACCTTCCTGATGAGATCAGACCAAATTGACGCAAAAAGAAACGACCCCTTTGCGTTCATTATCAAATAAATTGCTATGTTTACAGTCAAATATTGTCTTATTAATTAATGATTATGAAGAAATCTGGACTATTATGGATGCTGGCATCGGTTCTGATGCTTTGCTTTACCTACACTTCATGTGATGAACTTGAGGATCTTCTGGAAGATAAGGAAGAGGAGACTTTATCGGGAGAAGAGGCGTTTTTCCCTAAGGCATTCGCCGGTAAGGAAGTCGCAGCCTGGTATAAATGGACCGATAAGGACAAGGACAAGACCAAGACAGAGGCAGTTTACCTCTTTAAGGACAATACTTTTGTGGTTACCAAGAACAAGGTTCATACCGATGGCCGATACGAACGTGATATAGAGGCTACAGGTACTTATGAGTTGACCGAAGGCGACTATAAAAACGGTAAGGCCAGGGCTATTGTCATGGCAGATAACGGTGAAGCACAAGGTGTGATGAATGTTGTGATTGAAGACGGACACCTGACTACAGATCAGGGAGAGGAGGTCTTTATCATGCAGGATAACGCCAAGGTTCCCAAGGCATCCGATCCCGCAAGTGGCAATATTAACCAAGGTGGCAATAATAACCAAGGCGGCAATAATAACCAGGATGGCAACGGCGATGTTAACGGCGACAATGCTTTCTTCCCCAAGGCATACGCCGGCAAGAGCATAGAGGCATGGTTTGCATATTCCGGATCTGAATCAGGTGATGGTTTTGAGATGAAATATGTTGCTGCAATCTATTTCTTTGTTGACGGTTCTTTTGTTGGTACCAGCAACGTGGCGGTATCAGGTCCTACAGGTCAGAGTTTTGAACGTACAGTAGGAGCAGAAGGTTCTTATCGTATAGTAGAGGGTAACTTTAATACAGGTAAGGTAGCCATTACGTATGATAAGGACAAAACCGTCATCCTGGAAATTGAGAACGGTCAGTTGAAGGCCATAGATACTGAAGATGGTAGTGTGACCATTTACATCAAGCAGGATAATACAAAGGTACCTGGGCCAAGCGATCCCACCAATAACGGCAACCAGGGTGGCCAGGGCGGCGACCAGGGTGACAGTGACGTGCCGGCATTCTTCCCGACGGGATATGATAAAAAGAATGTTGTGGCCTGGTACTCATTTACTGATTCTAACCCAATGGAAACAAGGGTTGAGGCTATATTCCTGTTTAATGACAACATGTTTATACGCACTGAACGCAAAGTACACTCAGAGAAAGACATGCAGGAAGAGCGTTATATTTGGTACATGGGTTCATACGCTTTTGTAAGTGCTGTTAACTACAGTAACGGTGCGGCAAATATTTTCCTTGATGGTGGAGTATTATACAATATGACTATCACTGACGGGTGTCTTGTGTGGGAATATAACCAGGACAAGGTGTTTAAGAAACGTGATCTTAATGATATTCCTGATGCCCTTGATCCCACTGATGGAAACAACCCGGGTGGTGACAATGGCGGTGTCATTGGCGGTGATGATGACGGTGATGATGATGGTGATGATGACGGTGATGACGATGGTGATGATGATGGTGATGACAATGGCGGTCAGGGTGGATTCCAGGCTGATTTCCAGCCTTACCTTCCGGCCCGGTATGCAGATAAGACCATTGACGCATGGTACTACAATGGTTACGCAAGCGAACAGGGCGATACTCTGGTATTTGAGTCTGTATTCCTGTTTGCAGACCACTCTTTGATAGTAACCAAGAGCATGTACGATCCTATGGGCGGCCGCGATCCTGAGTATAAGATTATTTCCACTGGCAGATTTGAACTGAAAGAGGGAGATTACATTACAGGAAAGGCTTCGGTTACACTTAGCGATGGCACAACCTTCATAGTAGAGATTGAAGCAGGTAATTTGTATGCTATGGACCAAGTGTACTATTACCAAAATAAAGAAGATGCTCCGACTCCTATAAAAATATAATCGTACCTTTGCGCCATGAAAGTGTGCGTAGGGTTATCGGGAGGCGTTGACTCCAGCGTAGCGGCCCTGTTGCTCAAGCAGCAGGGCTGTGACGTTTTTGCCATGTTCATGCAGAACTGGCATGACACCGAGGGCACGCTGCACGGAGACTGCGAGTGGGAGGAGGACCGCATGGTGGCCGAGATGGTGGCCAAGAAGATTGGCATACCGTTCCATTTTGTGGACCTGAGCGATGAGTACCGCCGCCGCGTGGTGGACTATATGTTCTCTGAGTACGAGCAGGGCAGGACCCCAAATCCCGATGTGCTGTGCAACCGCGAGATAAAGTTCGATGCGTTCCTGGACGCTGCTTTGAAATTGGGGGCCGATATGGTGGCCACCGGGCACTACTGCCGCAAGGAGGAGTTCAAGGCCGATGATGGCAGCACCACGTACCGCATATTTGAGGGGACGGATCCGGGCAAGGACCAGAGTTATTTCCTGTGTCAGCTTAATCAGGAGCAACTCTCAAGGGCAATGTTCCCCATTGGACATCTGCTCAAGAAGGAGGTTCGTCAGATAGCCGCTAAGGCCGGTCTGCCATCGGCCACAAAGAAGGACTCGCAGGGGATATGTTTTGTGGGCAAGGTGGATCTGCCGGAGTTTCTCAAGCAGAAACTAAAGAGCGTGGAGGGCAATATAGTGGAGGTTTATCCCGATTTCTATACAAATAATCCGCATTATAAGTTCCAGAAAGAGACACTGGACAGCCTTACAGCCGATGGTCGCGCGGCAAACCTGGTAACGGGATACATCAGTGAAGATAAGTGTACAAACGCCTTAAACTCAAATAATTACGACCCGGATAAAATTGCTGCGCTTACGGATGATGTCCTGGAGCGTCTGGCAACCCCGTACCGTTATGACGGCATTAAATTCATAACCGAGACTTACCGCTCGGGGCGCAAGCATGTCAAAAAGACTCGCTACAAGGCTAATCCTTGGGGCAAGATCATCGGCACGCATGATGGCGCGCAGTTCTTTACCATCGGCCAGCGTCACGGTCTGAATGTGGGCGGGCACGATGATTCGCTGTTTGTGATTGCCACTGATATTGAGAGCAATACGGTCTATGCAGGTTGCGGGCATACTCATCCGGGGCTTTCGCGCAGCTGTCTGTGCATCGGCCGTGACGATATACATTGGATACGTCCGGATCTTGAGATGCAGGAGGGCGAGGTGCGTCGTTACCGCGTGCGCATACGTTACCGTCAGCCTCTGCAGAACGCGTGGCTCATAAAGCGTGAATCGGCCCTTTATATCCTATTTGATGAGCCTCAGCGCGGTATTACCTCCGGCCAGTTTGCGGTGTGGTATGCTCCCGACGACGAGATGCTTGGATCAGGCGTGATAAAGTGACGCAAAGGGGTCGTTTGCATCGAAAATAGTGTTAATGATGTGACGATGAGCGGGGGAAATTTGTAACTTTGCGGCCTGAAATTCAGATAAAAAGGATTATTTGTTTGATTATTAAGATATGAGTAGTACCAAAAGGAAGCCAAATTATATTTTCTCCGTAAGCTGGGAGGTCTGCAATAAGATTGGAGGCATTTACACTGTGCTTTCAACCCAGGCTAAGACACTCAAGGAGGAGAGCGGCGCAACACTCATTTATGTGGGCCCCGATGTATGGGAGGGCAAACACAATCCCCTGTTTGTTGAAGATAAATCCCTGTATTCCATCTGGAAGGATTATGCACGCGACACCGACGGCCTGAAGGTCAGGGTAGGTTATTGGGATATTCCCGGACGCCCCATAGTGTTCCTGGTGGATTTTATGACAATGTTTCCGCTTAAGAACTCCATCTACAGCCGTGCCTGGGAACTTTTCAAGGTGGATTCAATGCACGCTTACGGCGATTATGACGAGGCATCGATGTTCTCATATGCCGCTGCAATGGCCGTAAAGAGTTTCTATAACTTCAACATAAGCGCCAATGACACTGTGGTTTACCACGCACACGAGTGGATGACCGGTCTGGGTGCGCTGTTCCTCAAGTACTTTATTCCGCAGATATCGACGGTATTTACAACCCACGCCACGTCCATCGGCCGTTCCATTTGCGGCAACGGCAAGGCGCTGTACGAGTTCTTTGACGGTTACAACGGTGACCAGATGGCGCAGGAACTCAACATGGAGTCCAAGCACTCCATAGAGAAGCAGACCGCGCACCAGGTGGACTGCTTTACCACGGTGAGTGACATTACTGCCCGCGAATGCACCCAGCTGCTTGGCAAGACCCCTGACGTTGTTACCATGAACGGCTTTGAGGACGGTTTCCTGCCTGCTGCCAATAAGTTTGAAAGCATCCGTAGCGAGGCCCGCAAATGCATCCTCAACGTGGCCAACAGACTGTTCGGAACGGAGTGGGGCGATGATACCGTGATTGTGGCGACCGGCGGACGATACGAGTTCCGCAACAAGGGCATTGATATGTTCCTGGAGTCGATGCGTCGCCTGCGTTATAACATAAAGGTGGCCGATGCCCATATCCTGGCGCTGGTAAACGTGCCGGCATGGGTGATGGAGCCCCGTCGCGACCTGCAGGACCGTATCAACGGTACTGATACAGCCAAGACACCGCTGCAGATGCCGCTTACCACACATTGGCTGCACAATATGGGCGAGGACCGTGTTATCACCACGCTGCAGAACATGGGATTCCGCAACGCCCCCGAGGATAATGTGAAGGTGCTGTTCGTTCCGTGTTATCTGGACGGAAACGACGGTATTTTCAACAAGTCATACTACGACCTGCTTATCGGCCAGGATCTGGCTGTGTTCCCGTCATATTATGAGCCGTGGGGTTACACTCCGCTTGAGAGTGCCGCATTCAAGGTGCCTACGGTGACATCGGACCTGGCCGGATTCGGCATGTGGGTCAACACTCTGATGGGACATGAGGCGCAACTGGAGGATGGAGTCAAGGTTGTGCATCGGACTGACGGCAACTGGGATGAGGCATCGGACGATATAAGCCGTCAGGTCGAGAAATGGGTGAGCAAGAGTGCCGCCGAGCGTGAGGAGATACGCAAGAAAGCGGGTAAGATTGCGCAGAAAGCACTCTGGAAGCACTTTATCAAGTACTACCTGCAGGCTTACAACTTTGCCGTAGAGAAAACGTGGAATAAGATTTACGATAATAACTGACGCAAAACGAAACGACCCCTTTGCGTCATTTTGGAAAAAAAACACAATATGAAGATTAAAGCGAGCAATTCAAACCAGCCCTCATGGCGCGATTTCTATGTAAAGTCAAGCGTGCCGGAGGCTTTGCAGAAACTTGACGAGTTGGCTCACAACATCTGGTGGGTATGGAACGAGGACGCCAAGGCCCTGTTCAAGGAGATTGACCCCGAGATGTGGACACGTGTGCGCCACAATCCTATCATGATGCTCCAGAGCTTGGGCTATGACAAGCTGGAGGAACTGTCCAAGGACCAGCTTTTCCTGGACAAGATGAATGCCATCTATGACAAATTCCGCAAATATATAGACGTAAAGCCCGATGCCAAGCGTCCGTCAGTTGCATACTTCTGCATGGAGTACGGTCTGACACATGTGCTCAAGATCTATTCAGGCGGTCTGGGCGTGCTGGCAGGTGACTACATGAAGGAGGCCAGCGACAGCAACGTGGATATGTGCGGTGTGGGCTTCCTGTACCGTCACGGTTACTTTACACAGTCTCTGTCCATGGACGGTCAGCAGATTGCCAACTATGAGCCGCAGGATTTCAACACCCTGCCTCTGGAGCGCGTCTATGACAAGAACGGTCAGCCTCTGACTGTGGCTGTACCTTATATCAACTATACCGTTTATGCCGCTATCTGGAGGGTTAACGTGGGTCGTGTGCCTCTGTACCTGATGGATACCGATATAGACATGAACAGCGATTATGACCGCCCCATCACGTCACAGCTTTACGGCGGTGACTGGGAAAACCGCCTCAAGCAGGAGATCCTGCTGGGCATAGGCGGTATGCTTACCCTTGAGGCTCTGGGCATAAAGAAGGATATCTACCACTGCAACGAGGGCCACGCCGCCCTGTGCAACCTGTACCGTCTGACTCAGTACGTAAAGCAGGGTCTTACATTCAACCAGGCCATGGAGGTGGTTCGTGCATCGTCACTGTATACCGTTCATACTCCGGTTCCCGCAGGTCACGACTACTTTGACGAGGGCCTGTTCGGCAAGTACATGGGCGGATATGCACAGCAGCTGGGTATCAGCTGGGGTGAACTCATGGATATGGGCCGAACCAATCCCGGTGATGCAAGCGAGCGTTTCTGCATGTCAACATTTGCATGCAACACCTGCCAGGAGGTAAACGGCGTAAGCTGGCTTCACGGCGAGGTTTCAAAGAAGATGTTTGCCGGAATCTGGAAGGGTTATTTCCCCGAGGAGAGTCACGTGGGTTATGTTACCAACGGCGTCCACATGCCTACATGGGCATCAAAGGAGTGGCAGGCTCTCTATGCGAAATATTTTGACAAGAAGTTCCTCTCTGACCAGTCAAACGAGAAGTTGTGGGAGGATATCTATAAGGTGCCCGATAAGGTTGTATGGGATCTGCACAACGACCTTAAGAAGCAGCTCATTGAGTATATCCGTCAGCAGTTCAAGGACAGCTGGCTCAAGAACCAGGGCGATCCTTCACGCATCATGTCACTGATGGAGAAGATCAACCCCAACGCACTTACCATCGGTTTTGGCCGCCGGTTTGCAACATACAAGCGCGCACATCTGCTCTTTACCGATCTGGACCGTCTGGCCAAGATCGTGAACAACCCCGACTATCCGGTACAGTTCTTCTTTACCGGTAAGGCTCACCCGCACGATGGTGCAGGTCAGGGACTTATCAAGCAGATCATAGACATCAGCCGTCGTCCGGAGTTCCTGGGCAAGATTATATTCCTGGAGAACTACGACATGCATCTGGCACGCCGTCTGGTATCGGGCGTTGATATCTGGCTCAACACTCCCACACGTCCTCTGGAGGCATCGGGCACATCGGGCGAGAAGGCTCTGATGAACGGTGTGGTAAACTTCTCAGTGCTTGACGGATGGTGGTACGAGGGTTATCGCGAGGGTGCCGGTTGGGCTCTGACCGATAAGCGCACATACAACAACCAGGCTTATCAGGACCAGTTGGATGCCGCTACAATTTACAGCATCCTGGAGAATGAGATCCTGCCGCTGTACTACAACAAGAACGCCGAGGGCATATCCGAGGGATGGGTATCGACAATGAAGAACTCAATCGCACAGATTGCTCCGCACTATACTATGAAGCGTCAGCTTGATGACTATTTCAGCAGGTTCTACTGCAAGATGGCCGAGCGCTCACACTCTCTGCAGGCCAACGACTTTGCCAAGGCCAAGGAGATTGCAGCCTGGAAGGAGACTGTGGCACAGCGCTGGGACACCATCAGCGTGGTAAGCGCCAACAAGACCGAGACTGTCAATCAGGGCCAGTTTGAGACCGGAAAGAGCTATGATATTGAGTATGTCATAGATGAGAAGGGTCTGGACGATGCAATAGGCGTTGAGATGGTAGTAGTAGGGTCCGATGCCGACGGCAATGACAAGCTGATGAAGGTTATTCCGCTGGAGCTTGTAAAGCGTGACGGTAACCTCTATACTTTCCGCGGCAGCGTAAAGAATGACTTTGCCGGATCGTTCAAGGTTGCATACCGCATGTATCCCAAGAACGCAGACCTGCCTCACCGTCAGGATTTCTGCTACGTCAAGTGGTTCTATTGAGCTGTTAATAAATTATTTTAAAATAGGGCGTACCGACTCCCGGTGCGTCCTATTTTTGTGTAACTTTGCAGTGCAAAATTCTTAAACAACAGATCTTAATGGATTCAAGCAATTCCTTTCTGGTCTTCTGCGGTACAAACACTATGTACCTGGCCAAAGAGATATGCGATTACCTTAACTGCCCTCTGGGCAATATGAATGTGGCTCATTTTGCAGACGGCGAGTTTGCAGTGTCTTATGAGGAATCAATCCGCGGTAGGGATGTATTCCTGGTTCAGTCCACATTCCCGTCATCGGACAATCTCATGGAGCTTCTGCTCATGATCGATGCAGCCAAGCGTGCATCGGCCAAGTCTGTAAACGCTGTCGTTCCTTATTTTGGTTGGGCACGTCAGGACCGCAAGGACAAGCCGCGTGTATCAATAGGTGCCAAACTGGTGGCCGATATGCTCAGCACCGCCGGTATTGACCGTCTGATCACAATGGACCTTCATGCAGACCAGATTCAGGGATTCTTTGATGTTCCGGTTGACCATCTGTATGCATCGATGGTGTTCCTGCCTTATATCCAGAGCCTTAAACTGGATGAGCTGGTTATGGCTGCTCCCGATGTAGGCGGCAGTAAGCGTGCCAGCGCATATGCCAAGTTTCTGGATGTGCCTCTGGTACTCTGCCAGAAGACCCGTACCCGCGCCAACGTGGTGGACGATATCCGCATTATCGGTGATGTTCAGGGCAAGAACGTGGTTATCGTGGATGATATCGTTGATACCGCAGGTACAATCTGCAAGGCCGGTGACGTGATGATGGAGGCCGGCGCCAAGTCCGTACGTGCCCTTGCTTCACACTGCGTGATGTCAGGCGATGCTCCCGTACGCGTGGACAACTCACAGCTTGAGGAGATCATTTTCACCAACAGCATACCTTACCGCAACTCTATCCCCTGCAAGAAACTCAAGCAGCTTTCTGTAGCCCAGATGTTTGCCGAGACTATCCGCAGGGTCATCAGCAACGAGTCCATAAGCTCACAATATTTAATCAAGTAATATATGAAAAGGATACTGTTTGTTGCCCTGGCAACTGTTATTCTGGCTTCTTGCGGAGGCAATTCTTATAAAATCAACGGTGAGATCATGGGCGTAGAGGACGGTACGGTGATTACACTCAGCGTACTTGACTTTGACGGTCTGGATTCACTCAACTCAGTAGCAGTAAAGAACGGAAAGTTCTCATTCAAGGGTCAGACCGATACCGCACAGGTGGCAGTTGTCACATTCGATATGGATGACGCCGTCAGAGGCTGCCAGTTCTATCTGGAGCGCGGCGATATAAAGATTATGATAGACACTGAGAGCGGAAACCAGTTCCTTGCCGGAACACCCAACAACGACGCTTTTCAGAAGTTCTATGATGACACCGAGGTGTTCAATGAAGAGGCCAATGAACTTGAGGACAAGATCCGTATGACACTGGCAACAGACGGTGACGCAAGTGACCTTTACAGTCAGATGGGCGATCTGCAGGATCGTTTCACCGCTCTTCTGGCCCAGAGCATTGAGGATAATACCGATAAGATTTACGGTTATCAGCAACTGGTTGAGAACTACAGTCTTTTTGAGCCCGAGCAACTGATGGACCTGATTGAGAAACTTGCTCCTTCATTCGGTCAGGATATCGTCCTGCTGCAGCTTACAGCAATGACACAGGCTCAGCTGGCTACCAGTCTGGGACATCAGTACATTGATTTTGAGGCACAGATACTGGATAAGAAATACGGCTTTGACGATAAGGTCAGCCTGTCACAGTATGTTCAGGGCCATAAGGTGGTTCTGCTTGACTTCTGGGCAAGCTGGTGCACTCCCTGCATCAATGAGATTCCCAATATCAAGGCTGCTTACAAGAAGTTCAAGTCAAAAGGCTTTGAGGTTGTAAGTGTATCTGTTGATGATGATACCGATGCCTGGATCAAGGCTGTCAAGGATAACAGTATGAACTGGATCCAACTCTGGAACGGTGAGGAGATGCAGAACTCCGCTGCAGTCAAGTACTCGATATCGGCTATTCCTTCAACATTCCTGATAGATGCCGATGGTACGATAATAGGACGTAACCTCAGGGACAAGGAACTGGAGGAAGCGCTGGAAGATTACTTCAGCAGGAACTAAAAAAAATATCACGGTTAACGCCGTGATATTTTTTTCATCAGATTACTTCGGTCCGAACTGAACTTGAGCGTTTCGGCTGCAATTACGTAGTTCTGAGGATCGGCGCAGAACTGGTATGAGTATTCCAGGAATTTCAGTCTGTTGCTCTCAAAGGTAAATGTCTTGGCCATGTCTGCTATCTGACGTGAGGTGAGCAGGCTGCCGCATATCATCATCTTGGCCAGTTTTTCACGTGTTGAGTCATAAGTCTCGTTCTTGAGAGCCTTGAGAATGGCGGTCATGTCCGAGTTGCTTACCTTGCGGAGCATATCGGTCTCACGCAGCATATCCTCTTTATCATCAAGCACGAACTTGATTACTTTCTCACGGCTGCTGCTGTAGTCGAGAGTACGCAGAACCTGATAGTAGTTGTATCGGTCAACACAGTTGCGGTACGCGTTAATCAGGAACTTTACGCGGTTGCTGTCATAGTCAAAGATATCGGCCACGCGGATTATCTGTGCAGTGGTCATGAATCCGCCGGTGCTGAATACCATATCGGCCATCTTGAGACGGTTGGAATCATATCTCTCGCGCTCAAAAGAGCGTATTACATCATTGTCACGCGGATCTGCCTGATTGATGTGACGTTCGTCCCTACGCTCTGTACGTTCTCTGCGGACCTCTCTGGGCTGTGCCTGAACACTCTCTGTGGCGAGCAGAAGCGCTGCAACTGCAATGCCAATCATCATCATTCTTGTTTTCATCGTCGTAGTTTTTAAGTGTTTCTACTATTAAGACGCAGAAAACACACAAATGTTAAATCTGGATTGAAAAATGGTACAAAAGGGGTCTGTCCCCTTTTGTACTATTTTGCATCATTTTGAAACGACTTCACGCTCAAAGAAGTCCAGGAAGAAGGGCCAGTTGGGACCTGCCTCGTGACCGCCGTGGTGCTGGCGGTAGGTCAGCCGGCCCTCCATGAGACCATTGTCCATGCCGGGGAACAGGTCTGTGCCTACGCCCTTGTAACCCAGCAGTTCATATACGGGCGATGCCTTTGAGGCCGATATGAACGAGCCCACCACATCCTGCCACTTGTCGCCGTTCCAGCTGCCGGTCGATATGAAGCAGGCGCGCGGGGCGCACAGGGCAATAAGCTCATGCTGATCTACGGGCAGGTCATTCTCGGTATAGGGGTCAGTGCCGTATTTGATAAGGTTGCCGCATACCCAGTGGTATTCCTCATTGGATACTATGTTGCCGATGCTCTCACCGCAGTCTCTGCGCCATCCGGCTGCTCCGGCCTTGCCAGATGAGGCTATGAATCCGGCTGCGATGCGCTCCTCGAATGCCATGGCCACGAGTGATGCCTTGCCGTAGCGTGATACGCCCTCGATGGCGCACTTGGTGGCATCGAATGTCTTATCGGTCTCAAAGTAGTCAATGAGGCGTGACAGACCCCAGCCCCATGCACGGAGTGAACCCCAGTCGGTGGGCTGACGGAACTCTCCCTTGTTGCAGAGACCTATGATGCCGTTGGTGAGGCCCGATCCGGCATCGGCCTGAATGGATGAGGGGTTGATGCTGGCTGCGGCCCAACCGCGCTCTATTACCATCTGCTGCCATGATTTCTGGTTGCCGCGTACGCGGGTGGGGTCACCGCCTCCGAATCCGAACTCTATGATTACCGGCAGGTTCTGTTTGCCGTCGGGGTAGACCACGTTGGCCGATATCTCTACCGTTATTGCCGGGTAACTGGAGTTGTCGACCACGCCTTTAAGGGTACGTACCACTACGGGGGTGCCGGCAAAATCCTTCTTCTCCTCATTGGTTACCTCCCATTTGACCGATGGGGTGTTCTCGGGGATGCGGCCGTAGACGTTGTCTTCAAAAAGTTTTACCAACTCGGGACGGCGGGTCTTGTACCACATCTTGGCGTTCTTGACCTTCTTGCCGCTCTCGGTGATGAGCGGATCGGGATAGAAGGGGTAGGGGTTGGCTATGAGCTCATCGTAGTTGGGGTGTTTGCTCTCATCGGGGCTGTTGGGCTGGCGTCCCTCACGGGGCTGACCTACACCTACCTTGGCCAGCATATCGGCATAATCGGCCGCGGCAATCTTACGCAGGCTGTCCTGTGCTGCGCGGTTACCGCCGCCTCCGAACATGAACTGTGCACTTACTGTAAAAGGTATGCAAGCCAGGATGGCTGCTGAAAGGACATACTTCAGGTTTCTCATAAGCTTTTGTTTTTTTTGTAAAGATAAATAAAAAAGGTCATCCTTGCTCGGGATGACCTTTTTTTGCTTTGGCTATTTTTATTATTGGTCTGCGCGGTTGTATGCGGCGTTAAGACCATCCAGAATCTCTGCTGTGATGTTCAGGGCCTCATCGGCATAAAGCAGACTGGCCTTTGAAATGATAAGGTTGAAACCGTGAGTCTTGTTGTACTCCTTTACGTAATTGTCAACGGTTTCGCTGATTTTCTGTGAGTTTGCATTGCTCTCAGCCAGGAGTTCCTGACTGTATTTGTCACTCTTCTCCATCAGGGCCTGATTCCTTTTCTGGAATCTGTTCTCCTCTGACTGAGCACGCTCTGACGATGAGTAAACATTGTTTTGGATCTTTTTGAGATGCTCGGCATACTCTTTCTGGAGTTTGTTGTTCTCCTCTGTGAGAGCCAGGCGGTAATTCTCCTCCTTGCGGGTCATCTCCTCTGCAAGGTCCTGATAGAAGGCGTAGTTGGCCAGGAGTGAATCAACATCGATATATGCTATTTTCAGACCTGATACGGCAACGGGTGCCTGAGCCTGCTGGGGTGCGGCTGCCTGCTGTGAGCACTGGGTGAAACCGAGAACCATCACTGTTGACAGTACGAACGATGTAACTGATTTGAAGTTCATATAGCTAAATTCAATTATTTACTATTTCATTAACGGCCATAGGATTAACCTTCTGTGCCTCTCTGTCCTGCTCCTCAACGCATCCTATGTGTCTTTTTCTCATTGCAGGATTCCGCCCGACATGTATGTTGGGGAATTTGCCGTTCTTCTTAAGCAGAATGCTTACAGACATTAAAAGTACTGCGGCAAGAAGGAAAAGTACAACTGTAAGAAACGTTTTCCACATATGCGGCGCGAAGATATGGATTTTAGTTGAATTAATGCCAAGAATAATGTACTTTTGGGAAGCATTTTTGAGTTGTTAAGACATTATTATAATTTATTAAAATATATATGGAAAAGATAGATTGGTCCAAGAGAGTGATGGATATATTTCTGGAAATCTGCAGGATTCCGCGTCCGTCGGGTCGTGAGGAGAAGATGGGTGAGTACCTTATGTCGTTCGCAGCCGCACGCGGGCTTGCCGCAAAGAAGGATGAGGTTGGTAACGTGCTGATATGCAAGCCTGCAACTCCCGGTTTTGAGGGCCGTCAGACGGTGATTCTGCAGGCCCATCAGGATATGGTGTGCGAGAAGGACGCCACCCTGAAGCACGATTTCATGACCCAGCCCATTGAGACCTACGTGGAGGACGGCTGGCTCAAGGCACGCGGCACTACTCTTGGGGCCGATGACGGTATGGGTATTGCCATGGCTCTGGCTGTTCTGGACAGCAAGGAGATTGAGCACGGACCGGTGGAGTGCCTCTTTACTATATCCGAGGAGACCGGTCTGACCGGTGCCGAGAACCTCAAGCCGGGCATGATGAACGGCAAGATGCTCATCAACCTGGACTCGGAGGATGAGGGCGAGATATTCATCGGTTGTGCGGGTGGTATCAATACCAGCGTTGAGTTTGAATATAAGACCGAGGCTGTTCCTGCGGGATATTTCTTCCTTAGAGTAGGGGTCGATAAGTTGCACGGCGGCCACTCGGGCGATGATATCGACAAGGGTTATGCCAATGCCAACAAGATACTGGCACGGTTCCTTTACGGCGCTCTTGACAAATATGACCTGAGGCTGTGTTCCATCAGCGGCGGAAATTTGCATAACGCAATTCCGCGTGACGCCCAGGCTGTGATTGCCGTTCCGTTTGCCGACCGCGAGAAGATACGCGTTGACTTTAACGTGTTTGCATCGGAAGTACAGGATGAATATCATGTTACCGAGCGTGAGGCCAAGTTCTTTATGGAATCGACCGATGCTGTTGGGGAGTGCATAGAGCAGGGCGTGGCTCGCAATATAATAAGGTCAGTGTTTGCCGTGTTCAACGGCGTTTATGCCATGAGCATGGATGTGCCGGGGCTGGTTGAGACATCGTCAAATCTGGCGCGCATACGCACTGAGAACGGCAAGGTCACTATGCTGGCAAGCCAGAGAAGCAGTGTTGAATCGGGCAAATATGCGGTGCAGGCTACTCTGGCAGCTTGTTTCCGTCTGGCTGGCGCCAAGGTTACAAGCAATGACGGCTATCCGGGCTGGGCTCCCAATCCCAAGTCGGAGCTGCTGGATATATCGGTCCGTACGTATAAGGAACTGTTCGGGAAGGACCCCAAGGTCAATGCTATCCACGCCGGTCTGGAGTGCGGTCTGTTCCTGACATCGTACCCCGATCTGGATATGATTTCCATCGGCCCGACACTGCGCGGCGTACACTCACCGTCCGAGCGCCTTGAACTGGCCACCGTTCCCATGGTGTTTGACCACCTCCTTGCAATCCTGCGCACAATAAAATGATACCATTGGGGTCAGGCCCCTTTGGTACTATTTTTCCAAAATGATACCAAAGGGGCCTGACCCCAATGGTATCATTTTATAAGACCGGTGCGGTAGGCTTGGAGCAGGGCGCGCAGGTCCTCCACGCGGGACATCAGGCGGCGACCCTTGTCGGTGTCACGCACCAGAATTTGCTGTTCTGAATACTCTACCACCTGCGTGGCGGCAATCACATCCATGCCCTGGGCGATAGACTGCTGGATGGATTCAAACGGATGGTGCCGTACCAGGCGCATTCCGTGTGAGTTGAAAATCAGCGTGTAACCTGCTATTCCGGTCTGCTGGTGGTAAACCTTTGAGAATCCGCCGTCAATTACAAGTAGTCGGCCATCGGCCTTGATGGGACTCTCGCCGCTGGACTCCTTTACGGGGATGTGGCCGTTGATTATGTGGGCGTGCTCAAGCTCCGTGATTCCGAATTCGCGCAGTATCATCTCGCAGATGTCGCGGCGGTTCTTGAGGCGGTAATAGTTGCCTTTCTCCTCATAATGCGTCTCCTTCTCGGCCAGGAAATAGCGCTCAAAGGTGGCCATGCGTTTTTTGTCAAAGGGAGGCGATACTGGGCCGCACCAGAGATACCAGAACAGGTCCTGACCGTACTGTTTCAAGGGGTCGTCGTCCGATGCATAATACGCGGTACGTACGTATTTATCTATTGTGTCGAACAGCTCACAACCCTTATAATCAACACCTTGGATGTTCATGGACGCCAGCGTTCCGTCCTCGTTCAGAGGCACGCTGCCGTGATATAGCAGGTTGTTGTTATGCACCAGATAGAGCGATCCGTGCTCAAAGAGGCAGTCCACGTGACGGGCCAGCGCCTTGCTGTTGCAGAAACTGTGCACCAGACGGTCTATTACATTCTGTTCGGCTGGTGTAAGTTTGTACGGATCTTTTGGGTCAACAGTGGGGAAGTTGGTGTCGAGCAACTTGTACTCCTTACCACCGATGTTTATCACTCCGCGCTTGAAATCAATCTTGTCCAGCAGGTTGCGGTGCTCCATATGGAACTCCGGGTGGCGGGCAATAACTGCGGCCTCAATCTTGAACTGGATTATGGCGATCGCCTTGTGCATCTGTGAGAGCAGGTCCATCTGCGGCAGATCCTCGACCGGGGTGTCATCGGTCTTTACGGGAATGAACAGCGTGCAGGGGTCATCGGCATAAGTCTGCATGGCGAATGTGGCCAGCGGCAGCAGGTTGATGCCGTAACCGTCCTCAAGGGTGGTCATACTGGCATATTTGAGACTGTTGCGCACCACGTTGGCAACGCAGGCGGCGCTGCCGGTGGCGGCTCCCATCCACACTACGTCGTGGTTGCCCCACTGGATGTCAAAATCGCGGTAACTGCAGAGCATGTCCATTATTCGATGGGCGCCTGAGCCGCGGTCGAATATGTCACCTATTATGTGGAGCTGATCAATTACCAGGTCGCGGGTGACATCGGCTATGGCGGTTATGAAATGACTTGCGCGGCCGGTGCTGACTATCGTGTCTATGATGGCCTGCAGGTAGTTATGCTTGGAGATGAATGTGCCGCGGGTCTCGTGCATGAGCTCCTCAATGATGTAGGCGTAGTCTTTGGGCAGGGCCTTGCGCACCTTGGAGCGGGTGTAGCGTGACGCTACGCGGGTGAGCACTGCAATCATGCGCATCAGCGTAACCTTGTACCATTCGTCCAGGTCGTCGTTATCGGCCTTGATGGCACGCAGTTTGGCCTCGGGGTAGCTTATCAGGGCGCTCAGGGTGCGCTTATCATCGGCACTGAGTTCATCGCCGAATACCGCGTCGATCTTTTGCTGGATTACGCCCGATGCCGATCGCAGCACGTAGTCAAACGCGTCGTACTCGCCGTGGATATCGGTCACAAAATGCTCGGTTCCCTTGGGCAGGTTGAGTATTGCCTCCAGGTTTATGATTTCGGTCGATGCCGCCGCGATGCTTGGGAAACTCTTGGCCAGCAACTGCAGATATTCTACGCTTCTCTCCATAGTCCTGTATGTTTACTGCAAATTTAGCAAAAACGACGCAAAATGACGCAAAACGAAACGACCCCTTTGCGTCGTTTTTGTATATTTGCGGCGTCATATGATGATCAGGAACAGGAGTGGAAGGTTGTCAGCCATTGTGCTGCTGGCGGTATTTGTGCAGGCGCTGCTGCTTGCATCGTTTCACCGTCATCAGCCTGTTCCTCCGCATAACTCCGTCTGTGAGATAATTGAGGGACACAGTTCCCATTACATCTTTATAAATCATGACGGAATTGATGACTGCCGGATATGCCGATTCATTTCTGCTGTCCAGTTGGAGATTACTCCCACGGCTCAGTCTGTCATTTCCGTAAGTTCAGTTGTTGACTGCCCTGCCGTTCCCGTCAGCCTGCAAGCAGGTTATCAGGAACGATCCAAATCCCGTGCTCCTCCTGTGGTATCTTGCTGATAATCAGAGATAATGGACTTTTTCGCATATAGTCCTCATATACCATTATTAATCAAGATACTATAATCCACAATGAAAAGAAATATTATCATTGCGGCTGTGCTGTGCATAGCAGCGCATACTGCCGCATATTCTCAAGACAGTACCGATGTATTCTATAAACACCTTAAACTCGACGAAATCACGGTTACGGGACTGACCGGAACCAGCCGTCTGAGCCAGACCCCGTCGGCCATAAGCGTGGCCGATGCACAGACACTCAAGAGCAAGGCATCGACAAATATCATAGATGCTATAGCAACCATACCCGGAGTGAGCCAGGTAACCACCGGCAGCGGCATCTCCAAGCCTGTCATTCGCGGCATGGGATACAATAGGGTCATTCTTTTGGCCGATGGAATCCGCCAGGAAGGCCAGCAGTGGGGTGATGAACACGGAATAGAGGTGGACGCCGAGACCGTGGGAAGCGCCGAAATCCTGAAAGGTCCGGCCAGCCTCATGTACGGGTCCGATGCGCTGGCGGGCGTAATCATTCTCAACCCCAATCCGTTTCCTGAGGATGGAACGCTCTCTGCCGGAGTGAGCAGCGAGTATCAGACTAACAGCGGCCTGGCAGCCTATTCCTTACACCAGAGCGGCAACCGTGGTGGAACGGTCTGGGACGTTCGTTTTACCGATAAGTACGCACATGCATTCCGCAACGCCGCCGACGGGCTTGTGCCGGGTACCCAGTTCCGGGAGCGCGCGGCCAGCGGCAAGGTGGGTCTGAACCGCGACTGGGGATTCTCACGACTTACGTTGGGATATTACCACCTTACTCCGGGCATGACCGAAGGTTACGAGGACGGAGAACTGGAAGGTCCCACAGGATATGCCGTAGAACTGCCGTTCCAGCAGGTACATCACTACAAGGCGGTGCTGGACAATTCTTTTGTGATGGGTCCCGGCAGCATGAAACTGCTTATCGGCCTGCAACAGAACCGCCGTCAGGAGTTTGAGGAAGAGGCCGATGAGGCTGAGCTTGATTTCAAACTCTCAACCATGAATTATGATGTGCGCTACACCACCGATGAGTTTGCCGACGGCTGGCGTTTGGCGGCTGGCGTGGGCGGAATGTACCAGGTGAGTGATAATCTGGGCGAGGAGGTGCTCATCCCTGCATACCGTCTGTTTGATGCCGGACTGTTCGTGACAACTACAAAGAACTGGGAGCGTTTTACTCTGGCCGGAGGCGTAAGGGCCGATATGCGCCACCTGAGCAGTCTGTATCTTGAGGATAAGTTCGATGCTTTTGAGCGTGACTTTACAGGTGTGACCGGTAGCATCGGACTGGTTTATTCGCCTTTTGAGAACCTGAATCTGAGGGCGAACGTGGCTCGCGGATTCCGTGCTCCAAACCTGAGCGAACTGGCATCGAACGGAGTCCATGAGGGAACCGTACGTTATGAGAAAGGTAACAACAGACTTGATCCCGAATTCAGCCTGCAGGGTGATCTGGGGGCGGATTTGCAGTTGCAACACGTGTCTGTGACCGCCGCCCTGTTCTGCAACCGCATTGACAACTACATTTACGCCTTGCGGACAGGCACTGTTATTGAGAGCTATGACGAGTATCGTTATGATGCAACCGATGCACTGCTGTATGGGGCAGAATTCGCTGCCGATTGCCATCCGTTCCACGCCCTGCATCTGGGGGCTGATTTCTCATACGTGCGCGGAAGGTTTCAGTCAAGTGACATGCCGCTTATCCCTGCGCCCAAGGTGGGCGCCGAGGTGAAATGGGAGATTACCCATTCGGGCAAGATACTGAACAACAGCTATCTGTCTGTGCGTGCCGACCAGCATTTCAGGCAGGATCATTTTCTGCAGGGAACCGAGACTGCAACCGATGCATATTTGCTCGTGGGGGCATCGGCCCATACGGACATAATGTGTAAGGGCAAATGTGTGGCGCAACTCACTCTTGTTGCTGATAATCTGACAGATAAGGTGTATGTTGATCACCTAAGCCGCCTCAAGTACGTTGGCATCCGCAATCCCGGACGCAACATCACCCTGAAGCTCAATATCCCGCTCTGATGCAAAAGTGACGCAAAGAGAAACGACCCCTTTGCGTCATTTTTTGAAAAAGTACGTATATTTGGGAACTTATTATTACAATTATGCATTTGAGACATTGTTTGCTTTTTACATTAGCCTTTTCCTTATTCGGGTCGCTTGCTCTAAAAGCGCAAGATAAAAAAGGAGATTTTGAGTTTAATATCGGTATATCCACGCCAGGTTTATACTCTATTGCAGATACTGAAAACCATAGAAATTATATTGGTAATCATCTTGATTTCTATTCTCTCCGTCCTATGGAACTGAGTGATTTGAATAAAGAATCCTACAATTCTACATTGTATCCCAGTATATCTGTAGAATTGGCATACAAACTGGCAGACTCGGGTTTCTTTAAACGCCTTTCTTTAGTGGGATATACAGGACTCCATGTAGCTGATTACCAGGATGTCAATGTTATTCACGGCACAAAAGACTACAGAGAATATGCCTTTAAGATGGATTTCCTGTTGGGTTTAAGATATCACATTTTTGACCGTCCACAACTCAGTATGTATACTCAGGCTTTTCTGGGTGGAGAGATAAGGAATGATTGCGATTATTGGGATTTGACCGGTGATGTGGTGAATAGAGGCACTTTAGGTGAAAAAGACATACGTTGGCATCTGACATTACTTGGATTCAGGTTCAGACCCATGAATAGTAATATCGGATTTTTAACTGAACTGGGTTATGGTTCAGAGTATTGTTTCCTTTCTATTCCGATTATTCCGGGAGTAAGAGTTGGTGCCAGTTTCAAATTCTGATGATATGAAAAAGATTATATTATATTTTGCGCTTATAGTTGTTGCATCCTGGACCTTGACAGGATGTGAGGGTAGAAATTGGGATACGGACGACGAACTGGCGTGTATTACCGCCTATTGGTCTGATGTATATGTATCAAGAGTGATGGATTGTTTGCATGATGATACAATAATTGAAGACAGATACGGGCATCCAAGTGTGATTGTCTCTAAGGAGGATACTCTGAAACTGGATATGAGATGGCTGTCAGGAAAAGAGGAAGGAGATTCAGCCGATGTCCATTCCTCATTGGTTGTAGTAAATGATTCGGTTGCAGTCGTCGTTGACGGATACAGGTATTCCGATGATTTTTGGACACATTTGTACACCACAGATCCCGGAATCATCAATTATGAGGGCAAGTTCCGTATTGACTTTTACGAGACCGGCAAGACGACCCCATGGGCTTGGGGCGAAGTCACATATCAACGGAACGATGATGGAAACTGGAGTGAATACCAGGCCAGTAAACCCAAAGTAGGCCGATACTGACTACAGCACGCCCTTTGATGAAGGGAGTGTGTAGTTCCAGATGTCGCGGCGCACGGCCTGTTTGAGGGCGCGGGCAAAGGCCTTGAAGATGGCCTCTATCTTGTGGTGCTCGTTGTCACCCTGCGCCTGGATGTTCAGGTTCATAGCGGCGGCGTCGCTCAGGGACTTGAAGAAGTGCAGGAACATCTCGGTGGGCATCTCGCCAATCTTTTCACGCTTGAACTCGGCGTTCCATACCAGCCAGCTGCGGCCTCCAAAGTCAAGGACTACCTGAGCCATGCAGTCGTCCATGGGCAGGGCGTAGCCGTAGCGCTCTATGCCACGCTTATCACCCAGTGCCTTACGGATGCACTCGCCCAGCACGATTCCGGTATCCTCGATGGTGTGGTGCTCATCGACGTAGAGGTCACCCTTGACCTTGACGGTCAGGTCCATACCTCCGTGACGGCCAATCTGCTCCAGCATGTGGTCAAAGAATCCCAGGCCGGTGCTGATATCGCACTGGCCGGTTCCGTCTATATTGAGTTCTACCAGTATATCTGTCTCTTTTGTTGCGCGGTGGGCCGATGCACGGCGCTCGCCTGCAAACACGAATTCGGCAACTTTCCACCAGTCGCGGGTGGCAAAAGCGCAAACTGACTTCAAATCGTCCGATAAGCCATCTGCACTGTCCTGCAGCAAAATGGCACGGCAGCCCAGGTTGCGTGCCAGCTCCACGTCGGTGGCGCGGTCGCCAATTACGTAACTGGCAGCCAGGTCGTATTCATCGGTCATGTACTTTCCGAACATGCCGGTGCCGGGCTTGCGGGTGGGGGCGTTGTCCTGTGGGAAGTGGCGGTCTATGAGGATGTCGTTGAACTCCACGCCTTCACCCTTCAGGGTGTTGAGGATGAAGTTCTGTGTGGGCCAGAAGTCCGCCTCGGGGTACGATGAGGTGCCCAGTCCGTCCTGGTTGCTGGCCATAACAAACTCAAAATCAGTGTGCTGGCGCAGGAACGTGAGGCTGCGGAATACTCCGGGTACAAACTGCAGTTTGTCAAAGCTGTCAAGCTGCTCGTCGGACGGCTCTACTATGATGGTTCCGTCGCGGTC
>CACZMI010000020.1 GCA_902782245.1 uncultured Bacteroidales bacterium | reverse complement strand
AGTGTTCTTTTGCATATTGGTACGGTTTTAATTGGTTGTATATCTTGTTTTTAGCACTTACAAAAATATAGACCAATTATTATCGTGCCAACTTGTTTTTGGAAATACTATGAAAAACACCGAGGGGAGGCCTCGCGGCAGGGGGCTCGCAGCCCCCGAAAGCAGTCCAGGATATTTTCCTCCTTAGTTGGCCCTTGCAAACATAGTAACTAGAGAGCCGGTTTTTTCCTTTAACGGAAAAAAGTTTCCTCTAACAGAAAAAAGTCTTTCCTCTGACGGTAATTTCCGTTAGAGGAAAGTCTTTCTTTATTATAATAATGATATTTGCGTGCGTATTTATAAAGGGCCTGCCCGTATTTGACTCAATAGTTACAAAATAAATCCCTGATGACTACACTCGAGGTCATAATGGCCGTAGTTTTTGGACTCAGTGCCGCATATCTTATCTGGTGTCTTTACAAAGCCACCAGATATATGCGTGAGCACCCTGATGAGTTCCGTTGGCCTGATGACGACGAGCGCAGAAACAAGGTTGAAGGCTCGTAGATGATTCGTAGATGGCTCGTAGATGCAACGTCTATGTCCGGCTTTTGTAGATTTAATAATGCGATAAGTATGAAGAAAATTATTTCTTTATTATTGTTGTTGATAACATTGTTAGCAGTACAAACAGTACATGCTGCTAGTACTTTCACGGTGACGAATACATCAGGCACAAGCAAATTTGTCATCACCAGAACAACCAACACCTCAACGACTGAGACGGTAAAGTACCGCACGGTAAGTTTGAGCGCCATTGCAGGAATGCACTTCACGGAAAAAGTGGGCGAGCTGACCTTCGATGCCACCCACAACAGCCGTGAGGTGGAGGTGACCGAGAACACCCCCGACGCCGACGCATACAAGTTCCAGAACGGCACATCGCGCATGTATCGTTTTGAAGTCTTGGACCAGGGTGGTTTCCGCCTAGCTTCTACAGACCGTACCATCACCACAGGCACCAGCGTGCCCAGCAGCGGCGCGTTCGATATTAAGGACGTCACCATCCAGGAAAATGAATACACGGCCAATGATGCCGGATATGATAAAAACGGTTATAAGTCCGTGGCCAGTTCCAGTTACTTCAATAAAGCAGCTCCCAAGGCCTACTATCAATTTATCGGCGCCCAACTCCGTATGACGCTGAGTATGCAGGCCAAGGAGAACGATGACGCTTATGAGTACCTGCAGCTTCTGGTGGACAACACCAGCACCTGCGACAATCGTGATGACTGCAGCAATGGCGACCCTGGCAATATCAGCCGTTCCAAATATATGGCGGGCTTTGAGATGAATACCGGCAGCAAGGACGATACTTATAGGAGCTACACCTTTCCAGTCCTTAGCGCAGGCCATAACGAAGGTGCTGCGAACCCTTGGAGCCATGGTGACAAATGGCCTCTCAAAAAGCAGAAATTCAACGGTAACCGCGCCACTGACGGGCGTATTATCATACCCACCGCTTTTAATACGCTCGTCCTCCGTCTTAACGCCTCCGGCAGTTCCGGCAGCGACGAGTGGGCTGTCAAGAACGTCAAGGCTCACATTCAGGCCGTTGACGGCACTGCTCCCTCACGCCTCGGCGACCCTGTCATTTCCGGCAGTATGCATGCCAAGGGTAATACCTTCTATGTTTCCGTCCCCTTCGACGAGATTGTCACAGTGTCTGGCACACCCACCCTCAGCACCACCTGGGGCAGTGCGTCTTATGTCTCCAGCAACGGAGGCTCCGGTTCCAACGTCCTCACCTTTTCCGGCACAATTACGGCCAGTGCAGGTACAGCCCTCACCGTGAACAGCATCAGCGGCACCATTAAGGATCTGGCTGGCAACGAACTCAGTAGCGCTGGCAAGGCTATCAATAAGAACATTGGCATCACGGTCGATGCCAATCACTCCTTCACTATCACCTACGACCTGGCCGACGGTACTGTGGTCACTGCCAATCCTGATAGCTATACCTACGAGACGGCAACTTTCACGCTGAAAAAACCAATCAGGGCAGGCTACACCTTTGCTGGCTGGACTGGTAGCAACGGGAATACGCCGCAGACAACCGTCACCATCCCTGCCGGCTCGCATGGCGACAAGACCTTCACCGCCAACTGGACGCCCATCTGGGGGCAGGACAACGGCAAAACCGGCGATGACGAGGACCATGCCTACGTCATATCCTCCACTGACGGTCTGGACATGTTGGCCAAGGTGGTGAACGGCACCGATGGTTATACTGCCAATACCTTTGAAGGCAAGTTCTTTAAACTTGGTGCCGACATCACCTACACCCACATTTCCGAATGGAACAATGCCAACAGCACCGAGAACAACTACACCGCAATCGGACGTTTATCTGTGAATAAGTTTTATACATTCATGGGAACTTTCGACGGCGACGGCTATACCGTCAGCGGTATCCGTATATACAAAAAAGACGCTACAGATGCTAATAGTTTTCAAGGTCTATTCGGGCGTATTGGTGAACAGGGTATCGTCAGGAATATCACCCTTGATGACAGCCGTATCACCGGCGATACTTGGTCTGGCGGTATCGCAGGTAACAGCGTTGGAACTGTTGACAATTGCCACGTCACCGATCAAGTGTTAATTCATACCCTGTCCACTGGCGACATGCATGGGGGCATCGCGGGACGAAACTCGGGGCTCCTTCAAAACAGCACCAGTGCGGCAACGCTTAGCGCAAATAGTGTAAATGCAAAAGAATATGGCGGTATCGCTGGCTACAATCTGGGTACTGTTCAGAATTGCCTTGCCGTGGGGACCAGCATATCTTCCCAAAATCAATATGTAGGGGCCATCGTAGGCGAGAATGATGGCGGAACCCTGGTCTCGAACTACTATAGAAACTGCACCGTGGGGAGCACGGCTAATGCCATTAACGTGGGCGTAGGTGGCGAAAGCAGCAGCACCGATCAGGCTGGTGCCCGCAGCGTCCATACACTCACCCTCGTTGATGGTGTCACTGCCTCAGGCGAGAGCGTGATAATCGGCTCCTATACCTATTACGCCAGTAATACAACCGTCACTTTGGGCTATAGCCAGGCCGTAGCCCAACAGATAACCTACCACTATAACGATGGCAGCGACCATGACATCACGGGCAACACCTTCACCATGCCCGCCAGCGATGTCACCATCAGCGTTACCTTTACTGCAGCATGGAGTGGCGCTGGAACCAAAGGCAGTCCTTACCTCATCACCACACCCGAGCAGCTCGACCTGCTGGCCAAGATGGTGAATGGCACCGACGGCTACACCGCCAAAAACTTCAGCGGCACCCACTTCAAGTTGGGGACCAACATTGAGTACACTGGAGATAGTGAAAACTACACCGCCATCGGTAGCGGCAGCAACCCGTTCAATGGCACTTTTAATGGCGACGGTAAGGTTGTCAGCGGCATCCGCATCAATCAAGGTGGCACCGATTATCATGGGCTTTTTGGCCATGTTGGTAGCAGCGGCACCGTGAAGAATGTCATCCTCGCCGATGCTGTTATCACTGGCGGTTCGAATACTGGAGCTGTTGTTGGCAATAACGCAGGTACACTTAGCGCCAACTACTATCACGACTGTACCGTCAATAACCAGACCACCAATATAGGCACAAGTTCTGGCGACTGCAACGGCACCCGCAGCGTCCACGCGCTCACTCTGCCGGCAGATGTCACGACAAGCGGCGAGAGCGTGGAAATCGGCTCCAATACCTACTACGCCAGTAATACAGCCGTCACTTTGGGCTATAGCCAGGCCGTAGCCCAACAGATAACCTACCACTATAATGATGGCAGCGACCATGACATCACGGGCAACACCTTCACCATGCCCGCTAGCGATGTCACCATCAGCGTTACCTTTACTACTGCATGGAGTGGTGGCGGCAGCAGCGACAATCCATACCTCATCATCACCACCGACCAGCTTGACCTGCTGGCCAAGATGGTAAACGGCACCAACGGCTACACTGCCAACAAATTCCGCGACACCTACTTCAGGTTGGACAATGATATCACCTACACCCACACCACCGAATGGAACGACGCCAACAGCACCGAGGACAACTACACCGCTATAGGCAAGTATCATCACTCCTTTGGAGGAGTGTTCGACGGTGGAGACCACACCATTAGTGGCATCCGCATCTACATGAGTGGCAGCGATGATGTTGATAATTTGCAAGGTTTGTTTGGTGTGACTTTTGATGGCACTGTGAAGAATGTCACTCTTACCGATGCCCGCATCACGGGATACAAGGAAGTAGGTGGCATCATAGGCGAAAAGAACTATGGTCTGGTTGAGAACTGTCATGTCACCAATACTGTAGCCATCCATGCGGTCGTCAACAATTCCTGGCTTCACGGTGGTATAGTAGGTTATAGTATTAATGGTTCTAATGACAAGATTCGCCGTTGTACCAGCGCCGCCACCATCAGCATTGCCGATGGTCTGTCCGGGTGCGGTAATAATGGTGGTATAGTTGGCCAACAAGACAAAGGTACTATTGAGAACTGTCTTGCCAGTGGTGCCAACGTGAGTGGCAACAGCAATGTGGGGGCCATCGTCGGATACGACGACAAAGGAACCTACACGTCCAACTACTACCACGGCTGTACCGTGAACGGCACGATAAACGCCACTAATGTCGGTATTGGCAGCGGTGACCAGAGCGGTGCTCGTAGCGTACATACTCTCACCTTGAGCAGCGGCATCACCGCTACTGGCGAGAGCGTAGAGATAAGCAGCACTACCTATTATGCCGCGGGTACCACTGTCACATTGGGCTACACGGGCACGGTGTCAGCAAACCAAATCGTTGTTTATAGCGTGGGCACGGAAGTGCTCAGCGGCAACAGTTTCACCATGACCGCTGCCGACGCCACTGTGAGCGCGGAGGTGCTTACGGAGTGGGAATGGCTCAACCGCCAGTTCGCGGCTGCTAGCACCGATAGCGAAAATCCGACTCTCATCACCCTCGACCAGGATTATACCGCCCAAACAACTGATGGCTACCTGACCATTCCCTCGCGCCATTACGTCACCCTCGACCTCAACGGCCACACCCTCAACCGCAATCTGACGGCGGCAACGGCGAACGGTTATGTGATTGAGGTCAATGGCACGCTAACCCTTACTGATGGCAGTGCGGCAGGCACCGGCACGATTACCGGGGGCAGCGGTAACAACGGAAGCGGCGTGCGCGTCTACGGAACGTTTACCATGAACGGCGGCACAATCTCAGGCAATACCGCAACATCCGGCGGCGGCGTGTACGTCCAAGGCACTTTCAATATGAATGGCGGCACAATCTCAGGCAATACCGCAACATCCGGCGGCGGTGTGTACGTGTACAACGACAAAACGATTAACATCAGCGGCAACCCTGTCATCACCGGCAATACACTGAGCAACAACACCACGGCGAACAACGTGTATCTGAAGCCCGGCAGTGTCATCACCGTCACCGATGCGCTGACTAATACCGCCAACATCGGCGTAATAATGCAGAATAATACCGGTGTGTTTACCAGCGGTCTCAACGGCAATGGAACGGTTGCGAACTTCACCTGCGATAACAGCAGCGAATGTGGCGTGTATCTGAATGGAAACGGCGAGGCCTCTATCATTGTTGATGTTTGGGGTATCCCTGACGGAGCCGACGGCACAAGCGAGGCCACGGCTTACACCATCACCACCACAAGAGATCTCGACCTGCTGGCCACCCGCGTGAACAGCGGTATGGGATATGGTGCTGACAGCGAACATCCAAATGGCTTTTTCTTCCAGCTGGGTGCCGACATCACCTATGCCCACAAAGAAGCCAACGAAGAGGGTGCTGACACGGAGAACAACTACACCGCCATTGGTACCTCACAGAAATATAGCTTCTGCGGCACCTTTGACGGCAAAGACCATACCATCAGTGGCATACGCATCTACAAAGGTGAAAGCAAGAACCAGGGACTGTTCGGCTATGTCTATGGCGGCACGGTGAAGAACGTGACCCTAAGCGATGCCCACATTACAGGTAAACAGAATGTTGGCGGAATAGTGGGTCATCTCACCAACTATGACAACAGCACAATTGGTTCTATCAATAATTGCCACGTTGACGGTACCGTCACCATCCAAGCTGTGGTAAACTCTGCCGAAAGTCATGGTGGTATTGTGGGAGCAGGCAATGGCTCCGTCTCGAACTGTACCAGCTCGGTCACCTTCATCGATTCTGACGGACTGACAACGTGCAGTAAATACGGCGGTATTGTGGGATATGCCACAGGTGGCACAATCAGCAACTGCCTTGCAGTAGGTGTTACCATTCCGGCTGTATTAAAAATGGGCGCAATAGTGGCCGTGGATGCCGGCGGCACTTTAACCGCCAACTATTATCTCAACTGCACCGTGGGTGGCAACACCACCAATGTGGGCAACGGCAGCGTCGACCCCAACGGTGCCCGTAGCGTTCATAGCCTCACCCTCGCTGATGGCGTTACTGCCTCAGGAGAGAGCGTCACCATCGGTACTGACACCTACTACGCCAGCAACACCAATGTTACGTTTACATACAACGGTAGCATTCCTCGGGGGTATGTCCTTGACATTAAAGTAAAGGATGCCAACGACAACGACATTGCCGTCACCTATAGCAACGACACTTACACCTTCAAAATGCCTGCCTGCGATGCAACCGTCAGTGGTATTACCGATGTATGGGGCATTGCCTCAGGAGCCGACGGCAGTGAGGCGCATCCTTATATAATCACAACTACCGCAGGCCTCGACCTGCTGGCCAAGATGGTGAACGGCATCGACGGCTATACCGCCGATAAATTCGATGGCAAGTTCTTCAAGCTGGGCAATGATATTACCTATGCCCACACAACTGACTGGAATGATGTCACCAGCACCGAGAACAACTACATCTCAATCGGCATCAAATATGATAAAGAGTTCTGGGGCACCTTCGATGGAGATGGACACACCATCAGCGGCATACGTATATATAAAGGTAACGATGAATGTCAGGGACTATTCGGCTATGTAAGGGGCACCGTGAAGAACGTGACCCTGAGCGATGCCCGTATCACAGGTTGCAATAATGTTGGCGGCATAGTGGGATTTCTTCCTAATTACACCGACCAACTCATAGGCACTGTCAACAACTGCCACGTAGACGGTAACGTTGCCATTCATACGGTGGTCAGCAATGCCGACTATCATGGCGGCATTGTGGGATACTCATACTCCGGCACTGTCATAAACTGCACAAGCCAAGCTGTACTCACCGTCGCTGATAACCTGACGGGATGCGACAGATATGGCGGCATCGTAGGACAAAATGACGGCAATGTCTCAAATTGCATAAGTTCGGCTACTATCATTGTCGGCAATGGCGTAACAAACTGTAGAAATTACGGTGGCATCATAGGACAACAATATAAGGGTTCTGTCAGCAGCTGCCTTGCAATAGGTGCCACCATTCCAGATGTCGGTTACAGCAAGGGGGCCATAGCAGGCAGGCATGATTCCGGTAGTCTAGCCACCAACTACTACTATAACTGCACTATAGGTGATGTTTCGAACGCCACGAGCGTGGGTGTAGCCCCAAAAGATATCAATGATAATAATAATCCTGAAGGTGCTGTGGCTGCCACAATCCTGAGCGAGTCGGAGACAGTGCCCGGCAACCTGGACGGTAAGGTTGCATTCCGCCGTGAGTTCACGGGTGGCAAGGCATCGACCATCTGCCTGCCGTTTGCCTTGACAGATATTGAGGGCGGTAAGGCGTATGAGTTTGTGGATGTGACTTATGATGCTGTTGACGGTTGGGTAGCTACAATGAATGAGGTTACAGCTACTGTTGCCAACAAACCTTATCTGTTCCTGCCGGAGGGTTCAGGCAGCGTACCTGTACTGTTCCACGGTACGGCCGGTTATGACGTATCGGGCGGGTTGGCCACCACCAGTGGAGACTGGACGTTTACCGGTACCTATACGAACCTTACCTATGGTACTGAGCCTATGACGGGCCATATCTACGGTTTTGCGTCCAAGAGCAAGACTGTTGACGGACATGATGTCGAGGCTGGACAGTTTGTGCATGCCAAGGAGGGTGCAAGCGTTCCGCCCATGCGCTGCTACCTGACGTATAAGAACGGAGCACAGCGGGCTCCGATGCGGGCATCGGCCCTTGGTGCTACTGGCACTGATACGGATGTGCCCAGCCGCATAACTGTAAGGCTTGTGAGTGCCAGCGGAACGGTTACTGCAGTGGGAACACTTGATACGGTAACAGGTGAGATGGATATTAATACGTGGTATGACATGAACGGTCGCCTGCTGGAGACTGAGCCAATCGCTCCGGGACTGTATATACACAATGGTAAAACAATCATGATTAAGAAATGACGACTATGGAAAAGAAGATATACTGCAAGCCCGTAACGGAGGTGATCAATCTGGAAATGACAAAGGGAATCCTTTATGGTAGTGGGGAAGATACCACTTCCGCTTGGGATGATATATTTAATTAAATAGCACAAATGGATTGTTTCCCTGTGTCATCTTGCAGTGACACAGGGAAACGTTTTTTAAAGAGTCAGAGTTTCATCGCAGAGGGAGGTGACGGCCTGGCGGTGGGTGATGAAAATCATTGTTTTTTGCGGATAGGCCTTGAAGAGACGGCGGTAGAGCTCGGCCTCGGTGGGGGCATCGAGTGATGAGCTTATCTCATCAAGGAGCAATATGGAGCCCGGGCGCAGCAAGCCTCGGGCTATTGCTATGCGTTGGGCCTGGCCTTCACTCAGGCCGGTGCCGCGCTCGCCGAGCAGGGTGTCAAGACCTTCGGGGAGTTCCTGCACAAAATCGGCGCAGGCGGTATGAAGGGCTTCTTTTAGTTTCTCGTCCGATGCATCCGGATTGGCTACCTGCAGGTTGAAGCGGATGGTGCCGCTCATGAGTGTATTGCCTTGGGGTACGAACACAAAGTCGGGGCGGGTCTCTGCGCCTGCCGTCAAACTTTCATTATCACCATAAAGATTTATGCTGCCGCTGTTAGGGCTTATGAATCCCAGCATAAGACGGAACAGCGTGGTCTTACCTATACCGGTCTCGCCCATAAGGGCGGTCTTGGTGCCGGGTAGGAAATCATGACTGAAACCGGATAGTATCTGGCGGTCACCGCCTGAGTATCGGAAATCAACGTTTTCAAATCGTATTCCGCTAAGGGCAGGGTGCAGGGTACCTGTATCGGCCACGGCATTGCTTTCAAGCTCGGCCAGACGGTCTATGCTGGCTGTGGAGTGTATTACCTGAGGTACCAGATTGAGCAACTGCATTACGGGGTGCTGTATCTGGCCTACCAGTTGCAGGAATGATGTCATTATACCGAACGTAATCGCTCCGTTACGCAGTTGCAGGCCTCCCCATACGAATGCCAGCAGGTAACCAAGCCCGAATGCGCTGCCCAAAATGATGCGAATCATAATGGTAAAGCGGGTGCGGCGCATTATGTTGCCCTTGAGCTTTTGCTGGGCGGTGTCCAGACGTCCGGTCATCCACTCCTGGCTGCCCATGGCGCGCAGTACGGCATTGTTCTCCATGCCCTCCTGAACCTGCATCTGTATGCGGCTCTCGTCCTGACGTATGTCAAGCGTCATCTGACGCAGTTTACGGCCGATGAACTTGGCCATCAGAATAGCAAGCGGTGTCATTATGAGCAGAGCCCAGGCAAGCCATCGGTCAAAATAATGCAGCAGCAGGAACGCGCCTACAAGTTGGATGGCGGTTATGCACATCTGGGGCAGGGTATCGGTGGTGGTATCGGACACCAACTCTATGTCTTTGGTAAGGCGGGAACTTATGTCACCGGAGTGTATCTCTTTCTCGTCATAGAGTTGGCGGCGGAACAGCCCGCTGAACATGCGCAGGCGGATGGCGTTGGTCTGACGGATTCCCGCCTTGGTGGTGAGCAGGAAATAGACCTGACGCAGCAGGACTCCGCCTACAACGGTCAGCACCAGCCAGATGATCATGACGGTTACGTCATGGGCCGATCCGGTGCGGATGGTCTCATCTATGAAACGGCGGCTGAGCCATACCATCATAAGACCCAGCGCTACCTGCGCCGTGCCTGCCACTATGCGGACCGTCGTGTTCCAGCGGATGCCCTGTGTGTTACGCCATATCCAGCTCCAGTATTTCATTATATTACTCCCAGTTGTTTCCAGTTTTGAATAGTCTCAGTTACATCCTGTAGAGCCTGCTCCGGGGTTACGTCATACTCCTGACAGAGAGCCTCTGAGAGGCTCTGGGCATTGAAATCACCCTGCTCCTGAGCCTGTTTCCAAAGCCAGGCGGCGGTCTCGTTCAGACTGAGCATGCGGCCAAAGTTTATGGCATCCAGCCCTTCACCCACAATCACGTTCTCGCCGCACACGGTGCGCAGCACAAATCCTTTCTTTATCTTCATATTGCGTATTTCTTACATGTTCTTCTTAAAATGGCCAGAATAATGCGCCTTAACGGTCTTATCCCATACCAAAGTCGTGCTTTGGCAAGTTGTCCGCGTGTGATGAGCGGACGGCGCCGCCCGTTTTCATCAACCACATGTGTGGCAACGGCAAGCACGTTTGCCGGCGTGCAACTCTCTGTTCCGCAGATATTTCCGTCACCCATCAGTATTATGCGGTCCGGTTCAATCTTTATGATCCGATGCACCACATACCGTTCAGGACCCACTTGGGCCAATACAACCTGCCCGCGTTGCAGGCTGCCGGGCTTTTGCAGTATTACGCTCTCGCGGCCGCCGAATATGAAAGGCAGCATGCTGCGGCCTTTGACGGGGAATGTCACGCTCACGCCATCCTGCACCAGACGTACGGCCTCCTGTATGATCTGCTCATCGGTCATAGGGCAATTGTATCTTTACATAAATGGGCAGCGTCTGCATCGGGCAGGCAGTCCAGATGCCATACGGGCACATTGCTTGCCAGTGCGTTCTCGGTCTCATGCAGGCCGTCAGCAATGCGGCTGTCCCACCGCTTACCCGATATGCTGGGCACCACGGCGGCGTATGCTCCTATGCCTTTAAGGCGAACTATCTTATTATAAGGTGCCTGACTGAGCAGCACAATTCCGCCTAGCGGCGCACATATGTTGCGGTAGCACGGTGTCTTGCCGCTCCAGGGGGTGCCATAGACAACGGCGGTGCCATCGGCCTTGATGCGTACGGCAGGGTTGTCATCGTTCATGAGCTCAGTGCCGGGTATGTTCTGGAGCCACAGCCGTGCGTGGGTGCTCTTACCAGTGCCGCTCTTGCCCAGGAACATATATCCCTTGCCGTCCAGATTGACCGCCGCCGCATGGAAAAGCACCGTATTGAGTGTGGCCGATGCCATTGCAAACTGTATCATAAGAGCATTGTCAACAGCCGCCTTACTCTGGAATCCGCTAAGGTAAAGCATACCCTCACGGTATCCGGCCGAGCAGACCAGCCATCCCGCAGTCTTACCGCCAAACCGGAACTCAAACACCGGCTCTCCCTGCTCAGTATGTCCGCACACGATATCCTGGCCATCCTCATCCTGGCTCAGTTCCTCTATGAATTGTATCGGCCCACCGTCAGTTACGGTGAGGCTGAACAGTGCATCATTGCTCTGCTCCGTTCGGAACGGCTCATAGTTGGCCATTTGTGCCAGAATGCCGTCATCGGCCTCCACACAAAACAAATGCTCCGCAACGATATAGTACTGTTCCCTCATATATCGCAAAGGTAGTAAAATACAGCCATACCTGCGTAAAACCCGCGTTTAAACCATCTTTTCTGCAAGTATGGCCACTAAAACCGCGTTTTTGGCCATTTTCGCTGCCATACTTGCAAAGAATCGGCCCCACAAGCCTTATATTGAAAGGTTTGGCCGTATGACCGAGCGTAACCTCCCAGGTGCGCGAGCAAAACTTAGGGTATAGGGTGTCGGAAACCGTCGCCACCCTCGGCGCGTTAGAGGGAGGGGCCCGTCCGTAAGAAGATGCTCTGGAAGATGGGAACGTGTTCACGTCTTTCAGAGCGTCTTATTATGGATGGGAGGGATAGGGCCAAAGGCCCGTAGTTTCAGACACCCTATACCCTAAGTTTTGCGGTTAGGTTAAAAAAAAAGCTGTTTGCTTTGTCAGTTTGATAGGAGTGTATAACTTTGCACGCACAAAACGTAAGAATAAACAGAGATTATATGCGACTGCAGGGCCTCATTATTATTGACATTATCATTCCGGATAACCGGTGTGAGAGAGCCTGACGCATATATCTGAACTTAAGAATAAAATGCAAAAGCCTTTCTCACAGATGTGAGAGAGGCTTTTTTAATATAAAAATGTATGTCAGACAGGATCATTTTCTTTGACACCACACTCCGGGACGGCGAACAGGTCCCGGGCTGCCAGCTCAACACCATTGAGAAGATTGAGGTGGCACGCCAACTCGAGCAGTTGGGCGTGGATGTGATTGAGGCCGGATTTCCGGTAAGCAGCCCGGGTGATTTCAACTCGGTAGTGGAGATATCAAAAGCCGTGAGCAACCCTATTATCTGCGCCCTGACCCGTGCCGTTGAGGCCGATATAGACGCAGCCGCCGATGCACTGCAGTACGCCAGGCTAAAGCGTATCCACACCGGAATAGGTACCAGCGATGAGCACATCCGCTACAAGTTCAACAGCACCCGTGAGGAGATCCTGGAGCGCGCCGTGGCAGCTGTAAAGTATGCTGCGTCCAAGCGCTGCGAGGTGGAGTTCTATGCCGAGGATGCCGGCCGTACCGATAACGAATATCTGGCACGTGTGGCCGAGGCAGCCATCAAGGCCGGCGCCACCATAATAAACATACCCGATACCACAGGCTACTGTCTGCCTGATGAGTTTGGAGCCAAGATAAAGTACCTGATGGAGCATGTAGATGGTCTGGCCAACGGAAAGGCCATACTCTCCACACACTGCCATAACGATTTGGGAATGGCAACCGCCAACACCATGAGCGGAATCCTGAACGGAGCCCGCCAGGTAGAGGTAACCATAAACGGAGTGGGCGAGAGGGCCGGCAACACATCGCTCGAGGAGGTTGCCATGATCCTTAAGTGCCACCATAACCTGCCGCTGGAGTGCGGAATCAACACCCAGCGCATAACTGCCGCCAGCCGTCTGGTATCATCGCTCATGAGCATGCCGGTGCAGTTCAACAAGGCAATTGTGGGCCGCAACGCGTTTGCACATTCCAGCGGCATACATCAGGACGGAGTGCTCAAGAACACCAGCACGTATGAGATAATCAACCCCAAGGATGTGGGTTTGGAAGAGGCCAACATAGTACTTACCGCCCGCTCGGGACGCGCAGCACTCAAGCATCGGCTCAATTCTCTGGGCGTAAAGGTTGATGCAGTGGCGATGAACCGCATATATGAGGCATTCCTTAAACTTGCCGACAAGAAGAAGGAACTTACCGATGACGATATACTGATGCTTGCCGGTGCGGACTTATCGGCCAAGAAACATGTCCGTTTGGAGGCCCTCCAGGTTACCACAGGCAAGGGTGTGGTGCCCGATGCCACTATCCGTCTGAGTGTGGACGGTCAGGTGTTTGACGCTTCATCGACCGGAAACGGACCGCTGGATGCATCGATCAAGGCGCTCAAAAAGATAATCAAACGTACCATGACGCTTAAGGAGATGACCATCCAGGCTCTCTCCAAAGGTTCCGATGATGCCTGTAAGGTGCATATGCAGGTGGAGAATGACAACCATCTGTACTACGGTTTCGGGTCCGATACAGATATCGTTACCGCCAGCGTTGAGGCGTATATAGATTGTATAAACAAATTCAGACCGGAGAACGATGGGCAAGACGCTGTTTGACAAGATATGGGATGCGCATGTAGTGCAGGCCATCCCCGACGGTCCCACACAGTTGTACATAGACCGTCTTTACTGCCACGAGGTTACTACCCCGCAGGCGTTCGATACCATACGTGACAAGGGTTGCGGCGTGCTTCGCCCCGAGCGTGTGATTGCCATGCCTGACCATAACACGCAGTCGGACTGCAGTGACCGCATTGACGATCCGGTGGGCCGCAAGCAGGTGGAGACACTTGAACGGAACTGCCGCGAGTTTGGAATAAGGTGCTTTGGACTGGGCAGCCCCGATAACGGAATCATCCATGTGGTGGGCCCTGAGAAAGGTCTTTCACTGCCGGGCATGACAATAGTGTGCGGTGATTCGCATACATCCACCCATGGTGCAATAGGCGCAATAGCAATGGGCATAGGTACGTCCGAGGTGGCTCAGGTGCTGGCTTCACAATGCATCCTGCAGCGCAAGCCCAAGACCATGCGCATCAATATTGAAGGTACGCTCAGCGAGGGTGTGACAGCCAAGGATGTGGCGCTCTATATCATGGCGCAGATGACCACATCGGGCGCTACGGGCTATGCCGTCGAGTATGCCGGCCAGGTTGTTCGCAGCATGAGCATGGAGGGACGCCTTACCCTGTCCAACCTGTCGATTGAGATGGGCAGCCGTGCGGGCCTGATTGCCCCCGATGAGACCACGTTCAGTTGGCTTAAGGGACGCGAGTATGCACCCAAGGGGCCTGATTGGGATAAGGCCGTCAACCAGTGGAGGCAGTTGCGCAGCGACGATGACGCCGTATTTGACAAGGAGGTTACATATTATGCCGATGACATTGCACCGCGTATTACCTACGGTACCAATCCTGGTGCAGGTATTGCCATTGACGGAACGGTTCCTACATATGAGTCTGTTTCCGAGCAGGAGCGTGAGCAGTTGAAAGTCCAGCTGGACTACATGCAGTTCAAGCCGGGGCAGAAACTGGAGGGTACACCTATAGATTGGTGTTTCCTGGGTGCCTGCACCAACGGCCGCATTGAGGATTTCCGTGCCTTTGCAAGCGTGGTCCAGGGCCGCCGTAAGGCTCCCGGCGTGACGGCATGGCTGGTGCCCGGATCATGGGCTGTACGCCGTCAGATAATAGAGGAGGGTATAGACAAGATACTTGAGGACGCAGGTTTTGAGCTGCGTCTGCCGTCATGCTCGGCCTGTTTGGCCATGAACCCCGATAAGGTTCCGGCCGGAAAGCTGTGCATATCGACCTCAAACCGCAACTTTGTTGGTCGTCAGGGACCCGGCTCCAGAACCGTTCTGGCCAGTCCTCTCACTGTGGCCGCCAGCGCCGTGACAGGTGTTATTACTGACCCCCGTAAACTCTTGTGACTATGGAAAGGAAAATGAGCATAGTGGAATCAACCTGCATTCCAATCAATATAGACAACTGCAACACGGACCTGATAATCCCGGCCCGATACATGGCCGCCACCACCCGTGACCTGGGCTATTTTGGCGATGCTTTCATGCATGACCTCAGGTTTGGAGCCGATGGTAAGGCGGTGCAGGATTTTGTGCTTAACCGCCCAGAGTTCAGCGAGCGACCTCACAAGGGCTGCCACGAGATAGTGGTGGCCGGCACCAACTGGGGATCGGGCTCCAGCCGCGAGCATGCCGCATGGGCAATTGCGGGATATGGCATCAGAGTGGTGATATCGGACCGTTTTGCCGATATACATCGCGTCAACCTACTCAACTGCTTTGTGCTGCCGGTTACCGTGAGCACAAAGTTCCGTAATGAGTTGCTGTCAAGCATAAAGAAGGATGCCGGTGCCGTTGTAAGGGTTGACCTGGAGAGTCAGACCGTAACCAGTCTTGCTACGGGACACAGTGAGAAATTTGAGATTGACGCCTATAAGAAGCACTGCCTTCTGAATGGCTATGACGATATCGATTATCTGCTTAGTCGTAAGGCCGATATCGAGGCGTATGAGAGCCGTGCGGTTCGCGGACGCTACATAGAGATTCTGGATACCACGCTGCGTGACGGTGAGCAGACATCGGGCGTGAGTTTCTCCAATCAGGAGAAGCTGAGCATTGTGCAGTCTTTGCTGTCGGACCTGAACGTGGACCGCGTGGAGATTGCATCGGCCATGGTATCGGACCGCGAGCAGGATTGCGTACGGGGTATTGCCGATTGGGCGAAGCGCAACGGTCTGCTGGGCCGCGTCGAGGTGCTGGGTTTTGTTGACCAGAACCGCTCGGCCGATTGGATCCTGGAGGCCGGATGCCGCGTTATGAACCTGCTCTGCAAGGGCAGTCTCAAGCACGTGACCGCGCAGTTGGGCAAGACGGCTTCGCAGCACATAAGTGACATACAGAGCACCGTGGAGTACGCAGTGAGTCGCGGCATGGAGGTGAACGTATATCTTGAGGACTGGAGCAACGGCATGAAGCGCTCTCCCAAGTACGTGTTTGATCTGATGGATGCACTGACCGGGATGCCCGTAAAGCGTGTGATGCTGCCCGATACACTGGGTATTCTCAACCCCGATACCACGCTGGAGTACTGCCGCCGCATGGTGGAGCGTTACCCGTCAATACATTTTGATTTCCACGCACATAATGACTATGACCTGGCTGTGGCCAATGTCTATGCGGCTGTAAAGGCCGGCGTCAAGGGCGTGCACGTGACGGTGAACGGTTTGGGCGAGAGGGCCGGTAATGCGCCGCTGGGCAGTGTGCTGGCCATGCTCAAGGACCAGATGGGCGTGGAGACGGGACTCAATGAGAGCCGCCTGTTCAAGGTGAGCCGTCAGGTGGAACTGGACAGCGGCATACATATTCCGCACAACATGCCTGTGGTGGGCGAGTTCGTATTCACGCAGTGCGCCGGCGTTCATGCCGACGGTGACAGGAAGGACAACCTCTATTTCAATGCCCTGCTGCCGGAGCGATTCGGCCGCGTGCGTGAGTATGCTCTGGGTAAGAACAGCGGCAAGGCCAATATCCAGATGAACCTTATGGCAATGGGTATAGAGCTGGACGAGGAGTCAATGCGCAAGGTTACCGACCGCATAATTGAACTGGGCGTAAAGAAGGAACAGGTTACTCAGGATGACCTGCCGTATATTGTGCATGATGTGCTGCATCACGAACAGGAGGAGCAGCGCATCCGTGTGCTGAACTATTCGCTCAGTCTCACTCAGGGTCTGCGCCCGCAGGCAACCGTCAAGATTGAGATTGACGGACAGCCTTATCAGGAGGCTGCAACCGGTGACGGTCAGTACGATGCGTTTGTTCGTGCGCTGCGCAAGATTTACGCCAGCCTGGACAAACCCTTCCCGGTTCTGACCAACTATACGGTATCAATCCCGCCCGGAGGCCGTACCGATGCCTTTGTACAGACCATCATCACATGGAACTTTAAAGGCACCGAATTCAAGACCCGCGGTCTGGATGCCGACCAGACCGAGGCCGCAATCAAGGCAACCGTAAAGATGATGAACAAAATAGAGACAATGATATGAAACTCAAGATAGCTGTATTGGCCGGCGATGGTATCGGCCCCGAGATAATGGAGCAGGGTGTGGCGGTGGTAAATGCCGTGGCCCGCAAGTTCGGACATGAGATAGAGTACCGTGAGGCTATTTGCGGTGCCCATGCCATTGACCTGGTGGGCGATCCCTTCCCGGAGGAGACTTTCCGCACCTGCATGGAGTCAGATGCCGTGCTGTTTGCCGCCGTGGGCGACCCCAAGTATGACAACAATCCCACATCAAAGGTACGTCCCGAGCAGGGTCTGTTGGCCATGCGCAAGAAACTGGGACTCTTTGCAAACATCCGCCCAACTGAGACTTTTGACTGCCTGGTACACAAGTCACCGCTTAAGGACGAGATTGTTCAGGGTGCCGATTTCATCTGCATCCGCGAGCTTACCGGCGGCATGTATTTCGGCCCCAAGAAAGAGGGTGCTGATGAGGCCTACGATACGAATCTGTACAGCCGTGCCGAGGTGGAGCGCATTCTTCGCGTCGGCTACAAGTACGCCCTGGCCCGCCGCAAACACCTGACCGTGGTTGATAAGGCCAATGTGCTGGCCAGTTCCCGTCTGTGGCGCAACGTTGCCATGGAGGTAATGAAAGAGTATCCCGAGGTTACAACCGATTTCATGTTCGTAGATAACGCCTCCATGCGTATGATTCAGGAGCCGAGGTTCTTTGATGTAATTGTTACCGAGAATACCTTTGGCGATATCCTGACCGATGAGGCATCGTGCATCACCGGCTCCATGGGTCTGCTGCCCAGCGCATCCACAGGTGAGCATACTCCGGTATTTGAGCCCGTTCACGGCTCGTGGCCGCAGGGCAAGGGCCTGAACATTGCCAACCCCATAGCCCAGATTCTTAGCGCCGCCATGATGTTCGAGTACTTTGGCCTCAACGAGGAAGGCGCTCTTATACGCCGCGCCGTCCAGGCCTCCCTTGACGCCAATGTCCGCACCCCCGAGATCCAGGTTTCCGGTGGCGCCACTTACGGCACCCGCGAGGTCGGGCAGTGGATTGCTAATTACATACTGCAATAGTCAGGGGAAACAGAGAGTAATGGGCCTCCAGGACATTGCCCTCCCACAACATCTTATATCTATTCCGAAACTATGAACAAGTTCCTAGTTCCAGAATAGCTACAACATGTCGCGGGCCCCTCCCACTAGTCTCGCGTGGGTGCGAGAGTCCTGGAGGCCCATTACTCTCTGTTTCGCTCGCTTAGTTCGCCAAAGTGTCCCACACCAACCCTACTCAGGATACGTTCTGACGCGGGTGCGTGTGGGACATCGGCTTCCTGAGGGGGCGTGTCCCACAACGAACCCCGCTACAGGGCTTGTGGCGGGGTTCGTTGTGGGACACTTTGGCGAAATTAGAACAACAGGCTAAGGAGGCCGATGAGCACGGCCACTGCCACGTTGATGAGCTTGGCTTTGAGGAACGAGCCGCGGCTCTCGGCCAGTAGGGGTAGTGAAGCGTGACCGTCCTGACTGATGCAGCTGGCCAGGAGGACGGGCAGCGGGATTACTCCGGCGGCGTAAAGAGACACGAATACCAGGTGCGGGCCGGACTCGGGAATTATGCCGATGGCTGCGGCCAGCAGAATCATGAGAATTGTGTTGTCACTGATCCAGGATGCCATGTCAAAGTGTGACATGAGGATGCCCAGGATAAGGATTGTTCCGAATGTCCAGAGGAATATGCCCGGCAGGTGGTGGGTTACAATGTGCTCCCAGAGGTGCTCGTCAACAAAGTGGTCACCGGCAAACAGCAGCATACCCAGTACGGCAAGGCTAAGTGCTGCGAACAGCCAGTACATCCACTCTTCTGAGAGGAGGTTGAAACCACCGGAAGTTGTTTCGGGTTCATCACCCTCAAGCCAGCCCAGGAGTAATGCTCCCATAAATACCACAACTCCCAGGAACATCACGATGCGTTTCCAGCCGTAGTGGTGCTCGTGCTTGTGCTCGTGACGGGGCTCAAGGTCCTGATCATGAACATTCATGGAGTGGCAGCCGTCATATTTGCTGTGGAACAGGTCAACCAAAAGGCCGATGGCCACGGCAACCACAAAAAGAATTAGGAAAATCCAGGCCGATTGGCCGGGGAACATGGCAAGCATAACGAACGCCTCATCGCCCGATGATGCAATCATCATTGCAATAAGCGCTCCAAAGCTTATCAGGCCGTGGGTATAGAGAGAAACTGACGCGAATCCGCCCATGCATCCGGGTATAGCGCCCAGCAGTGCAGACAGCAGAACCTGCCCGAAACGGCGGTTGCGCAATCCGCTGAACATGCGGCCGCTTGAGCTCACGTTGAACACCTCAATGAGCATCATCATAATCACCACCAGCCCTGTCACGAGCACGGCGGTGCGCAATGATTCGGTCAGTATCTCAATCATTTACTTAAACAGATATTGTGCGAACTCATGCAGTGACTTGCGCCAAACCTGCCACTCATGGTCGCCGGGATATGAGTTGAACTTTACATTCACACCGCCGTCACGCATGGTCTTGACGATGTTGCGGGTGTATTCGATTCGCGGATCCTGCTCGCCGCAACTCAGGAAGAACACATCAAATGTCTTGTTGAAGGTCTTGGTATCGGACAGCATGCCCGGGCACTCGGCCTCCAGGTCAAAGTTTGCTGCGCCGGAAATACCGCCGAACATTCCGGTTGAGAACACGCCCACGTTTGCAAATACCTCAGGGTCACGCAGGCCGATGTAGAATGACTGGCCGCCACCCATGGACAATCCGCACATGGCGCGGCTCTTGCGGTCTTTCTTAACGCGGTATGTCTTCTCAACAAATGGAATCACATTGTCAATCAGTTCACTGCGGTATGTCTGCATTCCCTGCCAACTGTAACCGCCGCCCATGCCTCCGCTGCGTGCCTGAACGTTACTGTTGGCGCTAACCACGATCATGGGGACTGCCTTGCCTGCAGCAATCAGGTTGTCCATAATCATGGCGGTACGGCCCTGCTCCATCCAACCGCGGTGATCTTCACCTCCGCCGTGCTGAATATAGACTACGGGATACTCCTGCTTGCCCTCATTGTAGCCGGCCGGGGTATAGACCATGAGCGGACGCCATGCCTCCTCAACCTTTGAGTAGTAGTAAACGGTGTTGACCTCACCGTGCGGAACATCCTGAACTTCAAATACATCCATACCCTCCTCCTTAATCTCGATAGCGCTTGTCCATCGGCTGCAACCATAGAACGGCTGGCTGGCGGGATCGGACACCGATACGTTGTCTATAAAGAGGTTGTAGTAGTGGAATCCGGGCACCTGAGGCTTGGTGGTAACTGTCCATGCGCCGTTATCGCCCTTGGTCATGTCATATTTGGTGCCGCCCAGGTCAATCTGCACGTTCTGTGCCTGTGGAGCCTGAACGCGGAACATCACGCTGTTATCGGCCAGAACACGGGGATAAGAGTTGCGGTTGATGTTGGTAACCGGTGAGTATGAACCCTCGGGAAACTGCTCCATACGTCCCCTCTGAGCTGCAGCCTGACTGCAAATCAAGGCCATGAGCATCACGGCCGTCAAGAATCTTGAAGTCCTCATAATGATAATTGGTTATGTCTGTTTTTTAATAGCACGTAAAGTATCACCGGAGCGCCGATGGCGGGGGTGATGGCGTTGAGCGGAATGAGTCCGCGGTTGCCGGGAATGGAGCTCAAAACATTGCACAGCAGCGCAACAACAGCGCCGGTCAGGATGGTCACGGGCATCAGGCTGCGGTGATTGCTGGATTGCAGCATCAGCCTGCCGATATGCGGCACAGCCAGGCCGATGAACGACACCGGGCCGCAATACGCCGTAATGATGGCCACCAGCAGACTGGTTGACAGTAGCAACCAGTTACGCGTACGTATTATATTGATACCCAGGTTCTCGGCATACATATCGCCCAGCAGCAGCGCGTTGAGCGGCTTGATAAGCGACACCGCGATGGCCAGACCTATGGCCGTAACCATGCAATATACAGGAAGTTGTCCCATTGACACGCCGCCAAAGTTACCCATGCCCCACATGGTGTACGAGTGCACACCCTCGGCCGTGGAGAAGAAATTGAGCAGTGAAATCAGGGCCGATGCCAGATAACTCACCATGATACCCACAATGAGTAGCATTACCGGATTCTTGAGCTTGGTTGAGAGGTAAAGCACCAGCGCCGTCACCGCGATGGCACCCGCAAAAGCGCCCAGCACCACTGAGAGCGACCCTCCTATGGTGAGGTTCCCCATAGTGATGTTTCCGCCGAACAGCAGCATCACCAATGCCACTCCCAGACCGGCACCTCCGTTTATACCCAGTATGTCAGGACCCGCCAGAGGGTTGCGGAACGCAGTCTGAAGCATCAGGCCCGATGCAGCCAGCGATGCACCTGCCAACATAGCCGTTACGGCAGCCGGCAATCGGGACTCACGGATAATGAAATCCCAGCTCTCACGGCTGGCACCGGCACCTGTTAGCGATGCAATAACATCCTTAAAAGGTATGTGAACCGTTCCCAGACACAGGTTAAGGAAAAACAGCACCAGAACCGCTACTGCCATTACGGCAACCAGAAATACGGATTTGTTTCTTTCTCCTTTCATGACGTATCAATGTGACTACAAAAATAGCAAACAAGTCGGTTATTACAGACTTTATGTCTAACTTTCGGTCCATTTTGGAATTTGTCACACAATTAATACTTACAACAATGAAGAAAATCCTTTTCGCAGCAGCCGTAATGGCTCTCTTTACAGTGAATGCAAACGCACAGTTCGGTTTCGGCGCACCCCAGCAGCAGGGTGGTGAGCCCAAAGCACCTGAACTTGAATATGTTGTACGTCTTAACGTATCCCTCGGCCAGGCCTATTCATCGGGCGATAACGGCAAGGGCACCCGCACCATCATACCTATTACCGGCGGAACATTCGAAGGACCCAACATCAAGGGCGAGGTACTTCCCGGTGGTGCCGATTACCAGCTGGCTGTTGACGGCCGCAATGAGGTGGAGGCCATCTACTGCATCCGCACCGATGACGGCGTAACCATCCACGTCCGCAACAACGGTATCATCAAGATGGGTGGCCAGGGCGGCATGTATTTCCGCTGCGCACCCAAGTTCGAGGCTCCCAAGGACAGCAAGTACGCCTGGATGAACGAGTGCCTCTTCCTCTGCCAGCCCGGTTTCGGCGGTGCCGGCGGCGGCATCACCCTTGACGTCTGGAAAGTGAAGTAAGCATTTGTGGGTTATTCCCGCCAAAGTGTCCCACAACGAACCCCGCCACAAGCCCTGTAGCGGGGTTCATTGTGTTACACACCCTCTCAGAAAGCCGATGTCCCACACGCATCCGCGTCAGAACGTATTCTGAGCAGGGTCGATGTGGGACACTTTGGCGAGAAAAATCACAATTTGGATTTGAGTTTGCGGCCGATGACCTTGATGTCGCGTCCTGCTTCACGCAGGTCCTTGCGCATGCGGGTGCGCATGGCAATAACGAACTCTACGCCGGGCATCTTGTCGGAGCGGTACAGGCGCTCGTAGATAAATAGGGATGTCATGAAATAGACGGCGGTCTGGATCCAGAGGGCGATTGATTCATAACGTACATCCTGCAGCAATGCTCCTGCGGTACCTATGCGGGCAAATCCGTTCACACCATGTGTTGAAGGGAATATCTGTGCCAGGAACCTCCAGAACGTGGGCATATTTGACGTTGGCCAGGATATGCCGCTCATGAATATAAGCGGGACCGATACGAACACGAACAGCAGGAAGCATGATTCCCTGTCCCTTACAAAGAATGATATACTGATGGCAAAGAAGATGCTTGCCAGCAGGAACGGAACTATGAATGCCACCAGGGTGGGCAGTTGCCACAGTTGCGGCATGTTGAACAGCCAGGGTACTACGCAAAGCACGTAAGTGGCGGTGAATCCGTAAACCAGCAGGTAGGCCAGTGCCTTGCCGCCAAGCACGGTTATGGGGTTGGAGTACTCGTCGCCCAGGATCAGTTCACCTTTGCGGCGGCGCTCATGCTCGGTTCCGGCCATCATGGCTACTCCAAGTACCAGTGTCTGCTGCAGTACCAGGATAAGCACAGCCGGTATCAGGAATGCCTGGAATCCGTTGGCGGGGTTGAACATGGTCACGTATTCGTTCTCTATGGGCATGGTCATGACCTCCTTCTCGTGGTCCGACATACCCGACAGACGAACCATCTGGATATCGCGGTTCATATCGAGCGATACCATGGTGCATCCGCTCAGCATGGCCTTGTAGTAGAGCAGGCCGCTCATGTCGCAGTACAGGTTTATGGTTGCCTGGTGCCCATCGGCCAAAGTCTTGTCCAGCTCACGCGGAATCTGGATTATTCCGTATGCCTTATGGTTATGGATCACGTTACGGGCCTCCTCCATATCGGCGCAATAGGATACAATCTTAAGGTCAGGGGTGGCGTCGCATTTGCGCAGGAACTCGCGGCTGGTTGTGCTGCGGCAGTCATCCACGGCCACAACGGGCACTTCACGAACCGTCTCACGGCCGTACAGATAGGCGTACAGCAGCGGGTACAGCAGCGGCACCACTATAAAGAACACCAGCACGCCCACATCGGACACTGTCTTGCGGAGTTCCTTACCACACACATCGAGCATATCTTTTATCCACATACAGTCTTGTTTTTAAGGTAGATAAGTATATTCGTGAGCCGCCTTGCGCAGCAGGCTTATGTCCAAGAGCGGCAATATGAGAAACGCCGTGAGGGCAGTATAGAACCAGGCCGAATAGACCATGGGGATTCCGTTGAGCGCCTGATCCACATAAATGAGGAAATAGTAGCGCAGCGGGAACAGGTATGACATGGCCTGGAGCGCGGCCGGCATACCCATTACCGGGAATGAGAATCCGCTGATAGGTATGGAGAGCACGCCCCACAGGGTGCACAGGCTCAGTGACCAGCGCAGTGAGGGTATGGCCGATGCAATGAACACCGCAAATCCCTGCGATGCCAGGATGAGCAGTTCGGCTGCCAGAAACATGGGCCAGAATCCGTTGTGTGCCGGGAATTGCAGATATCCGTATATAAGCACCAGATAGATGAGTGCCATCAGTGAGAACAACATGGTCTGTGGGAACAGTTTGGCGCTCACGGCCTTGAGTATGTTGTCATCGGCCATTTGGAGCCACTCACCGGCAGTCCCGTCCTTGAGTTCGGTATGGATACTGAAACAGGTTACCATAAGTATCATAAGAGCCAGTACGGCAGGCAGCATGGTGTTGCTCAGATAGACGTTGTAGTTGAGCCACGGGTTGCCTATGGGGTGCATATCCATCTGGATGGGCTGCAGAAATCCCATGGCCTGGTCCATGTTGGCACCTTTGGCAAACAGGACCTCACGTCCCACTGCGGCCGATGCCATTACCGCCATTGTCTTCATGTCACGGTAAAGCAGTGATGAAGGAATCAGATATGCGGCATTGGTGTATATGGATATTACGGGCTGCTGCTGGCTGGATGCCTTGGCACCGGTGCCTTTGGGGATGTAGAAGAATCCGTAAATCTCATTCCTCTGCATGGCCTCGCGGGCCTCGGCAAAACTGGAGTACTGCTTAATGATTTCTGTCTGCTGATAAGAGTCAAGGTTCCTGAGTATTGACCTTGAGACGGTGGTATTGTCCTCATCTACAACACCGGCGGGCAGGCTCTGGGGCAAACCCTCATGCATCAGTGATGTAAAGAACACAAAGCAGAACAGCGGCGCAAAGATCATGCTCAGCCCATACAGCGGACGTGACTGCATGCGCAGTATCTCACGTCTCACTATTGCCAGAAATCCTTGCTTTTTGTTTGCCATGATTACTCCCTGTTTATGATAACTGTCATTCCGGGACGCAGGTTCTCAACTGTCTCCTGAGGAACGGCACGTACCTCGAATGTTTTAAGGTCATACTGGCCGTTCACCTTTGTGGCCTTCCATGCGGCGTATGAACCCAGGTCACGGATATATGTGACCTTGACAGGGACGGTTTTGTCCAATGCCGGGACATATGCGTCACGTACGGCATTCATTGTCAGGTCCTGCAGCAGGTCCTCACGTACGTTGAAACTGACCCACATCTGGTCCATAACGGCTATGTTCATGATGGGGGCACCGGTACCTACCAGCTCACCTACCATGGGGAATATCTCGCTGACCTCGCCGTCAAGTGTTGCAGTAAGGACTGTCTCCTCAATGTATGAGTTGACCTCGGCCACAACGCCCTCGGCCTGGCGCATCTGTGCTGCGGCCATCTCCTTAACCTCCTCCTCAGCTCCGTTCACAGCCATATCATACTGGGATTTGGCTGCTCTCTCGGTTGCTACAGCGGCATCGTACTGGGCTTTGGCCTCATCACGTTTCTGCTCGCTTACAACGCCTTGACCGAACAGGTTCTCGACGCGGCGGTAGGATTTTTCATAGATTTCAAGTCCTGCCTTGGCTTTCTGCCAGAGTTCATAGGCTCCCTGTATCTGCTCCTCGCGGGCGCCCTTCTGTGCTTTGGCGTTCTGGGCGGTTGCTGCACTCAGCACTGCCTCGGCCTGAGCCTGCTTGGCGTTGATATCGGGAGTATCAAGTATTGCCAAAGTATCACCGGCATGTACCTGCTGTCCTTCCTGTACCAATATCTTGAGAATACGGCCCGGAACTTTGCTTGACACGCGATATTCGCTTACCTCGGCCTGTCCCTGGACTATCTCCGGAACGCGGTGTTTGAATGTGTAGATACCTACAGCGCAAACAATGACTACCACTACAACGAATGCTGTCAATGACAGCGCAATGTTCATTTTTTGTGTCTTGTTGTCCATATCTTTTTTTATTTATCGTTTTCTGAATCATTTAATTTGAGCTGTCCCGTAGCCTGGCGCAGATATACGGTTGCCATGATACGGTCAATGCGTGCATCGATCTCTTCGGAATGGGCCTGCAGCCAGGCGGTCTGTGCTGCCAGAACCAGTGATGATTCCACAACTCCCTCCTTGAAGCCGATATTTGCTACACGAAGGTTCTCCTCGGCGTTCTCCATGTTCTTGAGTGCCATCTCAAGGCGTGAATCGGCCTCGGCAATCTTTTTCTCGTACTGGTTAACCTGGAGTGAGACTTTTCCGCGTGCATCCTCCAACTGATACTGTGTCAGTATGACATCTGATTTAGCCCTGCGGTATTTGTTGATGCCTTCGCCAAAATGGTAGACAGGGATCCTGGCTACAACACCTACATTCCACATTCCGTGAAAGTCATTGGCGAATCCGTTGCTGGCCGACGGGTTGGTAATAAGATAGTTGCCCATAAGAGCCACGGTGGGCAGATAATCGGCACGGACTATTCTGGATTTCATGTCGTACATATTTACGGCCAGTTCCAGGCTCTTGAGTTCGGGACGGTTCTCATACAGGTCTTCCTGTGTGTAGGAGACCGTATCCAACGGGATATCGAGCGAATCGTTCATCTCATCCTTAAGCATTATCTCGCTGTCAAGCGGCATTCCGCAAAGCTGGCAGAGCAGCATCTTGGAAAGAGCCAGACCGTTCTGAGCCTTTATCTGGGTCATCTCGGCCTCGTTAAGCTTTACCCTTACTGACAGTTGGTCCGATGCGGTTGCCACACCCTCCTGTTTCATAATCTCCACATTCTGGTCCATCTGGCGCAGCAGATCCACGTACTGCTCTGTGAGTCGCATCTTGTTGGCTACCGATACTATCTGCCAGTAGGCTTCATCAACGGTAACTATCACTTTCTGGTCCTCACCGCCCAACTGAGTCTGGGCCAACTCCTTGGCATATGCGGCCACCTTATTATATGCACGTATCTTACCGCCCACGTAGATGGGCTCCTCGACTGTGATGGCACCTACATAGACATTCTGTATGTCCAGGCTCAGGTCATTTGAAAGGTCCTGGCCCAACTGGTTGAGGGCGCCCTCAACATCGGCCGTATTCATCTTCTGGACTATGTAATTGACTGTATTTTTTACTGTCTGATCAGTCATGTAGAGGTTCAGGAATTTTGGATCGGCCATAAGAGATGTTGATATGTCGGATATAGATCCGCCCATATTTGAAAGTGTGTTGCGCTGATCCTCACTTGCCAGGTTTATGTTTTCACTGTTGTGCAGATAAAGTGCCGTGGCCGATACCTTGGGGAGATAGTTGGCAAATGCGGTTTTGCTGTCATACTCGGCAGCTGCCACTTTCTCCTGTGCAATCTTGGACTGGCTGTTGTTTTCAAGGGCCATCTGCCTGCACTCCTGGAGTGTCAGTACTGTCTGAGCCGATACCTGAACCGTGGCGATTGCCATGCAGGCTGTAACCAGAATACTTAGGGATTGTTTCATATTTCTTATTGTTTTGTCTTCTTTTTTCAAATCCGATGCAAAAGTAGTGCCATTTGATGGTTTAGAGACAACCTTTTTAATCACTCTTTGTATCTTTTGGTCGAAAATGCCAACAAATAGGTATTATATATGAGAAAAACATATTACTTTTGGCTCAAAATCAAGACAAAAGAGATGGAAAACTATTCCGAAACGCTTATCACACCCTCCAAAATCAAGCAGATGGTACCCTCCGGTATATCTCTTGGTATAGGTGACGACTTTTTTATATCCCGTCTGCAGGAGAGGCCGCAATACACCTATCTGCAGTATCCGTTCAGGGTAGACTGTTATCTGGCCGCATATTGCGTAGAGGGGTCAGTTGACTGTTCTGTCAATCTGACCGATTATCATCTGACCACGGGTACGCTGCTTCTTATAACACCCGGTAATATAATAAGGATTACCCAGCCCGATGAGTTGGATCAGAATCTGAGGGTGACTCTGATATGCGTATCGGCCTCTTATATATCCAATATAGGTATCAACCCTAGCAAAGTGCTTGTGGAGGCGGTGGAGGTGTTGCGCGATCCGTGTATACATCTGTCGGACGATGAGGCGGGGATGCTGCACAAATATGTCAATCTGGCACTCGATATAACCAAGACCAACTCCCAGTTTGTAAAGGAGAGCATAGGCGGTCTGGTGTCATCGGTTTTCTATCAGTTTGCGGGTTTTCTGGCCAACTCAAAGCGTAGGGAAGATATGGAAAAACCTGTGCGAACCACACGTCAGCGCCAGATGCTGGAACAGTTCATGAAACTGGCCATAAACGACCATGCCCGTGAGCATCTGGTGGGTTATTATGCCGATAAGATGTGCGTAACGCCCAAATATCTTTCCAAGATTGTAAAGGAGACCAGCGGCCGGTCTGTCCCTGACTGGCTCAGCGAGCTGCTCATCCTTGATGCCAAGAATATGCTGCGACATACGGATATGACAATCAAGGAGATATCGGCCAGACTCAATTTTCCCAGCCAGTCATTCTTTTTCCGCTTTTTCAAGAACCACACCGGTCAGACTCCCACCCAATACAGGGAAGAATAAATCAGGTAGATAAAGTTGAGAATTTTCCTGTTACCGTTTCGGAGTAGGTGGTGGATACGGGAATGTGCGGGGCCGATGAGTAGGTAAGCTCTGCGAACAGGCCGTCGGGGCCTTTTTGGATGGCTCTGATCTTGCGCAGGTTTACGTAGTACGAGCGGTGGCAGCGGACTATGTTGTTTGACTCGCAGATCTGCTCAATGGAGCGCATGGAGCTACGTAGCGGGAAACGAACCAGTTTGTCATTGTTCAGATAGCAGATGTTGACATAATTGTCGGCTGCCTCGACGTAAAGAATGGCGTTGGCGGTCACCGCCAGTTTGAGTGACTTCTTTTCATCAAGGAAGGGCAGGGTGCTGTCCTCGCGTCCAATCTGGCCCGATGCGTATTTCTCGATTGTGATTGAATCCTTTGCCAGCCGGATATCGCGGTCCTTGATTTCGGAGATAAGTGCCAATATTACATATGGAAATACCAATATGGAGAATGTTATTATAAACATCTTGGGCAGCAACTCGATGTATGGCATGGTGCGCTTGTCCATCAGCCACACAAACAGAGCACAGAACATGGTTATGGCAAGTCCTTCCAGAAGCTCCCATATGACGAATCCTGTGTAATTGATATGATGCTTGCTGCGTGTAAGCAACATGGACAGACGGCTTATAAGCACTACCACAATCTCAATTGATGCCATTATGGCCGATCTGAACGCAAGTTGGTCCTGCGTTACATTCATGAAGGTGTCCAGATGGAAGGGACGGGCTCCTATAAGGAAAAAGAAGGCGTACAGCGGTATTAACAGGATGTAACTTGCCAACATGTTTCCTTTAAAGTATGAATCGGGGATTTTGTGCATATATTACGTTCGTTTTTGCGTTTCGATGCAAATATAGGGGTAAAATTCTATCCCACATCTAAAGGGACGAAATATTTTTCATCACAATTCTACCCCTCTATTTTAATTTTAACCCCTAAATATCCGATTTAGTCACTCTGTATGCCCGTATATCCCTTTAATTTTCACCCATCGGACCATGTATGTATCTTTGTGGTGAAAAAATTCTGAGATATTCGGTTTATGAACAAGATATGCGCTTTTGGAGATTCGGTTATGAAGGGTATAGTCGAAGACTGTTCCCGGTT
>CACZMI010000019.1 GCA_902782245.1 uncultured Bacteroidales bacterium | reverse complement strand
CGCTGAGGGTGCCATCAAGATTGCCGCTAAGGCCGATAAGGTTCGCAAGCAGCCCCTGCGCGTTATCCTGAACGGTCTGGGCAAGGATGCCGCACAGATCATCAGCCGTATCAACGGTTTCACATATGTTCAGACCAAGTTTGACTACTATACCGGTAAGCTCAAGGTGGTTAAGACCATTCCGTACAGCGACGGTCCCCGTGCCAAGGTTAAGTGCTACGGTGCCGACGACGTTCGTGAGGGCGTAGCCATCATGTGGAAAGAGGGCGTTGACGTATCAATCACTGGTAACTCAACCAACCCCACACGTTTCCAGCACCCCGTTGCAGGTACTTACAAGAAGGAGCGTGTTCTGGCCGGCAAGCCTTATTTCTCAGTTGCATCAGGTGGTGGTACAGGCCGTACCCTGCATCCCGATAACATGGCCGCAGGTCCCGCTTCATACGGTATGACCGACACCATGGGTCGTATGCACTCTGACGCTCAGTTTGCAGGTTCATCTTCAGTTCCCGCACACGTTGAGATGATGGGTTTCCTGGGCATCGGTAACAACCCGATGGTAGGTTGCTCAGTTGCTTGCGCCGTTGACGTAGCTCAGGCTCTCGCTTCAAAGAAGTAAAATAGTACAAAAGGGGACAGTCCCCTTTTGTATCATTTTTCAAAAAAAAGACCGGCTCGATTGAGTCGGTCTTTTTTGTTTTAGTCTGTCAGACAGGCGTCCAGTTCTTTCTTGATGTAGGCCTTATCCAGGTTCTGGCCGATGAAGACAAGCTTCTGCATTCGGTCACCGTAGGTCTCGTCCCAGTCGGCAGCCAGGGTGGGATCGGATCGTAGCATGTTGGCCAGCTGGTTCTCGGGCATGGTGGCGTACCACTGTCCGGCGTTCTTGAGTGACATCTGCTTGCCGGCCTGCTCAAAGAGGTAGCAGATGTCAAACTCATCGGTAAAGTAGCACATTCCCTTGGTGCGGATAACGCCCTTGGGCCACTTCTTTGATACGAACCAGTCAAAACGGTTCAGGTCCATTGGCTTGCGCGCGTAATATACATAGGTGCCGATGCCGTATTCCTCGACCTCACCGCCCTCGTGGTCGTGGTGGTGATGGTGCTCGTGGTCATGGTGGTGATGATGCTCATGTTCATCGTGATCGTCATCATCGTCGTCATCGTCATCATGGTGGTGATGATGCTCCTCCTCTTCCTGATGCTCCAATTCATCGCCGCGTTTCTCAATCTCATGGATCCAGGTGGCGCTGGTGGCAACTTTCTCAAAGTCAAACATATTTGTATTGAGAATATTCTCCAGCTCTATGTCACCGTAATCGCACTCCAGTATGCGGGCGCGGGGCTGCAGGGCACGGACCACCTTGCGGATGCGCAGCAACTCCTGGGCACTTACCTCGGATGCCTTGTTGAGCAGAACTATATTGCAGAACTCAATCTGCTGGATGACCAGGTTCTCCAGGTCCTCCTCGCCGATATTCTTCTTAACCAGGTCATCGCCGCAACCGAACTCGTCACGGATACGCAGGGCATCGACCACTGTTACAATGCAGTCCAACTGTGGTACGCCGTCCTTGGTGTACTTGGCTTCCATACGGGGAATTGACTCGATGGTCTGGGCTATCGGACCGGGCTCACATATTCCGCTGGCCTCAATCACGATATAGTCAAAGCGATGCAGGGCGATTATCTGGTGCAACTGCTCCACAAGGTCCATCTTGAGGGTGCAGCATATGCAACCGTTCTGCAGGGCTACCAGGCTGTCATCGTTCATACCTACCACACCTCCCTGCTGGATGAGGCTGGCGTCTATGTTCACCTCACCTATATCATTTACTATTACCGCAAACTTAATGCCTTTGCTGTTGCTCAGGATACGGTTGAGCAACGTCGTCTTACCGCTGCCCAGGTAACCGGTGAGCAGCAGGACCGGAGTTTTATCGTTCATAATTCTAAAAGATGTAATCTAATACCATGTAAAGACCGTAATCACCGTCTCTTTTATCAAAAGGTATGCCAAACGTTACGGACGGGATGAAATTATAGTCTATTACCAGTTGACCGCCGATACCCCATGCCATATGCAGTTCACGGGCCTTGTCCAGAAGCGATGAACGGTACTGGTCATACGGGACGGCTGTCACATTGTCAGCAGCGTAGAATGCCTGCGCCTGACGTTCAAAACGGAAGGGACGGATTACTGCACCTGCGTCAAAGAAAGGGCTGATGACACCGAATACCCTGCGGCGGAGTATGTTGACATCAAACACGCGGGTGCGCAGTTCAAAATTACCCCATGCATAATCATCGCCCACTATGCGGTTGTACAGTATTCCGCGCAGGGTGGTGGCGCCACCCAAACCGTCGGAGGGTTTGAAATGGATCATGTATGATTGGGTGTAGAAGGGCTGATTGCCGGCAATGGTACCCTGATATGCCAGACTGTAAGCCAGAACCAGACGCTCTGTGGCCAGACTCAGGTATTGACGGAACCTTGCCGCAAGTTTAAGATAGTCATATCCGGTCTTGAACATATCCGGTGCCCAGGCCAGGTTTATATCGGCATAGATGCCTCTTGACGGTGTGGCTTCTATGTTGCGCGTGTCAAACTTGAGTCCTGCCTGAAACTCAAATACATCGCCGCCGTCGGATTCGGCATCCTCTATAAGACCCATGCTGCGGTACTTGCGGAACAGAGTGTTTGCGTGGTCATATCCCTGCCAGTTGAGTTCCTTTATCCAGTAATGCCAGTATGATAACTTTGATGTCCAGTCCAGATTAGGAACAAGGGGACCGCTGAATTCCAGACGTGTGTTGAGGAATACCCTGTCAATGCTGTAATACGCAATGCCTTTCTCATGGTTGCAGTTAAGGTCGCGGTCATAGTCATTTACCGAGCCGTTGAATCCGTAAAACCAGTAGAGCGGATTGTCGTCCAGGTAGGCCTTGAACGATGTCCGTATGCCCGGTATGAGATATTTGGAGTCATACTGGAACATATAATAACTGGCATGCTTGGAGTATGTAAGTGCTTCCAGACACAACCTGTGCCTGTAATTCGGGTACAGGCCGCCGTAATAGTTTATGTCTATGATTCCTCCCGCCATCAGACCGAAGTCCGAGTCATATGCCATGGAGGGTAAGGGGTTTACTGACCGGCCTTGCTTTACGGTCGAATCGACACCATTATCGGCCCATGCGCCCAGGAATATGAATACTGAGAGCAGTGCGGTTGCAGGCAGACGGCGAAGCATGGAATCAGAACAGGTAGTTGAAGCCTATATTAGTCCAAAGTCCGGTTCCGTCATTTGAATTGAACGGCTTGCCTCCCTCAAATGAAATGACCATGTTGTGGTTCATTATCAGTTTGATACCCAATCCTGCAGTGAAATGGGGCTTGGATTCGTCGCCCTGATACATGCCGATGGCAGCCTTCTGCTCGTCAAGACGGTAAGGCTGAATGATCTTGCCCAAGTCAAAGAACGGGTTTGTGGCTATCTGCCAGTTCTGGTTAATGAACTTGAAGTCATAGATGCGCCATCTGAGTTCGGTGTTTAGCATTAAGAATCCGTCGCCGAGCACACCGTTGCGGTTGAGTCCTCTTACAGAGGCGTTGCCGCCTAAACCTTCGGTGTACATCTTGCGGAAGAACAAGCTGTTTATGTTATTTGTAAAATAGTAGGGTATCTCTCCCCAGAGTTTTGCCTGGACCAGAGCGCGGTATGCAAATGTAAGCCTGTCTGAAAATATGGGCAGATACTGGCACAGGCTCAGGTGAACGCCCAGGTTGCTGTAGCCGCCGGCGTCAATCAGATCCGGGGCATATACCAATGAGAGTTCTATGTTCTCACCTCTGGTGGGGTCACTGTCATGGTTGCGTGAATCATAGACAAGGCCGGCGCGGAGTTGAGTCACGTTTCCGCCGTTCTTTTCATCGTCGCGGATAAGACCTTGAGCAATATAGGCATCATATAGAGTCATCTGGCCTTCATATTCCTTAAGGTTCAGACGGTCCGTCTTTATGTGATAGAAAGCAAGGCCGGCTGCCCAACTGAGATTGCCGGTTATGGTCTTGCGTATGCTGGCCAAGGCACGGAACTGATTGCGGGACATGAAGTTGTAACCCGTCTTGGTATCCTCGGGAAGTCCGGCAGGGAATATGAGATCGGGGTCGAATTTGGTGGCGTAGCCGTTGTAGCCGTAGAATCCGAATTTGGGTGCGTTAAAGTAGGTTATGTCAAAGAAAAGCTTACCGTCAGGAATGAGAGTCTTGAAATCTCCATATGTGCGCAGTATGCTGGAGCCTTTTGTGTAGGTCGATGCCTCAACGTTGATCTTATAGTCATACTGGGGGTAGTTGGTGCCGTTGCCGTAGTTGAAAATGTCACAGCACAGTCCGTACTGAAAACCCAGGTCCGAGTCAAAACCTACTACCGGAAGCGGTCCGAAATTCCATCCTGTCTTGATGATTTCTTCTTTCTGAGCCATAACAGACAGGGACAAAGACAATGCGGCCAGAAGCAAACAGTTCTTTTTCATATAAGTGGGAGGGTTAATGAAATATGGAATGATTTACTTGTTCTTGACTTTCTTTCGGATCAGATCATAACTGAGTGTGATACCTGCACCGGTAGGACCTAACCAGCGGAAAATCATGTTACGTCTGATGAAAAGGTTGGGGGCATCATACCATTCGTAGTAGTATTTACCCTGGAACGGGTTACCTGCATCATACGGATCATACAATGTTACGTATACACCGCCCTTGATAAAGAATTCCAGTTTCCATCTGGTGTCCGGCTTTTTGCCGAGCGGCAGTACATAACCGTAACCCAGACCGCCTCCAAAGCCTTCGCCCTGGAATCCGTGACCGGAATATCCGTCAAAACAGATATCAAACAGGTTTACACCTGCGTATGCTGAAAGGTAGTGTCCGGAGTGGTTGGATGCTTTCTTGAAATATCTGCGGGCTTCCAACTGAAGATTGAGTATCTCAAAGCACTCGTGATTATCCTTGGCCATATGCCATGGGAATTCATACTCTCCCAGCAGTGTCCATCGGCCGTTCTCGGTGGGATACCATTCGGCTTCGACGTTGTAGATAGGCGCCCATCCCAAGTCTTTCCTGAAGAATCCGTAGTAGGGCAGATTGGTCTTTACTGCAAGTACCGGACGTTTGCGCTCAGGCGGAGTTGAATCGGGCTCCTCAAACACATGAGGCTCAGACTGTGCCGGTGCGGGGCCGATGGTGTCGGGCAATACCGGGCTGGTCTCCTCTACGTATGGAACCAATGGCGGCATGTTGAAGGCCGTAACGGGCTCAACGGTATGGAGGACATATATACCTGTATTTCTGATGACGGGATAGTAGTACTTGAGCAGGTATGAGTAGAGGTTACCCAGTTTTGACTGACTGCCCAGATTGTTCTTGAGTCTGGACTTCTTGGTGGCCACACTCATGGTGGGGGAGTCAATGATATCCAGAATCTTGGTTCTGTTCTTCTCTGTCAGGTTGGGGTCCTGTGCAACATACATGGAGAGGTTCTCCCAAGACTCGGTCACTGTGTTGAGCGATATCCTGTCCTTGAGTTCGGGAAAGTGCAGGTTCATGTATTCCAGGATAACCTGCGAACGGTGTTCGGTCAACCACTCGTTACGTGCCAGGCCACCGTCAGGTGATGACTGGGCGATAATCTCAACGGCTGCAACGTTCTCTATGCCCAACGAGTCGAATACCCTGTGCAGATGTTCCAGGGATTTGCCGTTGTCCATGTAATCAAGATCCAGGTCTGCTTTGTTCTGCCTGAAGTGAACCTCGGTGTAATCGGCATCGGCATATGTGCTGTCTGATTCAGGTACCGGCATGATGCGCTTTACCGTGGAGTCACCCACCTTAAGCAGGTTTGAACCCATGGAACGGCTCTGTGCATATGCAGGGCGTGTCATGGTGCTCAGGATTGCCACAACCAGCGATAGAATTACAAGTAGAGTTTTTGCCCTTTTGCCTCTCATTATATGCGTGCGTACGCGATTTTGACTTGCAAATTTATAACAAATTTGTTATTAAATGCTAACTTCGCGGCCAAATAATGGCTTATAGATGCGTAAAAGTGACATTTTGAATGGATTTGGGCTGAAAATCCGGCTGGTTGTGCTGGTTTTTATGCAGTATGCGGTGTGGGGTGCCTATCTTATTTCGATTGGCCGATACCTGGCTCAGGCGGGTCTTGGCAGTCAGATCAAGTGGTTTTTTGCCGCCAACGGCATAGTGTCACTGTTTATGCCTGCGCTTGTGGGTATAGTTGCAGACCGTTTCATTCAGGCTCAGAAAACTCTTTCTGTCTGTCATCTGCTGGCAGGCGGATTCATGCTGTCGGCCGGCTTTTACTGTTCCGCTGCAGGACAGCCTGAATTTGCGCCGCTGTTTGGTCTGTATGCCATGAGCATAGTTTTCTTTATGCCAACCGTAGCACTTACGAATTCGGTCTGTTACAGCATTATCGGTCAGGCCGGAGGAGATCCGGTAAAGGATTATCCTCCAATCCGTCTGTTTGGAACGGTGGGCTTTATCTGCAGTATGCTGGCTGTAAACTTTATTTCAATAGATGGCATAAGTATGCAGAATTCCTATACACAACTTATACTGTCGGGATTCCTGTCACTGGCACTGAGTCTGTATGCACTAACTCTGCCGTCTTGTCCTACAGCAGATGCAGGTGCCGGCCGGAGTCTGAGGGAGGCGCTTGGATTGAATGCCTTCAGTCTGTTCAGAGTAAGGCAAATGGCCGTGTTCTTTGGCTTCTGCATACTGATGGGTACGGCACTTCAGATTACCAACGGCTATGCCAACACGTTCCTGGGTTCATTCTCTTCAAACCCGGTTTATGCCGATACGTTCGCGGTAAAGAATTCCAACGCCCTGTTGTCATTGTCGCAGATATCCGAGACACTCTGTTTCCTGCTGGTTCCGTTCTTTATGAAAAGGTTTGGAATAAAGAAGGTTATGCTTATGTCTATGACGGCCTGGGTGCTCAGGTTCGGACTGTTCGGGGTGGGCACTCCGGATATGCCCGGGGTGCTGCTTTTTGTGCTGAGCTGTATCCTGTACGGAATAGCGTTTGATTTCTACAATATAGCCGGATCGCTCTTCGTGGAGCAGAATGTGGACAGGAGCATAAGGGCAAGTGCCCAGGGACTGTTCATGATGATGTCAAACGGTGTGGGTGCCACGATAGGTCTGATGGGTGCCGGTGCGGTTATGGACCGTTATGTGTTCAGGGCGGCAGTCGCTGACTGGAGCCGGGCGTGGTTTATATTCGCCGGATATATGGTGGTGGTCACACTGCTGTTCGCAGTGTTCTTCAAAGATTCAAAAAGTAAGAAAAATTCTTAAGAAAGCCGTGTCAGTACGGCGCGGTAATAAGCAGGGGTAACCGTGATGGTCTTGCCCGACGGATGGTCAAGCGTGACGGTAAGGTGACCGTGCTCCTTTCCGTATCGGGCTATCTTGGCGGTGTTGACCAGAAATGATCGGCGGCAACGCACTATACCCGTGCCTTCAAGGTCCTCCTCAATCTTCTGGGTGCTGCAGCGCAGCAGATAACTGGACAGTTTGCCCTCCAGGTCATAGAATATCTGAACGTAGTTGTCCTGTGACTCTATGTAGAATATGGAGTCCTCGCTTAGTGACATCTTGTGCTTGCCCTGGCTGTCACGGAACTGTATGAGACGGTGAGCAGACTCCATGGTCTCCCGCTTATGAGTGACCTTGAAGAGTTCCAACTCCTCTTTCTTGGCCTTGTACTGGGCGTAGAACCATACGATGGTGTAGGGGATGGCCAGAATCAGTGCAACACATGACGGTATGCGTATGAGCAGTTGGGGTAACTCCCGTGAAAGACCTAACTTGAAACATACCGTAAACAGATAATACTCTATGGCAATTACCAGAAACTCCAGGATGTGCCACAAAAGGAAACGTTTTACGGTGATGCTGTGGACCGTACTCAGACCTGACAGCAGCAACTTGCTCATGATAAGGGTGGGGACTGCAACCAAGTAGAACAGCACGGTGACTCCGGCTTGTTTCCATGAACCGAACCCGAACCAGGTGGTATTTGAGAACGGCTGGTACAGTGTCATGAAAAGCATGGAAAAGAGAGCCACAAATGCGACGGTCTGAATGAGGAACCGCTTCTGTAGCATCAGTTTTGGAACCGTGTTGTCAGTGTTTTTTGTCATCGGAACGCAAAGATACATAAACAAAGCAGGCTGTCCAAATTTGGGACAGCCTGCTTTTATCAGGATAAAGGTTGTTATCAGAAGTAGAACATCATGAACAGCTTGCCGCCCAGATTCTCGGTTCCGATATGGAACTGGCTTGAAGCGGGACGCATGAGTTCAGTATGAGTCTCAACCTGTGCAGTTGTGGGGTTGTAACCCTCTGACTTGGTGTATGAACCCTTCTCAAATCTCTCTGCTATCAGAAGTGAAACCTCACCGCCGAATGAGAGCTGAGGTACTATGAAATACTCAACACCAAGCCTGCCGGCAACACCAGCCAGTACGGTGCATGCGTATGACTCAGTAGCATATGTCCTGGTCCAGTATCCTACGTTTGCGATTTTGGGAGCGCTGGGGAAACCGCCGGGAACGTTGTTGTATGCTGTACGAGTAGGAATCTGGTTGGCATCAGTCAAAGCGTTTCCGTAACTGAATTGGTAACGCTCCTTCTCAATGCCGAATACTACATCACCACCAAAGTAACCCTGGATGCGATTCTTACCTTGGCGGAACTCAATACCTGCTGCCAGAGAGTAACCTGCTCTGTTGAACTTATTGAGGTCCTGAACCTTGGCTTCGGAAAGAGGGTTTGATTGGGATAGTATTGGCGCATCATCCCTACTGTATGAGTAAGTCTTGGTAACATCCTTGTTGATACCTACATTGACACGCAGTGCAGTGGTCTTGTCAAGCATATATTTACCCATGATGGATATGCCTGTGATACCGAAAGGATCCTCACCGCCGAACTGACCCAGACCGTTACCGACGTCACCATTGGCAAGATTGCCAAAGAAACTGTAAACGGGCTGCATGTCAATTCCTATTGCCAGATCACCAGCCTTGGGCAGGTAATCTTTGTCTTCCTGAGCTGTCAGGACTCCCAGAGGGAGCACTGACAGAATCAGAAGAGATGTTATTTTCTTAATTGTCATAACTAATCGTTTTTAGATATTTGAGTTAGAATGACAGATTATTCCTCATCGTCATACTTACCACTCCAGTCGTATGAACCCCAACCGGTCAGTGAACCATCATCCGGCTTAAAGGTCATCTTGGCAGAGTGCTCAAGCGGATATCTTGTTGTAGAACCAGACTTGGATACTACTGTTGAAGATACATTGTCTGCAGACTTGAATGTGCCGGGGACAGCCTTCTTTGTGCCGTTATCAGACTGGTCAGTCCAGTGCTGGAAGGCGGTCTCCTTGATGTCGTCGGGCGAAACGGTAACAGTAACGTTATCGGGCTGTTCCTTAACCTTGATCTGTACGGTGAACTTACCACTTCCGTTGGTTACAACCTTGAATGTGTTTGAACCGACTGTTACGTCAGCAAGAGCGTTGGCTGCGTTAACCCATGTCTCCTGAGCGGTACCAGCCTTGAATACCTCGGCGGCCTTCTTGATGTTACCCTCAATGGTAAGAGTGGTCTTCTCATCTGCGCCCCAAACGGCCCAGCCGTAAAGGTCAGTCTCCCAGTTCTTGGGTGAGCCGTCCGGATCGAAGATGTAGTAACGGGTTCCCTTCTCATACCAGTTGCTTGAAGGATTGACATCGCCATTGTAGTCATATTCACCCTCAAGATCCATTGTGGCCTCTGATCCGGGGTTACGATAGTGTGTGAATGTCAGACCCAGGTCTTCAATATCAAAGCTGGCTGTGTTCCATGTTACAGAATACTCGTCATCAGCAAACTGCTGCAGAACGTCAATACTCCAGTTACCCTCGTTGTCAGTGGGGGCTACATAGGTAATGCCACCGGCTGTAATCTTGACGGGAAGGTTCTTGGCGGCCTCATAATGACCTACACGGAAACCGTCCTCAACTGACAGCATGGCAGAACCGGTAACAGCCTTCTTTACATTGTATCCCTTCTTGTAGGCCCAACCTGCTATATACTGGGCGTAATTGTTCCACATGGCAAAGCCGGTGGCGGGAGAGAACTCGTAGTAAACGGTGCCAAGGTCGTTCCATGCGGCGCCGGTCTCAACTACGCTTGTACCGGTATATGTTCCTTCAAGGATCTGAGTCTTGCCGGATGCATCCTTATAATGCTTGAAGTCCTCAACATCAATAGCGGTAGCCGATACGTCAACATCGGCCTCATCGCCTACGTTCTTGATAGGAACATTGAATGAGAATACGCCTGAGTTGTTGGTCAGTACGGAAACATCATCAGAAAGGTTGATGGTGAGTTTTACGAGCAGGCCCTTTGCAGCCTTGAATTCACCTGTCAGGAAGCCGGTCTCCTCGGCCTTGAGAGCCTTACCGGTTGCCTTGGCGGTGTTCTTGTAAACTACATCATTTCCATCGGCCAGAACGTACCAGCCTGCAAGATCGTCATTGTAGGTTGAAACAGCGTGGTCAAGGTCAGTGTCATCAATGTACATGTACTGAGTACCAAGGTTGTTCCATGCCTCCTTGTCATCCTTGCTTTCATAAACAGTCTTGTAGATGGAGTATGTACCCGAGATGAGTTTGGTTGCATCTTCGTTGTACTTGGGGTAGTGAACGAACTCATTGGTTGCATAGGTAGCGGATGTGATTGAAATGTTGGGCTGATCATTCTCATCCTTGAGAGGAATCATGAAGTCATAAGCACCGTTGGCCTTTGTCTTGATGGCGAATGTGCGGTCATTGGTGGCATCATAAACCTCAACGATGCGTGTCTGTGCTACATACTCACCTGTACCGTATGAGGTCTCTACTGCAAACAGTATGTTACCCTTTACCTGTACGGGCACGTTAAAATCAGCGCTCTTGTACCAACCAATCAGGTCGTTGTTCCATTCTGCGGGCTGCTCAAGGCCATCGGGAGTGTAGTGGAAGTAGAAATCACCAAGCTCGTACCACTGGGCACCTTCGGCCTTTATCTGGGTGTTGTTGTCATAAGCACCCTCGCGGAGAACTATCTTCTTTGACTTGGAGTCAATGAACTCAAAGGGCTGAACATCCTCGGCCAGCTCAACTGCAAAGTTGATGGCATTGTCATCCTGTACGGGAATATCAACGCTGAAGTTACCCTGAGCATCGGTGATGACTGTGAGACCGTTGTCATAGGGGGCGGGACCGGTCAGTACGATGGTCTGAGGCTCGTTGCGGTATGCGGCCTCGCCGAATGATACCAGATAAGGCATGTAAACCTTACCGGTCAGAGTGGCGGTCTTGGAGTATGACTCATCGAAACCTGTCATACCGGCTGCCCAACCAATCAGATTGTCATCCCAGTTATCGGGCTTGGCGTTAGCGGCATCGGTTACACCTGCATTGTAGTAAGGTGTGAACAGAAGGTTCTGTGAACCCAGGTTGTAGGTTACACCCTCAATAATGTTGGCAAAGTTGAGACCGCCTACACCTGCAGTGTTACCAAAGTTCATCAGCTCGTATGCGCCGTAAACCTTAACTGTTGTTGAGTCTGTGTCATAGTGAGTGAACTGGCTGTCGCCAATACCCAGAACCTTGAGGCCTGTGATATGGAAACCGTCGGCCAGAGACTTGACGGGCAGTGAGATTGAGTAGTTACCCTGAGCGTCGGTTGTGGTACCGAACTTGAGCTCAAGAGCGGCGGGTGTGCCGTAGTCGTAAACAACGGTAAACTCGACGGTAGCCTTGCTGGCGGCCTTGAAGTCACCCTTGCGGAAACCTGTTTCATAAGCCAGGTTAACCTTACCGGTCATTGTCACGTTGTTTGAGAACTGGTCTACGTCAATCTTTTTGCTGTTGTAAACAAGTTCCTCGGGGAACTGGAGACCGCCGGGCTTAAGAGCGTTTGGTGCGAAATTGTAAGTAAAATCGTAGTTGCGGAGTTCTGATTTGAATACGGGCTTGCCGTCGGCGTCCATCTTCTCATAGGTGCGGTAAACATCGGTGAACTCCTCCATACGGATTGTACCTGTGATACCGGTACTCTTGGTGGGGATGGTGATTGAGAACTTACCGTTCTCATCGGTTACTGTCTCAAAAATCTTGTTGCCTGCAGCAGCGGCTGCTGAATACTGAGCGTAGGGAACCTCGATGAATACCCTACGACCTGCAGCAGGCTTTGAGTTTACGATAGAATAGCTTGTGGCGTTTACATCAACGCCTGTGCTGTAAGTCACTGTAGCAGAGATTGTAACCTGCTGCTTAACAGAGTCCAGATTGAACTCTGACTGTTCCTGGTTAGAGCATGATGCTCCAAACAGAATGAACGCAACCAATGAGGCTGCTCCAAACAGTTTCTGTTTCATAAATAAAATGATTTGTGGAAAATTAGGTTGATTAAAATTGTTGTATGTCGAATTATAGTCCATTTATTGGCCCTTTTTAAGTACTATTGTGGCGCAAAGTTAACAATTAATAATTATAACGTAATATTTATTTAGATTAATATTACGAATTGTTGAAAAATTGTGTCTATTTGGCTTAAATGAGGCTCAGGATGAGCTGGGTAGCGGTCTGTTTAGTAACGCGGTAGCGGTTGTCGGTGCGGTACCCCAATACCCAGATGATATCTTTGTTAAAAGATACTACGAGGCGGTTTCTGCGCTCTGCGGGGCTTGTTTTGATGTCGGTAAGAAAATCACTTACAAGTTTGCGTCCTTTCATGCCGAAGGGAATGAATGAGTCACCGGCGGCCCAGGGGCGTATGGTAAGACTGCCTCCCATGAGCAGGGATGCGTCAAATGTGGCAATGTCAGGATTTTTGGATATGGGCGTTCCGGCAGGAGCTGTGCTGATGCTTAAGGTGCGGCCATCGGGCAGAATAACCGAGTTGCCGGGCTGAATATCCATTACAATTGGCTCAAACCGGTCTGATGAAAGCTTACGGACACAGAACTCATTGCGTCCTTTGATGATTTCATGAGTGGCTGAGCGGAATCTGAGTCCGGGCTGAGCATGGGCCGATACTGCCACGTCATTAATCTGGGCGCTATTGAAACCTAACGGTGAGAGTATCTCAAACAGGACTGCGCTGACGGAGGGCTGCCTGAGCAGTTGCGGGATGTCAATTGTGAATCCGTCATCGGCCTTTGTGACTATGGTGTCCAGGGCATTGTCAACTGCGTTACGGTAGATGGCGTATGATTCCTGCAGGTGGGCGGCAGTCAAGGTGATGGCGTTGTCGGCATCGGGGTTGATGGCGCGCATCAGGGGCAGCAGTTGCAGACGGATCTTGTTGCGTGTGTAGTCGGTCTCAAGGTTGGTGCTGTCGGTGATGTAGGGCTGGCCTTCTTTATGGAGCCAATCCTCAATTTCCTGACGTGATACGCACAGCAGCGGACGGATGATGTGGCCGTTACGGGGTTTGATGCCGGTAAGGCCTTTGATTCCGGTACCGCGGATCAGGTTGAGCAGGACGGTCTCTACGGAGTCGTCACGGTGGTGGGCTATGCATATGGCATCGGCTCCGGCTTCATTCATGATCCGTTCAAAGTCGGCGTAACGGAGTTCACGGGCGGCCATCTCTATGGATATTCCGTGCTCTGCTGCGTATGCCTTGGTGTCGTAACTGCAGACTTCAAGTTTCACTCCAAGTTTTTTGCACAGGTCGGTTGCGAACTGCTGGTCACGGTCGCTCTCGGCACCGCGCAGGTGGAAGTTGCAGTGGACAGCCGTGCAGCGGTAACCAAGGCGGAGCAATACCATGAGCAGAGCGGTACTGTCGGCACCTCCGCTTAGGCCCACGATTACGTGTGCACCTTCCTTCAGTAGCGCGTTGCTGCTGATGAACTCCTTTACCTTATCCGTGAATTGCATCACTGCAAAAGTAGTTATTTCTTGGCTTTATACAACTGCCTTGTGTTGTGGATGTTGTGCCAGATGGTGTAGAAGCCGCCTGCTACCGATACCAGCGGATTCCAGAAGGTGTAGCCCATCCAGATTCCGAATACGGTGTTTTTCTGTCCGAATGCCTGGCTGGCCTCTATGCGGCTGCCCTCCCTGCGTCCTGTGCGCCGCCCTACGGCGAACTGGAATATGCAGCAGAGCAGGGAGACAAGAGCTATGCCGATAAGGGTGAGCATGTTGCAGCGGCTGTGTATGATGGCGCGTGTGCTCATAAGTATGGCCAGTGTCAGGGCTACGCTCCACAGATAGAAACTCAGGTTTATCATGGATGCCAACCAATTATGGAACCTGGGCATGAGCCAGCGTACCGTCCATGCTGCCAGGCAGGGCAGGATGAGCAGCGGAAATACCTTGGCCAATATGCGGCTGAATGCGGCTATGAACGTTATTCCGGCCTGCGGATAGAGCAGCGGTACGGTGAGCGGTACCACAACCGATACTGCCAGATTGATGATTATGGTGTACATGACCACCTGTGCCATATCACCACCCAGTTTGCCGGTAACCACTGCGCATGCCGTGGCGGTGGGGCATATCATGCAGAGCATGCCTGTTTCAAAGAGAACACGGTGACGGAGTATCCATACGGCAGCAGCGGTATTGCTGTGCATGGCCCATATTACCGTGAAGCAGAGAATCAGGAAGACGGAGACCTGTAATGCCAGGTTGCGTATATGCCAGCGTTTGAATTTGAGCTGACGGGGCTCTATGCGGCTGAAACTGATGAACAGCATAAGGAAAAGCAGTATGGGCTGAGTGCGGCGGCATATGGCCTCCAGAACAGGTCCGGCGGTATGTATGGAGGGAATCTGTGCGTATATGAGATAGGCGCTCGCACCGGAGATCATTCCTATCACCAGCATCCAGTCCTTGAGGAATTTGATGAATCTGCTTTTCATTTCGGGCGGCAAAGATACTTTTTATTTGCGATTTACGTTTTATCTTAGCGTACCAAAACGATGATGAACGCTATATGAAACGATTCCGGTTGATGAATCTGCTGCTCCCGATGCTGGCTGTGTGGTCATGCACGGATGACTGGAAATTCAGTGCCGATAAGGATTACGTGCTGGAATTCAGTGCAGATACGGTGTGCTTTGACACCGTTTTTGCAGGTGTGGCGTCGGCATCGGCCCAATTCATGATTTACAATCAGAATGATATGGGTATCAGGTTTGACGCACTGATGGGTGCAGGTACATCCAGCCCGTTCCGTATGAATCTGGACGGTGAGGGCGGGGCGGTCATTACCGGTTTGGAGATTCCGGCTCATGACAGCCTGTTCTGTTTCGTATCGGTAAATATGGAGCAGACCGGACAGCCGGATATAATGCAGGCACTTGATTCAATAAGGTTTGTGCTGGAGAGCGGGGCTGTACAGAACGTGCATCTGAAGGCCTATGGCATGAATGCAGTAAGGCTGCGGGGTAAACGGATAGAGGCCGATACGCTTTTGGATTCTGCGTTGCCTTACCTGATCTTTGACAGTCTCTATGTGGCAGAAGGCGCAACCCTGACGCTTGCTCCCGGAACCAGACTCTATTTCCATAAAGATGCGGTGCTTGACGTGGCGGGCCGGCTGGTGGCCAAGGGAACCGTGGACAGTGTCATTATGATGCGCGGCGACCGTCTGGACTATATGCTGCAGGATCTGAAGTACGATGACCTGGCCGGACAGTGGGGCGGAATAAGACTGCGCGGCGGCAGTTACGGCAATCGTCTGGAGTGGTGTGACATTCACGGCGGGCAGTGGGGCGTAATAGCCGACAGCGCCGGTTCTGACCTGTTGAAACTGAGTGTGATTTCCAGCATAATCCATAATGTAGACGGTAACGGCATACAGGCTACAGACTGCCGCATAGAGGTGGCTAACTCTCAGATTACCAATGCGGGCGTAACTTGTGTGGACATTACGGGCGGATGGTCACGGTTTACTTTCTGCACTATTGCCGGATTCTCCATGTGGAGTATAGGGGCTCAGGCAGTGCTTATTACCGACAGGAGTGGTGATGGTTATGTGCCGCTCCGGGAGGCATCGTTCAGCAATTGCATAATTACCGGCCGTCATGAGCAGGAGTTTGTCACCCTGCTGGCTGATTCGGTCAGGGACAAGGCTCCTTACAGCATAAGCCATTCGCTGCTGATGGTAAGGGATACCACCGATACCCGATACACCGGCGTGGTTTTTGAGGACCGCGAGGGGGATATATTCGGACCATACAATTTCCGTGACCGCACCATGCACGGATACCGCTCAGTGTTTGCGCTGGATTCGCTGTCGCCTGCACGTGGCATTGCCGACCATCTCGGGGCGGACTGGCCGGTTGACCTGGCGGGAGTTCCGAGACCTGCCACAGGGGCAGATGCGGGCTGTTTCCAATATCAATAAAACCATAAATGAAACGTTTTTTCCTTTTCCTGATTGTTTGCATCCTAATTCCTTTTGAGTTGTGCTCACAGCAGAGCATGACGGTAATGTTTCTTAATACGGAGAATCTGTTTGACCCTGAGGATGACCCCCTCAAGGATGATGACGCATATACGCCCCAGGGGGATTATCACTGGAACCGTTCCCGCTATTGGGATAAACTGGATGCGGTATCCAAGGTGATAGTAGCGGCCGATGAAGACCAGGCTCCTGCATTGGTGGGACTGGCGGAGATTGAGAACAAAACAGTGCTGAATGACCTTACGGCACGCGCCGCACTGCGTGAGGCCGGATACCGTTTTGTGATAACCGATTCGCCCGACCGCCGCGGCATAGACGTGGCGCTCCTGTATCGTCGCAGTTATTTCAGGCTTATAGGGCAGGAGTCACTCAGAGTGGACCTTAGACGCTACGGAGGGGGTGCAACCCGTGATATCCTGCATGTTACGGGTGTGTTGGAGAACCATGATACCATAGATGTGTATGTGTGCCACTGGCCCAGCCGCCTTAACGGAGAGGAGCAGACCGAGCCGCTGCGCATGAGTGCGGCACGCAGGTTGCGGGCATCGGCCGACAGCGTTTTTAACGTCCGCCGCAAACCTTATATAATTATAATGGGTGATCTCAATGAGGGGCCCGATGACCATGCGGTGCGTGAAACCCTCCGTGCCCGACCGTTCAGGACCGGAGCCGATGCACGGGACAGCGAGTTGGTTACCGTTACGGATTACCTTGAAGATGGCAGTTACAAGTATGAAGGAGAGTGGGATAAGTATGACCAGTTCATTCTGTCAGGATCATTTACAAACGGGTTGGGATGTACTGAATTGCTGGGAGTGGAGTATATGAATCCTGATTTCCTTCTGACGGATGATGACAACTACGGCGGGGTAAAGCCGCTGCGCACATATAACGGGCGGCGCTATCAGGGAGGTTATTCGGACCATCTCCCGGTTAAAATCCGCCTGGGTTTCTGAAATAAGAATAAAAAATGACTATATTTGGAAACTTTTTCCAATTAGCGATTATTTAACCTAAATACTTTTAATATGAAGAGAATTAAGTCAATTTTGGTTGCCGCAGCCGTTCTGGCAGTAGTTCCGGCAATGGCACAGAAATCAATTCCTTTGGTGTATGATCAGGAGTGGGCTGGTTCCAAATATCCCGCACCCGCATTCCCGTCAGTTGAAGAGGCTACTGTATCAGAGACACTTACCAATCCGTTTGAGTTCTCAAACAGCAAGAAGCAGGTCAAGAAATTCAAGGACTGGGAGAAGCGTCGTGCCGAGATTATCCGCGAGCTCTATCACTATGAGGTAGGTGAGAAGCCTATGGTTGACAAGAAGGATATCGAGGCTAAGCTTGAGGATAATACCCTTACCGTTATTGTTCACCGCAACGGCGAGACTCTGACCATTACATCTAAGATCACATATCCCGAGGGTGACGGTCCGTTCCCCCTCATGATAGGTATGTCAGGTATCAGCCTGCCGCGTAATTTCTTCTCGGACCGCAACATAGCCACAATGAACTTCAACATGGGTCAGGTAATGGCTCACCAGCAGAAGCGTGGCAGCGAGCCTATCAACAAGATCTATCCCGAGCTTGTTGAGAACGGTGCATACGCAATGTGGCCCTGGGGCGTAAGCCGCATCATTGACGGTCTGGAGATTGTAGGTGCCGCCAGCAAGATTGATATGAAGCACATCGGCGTAACCGGTTGCTCATATGCAGGTAAGATGGCTCTCTGGTCAGGCGCATTCGATGAGCGTATTGCTCTGACAATCGCTCAGGAGCCCGGTGGCGGCGGTGCTGCTGCATGGCGTGTATCCGAGACTCTGGGTCATGTAGAGACTTTGGGCAACACTGATCCCCACTGGTTCAAGGAGTCAATGTGGGATTGGAAGGATGCCAACGTATCAAAGCTTCCGTATGACCATCATGAGCTCTGCGCTCTGGTTTGCCCGCGTGCCCTGCTGGTTCTGGGTAACACAGACTATGAGTGGCTGGCTGATGAGGCAGGTTACGTATCATGCGTAGCTGCCCGTGAGGTTTGGAAGAAGTTCGGCATTGAGGACCGTATGGGATTCTCAGTTCAGGGCAAGCATGGTCACTGCCAGCTCCCCAAGAGCCAGTATCCCGAGGTTGAGGCCTTCATTGACAAATTCCTGCTTGGCAAGGAGGATGCCAACACCATCATCCAGTTTGTTGACGAGACCTTGGCTGACAAAGAGGTTCAGAAGTGGATCCCCTGGGCTCAGGTTGATTTTAAATAATTAATTACTTATGAGGAGGTTTCTTGCTGTTCTGGTGACTTTGCTACTGTCTGCTCCGGCAGTCATGCGTTCCCAAAACGTAATGGTGGCCCACCTTAAAGACGGTACCGTAGCCGAATTGGCTTTCAAGTACAAGCCGGTAATAACCTTTACCGAAAACGATGTGGTGTTCAGCGCTATTGTCGACGGAAAGGATTACGTGGTGAGCTATCCGATCAGAAACCTGGCCAAGTTTACCTTTACCACAAGCGAGAATCCGGGTAATCCTCCCACAGAGGTTCAGGAGGTTGAACAAAGCGATATCCGGTTCCTGATAGACAGTTATACTATAACCGTAACCGGTCTTGCTCAGGATTTGCCGGTGAATGTATATTCGGCCGACGGACGCCTGCTGAACACCGGCAAGGCCGACAGGAACGGCACTGCTTCATTCAGCATTGAGGAATTGCCTGCAGGCACCTATATCGTCAATTCACAAGGAATAACCTTCAAAGTTCTTAAGTAATAAGAAACACTATAAAAAGAAATCGGTCGGATTTGTTTCCGACCGATTTCTTTTTTTTATCATATCGTTTCCAGATAATCTTTAATGGCAAGCGCCGCCGATCGGGCATCGTTAATGGAGTCCGATATGCTCATGGGGCGCTTGCAGGTACCTGCTACAAACAGGCCGGGCTTGCCGGTCTCGTTGTCATAGAGGTGGGGGTTGACGGACTTGATGAATCCGTAATCACCGCTTATGCCGCATGACTTACCCAGGGCCTTGGTGCCGCATGATGCCTCCATGCCTACCATGAGAACCAGAAGGTCAGTGGTCATCTTAAGGGGCAGGCCCATCAGGGTGTCCTCACTCTTAAGCTGGACACGGCCATCGAACGTGGCGGCAGCCTCCGATATTCGGCCGCGTACAAAACTTACGCCGTACTTTTCCTGGGCGGTGCGGTACATCTCCTCGAATCCCTGCCCCCACATACGTAGGTCCATGTAGAATACCGATGCCTCACATTTGGGCAGCTGCTTGCGGACCTCGATGGCCTGTTTTACGGCAGTTACGCAGCATATCTTGGAGCAGTAGTGGTTGCCGCTCTTCTCGTCACGGGAGCCTACGCACTGCAGGAATGTTATACGCTTGGGCTCATCGCCGTTGGCGTTGAGTATCTTGCCGTGTTTGATCATCTGCTCCATATCGAGCGATGTGATTACGCCCTTGTATATGCCGTAACCAAGTTCCTCTTTGCGGTGGGCATCGAATACCTGATAACCGGTGGCAATGAGTACGGCATCGGTCACGTATGTCTGCTCCTTGCTGTCAATGAGTTTCCACTCGGTTCCCTGCCATTTGAGGTCTATTATCTCTACGCCGAACACGGTAGTGATGCCGTCGGCCAGGAGTTTGCCGCTCAGATCATCGGCTATCTCCTGTGCTGCCTGGAAGTTGGGGAACAGGAATGCCTTGTCCTGGATGTTCTTGAGCGGAGTCTCGGACTTTTCAAAAAGGGTTACCTCAATACCGTTTTTGGCCAGTACTGATGCGGCCTCTATACCGGCGGGGCCGGCTCCTATTATAGCGACTTTTTTCATAATCAAACTTAGACTAAAAGGTTCTCGGGTTTCTCCGGGGCACGCAGTATCTTGCCGTCGGCTGCTCTGTACTTGGCCTTGGGGTCATACGGTATGCCTATCTTGTCAAGTAGGCGCTCGGCCTGTACCTGATGTATCTGCAGGCCCAGTTCCCACGGGTCATAACCCAGCAGCAGGCCGGCCATCTCCTCATATGTGAGTACGGGTATGCCGTAGCCTTCACGGTCATAGGTCTTGTGCTCCATCTCGGCTATGGTGTACTGCCAGCGGTCCAGGAACATGGAGCATCCGGGACAGTTGGAGACAATGAAATCGGGCTCATACGGCTCCATGGACTCAAGCTTCTTCTTGGTGTTGGATACTGAGTAGCCGCGGTTCTCCTGAACCAGGTACTGGCGGAATCCGAATCCGCAGCAGTGACGGCGCTCGGGATAATCAACAACCTCTCCGCCCCAGGCCTCGATCATACCGGCAAGAACGTAGGGGAATTCAGCCTTACCCACACCCTTATCGGGGAATATCTTGGCGTAGTGGCAGCCTATGTGCTCCACAACCTTAAGGGGACGGCCGGTAAAGCGGTTTACCAGACGGTATTTCATCTTCTGGGCCAACTCATTGCGGAAATGATAGATCACGTCCGACGGGTGGGCTATGTTCTTGGGTATGTTGAACTCACGCTTGCAGGCCTTGTAGAGGTTCTCACGGGTCTTCTCCAAGAGCTCGGGATGCTCCTGCCACATATGGCACATCTCGGTGAATACACCGAATGATGTTACGCATGACGGTACGTAGTTCTCATAGCCGTGCTCTGTCATGAGTGAGAAGAGACGGGCCACCACTGTCATCGTGGTCTCCAGTGGTACCACATCGGTATGGTATCCTATGCCGGTGCAGGTGTGCTGACGGAAATCATCAAAGATATCCTTGTTCAGCTCTTCACGGAGCATACGCAGGAATGCGGTCTCAGAGCCCGGGAAAAAGGTCTGACGGATGCAGCTGCGCTCATAGAAGTAGTGGTCATCAGCTATGGCTTTCTGATATTCGTTCCAAAAACGGTTCATAATCTTGTCAGTTTATAAGGTTCTCTGCCACGATCTCGGCTATATCCCTTACCGGATAGTCGTTAGTGGCATGCTGGAACGCTTTCTTACACATGGGGCAGGCGGTTGCTATGGCATCGACCGGCTTGCTGGTAAGATTCTCAAGTGATGCGTTCCTTATTTTGGTCTGCTGCTCAATGCTGAGTTTAGTATCACCCAGATTGAATCCGCAGCATACGCTCTTTTCACGCTGATAGCGGGTTTTCTGCAGGTTGGTCACGGCGCTGAGCACATTGCGCGGCTCATCATAGATTCCGCAGCCGCGGCCCAGCTCACACGGGTCATGATATGATACTTTGCGGTCATCGTGACGTACCTTGAGGCGTCCCTGCTTAATCAGCATGTCTATGTACTCGGTGTGGTGAACCACCGGTATGTTCAGATTGTACTCCTTCTTGAATGACTGATAGCAGATGGGGCAGGATGTTACCAGCATGGTGGCCCCCGATTTCTCTATCAGGTCTGTGTTCTTGCGGCGCAATTCGGCAGCCTGGGCGGTGAATCCCTGCTGCTGCAAGGGCCTGCCGCAGCAGATGGTGGCCAGCTTGTCCATGTACCAGTATTTCTGGTCGGCAGCGGTGAATATGCGCTCCATGGACTCGGTTATACCGGGAGTAAGATGTGACATACATCCTCCAAAGTAAGCTACACGGCCTATGGCGTTGAACGGAGTCTGTTTCTTGTCCAGATATACGTAATTGCCGGTGGTATCGATTGCTCCCTTGGCGCGTGTCTGGCGGCGCAGGGCGCTCAGGTCTATGCCTACCGGGCAATCAACCGTGCATCGGTCACACATAAGACAGTTGTCGGCAATCATCCTGAGACGGCTGCCGCGCTCCTGATTGCGCAGGCTGCGGATAAGATATACAGACTGGATCTCATGGTTCTCAAGTACCTTGTCTATGGGACAGCCCGATATGCACACGCCGCAACGTGAGCAGGCGTTGAGTTCAAACAGTGTGTAGCCGGTCTTGGCGGTCTCCTCACGGACGCCTATCTTGCGGAAGTATATAAGGAGCAACTCGGTAAAGATATGCATGTAGCGGGTGAACGGCATGGTCACAAAGAACACGCCCAGCATGAGCGAGTAGAGCATCCAGACCGATGTCTCCATGCCGCGGACAATCATGGGGTCGAACAGGTTGCCCACAGCCTGGGTAAAGAATCCTCCGTTGCCGTACAGACATGCCGTGATGGACTCGGCAAGCAAACGCATGGGGAATATCATCCACAGCGAGAACTTGGAGAACCGGTCTATGATGGTATGCTTGGTGGTGCGGCGCATTCCCAGAACCTTGGACCAGAATATCTTGACGAAGGCCATCGTCAGACCCAGGAATACGTACAGCAGCAGTGCATCCATCAGGTCGGAGTAGGCCTTGTGCTGACGGAATGATGCCGGTGCCTTGTGTACAAAGTAGCGGTAGAAAATGCCTACGTAGAACGGGCGGTGATAATGGATTCGGGCTATGCCGTCCTCGGTTTCAACACGGTAGCGGCGCTGGTTCAGGTACTCGGGGTTCTTGTCCTCACCTGTGTTATAGATGTGCCAGCCGTTCTGCTGCTGCAGTTCATGTACAGCCTCTATTGACTGCTCGTGCTGCATGGTGTAGAAGGCGTCACGGCTCTCTACGGCACCCACCACAATCAGTAGGAACCAGCCTAAGGCAAATGCCTGGTGCATGATACCAAGCAGCAGGTTTTTCTTAAGGATGCGGGCGTGCAGAAGGCCTTCACGGAACATCTCCCAGATAGCTGGGAATATCTTCCAGGAGTACCAGTTGCTGCGTATCACCTTACGCTGCTCCGGGCTGAACTTGCGGATCCAGCGTATGTACTTGTAGATGATGATGGCAAACAGCAGTACCGTACCGATAAGGAACGGTATCACAAAGTCATTATACGGATATGCATGTATCTTCATGGCGGCTTACTGTTTAGTCTCGTCAAGGATCTGACGCATATTGATAATGAGTGACCTTAGGTTTACCCCGCGTGGGCAAACCAGGGTGCATTTGCCGCAAAGCATGCACTTCCTTAATTCCTCGTCCAGACCGGCGTACTCTCCGCGACGGAACGATGTGTGTACGCGGCGTATGCTGAATTCGGTAAACTGGCGTGCCGAGCATGTGGCACTGCAGCATCCGCACTGGAAACAGCGCTTGAACGATGGCTCACGGTCCAGCAGCATGTGGTAACGCTCCAGCGATACCTTGTCCATGTTCTCGGAACGCGGAGTCTTTATGGCGAATCCGAACTTATTCATTGTGCGGGCCGTTTTTTATGGAATCATGGAAATCCATTCCTCCGGTTACGCGGAATATGTTGCGGAGTTCCTCCATGGTCTCAGGGTTGATGGTGCGCAGCGCACCGGCTCCCTCACCGTGGTAGTTGGCTCCGAATTTGGGCGATACAGCCTTGATGTTCTTGATATACCACTCCCATACAGGTCCCTGCTCGGGGTGTTTCTCGGGGAATACCACATCGGGATGTACGCAGTAACCTATGTTAAGGATGTTGTCACCTATGCCGGCCATCAGGTCTACCTGCTGCCGACCCATGTGGCTCTCTTTGTAGTAGCCCATATCCTGCGAAACCTTGCGCAGTATGTTGATTACCGCTCCGGGTATGTTGCCACGGGGGCAACGGGGCTTGCACGACATGCACTGACCGCAGTACCAGATGGTGTCGGAGCGTAGCAGCTTCTCTACCTGCTCCTCATCACCGCGTTGTACGGTGTCGCATATGCGGCGGGGGTCATAGTCGTAGAACTCGGCGGCAGGGCAGATGGCCGTGCATATGCCGCAGTTCATACAAGCCTTGAGCGAGTCCTCGTATCGGACATCGGACTTGATGATATCAATAAGGTTTCCCATTGTTTACTTTTCAAAACTTCTTGCGGTTCATCTTCATGGCGCGGAACAGCAGCTTGGAGAGTGGCTTCTCGCGGTTGCGGTAGAGCAGGTTGATGTACCAGCCCAGTTTCTTGGCTACCGATATGCGGTAGGTCTCCACGAACTCTATCAGAGTGCCGTCCTGATCCTCGATGTATGTGAATCGGCCCGATGCGTCACCCATGCTGAACTGCTTGCCGTCGGGGCAGCTGTCAACGGTGAAGGGGTGTCCGTGATCGGCGCACCACTTGCCCAGGGCATCCATGTTTGTTACGTCAAAGCATATCTGGATGAATCCGGGGTCTCCCCAGTAGCGGCCCTCGAATATCTTGCGGGGCTCGCGGTCACGGCACTGCACCAGCTCTATGTAACCGGTGGGGAATATGGGTGAGAATGCGCCCTTGTTGGGCTGTGACCACTTGAGCAGTGTGCGGCGGAACTCTCCGTCACCACCAGCCAGGGGCTTGAGGTCATCAAAATGACCGTATTCGTTGTAGATTACCTTGTTGTATCCCAGGATATCGGAATAGACGGTGCGGGCCTTGTCCATATCGGTCACGCCTATCATACAGCCTATCATTCCGCCAAACTCCTTACCCTCATCAATCAGTAGATAATCATCCTGCACGGCCTGGAACCAGTTGCCCTCGGGATCGGTTATATAGAATGTCTTGGAGCCATCGGGAGCAGTGACTATGGGGCTTACCTTGTCCCAGCGCTCCGATGCGTACTTGTGGGCGCTTTCGGTGTTGCGGCACTTGACCTTGGCGCAGAAAATGCCCAGGTCTCCTACCTGTATCTGGAAACTTACCGGTTTGGGCTTGCGCTCGGAATACTGCCATATCTCGAATCCGCCGCCTCCCTGAAGGCTTACGGCGATGGCCGCATGGCGCTTGCGCGGATGTCCGCCCGTATACGGGAGCATGCGCTCTGCAACAGTGTCATCCTCAAGGACACGGATATCGACTCCGAACATGTTGATGAACCACTTCCATGAATCATATACTGATGTGGTACCTACGCCCACCTGCTGAATTCCGGTTATAAAGAAATCTTTCTCTTCCATAATCTGATATTTTAAAGTGCAATATTAATCATTTTATGCGGCTATTCCAACCCGTTTCAAAACAAATAATTACTTTTGTCAAAAACTAAATTAAAGGTATTTGGCTATGAAACTTACTCCTCTGCTTCTTGGTCTTGGAACCGGTGAAATTATCCTTATAGTTCTGGCTATATTGCTCCTGTTTGGGGCCAAGCGTATTCCCGAGCTTATGAAGAGCATGGGCAAGGGCGTAAAGAACTTCAAGGAGGGTATGAAGGAGGTGGAAAAGGAGATTAACACTCCTGCCGATGAAACCGGTGCAAAAGAGCCGTCCAAGGACGCTGAACCCGAATCCAAGTAAAAATCTGTTACGTCATGGCTGCCCTTGACGATAAGCCTATGACTTTCTGGGACCATCTGGATGCTCTCCGGGATGTGATCCTGCGTGTCCTTGCCGTTGCCGTGGTGGGGTTTATCGTGGCGTTCTGTTTCAAGGAACCGCTTTTCAGACTTATACTGGCACCTAGCAGCCCGGATTTTATCCTGTACCGCTGGATATCGGCTGTGGCGGGTTATATGGGCGTAGATGCATCGGCTCTGAGGGATTTCAGTGTGGACCTGTTCAGCACCACGCTTACCGCGCAGTTCATGATCCACATGAAAATGGCGTTCTATGTGAGCCTGGTGGTGATTCTTCCTTACACGCTGTATGCCCTGTTCGGGTTTGTGAGCCCGGCGCTGCACCAGAACGAGCGCAGCAGCTCCACCAAGGTCATTGTATGGTCATACATTCTCTTTATGGTGGGCATCGTGCTGGACTACCTTATTATATTCCCGCTGGCATTCCGCTTTCTGGGTACGTATCAGGTGAGTGAGAGCATTCCCAACGTGATTACGCTGGAGTCATATACCGATTTACTGGTGACTCTGACCCTGCTTATGGGAATACTCTTTGAACTGCCTATCCTGGCCTGGTTCCTGAGCAAACTTGGCATAATAGACGCCGACTTCATGAAGAAGTACCGCCGTCACGCCATCGTGGTGATCCTCATCATCGCTGCAATAATCACCCCTACCACCGATGTCTTTACGCTGACAATCGTCACGCTCCCCATCTATCTTCTTTATGAGGTGAGCATCGTGATAGTTCGCCGCAAAGCCTGACGCTTATCGGCCTTTATTTGGATTATTTTTATATTTGCATCATAAAAGGACCTAATTATAAACCTATTGTATATGAAAAAGTATTTAGCGTGGGCATTGATTGCTCTTCCCGTTCTTGCTGCTTGTGAGAATGAAGATGAACTCAAGGATGAAAACGTTTCCGGCACCAGCGTTGAGGTTTCAATGAAAGCTATGGCAGGAGAATGGTATGTCAATGAGCCCGACCGTGGTCGTCCGGGAATTGAGACTCTTGTTATCCAGGAGAACGGCTCATTCGTTCTGGAGATTGAGAACTCATATATGGATCCGAGCCTTCAAACTCTGATAGTAAATAACCTCAAACATGTAGAGGGCCAATTTGAATTGGAGGGTAATATACTGAGAGGTACTGTCAGCAAGGCCCAATCCAAATATGCCGTATGGGAACAGGGCCGCTACGCAGGATTGTCAGACTGGGAGGAAGACACTCATGAACTCCCTGACTATGCTGAGGTCATCCTGATCCGCAACGGTTCAGTTATGATGCTGAAGTCGGAATTCGGTATGCTTATGTATTTCAGAAAAGGTGCACAACTGCCCAACGATATATCTGAAATCCAAGGCATATGGTTCAGCTTTGAAGCCTATAAGGCAGGTGACGAGAAAGTCTGCATTGCAATGAAAATGGATGGTGACAACATAGATCTTATTGTAGAACCGTGGTGTCAGCGTTTCATCTGCAAATACACATACAAGGACGGCATCATTGCAAGTTCCGGCGAGGTTACATTCCGTACCCTGTGGCGTGAGGATGGCTGCGATGATTTTGACTATGACGATCCCTGGGCTGCATCGTGGCATCCCACTTATGATCCCCAGCAGTACACCGGTAACCTGACCGACGGATTCACATTCCCGTTCGTAGTTGACGGCAATAAGGCGTACTGCTTGTTCGTAGGCCGCTCTCCTGTCTTTATCAAGCAGTAACAGAGTGACAAACAAAAAATGATACAATTGGGGTCTGTCCCCAATTGTATCATTTTTTTGTGTGCTGAGTCAGCTTATTTCTCGATCCAGCCGATGACCTCACCCTTGGTGACGAGTGAGCCGTGCTCCTTCTCGACGGCTGCAAGGTGGCAGTCGTAGGGTGCGGTGGCGTTGTCGATGAAACTGTTGCCGCTAGCCTGAATGCCGACCATCCAGTCACCCTTCTTGTACTGCTTGCCGAAGGGAGGATTGGTTGACTGATCCATGTAGTCCAGATCCCAGATTACGCGGCCGCTGACAGCTGCCTCGATAGGCTCGGCATCCGGGTGCAGGATGGCACGCTTATCGGCTGCGGTGAAGTGCTTGACGGGTGCACCTGCTGTGCCGGCCTGAGCCTTCTCCATACGCTCCATAAGATCCTTGTTGAACTGATCCTTGGCCTGACCGGACTTATACTCGCGGTACTGCTTCTCATGCATGGCGAACTCAAAGAGCTCCTCATCATCCTGACCACGGTCCCAGCCGTTCTCCTTCATCTCCTTCTCAAAGCGCGGGAGCTCGTTGGGGTAGAGTACCTGAGGATCATCGGTATAGAACTCAAAGCCTTTCTCCTTGGCAATCTCCACAATCTCAGGAGCCAGTTCGCCGGGCAGCTTGCCTGACTTGCCCAGAACCATACCCCACATGGCGGGATCCATACGTGTAAACGGCTTCTCGTCCATTGACTTGCTGTAGAGGTTCATCAGAGCGGCGTTCTTTACGTACTGGCTGAACGGTGTAACCAGACAGGGAGTACCCAGCATAGGCCATATGCGCTGCACCTCGTCAAAGAGCTCAACCAGAAGCTCATCCTCAGAGAGTTCTTTCTCTCCCTTTTTCTTGAGGTTGGCGTTGATTGCGGCGTGCATACCCTTAAGGTCAGCCATAAGTGATCCCATCATACCGCCGGGCAGGCCGCAACCAACCAGCAGTGAACTCATCAATGAGTTCTTGGGGTCGATCCAATATCCCAGGAAGTCATCCATGAAGCTCTGAGTGAGGCTGCGGGCCTCCATGTAAGCCTTCATGTTGATGTCCTTTACCAGGAATCCGGCATCCTTGAGCATGGCCTGAATGGTTATTACATCAGGGTGAACCTTACCCCATGACAGGGGCTCCATGGCTACGTCCAGAACGTCACCGCCGGCCTTGGCAACCTCAAGCATTGAGGCTACAGCAAAACCGGGGCCGTTGTGGCCGTGGTACTGTATGATGATATCGGGATGTTTCTCCTTGATGGCGCGGACGATGGTGCCCAGCATTGCAGGACGGCCGATGCCAGCCATATCCTTAAGGCAGATTTCCTGTGCGCCGCCCTCGATGAGCTGCTCGGCCAGGTTGATGTAGTACTCGGCGTTGTGTACCTTGGAATAGGTGATACACATGGTAGCCTGAGCGGTCATGCCTGCCTCCTTTGCCCACTTGATTGAGGGAATTATGTTGCGCGGATCGTTAAGTCCGCAGAATATACGTGTGATGTCAACGCCCTGAGCGTGTTTTACCTTATACATGAGCTGACGTACATCGGCCGGAACCGGGTTCATGCGCAATGCGTTCAGACCACGGTCAAGCATGTGGGTCTTGATGCCTACCTCGTTGAAAGGCTTGGTGAATGTACGGACTGCCTGGTTGGGGTTCTCTCCGTAAAGGAGGTTAACCTGCTCCATGGCACCGCCGTTGGTCTCAACGCGGTCAAAGCAGCCCATATCGATAATTACCGGAGCAATTTTGGCCAGCTGGTCCTTACGTGGTACATACTTGCCTGATGACTGCCACATGTCACGGTAAACAAGACTGAATTGAATCTCTTTTTTCATAGTTCTATGTGTTTTTGTTATTTACATCGGATTAATGGAACGGGCTATCTTGGCGCAGAGTCCGGGGAAGAAACGCTTGATGTATACCATCAGGAGTTCCTTTCGGCCCACAAGGACCTCGCGCTTTTTACGGTACACGGCCTTGACTATCTTGCGGGCGGCCTGCTCGGGGGTGCAACCTCCGGCCTGACCGGCATCCATCTTGGCGTGCTGCTTTCCGTCTTTTTCCAGTGCGTAGAAAGATATGCGTGTCTGGACGCGACCTGGGCATACTATTGTTACGCGGATGTTATCCTTGTAATACTCGGCCTGGACGGTCTCAAAGAATCCGTACAGGGCGTGCTTGGATGAACTGTATGCGCAACGCAGCGGGAATCCGAACCTTCCGTTGATGCTGGTGGTGACCATGAGCTGGCCGCCGCCGTTCTCTATCATCTTGGGCAGTATCACCTTGGTCATGATTACCGGAGCGAACCAGTTTATGTCCATGACCTTGTTGATGACACGCATCTCGGTCTCACAGGTGGTTCCGCGCTGGCTTATGCCGGCGTTGTTGTAGAACACGTCTATGTGTCCGAATACCTGCCAGGCCTGCTCGGCCAGCCCGGCAACCTCATCTTTCTTAGACAGATCGAAGGGTAGGGGCTTGGCATCGGGAGCACCCAACTCAATGCAACGGGCGGCTACCTTCTCCAAGAGGTCGGCCTCAAGTGCAGTGAGAATGAGCCGTGCACCCTCACGCGCAAACTCATATGCGGTTGCCTCACCTATGCCAGATGACGAACCGGTTATCCAGACTACCTTATCCTTGAACTTGTTCATTTGCAGTTGTCTATTGCTTCTTTAAACCAGAGAGCACGGTTACATCCCTCGCCGGTGTTGAGCAGAACCAGATCGCCGCTCTTGAGCTTGTTCTCCTCAAGTGCCTTGAAGAATCCGGCTATACATACTACCGATGCGGGACCCATGTAGATGCCCTGATTATCCTTGACCATACGGCCATAGCGCTCCAGACCCTCTTCCTTGACGCGCAGGAAACAGCCACCGCTGTTCTTAACGATGGGGCCTACAAGCGGGTACATTCCGGGGGTGCCGGCAGTGAGGATGGAAATCCTGGTCTGCGGAACCACAGTGGGGAAGTGCTTGTTCCAGCCCTGCGGGAATCCGTTCTCTATTGCCCATTCCCAGGCCTGGACCATGGGATCGCAGGTATCCTGCTGAACCAGCAGCATGCGCGGCATCTTATACTCGGGGTATGCATCGGCTATCTCACGCATTCCTTTCTCAAATGCGATGGGGCTGGTGCCTCCGGCTACTGCCTGCATATAGACATCGGGGATTCGGCCCAGTTGGCGCATGCACTCAAAGACAAGTGTCTTCTTGGCCTCTACGCGAATGGGGTCGATGTTACCGGCCGATATCATTACGTTCCGGTTCTTGTGGAAATCGGCAGCCTCGGCTTTGGCCTGACCGTAACCGCCCTCAGATACCTGGAGGTTCTGACCGGTGGCGCGGATGGCCTGCTGGGTTTCGGGGTACATATCGTGCGGAGCGAATATGTCAAACCCGACGCCAGCCTTGGCCAGATAGGTGGCGTAGGCGGTGGCGGCATTACCTGTCGATGCCAGGCAATACTCCTTTACTCCGTGTTTCTTGAACAGTGTGGCTGCCAGTGATGCGGCTATATCCTTGAATGTGCCGCTGCCTCCGTTAAGGTCATTGCGGGCAACTACTACCTTGCAGTCTATTCCGTAACGTTCCTTGGCGTATCGGCTCAGGAACTCCCATTCCTCAATGGGAACTGCACCCTCACCGCAGGTTACCTTCTCATCGGCCTCCGTGAGAGGGAGGAAGGGCAGGTAGTGGTAGAGGTCGCTTACGTTCTGGCCGGGCTTGCAGAGTTCATCCAGCTGACGGTAATCGGCATCATAAACCACTTCTGCGTGGTTGCTTCCGCACTCACACAGCTGGTCCTGGCTGAACCAGGCGGCAAAGTCACCTATTACCTTGCCGCACTTCTTGCAGACAAGCTGATATCCCATTATCTCTTTATCTGAGCACGCTTGAATACGTTCATATCCTGGATTGCGCCCTCGTAGAAGCCGGCGTCAAGTTTCTTCTTGACATCCTTGAAGACCTCGATGGTGCGCTTAACATGATCCAGAGTATGTGATGCAGTAGGTATGATACGCAGCATCAGCTGGCCCTTCGGGATAACGGGATATGTAACGATTGAGCAGAATATTCCGTAGTTCTCACGCAGGTCAACAACCACGTTGGTACCCTCGTTGATGCCACCCTCAAAGAATACGGGTGTTACAGGTGACTCGGTTACGCCGATGTTGAAGCCCTCTGACTTGAGGCCGCCCTGCAGAGCGTTTACAACCTCCCACAGATGCTCGCGGTACTCGGGGTGAGCCTTGATCAGGTCCAGACGCTTCTGGTTACCGATAACCAGCGGCAGCGGCAGTGACTTGGCGTAGATCTGTGAACGCATGTTGCACTTCAGATGGTCAATGATCTCGGGCTCTGAGCTTACTACACCACCGATTGATGCCATACTCTTGGCGAATGCGTCAAAGATTACATCAATCTGGTCGATTACGCCGTAATGCTCGGCTGTACCGCGACCGTGTGCACCCATTGTACCAAAACCGTGTGCATCGTCGATAAGTATACGGAACGGATATTTCTTCTTGAACTCTACGATGTCAGCCAAATGACCCAGGTCACCGGCCATGCCGAACACACCCTCGGTGATTACCAGAACGCCGCCGCCCTGCTCATCGGCCAGCTTGCAGGCGTGGTTGAGCTGCTTCTCAAGGCTCTCCATGTTGTTGTGCTGGAAAGCGAAACGCTTGGCAAGGCTCAGACGCATACCGTC
>CACZMI010000018.1 GCA_902782245.1 uncultured Bacteroidales bacterium | reverse complement strand
TGGCCAAGCACAAGAAGAAACCCGTGCATACGGTTGCCGAACTGCGTCTGCTCCAGGGCCGATTCCCGGACCGCATCAGACTGCACGTTGTCCGCAACGGCAGCGAGGTCGTGGCGGGCGCGCTCATCTATGATATGGGACATGTGGTTCATACGCAGTATCTGGCGTCATCGGAGTTCGGAAAGAACAACGGCGCTCTGGATATGCTGCTTCACACTCTTATTACCGATGTCTATGCGGACCGCACCTATTTTGATTTCGGCGTATCGACCGAGAACGGCGGCGGTTACCTGAACGAGGGCCTCATTTTCCAGAAGGAGGGATTCGGCGCAAGATCAGTAGTCTACGACACTTACGAGATGCTTTTCTGAAAATAGTACAAAAGGGGTCTGTCCCCTTTTGTATCATTTTGGTTATTCGTGATGGTAGGGGAGGTTGTTTAGGATGCTGAAGGCGCGGTAGAGTTGCTCCACAAAGATGAGGCGGACCATCTGGTGCGAGAAGGTCATCTTGGAGAGTGACAGACGGCCGGGAACGCGGCTGTAGACATCCTGTGAGAATCCGTAGGGGCCGCCTATTATGAATACCAGACGTTTGGTGGACTGGGCCATGCGCTTTTCCAGCCACTGCGCCATCTCGGGCGACGTCATTTCCCTGCCTTTGTCGTCCAGCAGCCAGACATCATCGGACGGCTGCAGAAGATTCAGTATGAGTTCGCCTTCACGCACCTTCTGGGTCTGGGAATCCATGTTCTTGGTGTTGCGGATGTCGGGGATTACCTGCATCTCAAACTGGGCAAAGTGGGTGAGGCGTTCGGTGTATTGGCCGATGCCGTCAATGAGCCATTTTTGGTCTGTCTTGCCTATTACTATAAGGAGAATCTTCATGTCAAATGTTCCTGAAGACAAAGTTATAATCATTCCGCGTGATTTTGGCGGTTTGTGGGACATTTGTTATATTTGCCAAACTTTTGACTGGAGTAATATCTAATGTACGAGAGTCTTCAACAGCTTGATGCGCTTAATATCAATTTCAACAGAACAGGTAACTGGCTGCTGATGATTTTCATGGCCGTAGTCATGTACGGCGTGGCTCTCGGGCTGAGACCCCAGTTCTTCAGGGGCGTGTTCAACCGCCCGCGCGGCATGTTCATCGGCCTTATATGCCAATGGATATTCCTGCCTCTGATAACATTCCTGCTCTGCGTGCTGTTCCACAATTTTGTTCCGCCCATGGTGGCTATGGGTATGATTCTGGTGGCTTCGTGCCCCGGTGGAGCGGTATCCAACTTCATGACTTCATACGGTAAGGGTAACGCCGAGCTTTCCGTGCTCATGAGCACAATCACAACCCTTGGCGCTCCAATTTTCACCCCGATCAACTACGCTATCTGGGGCGGCCTCTACACCAAATACATGGATGCTGCTGCAGGCGAGGTGTTGCGTACCCTGCAGGTTCCGCCTATGCAGATTGCGCTGACCGTTGTTGTAATAATAGGTATTCCTGTCCTGCTGGGATACATCACCGTAAAACTGGCACCCAAGGCGGCCGAGAAACTCAAGGAGATTATGCGCTACGTGTCTATCGCTGTTTTCCTGAGCGTGGCCGGCATGATGATATCACAGAACATGATGCTGTTCAGAGAGTATATAGGTTTTATATTCATTATAGTATTTATCCATAATCTGGTAGGTTTCGGTATAGGTTACACTGCATCTACAATAGGTAAGGTTCCTGTGAAGGACCGTCGCGCGGTGACCCTGGAGACCGGTATCCAGAATTCCGGATTGGGCCTTATCCTGCTTTTCAACACCGGTATATTCCCGCCTGAGATTGCCAAGGGCGGAATGGTGTTCGTGACTGCATGGTGGGGCGTATGGCATATCATATCGGGCCTTCTGCTTGGAACGGCGTTCCGCTTTTCGGCCTTTGATACGACAGGCCTGTCAAAATTCCTGCACAGAGAAAAATGAAAGAACATATACAGGACCCGGATTGGTTCTATACATTCCTGAGGCATTTTGTTGATTGGTCAGTACGGAGTTCATACCGTAAATACCAGGTAGAGGGGATTGAGAACCTTCCTGAAGAAGGCAGCATAGTAATCTGGGCATCCAATCACACCAACGCGCTGATGGACCCTATGGTGATGCTGCCGGCCAACAAAATCCGCAAGGTGTTTGTAGCCAGGGCCGATATATTCAAGAAGAACTGGGCCAAAAAGGCGCTCTATTTTCTGCGTGTGATGCCCATATACCGCATCCGCGACGGAATAGATGCCGTCAAGCACAATAACGAATGCATAGATCAGGCCACCGGTGTAATCCTGGACGGTGTTCCGTTCATAATATTCCCCGAGGCAACCCACCGTGCCAAGCATTCGCTGCTCAAGCTCTCCAAAGGCATATTCCACATAGCCGAGAACGCCATTGAGAAATCAGACGGACGGCCGGTTTACATACAGCCCATAGGCATAGAATACAGTGATTATTTCCGTTTCCGCGGAAAGGTGCTGGTAAGGTTCGGAGAGCCAATCAACGTAAATAAATTCCTGCAGGAGCACAGCGACGAGCCCGCTCCCGTAGCGATGCTGCAGATGCGCGGCCTGCTGACCGATGCACTTGCCAAAGAGATTGTATACATCCCCGACGATGAGGATTACGACGCTATCTGGGAGTATGCCAAACTCAAGGCCGATAACCGCGAATACTACAAAAAGGCATTGGCCGAAATTGAATCCCGCGACGGAAAGAAACTTAAAGGTCTGCTCCGTATTCAGGCTGTCGATAAATACGCCGTGGCCGAGGCCCTGAAACTGCGTGAGGAGGAGCCCGAGAAGGCCCGTGACCTCTTTTCAAAGGTGGATGCCCTGCGCGTATGGCGTATCCAGAACGGCATATCGGTTTACTCTATTGCGCGTGAGCCGGGGGTATTCAGACTGCTGCTCAAGACTCTGGTTGCACTGCTGGGCGCACCTTACTATCTGTTCTGCGGTCTGGTGGGCTGTCTCAAGTGGATACCGATAGTCTATATCCTGCGCGGCGTCAAGGACGACGCATTCTACAACACCGCCCGTTACGGCGTGCGTCTGGCGCTGGCTATCCCCGCGCTGATAATTTGGTCACTGGTTTATTTCCTGATATTCAAGTGGTACATCGCACTTGGACTGCTCATCCTGTCGTTGCCGTCACTCAAATATCTGTATGACTACGGAACTTACTTCCGCAGGTTTACATCGGACTTGAGGTGGAAACTGCGCAAGAAACACGCTCCCAAGTTATAATTCCTGATATAATCTGATATACTGCTCCGCCACTTTGAGATAATCATGGTGGCGGCGCACGTATTCTACGGACTGTTTCTTAAGGTCCGATATGCGCTCGGGGTGAAGTATCAGCTGTTCCAGTTCGTCATATACGCTTTGGAAATTTGGCCGGACGTTTATGATGGGTCTTAATTCCTTTTCCCCAAGAATCTCATAGTTCTCGGGCTCGCCGCCGCCGATTACAATGATTCCCTTGGACATGGCCAGCAGAGAGTTCATGGACGGGGTGTAACTGTACAGCTGGTCCAGGATGGCGTCGCTGCCGTCCAGTATGCGTGTGTACTCACTGAACGGAACACCTTCCACAACCTTGATTTCCAGTTTTTCGGGATATTTTTCCTTTAGTTGCCTGGCTGCATCGAGCATGATATCGGTCCCCTTGTAGGCATTGCGTCCCCGGCTGATTCCCACAAAGAGTTTCAGAGGGCCTCCGTAGAATGATGTACGGTATATCTCCGGCATCCGGATGGGGAAGGGGATAAAGCGCATCTTTTCACGCAATTGGGGAATTTCATTGTATGTAGCCCAGTACTCGTAAAGTCCTGCAGGAATGGCGTCACAGTCCAGTGCTATCTGTCTGCACAGCTTCTCCTTGGGAGTACCTATCCATTCGTCGCGGAAACGCTGTGCCTCGATGTCGGTTCGGGGCTGGTCGCCAAAGTTGAAATCACTGTATCTGAGAGGACGAATGTCGGTGTTGACGCTTGCCCAATAGTAATCCATGCCGAACGCTCCCATCAGAATCTTTTTGTTGTGACGGCGCAGATAGCGGTAGAACGGCATCAGGCGTTCTGCCTTGAGCTCCAGGAATATGGGGTTGATAAGCTGGACGATGTCATAGCCCTGCATTTTGGGCAGAGCCTTGAACAGCCTCCATAGGAATGATATGCGTCCGGTGCGGCTTGTCAGGTCACGCCGTAGGTCAATATCGCGGGGGTAGTTCTTCCAGCTGTCACCGTCGCTGGCTACAGTAACCTCATGCCCAAGTGCCTTGAGCCCCATAGCAAGGGTGTTGTGAACGTTGCTGTATTCTCCCAACAGAAGTATTTTCATAGGCGTTTCTTGCTTGTCATATATCTTACGGCAAGTTCCCATGCACCGCGCAGGCCCAATGCGGAATACTGCTCCAGGAATCTGCCGAATCCTATACCTTCAGGTCTCTTGCCGAACTGTTCCGTAATGAAATCCCTGCACTGGGCCGATGCCTTCTTGTCGCCTTCATAGAGCAGTTTTCCGCTCAGTATGAAGGTGCGCAGCATGAGTGCCTTGCGACAGCGGACTGCGGTGTGGGTGTCGGCCCGGTCAGTATCTGTTGCGGCTTGGCCTATGGCCTCAAGCTGGAGTTTGTAGCGTGACTTGAAACTGGGACCGGTCAGACTGTCGGAGTGAACCTTAACTGTGTGGTATGCCTTGGTGGTGATCCACTGCAGGCGGGGTTCTGCGATAAGGGCACGGGTTCCAAGTTCCCAGTCGTCCCAGACGGGGCATGCCGTGTTCCAACCGCCAATCTCCTTGAGCCAGGCAGTGCGGAATATCATACTTATGGTGTTGAGCATTCCGTTCAATATTTGTACCGCGGGGTCGGCCACAGGCTTGTATGCGCGGATTGTAACCTTGCTTTCAACCTTCTGGCGGGTGGGGAAGGCAACCAGTTGGGCGGAGGAGTCCCAATCATGCGGAATGTCCTCAAACTCATCATCGGAATCAAAGAAATAGACCCATGTGGTGCGGACCAGGGACAGCCCTTTGTTGCGTGCTGTTGCGGCGCTGCGTACAGGCTCTGATGCGGCGGTGACCGTGGGGTGAGACTCGCAATAGGCCTCAAGGAACTTGTCTGTACCGTCAGTGCTGCCATTATCCACTACAATTACCGGTGCACCGGCACAGGGACTGCGCATTATGCTGTCAAGAGTGTGCTTGAGCAGTGCCTTTCGGTTATAGACGGGTATGACTATCGTAATATCCATATTCCTTTGAGCATGTTAAACAGTATGGGGAACGGGTTCGCTCTCTTGTGCAGCAGATACCATCCGGCCTCCCTGAAGCTGCGCCATACTGCGCTGCATGTGCCGTAGACATAGCGGAATGTGGCGCCTTTGGTAATCTGCAGCGTACGGTTCCCTATAAGGCTGATGCCGGTGGTGGCACCTTCAGTCTGAACAATTACCTCAGGTATGTATCTGACGTTGAGTCCGGCGCGGCGTGCATCGGCCATGAATACCTCCTCCTCACCGGCGCACAGCAACGGGCTTCCCAGTCCGAACCGCTCATCAAAACGCAATCCTTTTTCAAGGACGGAGTTGCGGCGGAAAGAAATCTCAACCGAGCATACGTACGGGGCGGGATAGGGGTGCAGTAGCTCGTCCTTAAGCGTCTCTGCCTGGAAGGTCAGGATGTCGGCATCGGGATTGGTGCTCCATGTATCCAGTATGGTGTCGATGTATTCCGGCCTGTAACGGTTGTCGTCATCGGCTATCAGGCAGATATCGGCAGTGGACATGTCTATGGCGTTGTTGCGGTTGCGTGACAGGCCCAAACCTTCAAGCAACCCAATGGTTATATCGGGTCTGGATTCCAGCGCGGAAGGTATCGTTACCTCCTTGGCAGGGCCGCGGTGTTGGACCGATACTATGTAACGAACGCCGTCACGCTCCGGCAGTATCATGCCGGGTACTCCCGCAAGACGGTCACTCACGGTGCAAATAAGTATGTCAAGTGTAAGATCCCGGTTATCCATACGTGCGCGCATTACAGATTGAAAACGTAAATATACCGCTTTTATTTTTCTGAAATAAGTAATTTTGCGCCTGTATTATCGTTATTACCCAAGTGGAGAAGAATAATGCCGACATAAAAAGCAATCCCGGGCACGGGGTATATAACCGGATACTCAAGTATGCCGGCGTGTTCGGCAGTGTGCAGATGCTGGCTATGCTTGTGACACTTGTCCTGAACAAGGTCAAGTCGGTGTGGCTGGGACCTGCGTGCTTCGGCATCACGGAGTCCATGAACCGCAATACCGATGTGGTCAAGAACCTGACCAATCTGGGTATCCAGACTGTGGCAGTCCCCGAGATATCACGTACGGTAGGGGCCGATGCCGATGCAATGGGTGACAGTATCCTGATTACCCGCAGTTGGGCTCTGCTGACCGCTATAGCGGGAATGGCAGTATGCCTGTTGATGTCTCCTTTCCTTAGCCGTTGGGCGTTTGCGGGCGATGCCGGTTACACCGTAGGTTTCATGCTGATGTCATTCGCCGTGGCTGCGGCTGCCGTTACCGGTGGTGAGATGGCTGTGCTCAGGGGTACAGGACTGATGCGTCAGGTGGCGTTGAGCCAGCTGTTTGCAAGTATCGTCTCACTCTGTCTGTCTGTGCCGCTTTACTGGTTCTTTAAACTGGACGGTATAATACCCGCTCTGGTTCTGTCGGCTTTGGGTACGATGACGGTAACCTGTTGCTATTCATTCAGGGCGTATCCTTACAGCGCACGTCCGTTTAGCGGGCAGGTGCTGCGCAAGGGATTCGGAATGATAGGATTCGGAGTATTCTTTACGGTTGCGGCTTTCCTGGGCGCGTGGGCATGGTCAATCATTGCCAAGTTCCTGATGGATAAGGGAGGCCAGGAGTTGACAGGTATCTACAGCGCTGGCTATATGCTTGTAACCTATTTTGCCACCCTGCTGCTAACGGTCAATGACTCGGAGTATTTCCCCAGGTTGTCATCGGTTGCGGCCGATAAGGAGAGGCTGCAGAGCACGGTTGACAGTCAGGCTCAGGCTATGCTTATGCTTTCGGCCCCTTTGGTTATATGCTTCATCATTGTAATGCCGCTGGTGGTTTATGTGGTTCTGGAGTACGGAAAATTCCATAACTCCATAGCCCTTGCACAACTGGCTGTTGCAGGAGTGTTCTTTAAATCCGTAAGCCAGCCCATAGCGTGCATTGTGCTTGCCAAATCAGATCAGGTTACCTATCTTATCCAGGAGACAATCTGCTATATACTACTGGTAATATGTGTGATATGCGGATTCAACTTGTACGGGACCGTTGGCATAGGCATCGCGCTCGCATTCTGGGAACTGCTGTATCTGGGTATGGTGCTGACCATCTCAAGGATACGTTACGGATACCGCCTGGCAGGTAAGGTTGTAATATCTTTTCTTATTCAGGCCGTTCTGGTTGCGGGGGCATCGGCCCTGTCGGTATATGACGGCAAGGGTGCCTTAGTCGCTGGCTTTGCGTTGCTGGCCGTATCGGGCGTCTATACCCTGTTGTTCTTCCGCAAACATACCTCCTTCTGATTTTATTCCTCCTTTTTGTATCTTTTTTTTGACTCCTCAAAGAAAAGCGTTACTTTTGTATTTATGTGCGCGTATGCGTATTTGCATAAACAAAAGATAAACTGATATATTATGGACGAATTACTGGGACTGGTAACTGCCAAGGCACAGGAATGGCTGGGCAGTTCATTCGATGAGAAGACACGTGAGGAGGTTAAGGCTTTAATGGCAAAAGAGGACAAGTCTGACCTGATTGACGCATTCTACAAAGATCTGGAGTTTGGAACAGGCGGTCTGCGCGGAATCATGGGCGCAGGTACCAACCGCATGAACATATACACCGTGGGTATGGCAACCCAGGGTCTGGCCAACTATCTTAACAAAAACTTCAAGGAGCGTAAGGAGATATCGGTGGTGGTAGGACATGACTGCCGCAACAACGGACGTCTGTTTGCCGAGACCGTGGCCAACATCTTCAGCGCAAACGGCATCAAGGTTTATCTGTTTGATGACCTGCGCCCTACACCTGAGGTATCATTTGCCATCCGTTACCTGGGCTGCCAGAGCGGTGTGAACGTGACCGCCAGCCATAACCCCCGTGAGTACAACGGCTACAAGGCATACTGGGAGGACGGCGCACAGGTGCTGGCTCCGCATGATACAGGCATAATCGATGAGGTTGCCAAGGTAAAGGTGGCCGACATAAAGTTCAAGGGCAACCCGGACCTGATCCAGATAATAGGCGAGGAGGTTGACAAACCCTATCTGGATGCCATTGAGGGTATCTGCATCGACCCCGCTCTGGTTAAGCGCAACCATGACCTCTGCATAGTATATACTCCGCTGCACGGATGCGGCCGCGTGATGATACCGCGTTCACTCAAGCAGTGGGGATTCACCAACGTGAATTGCGTTCCCGAGCAGATGGTTCCGGACGGCAACTTCCCGACCGTGGTATCACCCAACCCCGAGTATCCCGAGGCTCTGACCATGGCACTGGCCCTGGCACGCAAGCTGAACGCCGACGTGGTTATGGCATCGGACCCCGACGCCGATCGTCTGGGTGTGGCCTGTCGTGATGACAAGGGTGAGCTTACCCTTCTGAACGGTAACCAGACCGCAATGATTTTCCTGTACTACATCATAACACAGTATACCAAGCTGGGCAAGATGACCGGTAAGGAGTATATCGTTAAGACCATCGTTACCACAGAGGTTATCAGCCGCATAGCCGAGAAGAACAACCTTGAGATGTTTGACTGCTACACCGGTTTCAAGTGGATTGCCAAGGTGATTGCCGATGAGAACGCCAAGGGCAAGCACTACATAGGCGGCGGTGAGGAGAGTTTCGGATTCCTGGCCGAGGACTTTGTACGTGACAAGGATGCCGTATCGGCCTGCTCGCTGATGGCCGAGATTGCCGCATGGGCCAAGGAGAACGGCAAGACACTCTGGGATCTGCTTCTGGATGCATATCAGGAGTACGGATTCTCACAGGAGGGTGCCGTAAGCGTTGTAAAGCCCGGCAAGAGCGGTGCTGATGAGATAAAGGCCATGATGGAGCAGTTCCGCGCCAATCCGCCTAAGACTCTGGCAGGTGAGAAGGTGGTTCTCATAAAGGACTTCAAACTTCTCAAGCAGACCGATGCACAGGGTAAGGTTACCGATCTGGTTATGCCCGAGCCGTCAAACGTGCTGCAGTACTTTACCGCCGCAGGTGACAAGATATCGGTCCGTCCTTCAGGCACCGAGCCCAAGATAAAGTTCTACATGGAGGCCAAGCTGCCTATGGCGGACAAGAAGGATTTCCTTAAGGTGCAGGCCGAGGCCATGAAGAAGATTGACGCCTTCAAGAAAGACCTGGGAATCTGATTTATTCCTGATGATATGAAAAACGGAACTATATTATTCGTGCTTATGATGGCTGCCCTCCCGGTGTACGGACAGGGGTACAGAAGCATGTCAGTCTGGAGAGACGGTAAGGCTACTGAATACTCGCTGCTTACTCTTGACAGCGTTGAGGTGGCCGCCGGCAACGGCAAGGCTGTTGTCCACTATGAGAAGAGGGGTTACACCAAACTGGCTGCAGACTCGGTGGCTCTGGCAGACGTTGACAGCATTACGGTATCGGTTCCGGATGTGAACAGTACGAATAAGCGTTCCGTAAAGGAGCTTACTCTGGAGTTCCGCAGCATAACGGCCATGGGCAGTCCATACAAGAAAATAGGCAACCACAATCCCCTGATGGGACACAAGTTCGGTGCCGATCCGTTCGGAATGGTTGTGGGAGACCGGCTCTATGTATATATGACCGATGACCACATCTATAACAGCTCTACAGGCCGGCCGGTTCCGGATTCCGATTACGGCGACTGCAAGAATGTGAGCATAATTTCGACCGATGACCTGGTTAACTGGACCGATCACGGAGCACAGCCCGTTGCCGGCCTGGGAGGCGGAACTGGTCCTGCCAAGTGGGCCAACAACATGTGGGCTCCGTGCGCCGCACACAAGACCATAAACGGACAGGAGAAGTTCTTCCTGTACTTTGCCGATAACGCGAACGGTATTGGAGTCCTTACGGCGGATACCCCATACGGCCCCTGGAAACAGCCGTCGGGAATGAATCAGCTCATATCACGCAACACCCCCAACTGCGGAAACGTGACCTGGCTGTTTGATCCGGCCGTGCTGGTGGATAACGACGGTAATGCCTACCTCTATTTCGGAGGCGGTGTGCCGCAGGGAAAGGATGCCGATCCGGGAACTGCACGCTGTGTCCAGCTCGGTGATGACATGATATCCATAAAGGGAACTCCCGTAGCCATAAATCCTCCGTATCTGTTTGAGGATGCCGGAATAAACAGGGTGGGCTCAAAGTATCTGTACAGTTACTGCTCCAACTGGGCCCAGAATGCCGATCCGGGTGTGGCCAACATAGCCTATATGGAATCGGACTCTCCTCTGGGACCATTCACATACGTAGGGCGCTGCTTTGATAATCCCGTCGGTGCATCATGGTCGGGAGGCGGTGGAAACAATCACCACTCCATAGTCAAGTATAAGGGCAAATACTATATCCTTTACCATAACCGCGCCCTCAAGAGCGCCATGATGAAGGAAAACAAGGATATAACCGGCGGAATGGAGGTGCGCAGCACCTGTATGAACACCATTTCGGTAAATGAGTCCACAGGCAGGATATCAAACCTGTCATCCTCTTCCATCTCGGAGAGTGGAGTAAACCAACTCAAGGATTTTGATCCTTACGGCGTGATTCCCGGTGCAACCATGGCCTGGAGCAAGGGTGTGACTACCAAATACGCCGATTCCAAATGCACGGCCGAGATGAAGACCGGTGCCTGGATGTGTCTGTCAAACGTAAATCTGGGAACCGGAGCGAAAGGATTCAGGGCCAGAGCCAAGGGTAAGGGAATAATAGCCGTGACCATAGGTTTTGCAGGTCCCAACGGAACCGCGCTTGCTCTGGCCGAGGTTGACTCCCAATCCGGATATGCTGATCTGGAGGTCCCGCTGCTTAAGACGGCCAGCGGACTGCAGACCGAATTCTACATAACTGCAGTAGGTGATATAAGTCTTGAATCCTGGTCGTTGATTAAAGAATGAAAAGAATAGGCGTTCTTATAACAGCAGGTTGTCTGTCCCTGTTCCTGATGTGCTGCACATCCGGGCCTGATACCGTAACTGTACGGATTGTGGCCACTACGGATGTCCATGGCCATATCTTTGACAAGGATTGTGTATCGGGCAGTGAAAGGGAAGGCAGTCTGGCCAAGTTCTCGACATTCCTGAACAGGGAACGCAAGGAACAGCGCAACGTGATATATCTGGATGCAGGTGACATGCTTCAGGGTACCATTGATGATTATCATGACCAGACCGCCCAGTTCGCCCGTGAGTGCCTGCCGGCCAAGGCCCTGAATCTTCTGGGCTGTTCCGCCACCGTTATGGGTAACCATGATTTTGCGGTAGGCCCCAACAGTTATGACAGGTACTTCAGGGGGCTTGACTGTCCTGTGCTGGGTGCCAATGTTTTCTTTGAACAATACGGAGACTACCTGCCGCCCTATAGGATAATGGAGGTGCAGGGAGTCAGGATTGCCATCCTGGGCATGACCACTCCGCTGGTCAACTACCAGCTTCCGGCAGACCGCAGGGAACTTGACCTGGCGGATATATTGGAGAGCGCCGGATACTGGATGCCTGTCCTGAAGGATAAGGAGAAAGCCGATGTGGTGATAGGACTGTTCCATTCGGGTTATGACGGAGGCCGCCAGGATGAAGGGCTGAGCGAGAACGCTGTGCGCAAACTCATAGCGAATGTCCCGGGATTTGACCTGATCATCTATGGACATGACCACAAGGCACGTAAACTCAAGACTGCAGACTGCAGCGGAGACTCTGTACTCCTGCTCAATCCCGGTCCGTTCATGACCGATGTGGCTGTTGCAACCGTGACCGTGACAGGTGTAAGGGGAGAGAGTCCGGCCGTTACGGCATCGGGTGACCTGGTCAACATTACGGGTGAGATTCCCGATGCACGTTTCTTAAGGAAACTTTCCGGTTGGTATGATGACCTGTCCCGGTATGCAGATTCTGTGATAGGCTCTGTGTCGGCTCCCATAGAGGCCGACGGAATGCTGTGGAGACGCTCCTCACTGATGGATTTTGTCCATTCGATGCAGATGAGCTTCATAGGTGCAGAGGTGTCGCTTGCGGTCCCGGCATTCACGGCATCGTATTTCCCGGCAGGAGAGATAAGGATAAAGGATCTTTTCGGGGTCTATGAATTTGACAACACCATGGTGTCGGTAATGCTCAGGGGCAGTGAGATAAAGGCGGTCCTGGAGAATTCGGCCAGCCAGTTCTATAATACCGTCACCGACGCTAACGGAGGGCTTCTCAAACTGCGTCAGGTGAGGGATGGCAGTTCCACTCTGCCCCAACGCCCGGCAAGCGGCATGGTGACTGCAGCCGGAATCAGATATGACATAGACGTGACCAAACCGGAAGGCAAACGCATAAACATCATATCCATGTCCGACGGCAAACCGTTTGACCCGGACCGTATGTACCGTACCACAATCAATTCAAACCAGTATTCGGGCACGACACTGCCCAGGGTGATAGGAATCAGTACGGATGATATGCGCAAAAGGTTCAACGGGTCATCACGCGCCGATATACGGTATTACATGATAACTGACCTTGCCATCAAGAAAGAGGCGGGAATGGCAGTAACCGTGGAAAAGGTTACCGACTGGAGACTGGTGCCTCCCGAAACGGTCGCCGGTTGTCTGGCAAGGGATACCGTGGGGTTTAACATAATTGAAAAAACTGCGTCAAATAATTAGACAAAACAAAAAATACAGTTTATGAAGAAGATAGTTTATTTGCTGATTGCGGGAACAGTTCTTTCGCTCTCAGCGTGCAAATCAAGCAAGAACGCTTACAAGGAGGCTTACGAGAAGGCTGTTGAGGGCGATGCTCCCAAGGCTGTCATCGAAGAGCCTGTAGTGGCTGATAACGAGGCTCCCACCGCTGAGGATGTTTCCAATATCTCGGTACGCGAGGAGAAGGTATCGGTAGTATCCGGTGAGCAGGAGATCAAGGCATACGGCATTGTATGCGGCAGTTTCTCACTCAAGGCCAATGCCGATGCTCTCAGGGAGCGTCTGGTTAATGACGGTTACAAGGCCGTGGTGGTGGTTAATGAGGCAGGCAAGACATACCGTGTGGTATGCGCCAGTTTCGACACCAAGGAGGAGGCCGTTGCAGAGCGTACAAAGTTCAAGACCAGATATCCGGACAACCAGGATTTCCAGAGCGCCTGGATACTTTACAGAAAATAATCTTGGGCAGATTACTTGCTATTGATTACGGTACCAAACGTACCGGAATCGCGGTGACCGATCCGTTGCGCATTGTGCCGGGAGGATTAAAAACCGTGGCCACACATGAGTTGATGAGTTTCCTGGATGATTATTTCAAAAAGGAGACAGTCGATGTCATTGTGGTAGGTTATCCCACCAACATGAACGGCGAGGAGTCGGCAAGCATGAAACAGATACGTCCTTTCGTGAACAGACTCACCAAACAGTATCCGGACAAGAAGATTGTCATGTTTGACGAGCGGTTCACATCGGTCATAGCACAGAAGGCTATACTGGATTCGGGAATAGGACGTATGGCCCGACGCAACAAGGCTCTTGTGGATGAGGTGAGCGCTACAATCATCCTGGAGTCATTTATGGATTCAAAACAGTACAAAGAGATATGATTTTACCGATCTACACATACGGACAGGGCGTCCTCAAGAAAGAGGCTGAGGAGATAGACAATACCTATGAGGGACTCCCGCAACTCATCCAGGATATGTTTGAGACACTCAAGAAGTCTGAGGGCGTGGGTCTTGCCGCTCCTCAGGTGGGTCTTTCCATCAGACTGGTGGTTGTTGATCTGGATGCCATTTCCGATGACCAACCGGAATTCAAGGGCTATTTCCGTACATATATCAATCCTTACATTGAGGAGACTGACGGAGCGATGGTTCCGTATGAGGAGGGCTGCCTGAGTTTTCCGGGCATTCACGAAAAGGTTAACCGCCCCGAGAGGGTGCGCGTGAGTTGGCAGGACGAGAATTTCCAGGAGCATGACGAATGGTTCGAGGGATTCCCTGCACGTGTCCTCCAGCATGAGATAGACCATCTGGACGGCAAGTGTTTCATAGACCGTATGTCACCCCTGCGCCGCCAGATGAACAAGAAGGCTCTGAGTTCAATAGCAGCCGGAAAGTTCAGCTGTGACTACAAGGTGAAAACCGCACGCAAGTAAGATGAGAATAGGGCGGGCCGTCATTTTGCTGACTGTCGTCTTCTGGGGTTTCTGTGCCCCTGTAAAGGCTCAGATAAACACTGACCGTATGATGTCGGTGGGCCGTACCGCTCTCTATTTTGATGATTACGTACTTTCCATCCAGTATTTCAACCAGGTAATCAACGCAAAACCCTATCTGGCGGAGCCGTATTTCTACAGGGCGGTCGCCAAACTGTCACTCGAGGATTACCGGGGTGCCGAACAGGACTGCAGCATAGCGATTGACCGCAACCCGTTCGTTGCCAATGCATATCAGGTGAGGGGACTGGCCCGTGTCTATCAGGGCCGTTATGAGGACGCCATGTCCGATTTCAGGGAGGGCCTGCGCCGCGAACCCGGCAGCAACTCCATGCGTCATAACCTGATACTCTGTCTGATACGTCTTAACAGGACCCAAGACGCCCTGATGGCGGCCGATACGCTTGTCTCTCTGTCGCCCAAATACACTCCCGCCATGGCCATGCGGTCCGATCTGCTCTGGGAACAGGGTGACAGCACAGGTGCGCTGGAGTGGGCAAACAAAGCCCTTGATGTGAACCGCTATGATCCGTCCATGCTGCAGCACCGGGGCGTGATGCTGGCCCGTATGGAACGGTATGAGGAGGCAGAGTCCGACCTGGACCGTGCCATCTATCTGGATCCGGCCGATGCCGGTGCCTACATAACCCGCGCCATGATCCGCTATTTCCGTGACAATCTGAACGGTGCACTGGCTGACTACGACATGTCAATCGTGATTGACCCGGCCAATGTGACCGGTCATTACAACCGGGGTAACCTGAGAGCACAGATAGGAGATGACAACCGTGCGATTGAGGATTTTGACGTGGTGATTGCAGCCGAGCCGGATAACCTTATGGCTATATTCTACCGTGGCGTATTACGCAGTCAGACCGGCGATTACCGTGGTGCCGAACAGGATATCACCCGAGTCCTCGAAGAGTATCCGCGTTTTACCCAGGGTTACCAGATACGCAGCGAGGTGCGTGAGAAACTGGGAAACCGCCGTGGCGCCGAGGAGGATGCCATGGTTGTGCTGCGTGAGCAGAACCGCCGTTTCAACAATGCCCTGGGTTATGAGGACAGTGCCGATGATGAGGATGATGACGCCAGGGTGCGCAACCGCTCCGACAGGAACGTGCGCAATTACCGTAAGATAGTGGTTGACGAGAATCTGGAGAACTCGACCGGATTCTCCAGCGAGTACCGCGGAAAGGTCCAGAACCGCAATGTCGATGTGAGGTATCTGGAACCGTACAGGCTTACATACTATAAGGATAATACACAGACAGTCAGATCGGTACATGGAAGCAAGGTGGTTGAGGAACTGTCATCGACCGGATGTTTTATGGCCGAGGTGCTGCTTGAGAACCATGAGGTTCAGTTGGAACAGAATCAGATAGACCGTCTGTTTGCCGATATAGGGTTGCGTACCCAGTACCTGTCGGACAATAGGGATAACGCAGGATGCCTCCTGCTGGCCAGAGCCATAGATTTTGCTCTGCTTCAGGATTTTACCAATGCCGAATCGGACCTTAACCTGGCTGTTCAGGCCGATCCGGACAATTGGGCTGTGTGGTTCTGCAGGGCACAGATAAGGGCCCGATCGGTTGAGGTCAGGAAAGCCGAACAGGATAATGATAATCAGACTGATAACACCGGGCGCGGAGTATCGGCCGAAGCCGGATACCGGATGGTGATAAGGGACCTGTCACAGGCCATAGACCTGGAGCCGTCATTCGCTTTCGCATACTACAACCGCGGCACATTCCATGCCATGACCAATGACATGCATGCGGCACTGGTGGATTTTGACAAGGCGATAGAACTGGACGAGACCCTGGCCGAGGCATGGTACAACCGCGGTCTGGTACTTGTGATGCTCAACCGTATGGATGATGCGTTCCGTGACCTGAGTCGCGCAGGCGAACTTGGCATATATTCAGCGTATAATATCATCAAACGCTTCTCAAAGTCCGAATAATTTGATAAATTCGCACGCTCAAATAGAAATTACTATAAAACAACATGATAAAGATTACGTTTCCCGACGGTTCCGTACGCGAATATGAAAGCGGCGTAACCGGTTATGAGATTGCTGAGAGCATCAGCCATAGACTGGCACAGGATGTGTTGGCCTGCAGTGTGAACGACCAGATTACAGAGCTCAACCGCCCCATAACCACCGATGCTACCATCAAGCTGCACAAGTGGGAGGACGATGAGGCCAAGCATGCTTACTGGCACACCAGCGCCCACCTTATGGCCGAGGCTCTGCAGGAGCTTTATCCCGGCACACAGTTCGGTATCGGTCCGGCAATTGAGAAGGGATTCTACTATGACATCATGCCCCCAGAAGGCGTGGTCATCAAGGAGAGTGATTTTCCCGCCATCGAGGCCAAGATGAAGGAACTGGTCCAGAAGAAGGAGAAACTGGTCCGTGAGGAGATCTCAAAGGCCGATGCCCTGAAGTTCTTCGCCGCCCGCGGTCAGAGCTACAAGAATGAGCTCATAGCCGATCTGGAGGATGGTACCATCACCACATACACTCAGGGTAACTACACTGACCTGTGCCGCGGACCTCACCTGGTTGATACTGGTGCCATCAAGGCAATCAAGTTGCTGGCTACATCGGCCGCATACTGGCGCGGTGACGAGAAGCGCCCGCAGATGACCCGTATCTACGGTATCACATTCCCCAAGCAGAAGATGCTGGATGAGTATCTGACACTCCTTGAGGAGGCCAAGAAGCGTGACCACCGCAAGATAGGTAAGGAGATGGAGCTCTTCATGTTCAGCGACATGGTAGGTAAGGGCCTGCCCATCTGGCTGCCCAAAGGCACTGCTCTGCGTCTGCGTCTGCAGGACTTCCTTTCACGTATCCAGAAGCGTTACGGTTACCAGCAGGTAATCACCCCGCATATCGGTTCAAAGCAGTTGTACGTGACCTCAGGTCACTGGGATCATTACGGTAAGGACAGCTTCCAGCCCATCACCACCCCTGAGGAGGGTGAGTGCTACCTGCTCAAGCCTATGAACTGCCCTCACCACTGCTGCATATTCAAGTCACAGCCCCGTTCATACCGCGACCTGCCTCTGCGTATTGCAGAGTTCGGTACCGTTTACCGTTACGAGCAGAGCGGCGAGCTGCACGGACTGACTCGCGTACGTAGCTTCACACAGGACGATGCACATATCTTCTGCCGTCCCGACCAGGTAAAGGGTGAGTTCATCCGCGTAATGGAGATCATTGAGATCATCTTCAAGGCTCTTGACTTTGACAACTTCGAGGCTCAGATATCACTTCGTGATCCTAACGACCACGAGAAGTATGTAGGTAGTGACGAGGTTTGGGAGAAGGCTGAGCGCGCCATCGTTGAGGCTTGCCAGGAGAAGGGTCTTAAGGCTACCGTCGAGTACGGCGAGGCTGCATTCTACGGTCCCAAGCTGGACTTCATGGTTAAGGATGCCCTGGGTCGCCGCTGGCAGCTGGGTACCATCCAGGTTGACTATAACCTGCCGCAGCGTTTTGAGCTTGAGTATATCGCTTCCGATAACCAGAAGGAGCGTCCGGTTATGATTCACCGCGCACCTTTCGGCTCAATGGAGCGCTTTGTCGCCGTACTCATTGAACATACCGCCGGTAAGTTCCCGCTCTGGCTTACACCTGACCAGGTGGCTATACTGCCTATCTCTGAGAAGGCCAACGAGTATGCCCATAAGGTTCAGAAGGAACTGGAGGACAAGTATGAGGTTCGCGGTTTTGTCGATGACCGCAACGAGAAGATAGGACGTAAGATCCGCGACAATGAGGTAAAGCACATCCCGTACATGCTGGTAGTAGGTGAGAAAGAGGCCGAAATGGGTGAGGTTAACGTACGTAAGCAGGGTGCTGAGAACCTTGGAAATATGAAAATTGACGATTTCGGTAAAAAAATTGCCGATGAAGTTAATTCTATGATAAATAAATGGTAATTTTGCGCCCGCTTGGAATAATATGAAGAAAGACAACTTAAGCGATCAGTATCAGGTCAATGACGAAATCCGTGCCCGTGAGGTACGTATAGTCGGTGAAGGCTTTGAGCCTAAGGTGGTATCTCTGCGTGAGGCTCTCAAGATTGCCGATGACATGGAACTTGATTTGGTCCTGATTTCACCGAATGCGGTTCCGCCGGTTTGCAGAATAGTTGATTTCTCCAAATTCATATACCAGCTTAAGAAGAAGCAGAAGGAGGCCAAGGCTAAGCAGGTCAAGATTGATGTCAAGGAAATCCGTTTCGGACCCCAGACTGATGATCATGACTACAACTTCAAGCTCAAGCACGCCATGGGTTTCCTGCAGAACGGCGACAAGGTTAAGGCATACGTCTTTTTCCGTGGCCGCTCAATACTGTTTAAGGAGCAGGGTGAGAACATTCTGGCACGTTTTGCAAAAGACCTTGAAGAGTACGGAAAGCAGGAACAGGCTCCCATTCTGGAGGGTAAGCGTATGACAATATTCATATCACCCAAGAAGGGTGGAGCCCCCAAGAAAGCTGATGCTCCCAAGCAGGAAGATAATAATGAATAAACGACCGATAAGCCCGGGCATGGTGCTTACGGTTATAAATAACAAACAAAATTTTTAATAACAATGTTGAAATCAAAGACTAATTCCGGTTCCAAAAAAAGATTCGCTCTTACCGGATCGGGCAAAATCAAGAGAAAACACGCTTACCACAGTCACATTCTGACCAAGAAGACTAAGAAGCGTAAAAGAAATCTGGATCACTTCACACTTCTTGATCCGGCTAACGCTAAGCAGGTTAAGTCACTGCTTTGCATGAGATAATCTAATCCCGATTAATCAACAGTCAAAAACAGAAAACTATGCCGAGATCAGTAAATCACGTTGCTTCAAGAGCAAAGAGAAAGAAAATTTTAGGTCTTACCAGAGGTTACTTTGGTGCAAGAAAGAACGTTTGGACCGTTGCCAAGAATACTTGGGAGAAGGGTTTGACTTATGCTTTCCGTGACCGTAAGAACAAGAAGAGAGAGTTCCGCGCACTGTGGATTCAGCGTATCAACGCAGCTGCCCGTCTGGAGGGTATGAACTACTCACAGCTCATGGGTGCCATCCACAAGGCAGGTATCGAGATTAACCGTAAGGTGTTGGCCGACCTGGCTATGAACAACCCCGAGGCTTTCAAGGCCATCGTTAAAAAGGTTAAGTAAGACGATAACCAATAGTTAAAAAAGTGTCCGGATGACCATTCGGACACTTTTTTTGTTACTTTTGTATAACCGCATCGGGTTAGATCGGGAGACTCATCAATAACAAGGTAGAACCGAGACTTGCTCTGGTTTCCAATGGCGGGCCACGCCCCTGACGGGGTAACCTTCGGTCGGTGGATTACAAAGGAGGCCGGGCGCTCAAAACTTATTTTCTCGGAGTTCTCATCACATCACCGGTGCGGTTATTTTTATAATAAAACGGGCTGATCCTTTATGGACCAGCCCGTTTTAGTTATGCTGTAACAGGTTATTCCAATATCAATACCTTCTTTCCGTCTTTGATGGTTATTCCCTGTCTGTATCCGTTTACCCGCATGCCGCCAACATTGTAACGGGTACCGTTTGCGTTCCGGTCATCATCGGTTATGTAACTGATCCGGGTCGCTGGTATTTCATTATCCAGCTTGATCTTGTCAATATTACAGTAAGCACCTGTGATGGTGATGCGCAATGTTATCCTGCCTACATCAAAAGGCATGTTGAAAAGGCCGTATTTCTTTGAGTAGGTATCCCAGTTTTCGCCCTTGGGTACTACTACTTCTGATAATACTGTCTCCTTGCCGTTTTTCATTAAGCCTATGGTGAATTTTGAATTTTCCAGACCTGAACTTACAAAAGCGGTGTATCTGTATGTGCCTGCTTCTGTTACATTAAGGGTATACTCCATCCATTCGCCGCTGGCTGTATATCCTATTGCATATCCTCCGTTTCCGGTTACTATATCCAGGCCCTCATTGTCTGAACGGTAGTTAGCGCTGCCCTCATCATTGGAATCCGAGTCGTGGAATGTGAGCCCTTCGCCGCCCCTGTCAAAATCTTCGGCCTGGAAGGTACCGGGTATGTCTACTGACTTGTAAGCGGAACGGGCGTTATTTATGGTAAGGGTGTATTTGGTAATTTCGGACTCATTGTCCAATGTGTCCACTGCGATGGCCGAGATAGTGGCGGTTCCCTTGGCCGAAGGCTTGTAAGTGCACTTGAACGGTCTGGAGGTTAAAGTGTTGGTCAGTGTACCGTTAATATAGACCTTAACCTTTGCTATGGCACTGTCCCTTGATTCCGTTACGGGAGTGAACTGCAGGGTGGTGTTTGATCCTGTAGTGGCGGGAGACGGGGAGGCGGAGATCTTTACGTTCAGCGTTTTGTCAATCTCAACATGACGGAAGTTGATCATGTCTATGTTGCAGTTGCTGCCGGTTATGGTAAGACGAATCACCTGCTCGCCTTCTTTGAGCGGAATGACAGTGCGTCCCGAAAATGTCTTGTAGGTTCCCCAGTCATTGCTGGCGGTCTGGGAAATGCTGATATTGTCGGTCAGGTTTGTAAGACCGTTGTTGTCGCTGAGCGCAAGACGGAACCCCGAACCTGTTGTGCCCGATGATGCCACAGCCTCATAAGTGTAGTAACCTGCCTTGGTGACATTTACGGTATACTCAAGCCACTCATCGGTACTGGTGTAACCTAGTGCAAAACCTCCGTTGCCTTTTACAATGTCCACGCCTTCACAGTCACTGCGGTAAGAACTTGCGTCTCCCTCCTTATTGCCGTTGGCATCGTGGTAGGTCACGCCGTCACCGCCTTTGTCGAAGTTTTCGGCCTGTATCAGACCGGGAATGGACATTTCGGCGAAAGGGGAGCGGGGAGGGTATGCTGTGAATTTGCCTTCACGCTCATAAGTCTTGCCGTCACTTGTGTATACAATTGCCTTAAGGGGATAATCACCTTTGGCGGCAGGTACATACTTTGCTATATACGGGGCTTGGGTCATGATTGTGTCAAGTTGACCCTTTACGAAAAGTTTCACACTGTCGATGGACTTGTTCCTGTCAACCAACTCGGCACGTACGGTGATGTCCAGAGTGTCGCCGTAAGTGGCTTTCAGGGTTGCCGGCTTGATGTAGAGTGAAATCTGCTTCTTCATGCCCGGGAAGGGACTCTTGGCGTTCTTGGCCTTATCGGTTGCCATATACTCCTTAAGCCAGGTCATTGCGGGGCGCTCAACTCCGTTCTTGTAAAGACCTGAGTGGTCAACCCATGTGGCACCGTAGACATATCCCCAAATGGTTACGCCTGCGCAGTAATCGGCCTCCCACATCAATGGAAATATGCTCTGATACTGTGCTTTCTGCTTGGCATCATCCTCTACGTTGATATCCAACTCAGTGATATACATAGGTATCTTGACTGCATTCTGGATCTTGGTCATTGAATTCTTGAGATTGTCATAACTGATGTTGTCAACGTCATGTGACTGGCATCCGTAGGCGTCTATGGGAGCACCGGCATCGCGCAGGGTGCGGATAAGGTCTATGTATGCATCGGTGTCATGCTGGAATGTGTTGTAGTCATTGTATATAAGGATGGCGTTGGGCCAGCGTTCATGAGCCATTTCAAATGCCTTGATAAGCCAGTCATAACCGGTTTTACCGCCTCCTCCCAGTGATTCTTTCATAAGCGGATTTCCCTGCTGGTGCATACCTACGGCCTCATTGACAACATCTATCATTGGCAGGTCGGGGTAGTGCTTCTTGACCTCATCGAACCATTTTACTATTGCGTTGTAACGTTCGTTTACCGACAGGCTGCTGTTGAACCAGCGGTCCGGGTACTGGGCTCCCCATACCAATGCATGGAACTTGTATGTGAATCCGTGCTGCTTGGCGTAGTTGAACGGCCTGTCGCTGCCCCAGTTGTATCTTCCTCTATCGCCCTCTACAGAGCCCCACTTGGACTCGTTCTCGGGGGTAATCTGGTTCCACAACTTGTAGTAATCCGGAACGCCGCCTCCGGCATCGACCTGATACCTGGTGGTGATGTTACCAAGGAATTTGTTGGGGTTCTGGGATAACTGGGCCTGGGCTGTCGCTGCAAGGAGAAACGAACAGGTTAGAATGGAAATAATCCTTTTCATAATAGTCTGGTGGTTAATAATTAGAGCGATAGACGGGGCACGATCCCGCGACCTTCGGCTTGGGAAGCCAACGCTCTACCAACTGAGCTACTATCGCGATTGTGTATGCAAATATAATAAAAAAGGCCGCTCAATTGAGCGACCTTTGTTTATTTTATTCAACCTCAAGGGTAACGATACTTGCTGCGGGGATCTCAAGGATCAGGTCTCCCGTTTTCTTATCTATGCGGGCACCGTCAAAATCGGCCAACTTGATCTTATCAGGATTCTCAAAGGTGTTGTAGTTGCTGGCCTTGTCGCTGGTAAGGATCTTACCTGATACCTTCTTGGCCTTGATGCCGTCCAGTTTTACGGTTACGCTCTGAGCCTCGTTCAGTTTGACGTTTGACATTGAGATATGCAGTTTGCCGTTCTTGGTCGATGCAGTTGAACTGAACAGCGGCAGCGGACGCGTAGCGGTCTCATCAGGATTTGCGGCATAGCGTTCGTTAGGAGTCAGCTTAACCTCAACGCCCTCAAGGTCTGTGGGGATGTAGGTGGCATCCATGTGAGGCTTGTACATATCAAATATCCAGTATGTCGGGGTGAGTACCATCTTGTCATCCTTGGTCAGGATCATTGACTGGAGTACATTGGCAACCTGGGCTATGTTGGTCATCTGGATACGGTCGCAGTACTTGTGGAACACGTCAAGTGACAGTGAAGCCACAAGAGCGTCACGCATGGTGCTCTGCTGATAGAGCTGTGTGCCGGGCTCCGGCTCCCACCATGTGCCCCACTCATCGACCAGCAGCGGAGTCTTGTGCTCGGGGTCATACTTGCTCATTATGGCCAGATGCTTCTGGATAACGGGCTCAATACCAAGGCACTTACCCAGGCACCAGTAGAAATCCTCATCGGTAAAGTCCAGAGCGGGCTTCTTGGCACCTACCCAACCTGATACGGTATAGTAATGCAGGGAAACGGCGTTCATCATAGAGCCGATTTTCTTCATCAGCACATCGGTCCACTCATAGTCATAATCGGTGGCACCGCTGGCAATCTTAAAGAGCTGTGTGCCGTTGTAATCGCGGCAGTAGGTCTGGTAACGGCGGAAAATATCCGAGTAGTACTCGGGCAGCATGTTGCCTCCGCAACCCCAGGCCTCATTACCTATACCTATATATTTAACGTGCCAGGGCTCCTCACGGCCGTTCTGCTTGCGCAGTTTGGCCATAGGACCGTCGGCGGCGTTCATATACTCGATCCACTTGGCAGCCTCCTCAACTGATCCGCTGCCAACGTTCAGTGAGATGTAAGGCTCGCAGCCGATAAGCTCGCAAAGGTTCAGGAACTCATGTGTACCAAAGCTGTTGTCCTCAACAATGCCGCCCCAGTTGTTGTTAACCATTACGGGACGATCCTCCTTGGGGCCTATGCCGTCCATCCAGTGATATTCATCGGCATAGCAACCGCCCGGCCAGCGCATTACTGGAACCTCAAGCTCCTTAAGAGCCTCAAGGACATCATTGCGGTAACCGTTTGTATTGGGAATTGATGACTCCGGACCAACCCACAGACCGCCGTAGATGCATGTACCCAGATGCTCGGAGAACTGTCCGTAAATGTTCTTGTTGATGGTTGCACCAGGTTTGTCGGCGTGAACATTGACCGTAACTTCATTCTTTGCGCTAACTGACAGAGCTGCCGTCAGAGAGAGCAGGAAAAAGATTTTTCTCATTGTCTAATTGATGTAGTTTGTACAAAGATAGTACAAGCCGAGAGGAGAAAAAAGGAACTTGTTCATTTTTTATTCCGAGGCGCAGTTATCTTCAATTTATTAAAGATAGTGTTATCTTTGCAAAGTATGAAAAAGGGATTATTGATAATTGCTACACTGCTGTTCTTTTCGGCATGTTCATTCAACAAACCCGTATCGGAATGCCCCGACTACAGGATCTATATCCGTCCGGCCGATACACGTGAAACCATAATACAATCCATTCTGGAGGCTGATCCCCAGGCAAACACCAAACCCCTGAATTTTCTACTGGAGCACCGTGACTACGATGAGCACATTCACACCGGATGTTACACTGTAAAGAGCGGAGCCACCCCCAAACAGGTGTCCGATATGCTGCTGAGCGGCAGCCAGACCCCGGTCCGCCTTACCATAAACAGCACCCGCACAATAGGTCAGATGGCCCGCGCCATAGCAAACCAGGTGATGGTTGATTCGGCCGCCATTGCCAGCCGCCTTACCAGTCCCCAATTCCTGGACTCAATGGGGTACACCCCCACCAATGTATACTGCATGATCATCCCCAATACATATGAGGTATACTGGAACTCATCGGCCAGCTCAATCCTAAGCCGTCTGGTAAAGGAACGCAACCGCTTCTGGACCGATGAGCGCAAAGCCAAGGCCAAATCCATCGGCCTTACTGAGGATGAAGTGATCATTCTTGCATCAATCATTGAAGAGGAGACCGCAAAACTTGACGAGTTCCCCATAATTGCGGGCGTCTATATGAACCGCCTCAAGAAGAAACTGCCTCTGCAGGCTTGTCCTACTGTGATTTTTGCAATGGGTGGAGAGCGTCCCAAACGCGTACTCAAGAAACACCTGGAGTACGACTCACCTTATAATACATACAAGAATCCCGGATTGCCTCCCGGCCCCATACGCTTTGTCAGCACACAGTCCATCAATGCCGTGCTCAATTACACAAAGCACAACTATCTCTATTTCTCTGCCAAGGAGGATTTCAGCGGGTCACACTATTTCAGCACAACCCTGTCGCAGCACAACGCCTACGCGGCACGTTACCAGCGTGCTCTTGACAAAGCCGGCATCCGGTGATACCATTGGGGACGGTTCCGTTTGGTACTGTTTCGCGAAAAACAGTACCAAACGGAACCGTCCCCAATGGTATCATGCTGGTTGATGCTGGGGGCGGAGCAGGTCGTTTACCGTTTTTACAGGATTGAAAGTGGATAGGGGCACCTCGACAAAGATGGTGTTCCAGTCACTCATGGCTCCGTTCCAGAGTCCGGGAAGCTCAAGGGCTTTGAGTTCGCGGCCGTTCTTGGATTTGCTTGAGATGAATCCTGTGGATTTGTCAACGTAGTCCGGCAGGTTGAATGAGCCACCTTTATAATTACGTACGGCGCATACCAGATCGACGGGGTTGAAGTGGGTGCCCTTGGTGAACATCTCCTTCTTGGCGGGATCATTCAGGTCAATCTGTGAGCTTTCAAGAATCTGGAGTGATACTGTGCCGTCGGCATTGTATGCCAGGAACGGACCGCCGCCGGGCTCTCCCACGTTCTTTACCATGCCGCATACGCGGATGGGGCGGTTCAGCTTGCCGTGCAGCCATGCTGCCAACTCCTTGTCTGTCTTGCCTGCAAGGTCCTTGCATCGGCAGCAGAGGGTATTCTGTACGAAACCGGTTATTTTCCTGAGTTGGGCATCGGTGTACTTTTTAGTGTCAAGCAACCGCAGGTATTCAAAGACCTTTTCCTGGATGCTTACCAGAATTCCGGCAAGCAGCTTCTTATAGGTGATGGTGTCGTTCTTGAAATGATCGGGTACCACATTGTCAATATTCTTGATAAAGACGATGTCGGTGTCCAGGTCATTGAGGTTCTCAATGAGGGCGCCGTGACCTCCGGGACGGAACAGTATGGAACCGTCGTCATTGCGGAAGGCGGAGCCGTCGGCAGCGGCGGCTACCGTATCGGTGCTGGGTTTCTGCTCGGAGAACGATATGCTGTAAGTGGTTCCGTAGCGTTTGGAAAGTGTCTTGGAACAACTCTCGGCCAGTGTCTTGAACAACTGCTTGTGCTCGGGTGATACGGTAAAATGTATATGTACCGATCCGTCCGAACCGGTGGCGTAAAGTGCACCCTCGGCCATATGTTCCTCAAGGGGTGTGCGCGCGGCGGCTGCGTATTTGTGGAACTTGAGCAGGCCCTTGGGCAGTGCACCGTAGTTGAGTCCGTCGGCACCCAGCAGGTTGGCTACGACTGCTTTGTACCGGGCATCGGCCATAAGGTCCTTTATGGATTTGCCGCTGTTTTTGAGACAGGCGTCATCAAGTTCCTTATAGAAAGCGAATTTCTCTATGTTGTCAAAGAAGGTCTTCTCAAACGGGGTGGTGGGGGTGTCATAACCTGCGTCCAGGAAACCGAAAAGATCCTTGAACATGCGGCTTGCGGCGCCTGATGCGGGTACGAACTTGGTTATGATATGCTTGCTGCCCGTGCAATATGCATCCCAGGTCTTGATGTACTTGTCACACTCACTGTCATCAACTGCCATGATGCCGTTGCCTACGGATGCGGCGGCCTCCAACTCAAGGAAGGGGAAACCTTTCTGGATAAGCTCTAACTGGGCCTTCACTTTATCGGCCGATGTACCCTTCTTTTTAAACTGTTCCAGATCTTTCTCGTCAAACATATATACAAACACTTTGTGAGTCCTTTTTTGGAGTATCAAAAGTAGTGCTGTTTTTTGGATTTGACAAAGAAAAGGGACTTATAATGCGGGTTGAAATTATTTTCATAACTTAGCGCTCGAATAAATAAGAATATTATGAAGTATTTAAAGAGTTTTGCCCTGTTTCTGTTTGCTGCGTTAACAATGACCGCATGGGGCGAGAATGCAAACGAGGAAGAAAAATATCCGGAGATAACTTTTGAAAAGACAACCGTTGACTTTGGTCTGTTTGACAAGGAACACGGTGACAAGGTGTGCTGGTTCGTGTTTACCAATACCGGTGACAAGGAACTGCTTATCCTGTCAGCCAATTCAACCTGTGGCTGCACTGTCCCCGAGTATCCCAAGACCGCTATACAGCCTGGTCAGAAGGACTCCATAAAGGTTTCATATGCCGGTTCTACCCGTAGGGTGGGCAAGATGAAGAAGACCATTGCGCTGACAACCAACTGCAAGGTCAACTCATGCTACCTTTATATTATGGGCGAGATGGTCGATGAACTGGTGGCCGACAGGATCAAGCCTGAAGAGAAGTGACAATCAGAGTGTCGGCATCAGGAACCTTGAACTTTACTGAATAGCCGTCAAAATCAAATCCGTACTCACGTTCAGGGTCATCCTGATAACGGGGACGCGGATCCTGAGCAAGAATACCCCGGAGCGCAGCGAGCGTCCCGGGTTTTATTTTGGCTGCAATCTGCTCCGGAATGACAACCTGCAGCTGATGCATGGAAACGCTTCCCGTGAAGCCTGAAGTTGCGTCAGGCACACAATCGGTATAGGGTATGTAGGGCTTGATATCGTAAATGGGCGTTCCGTCCATAAGGTCGGCACCGCTTACATGCAGAACGGGTCCCTGCGGAGTGCTCAACTCAATGGATTCAAGCTTTACGCATGAAAGACCGATGGGATTGGGGCGGAAGGGAGAGCGTGTGGCGAATACACCTAACCGCGTGTTGCCTCCCAGACGCGGCGGACGCACAGTGGGCGACCAATCCTGACGTATGGCCTCCGAGAACTCCCAGATAAGCCAGATATGGCTGAATCCCTCCAGCCCACGCAGCGCATCTGGGTTGCGGTACTCGGGACTGAAGACAATGGTTCCCTTGAGTTCGGGTACCAGTCCGCTCTGGCGCGGGACTCCGAACTTGCTGGCGAATCCTGTCCGTATAGTTGCTATAGGTTGCATTTTCTGCATCGCAGAGGCGAAGGTACGGAAAAAAAAGAATACATTTGTAAGTTATGGTCATGCCAAAGTGGTTAAATAGACTGTCAGTGCTTTGCGTGGTGATGCTCGTTGCATCGGCGTGGGGCGCATCGGCCCAGGTCCTTCCTGTTCTGAACACGTTCAGCGGAAGAACGTTTGAGGGTACGGTTGACGTGTCGTGGCCGGTGCTGTTCGAGGGCTGTACGTTCCGGACCGACGGGGTGGTGCTTAAACACTCCTACGGTGTAGTGTTCCGCAACTGCAGGTTTGAGGGCAAGGGCGGCGAAATCTATATTGCTGAAAGTGGTAGTGGCATAGTGCTGGCCGACTGTGATGTGAGCGGCTGTGACGCACTGAGCATGTGCAGGGACTATAATCCCGCCAACCGTAACTATATTACCGGAGTAACGCTGAACGGCCACGAGTGCACCGTGCTTGATGAGCAGGAGACCATCATCGATATTGACGGCCTGGCTTTTGAGGAGAGCGTACGCGGCGAGTCAGACGGACCGTTGTTTATGATAATGAATTCAGACAAAAGCGTTCTGGGGAGCGGGGAGATTGCACATCTGCAAGTCCGCGGTCTGGAAAAGGGGACGTTCGTGGGCTGGAGCACATCGGCCCATGGCCTGAAACTTACGGTCGATGATGACGGGCTGGGATGCAGGGTTTATGCGTCCGATGTTAAGGACCTGAACAGTGCCGTGATATCGGCATATACGGAATACGGACTTGAGGCGGCTTATGAGATAAAGATAAGATGAAAGGACTGGGATATTGGTTTTACGTTGCTTTGCTCTGTCTGTCTGTAGGCGGACAGGTTAAGGCGAATGGTTCGGGCCAGACTGTGTTTGACCTGAACGAGAAGGCCATTTCATACCTTTGGAACAATCTGGACTCGGCCGAGCAGTACGCCCGGTTTGCACTGGATGTTACCCGCCGTCACAGCGATGAGCACGCCAAGGCGGTAAACACTCTGGCGCGCATTGCGTTCATGCGTATGGACTATACCGAGGCCTGGGACCTTTACAGCTCGGTTCCGTCAATCACCGGCAATACCCTTGAGATTGTGGCTTCACAGATAGGCCTGATGAGGATATGCCAGCGTACATCGGACAACGTATCTTTCTATCAGTACCGCAATGAGATCCTGCTTAACCTGCGTGCCCTGCATGAGGAGCAGGAGGCATTGAACAGTGCCCAACTGGACCGTCTGCTCTCACTGGAGCGCTCGTTCCGCATGGAGTCGGCCCGTTACTGGTTCGAGTTGGAGCAACTGGGACAGGCAGGCCGTGAGATGGCTTATGTAGTGCCCGATAACCGTCTGCGTGACGACCATGACCGATACCTGATGTACACTTACATGCATGGTCTGGGCATAGGAATAGAGGAGACCGATATCGCTTCATACCGTCTGCGCAGTCTGGACAACTGCCTGCGCAGTGCCACCCGATACAATAATGTAAGGATGCAGGCGCTGAGCATAAGCGCCATCTGTTCGCTGCTGCTGGAGTACGGTACCGACAACGTGCTGTCAGGGGTGAGTGATGACATGCTTTCCAGGTTGAATGCATCGGACGTAAGTCCTGAACTGCTGCCTACACAACTGGCTCTCAAGGCTTTGCAACTTTCGGCATCATACGGCGGACAGTATGAGATAATAGAGTGCGAGCGCCTGCTGGCTTCCTGCTATATTGAGCGTGGCCTGTATGAGGAGGCGTTGGACGTGCTGGGCACGGCACTTGACATGCTGAATTCCAACTTCCGTCTTAACAGCGCCGGACGTACGGAGCAGGAGCCGCTGGAGCGTTATCGCAGCGACGGCCGCATTATTGAGGAGGAGTGGATGGATGCGATGCCTCACGGCGTGGTGCCGGAGTGTATGGCTTCATTGCGTGAGCAGATGAGTCTGGCTTACTCGGGACTGAACGACAAGGAGGCATCGGACTATAACCGTACGGTATATCTGGAGATACAGAAGAACATACGTCTGGACCGCCGCTATGAGGCGCGTACCATACTGCTCAAGCAGTCCAACCTGCGCCTTAAGGGCATGTTGTACGCAATGGCTTCTGCAATCGTGCTGCTGGCCGTATTGATTCTGCTGTTCCACAAGCGCATCAATGCCGCTAACCGCAAGTATGTGGAGATGATGCAGAAGACGGTTGATCTGTGCGAGCGAATCCTGAAACCGGCTCCCGAGGGACAGGATACCACCCAGTGGCTCAACAGCATAGCCATTCCGGATATCAAAGGTGTCGATCTGGCTCCGTACCTGAAGGCCGCACTGCGTAATGCCGATGAGCTTGTAGGTCAGGCTGACCGTCTCAAGCAGGCCGAGAAGCAGCACTACCTGTACCGTCTGCATGCCGATACCAACAAACGCGAGAATCTGGTACGCAAGACCTGCTGTCAGGTGGTGGCCGAGTGCCTGCCGTACATAGACCGCATGCGCTCCGAGATAAAGCATCTCTCCGGGCTTAAGGCCGGTACACCCCAGTATGAGCAGAGCATGCAGTACGTACGTGAACTGGCCGAGCGCATCAACCAGTACAACGACCTGCTTTCACAATGGATACGCATACGTCAGGGCGTTGTTACCCTGAATGTGGAGAGTTTCCCCGTACAGGGAGTGTTTGACATAGTAAGCAAGGGCAGCCGCGGTTTCATCCAGAAGGGTGTTGAACTGGATGTGGTAAAGAGCGACGCTGTGGTTCGCGCAGACCGCGTACTCACGCTGTTTATGATAAATACGCTGGCCGATAACGCCCGCAAGTTCACGCCTGCCGGCGGTAAGGTTACCGTTGAGGCTACGCAGGGTGAAGACTACGTTGAGATATCGGTTTCCGATACAGGCGTGGGCCTGAGTGAGGCTGATGTCAGCCAGATCCGTGACTCAAAGGTGTTTGACCCCGACAAGATAGGACAGGGCGAGCGTCAGGGCAAGGGCAGCGGATTCGGTCTTATGAACTGCAAGGGCATCATTGAGAAATACCGTAAGGCCGATGACCTGTTCAAGGTCTGCAGTTTCAACGTTGAGAGCACACCGGGCAAGGGCAGCCGATTCTCGTTCCGTCTGCCCAAGGGCATAAAGCGGGCGCTGATGCTGCTGGTATTGCTGTGCTCGGGCTTATCGGCCCATTCGCAGGAGGCTCAGGACAGCCTGCTTGTAAAGGCATATGATTATGCCAACCAGACATATCTGTGCAATACCCGGGGGCAGTTTGAGGAGGCGTTGCTTTACGCTGATTCGGCCTTTGATGCGTTGAACCGTGACTATCTGCTGAACGGCGGATCCAAGGATATGCTCCTGTCTGTGATGGATGTGCTGGTACCGGCCGAGACATACTGGCTTGAGGACGGATTCGCCACTGATTACGAGACGGTCCTGTGGCTGCGTAATGAGATTGCGGTATCGGCTCTGGCTATGCGTGACTGGGATATTTACCGCTATAATGATGACGCTTACCTGAAGCTGTTCAAACTCTATTACGGCGAGTGGAAGATTGAGGAGGACTGCCGTGAACTGCAGCGGACCAACAGCAACCTGACTATATCGGTCATAATATTCGTGCTGATATTCATCGTGGTGGTGCTGGTGCGCTTTGTGGTGCATTCGCGCCACTGGCTCAAGTTCCGCAGTGATCTGCAGCAGGCCATTCGTGTGGTTGACAGCATATCCAGAATTACCGCAGTGACGGATCTTGACAACTTTAACGCCGAGGATGTGGTAACCCGCCTGACCGACGGCATATTCGTTGAACTGGACCATCTGACCGATTTGCGCTCGCTCATTATTTCACTCAATGACGAGGGCCGCATAATAACCGCAGTCCATAACGACGGTTTGGCCGATGAGCGCCTCACAGACCGCGTGAACGCCTGCATGAATGACGGAAAGGAGCAGAATTCCGCCGACGGACTTTGCCGCGCCCTGCCGCTGGTGGTAACGCTCGAAAACGGTGAGCATCAGATTGGCGCAGTGGGATTCCGTCTGGAGCATGAGGCCGATGAAACCTGGCAGATTGTAAAGGGTATGATTACCGGTT
>CACZMI010000017.1 GCA_902782245.1 uncultured Bacteroidales bacterium | reverse complement strand
CCATGTGCTTGGGGTAATAGGGATAGTTGTAGATGGTTGCCATGGTGCCCATCAGGTCAAAGCCCTCGGTGAGCATTCCCTCGGGATCAAAATCAGTGAATCCGAAAGGTCCCTCCAGGCGGTCCATGCCACGCTCCTTGCCCCATGCCGATACGGCATCAAGCAGAGCCCTTGACACGTTGATATCGTCAATGAAATCTATCCAGCCGAACCTAACGGTCTTTACCTTCCACGCATCATTGGCCTTACAGTTGATAATGGCAGCAACACGGCCCACCACCTTACCGTCCCTGACGGCAATGAAAGGCTGCGCCTCACAGAAATCAAGTGCGGCGTTGCGTTTGGGTCTGAAAGAGTTCTTGGTATCGCTGATCAGATCCGGTACGGCATAAGGGTGATTCCTGTAAAGCTGCACATTGAAACGTGCAAACCTGCGCAGGTCCCTGGCCGTCTTGACCGCGATTACGGATATATTCTCAACTGACATTATCTCCTCACTTTTTAATTCAGCGAAGATACAAAAATTAAGGCACTATCGACCTATGGCTGATGTGTAATTTATCAACACCGCGACCCATCCGGGGCTTGACTGCTAAGCTTGTTGAGGACCGATGACCGAAATAAGTCCTGAAATAAAAAAACCACCCTGATTGGGTGGTAGTGGGCCATCTAGGGCTTGAACCTAGGACCTCCAGATTATGAGTCTGTTGCTCTAACCAACTGAGCTAAAAGCCCGAAGAAAGAATCACCGGCCCAGGGCCGACTGCTTCATTCGGGTGCAAAAGTACGCCATTAACCCGAATTAGCAAAGTTTTGGAGCAAAAAATTCCGTTACCCCGCGTATCTTCACTACTTTTGCAATCAGAAACAGAGCACTATGACCATACCTGATCCGCAGACAGACAGATACGCCGCCACGATAGGATTCTTTGACGGAGTCCATAAGGGTCACGTACACCTTCTGGAGGAGCTCAAAACCATTGCCGCACAGCGCGGGCTCAAGAGTATGGCCATAACATTCCCCGAGCATCCGCGCCAGATACTTCAGTCCGATTACCGTCCGCGCCTGCTATCCACACCCGATGACAAGATGCGCTTGCTTGAGCGGACAGGCATTGATTACTGCTTCCCGCTCCATTTTACCACGGCACTGGCAGCTCTGGATGCCCGTACGTTCATGACGGATTTTCTGCAAAAGAAACTGGGAGTGAGCACTCTGCTTGTTGGGCATGACCACCACTTTGGTCATGACACCAGCCTTACCATAGATGACTACCGCCGTATCGGCAATGAAATAGGTATGGAGGTGATTCCCGCCGATGCCTATCTCTATGAGGGCGCGCCCATAAGCAGTTCACGTATACGCCGTGAACTGGTAGCCGGCCATGTAAAGGCTGCAAACGATATGCTGGGTTACCGTTACACCATAAGCGGCACCGTGATTCACGGCCTGCAGAACGGACGCAAGATGGGATTCCCCACCGCCAATCTCGGCCCATACTGCGAATTCATGCAGATCCCGGCCGACGGAGTATATTCAGCCTTGGCAAAGGTTGATGGAGAGACATGGCCCGCCATGCTCAATATAGGTTTCCGCCCCACGTTTGAGGGGACAGCCCGTACAATCGAGGCACACCTGCTTGGGTTTGACCGTGACATATATTTCCATGAGCTGACTTTGGAATTCGTTGATTTCCTGCGTCCGGAACGTCGTTTTGACTCACCCCAGGAACTGGCCGCCCAGCTTGAAGCAGACCGCAATAAAGTAAGACAAAACATTAACGTAGGATAATATGAAAATCAAAAGAACACTCGTATCTATCGGAATCTACCTGGTCGCACAAATCCTGATAACGATCATTTTCCTTATTGCCGGTATTGTTCAGGGAATGGACATGAAGAATGCGTTATACGAAGTGGCTGGTCCCGCCCTTCTGGTATCAGACTTTCTGGTCATTGTGGTTCTCCTGTTACTGAAGTACTGCAGCATTAAGGAACTGTTCAAGAGAGTTCCTGCCCATGTGCTTTTGATTTCAATCATATTTGCCATGACCGGAATGTATGCCGTAGAACTTGTGTCTTCACAGTTTGATATTCCCAACAATCTTGAGGAATTGTTCCAGTCTTTAGCAGGGACGGTGTCCGGATTCCTGGGCGTATGCATAGTAGGCCCCATAATGGAGGAGATGATAATGCGTCGCGTCATTCTCAAGGAGATGGCCAAGGCCACCAAGAGCATGTGGTGGGGTATCATAATCTCATCCGCCCTGTTCGCAATCATTCACGGCAATCCTATACAGATTGTATTTGCAATGCCGGCAGGTATATTCCTGGGTTGGGTATACTGTAAGACAGGAAGCCTGCTCGTCCCCATCTGCATTCACATAATCAACAACACCGTTTCATTCTTATTGATGAGTGCAGGAATTGAGAGCAACTTGAGTCTGAACAGTACTTTAGGCATGATACTGTTCATATCATTCGTTCTCATTTCGACGGTTTCATGTATCTGGATTGTAAGATACTACGCCAAAATCAAGAAAGAGCAGGAACTCCAGCAAGCCGCAGTTGTGGAGGAATCACAGGGCGATAGTGGTGCCGGTGAGCTTGTCGAGTGACTCGGCTTGAGTTATCAGGACCGAAGACACTCCGGCTTGGAGTGCGTTGAAGGCGTTCTGAATCTTGGGAATCATACCTCCGCTTATGGTGCCGTCCTGCACCAGGCGCGGGAAATCATAGTATGATATATAGGGAATGACGCTATTATCATCATCTTCATGCAGCAGCACTCCCGGTTTCTCAAAACAGAATATCAGGGTAACCTTAAAGTATGATGCCAATGCCTTTGCAGCCTCACCGGCTATAGTATCAGCATTGGTATTGAGAAGCTGGCCCTTTCCGTCATGTGTAAGCGGAGCCAGAACAGGAACTATACCCTGCTCTATCAGAGATGAAAGGAACTCTGCATTCACAGCCTTGACATCGCCCACAAAACCGTAGTCTATTTCCTTAACGGGGCGCTTATCGGACTGCATCACGTTGCAGTCAGTGCCTGTAAGACCTATTGCATTGATGCCGTTGGCCTGCAGTTTGGCCACGATGTTCTTGTTTACAAGACCGCCATAAACCATTGTCACAACGTCAAGCATATCGGCATCGGTGATACGGCGTCCGTCCACCATCTTGCTCTCAATACCCAGACGGCTTGCCATGGCTGTTGCCGAACGGCCGCCACCGTGTACCAGCAGTTTGGCGCCGGGTATGGCCTTGAAATCCTTAAGCAGACGCTCCAGGGTCTCGGGCTGCTCAACTATCTTGCCGCCCACCTTTACAATGACAAGTGACTGTTTCATATATGGTCAATCTTTTTTAATGTCCAACAGTTGTTTAAGATAAGTTATGGTGTCCGATATCTGGTCGCGGGATTCCAGACGGTCACCGGGGCAGATGTACCCGGCCCTGAGGTATCCGGGCTCGCGGCGTTTGGTCTCACTCTCAATAAAAGCGGCCAGTTCCTCATCGGTCTTGGACGCTATGAGCGGACGCTGTGAACGGGCTACCTTGAGACGGCGCAGCAGGGTATCGTTGTCACATTTAAGATAGACGGTCTGTCCGTGCTGCAGCATATACTCCATATTGTCGCCTATGAGCGGGGTAGAACCGCCGCATGACACAATGACGTCATCAAATTCACCCACCTCACGCAGCATACGGCTCTCAATCTCACGGAAGCCCTGCTCGCCCTTAAGAGCGAATATCTGACTTACGCTCTTCATGTACCTGCGCTCAATATACTGGTCCAGGTCTATGAAAGAGATATTAAGGTCCTTGGCCAAGGCCTTGCCGAGGGTGGTCTTACCCGCCCCCATAAAGCCCATAAGGAATACCCTTATCATTTCTTGGTCTTGAATATACGGCGTTTGGGAGCAGAGCCGGTCTTCTCAATCTGACGCTTGATGATTTCCTGGCACTCCTCCTCGGTCAGAGTGGAAGGATCCATGTTTCTGGGAATCTTGTAGTTGCTTCCCTGATAAGCGATGTATGCGCCGTAACGGCCGTTCATCACCTCCATCTCCGGATTTCCGGGGAAAGTCTTGAGCACCTTCTTGGATTCTGACTCACGCTTGTTTCGGATAAGATCTATGGCCTCATCGAGAGTGATGGTAAGGGGATCGGCCACACCGCTCAGAGAAACATAGAACTTGTCATGACGGATGTAAGGACCGAATCGGCCTGTACCTACGCTTACCTCAAAGCCCTCAAACTCACCCAATGTGCGCGGCAGACGGAACAGTTCCAGAGCCTCATCGAGCGTGATGGTCTCAATGGTCTGACCCTTTTTCATCTGTGCAAAACGGGGTTTGTCATCATCATCGGCACTGCCTATCTGGACAATGGGACCGTAACGGCCTATCTTGACCGATACAGGCTTACCGGATACGGGATCGGTACCCAGTATCCTTTCACCTACCTTATGTTCGTTCTTAAGGGTCATGGCGTTGTTTACTGCCGGGCTGAACTTGTCATAGAAGGCACTGATAACACTCTTCCACTGCTTGTCGCCATCGGCAATATCATCAAACTCCTTCTCTACCTGAGCGGTAAAGTTGTAGTTCATTATATCTGGGAAATACTCTATCAGGAAGTCATTTACCACCATACCTATGTCTGTAGGTACAAGTTTGGACTTTTCGGTGCCGTAGACCTCGGTCACTTTCTGTTCCTTAATCTCACCGTTCTCCAGACGAAGCATATCACAGTCACGCTTTACGCCCTCAATATCCTCACGCAGTACATACTCGCGCTGCTGGATGGTACCGATGGTGGGAGCATATGTAGAAGGACGTCCTATGCCCAACTCCTCCATCTTGTGCACCAGGGCTGCTTCATTGAAACGCTGCGGATGCTGAGTGAAACGCTCATAGGCCGATATCTGGCTGAACTCCAGTGCCTGACCCTTCTTGAACTCCGGCAGGCCCTGTGTCTCCTGTGATTCGTTGGAATCATCGTCACGGCTCTCGCGGTAAACACGCAGGAAACCGTCAAACTTGACTGTCTCGCCGGTTACGGTGAACTCGCCGTCCAGTTTGGGTGAGGTTATTGATACAGTTGTCTTTTCTATCTCGGCATCGGCCATCTGAGATGCTATGGTGCGCTTCCAGATAAGCTCATACAAGCGCTTCTCGGGGGCGGTACCGTCAATGGTCTGGTTGTCCATATAGGTAGGACGGATAGCCTCGTGGGCTTCCTGGGCGCCTTTGGCCTTCTGTGTGTACTGACGGCTCTTTACGTACTCCTCGCCCATTGACTCGGTTATGGCCTTGCGGCATGAATCTATGCAAAGGGTTGACAGGTTCACAGAATCGGTACGCATGTATGTTATCTTACCGGACTCATACAGACGCTGTGCAAGCATCATGGTCTGCATGACGGTGAATCCGAACTTACGGGTTGCCTCCTGCTGCATGGTTGATGTGGTGAACGGAGGTGCGGGAAGTTTCCTGAGCGGCTTGGTGGTGATATCCTTTACCTTGAAATCGGCCCCCTTGCATTTCTCAAGGAAGGCATAAGCCTCTTTCTTGGTCTTGAAACGCTCACTGTAATCGGCGCGTACATCCTGTACCTGACCGTTACCGTTTTCAAGACGGAATATTGCCACTACCCTGTATGATGCCTCGGGTACGAAATCCTTTATCTCACGCTCACGTTCCACGATAAGACGTACGGCAACAGACTGTACACGGCCGGCCGACAGAGCGGGCTTTACCTTACGCCACAGAATGGGAGAAAGCTTGAAACCTACTATGCGGTCCAGCACGCGACGCGCCTGCTGTGCATATACCAGGTTGGTATCAATGTCACGCGGGGTCTCTATGGCGTGCAGTATGGCGTTCTTTGTAATCTCGTGGAATACTATACGTTTGGTCTTCTCGGGCTTGAGTCCCAGGGTCTCGAACAGATGCCAGCTGATGGCCTCTCCCTCGCGGTCCTCATCGGATGCCAGCCAGACCATCTCGGCCTTCTTGGCTGCCTCCTTGAGTTCACTTACCACCTTCTTCTTGTCGGTAGGTATCTCATATATGGGTTCAAACGTATTTATGTCTATGCTCAGGTCCTTTTTCTTAAGGTCACAGATGTGTCCGTAACTTGACATCACCTTGTAATCGGCTCCCAAAAACTTCTCGATTGTCTTGGCCTTGGCCGGAGACTCCACAATTACCAGATTCTTCTGCATGATATTCTATTAAATGTTATGCCTCAAAGGCGCGGCAAAAGTAGAACAAAAAAAACATATAGAAAAGGTGGAAAGAGATAAAAAATTCTCTCTGTCCACCTTATTAATATAAATATTAATAAAAAGTCAGAACCTGTACGTGGCGCCGATGAGTACCGAGGGTTTGATGGCACGGTAACCGGCGTAATAGCAGTAATTGCCGCCGGTAAGACGGTTACCGGTCACGTAGAATGACAGGTTGGGGCGGAAATCATAATCCAGTGTAAGAGCCACGTCATTGACCATGCGCTCACGCGTGCCTTCCACCTTGCAGAACATCATGGTCCTGTATGTGAGCATGGCATCCAGACCGGGCATTATGTTGACACGTCCAAACAGCGAGCCGTCCAGGACTGGCTTAAATGCCAGTATCCCGTCCGAGTACTTACCGGTATATCCGTTACAGGTCAGGTCCATCTTGACCTGAGCCCTGTCGGCAAACTGCATATCGGCATCCAGGCGGGCGTAAAACACATCGCAGCCCTCCTGCTTGAGCATGGATGAGATGATAAGGCTGTCATGTGCCACCTGGAAGAGTTCATCGATAGTATGGCTGTATCCGCCCTTAAGGGAAAGTGTCAGCCAGGTTCCCTGTGAGTATGACACTCCAACAGATGCGTTCATAAGTTCGTAGCCGTCACGTATGCGCTCGGCCTCGGTCCAGTAGGGGGATATGCCGGCCAGAGTACGCATGCAGTTATCCTTGACACCTCCGGTTACTGCGGCCAGAAGACGTATGTTATCACCTGCATTGTATGTGGCGGTTACCATAGGTGACAGCAGCACCTTATACCCGGCTGCGGAACGTACGTCCAGGTTCACGCCCAGACGGGTATCCAGGTTACCCCATGTCTTTTTCCAGTAAGGGGATAGTGTGATAGTGGTCAATCCGCCGTATTGGGTTCCGTACACACCCTGCCAGTCATACATGGCTATTTTCTGACGGTAATTAGCACCGCCGATACCTCCCAGCAGAGGCAGCTCCAGACCTGCATTTATGCGCAGCAGGCGCTCACGGTTATCGGGCTCCACTCCGTTAAGGATTAATCCTTTGCGTGACAGCCACTGCATTCCGGCATCAAAATGCCACTGAGCTTTCCTGAATTCTCCGCTTAGCCACAACCCTATCTCGGCACGGTTGGTTTTCTGCAGGAAATCACTTGCAGCCAGTATGGCCGATGTGGTGTCCTTACCCTCACGGAAATTGAGACGTGAGTGTCCGTATGCTCCGTAAGCGCCTATTGACAGGCTGTCAAAACGGTGGGAGTACTCCATCTTAAGGTCAGAGTTGAACATCCTGGATTTCCACTGGCCGTCAGGTTTGGTTGACCATCCGTCCATCAGTCCCGAAAGGGTTAGCAGGTCCCTATCCGATATTCTCCAGCCGGCATCCAGAAGACCGTCCGATACGTTTCTCAGTCCGTAGCCCAGACGTACCAGGCCATAGTACCTTGAAGGGGTTACATCATCGGTCTGCTCTCCGAACACGCCCATGGGAGTGCGTCCGTAATCCTGACTGGGATTGGACTCGGTCCGATAACTGACCGTGGCAGCCTGACGCTGTGTCTCAGGACGCTGCGGTACCGGCATTATCTTACCCCGCTCCGACATGGAGGGGTTATAGGCACCTTCTATGGTAAGCGATCTGGAGGGGAGCACATCATCCTGTGCCTTAAGTCCGCTCCAGCATATTACGGTCATCATGACCGGCAGTATATATCTTTTCATAACAGTCATTCTTCTAGTCGTTTGGCAATCATATCGGCAATATCGTCATCTTCTGTATAATTGGACTTGAGCGAAAGCAGATACTGGCGGGCCTCCACATCCTTTCCCTGTGACTTATAGATGTCACTTAACAGTATGAAACTGCGTGCCAACCAGTACATATGGGGAGTTCCCTCCTGTATGAAATCCATTATGACCTTCTGTGCGCCCTCCTTGTCACCGCTGTCAAACAGCAACTGACTGAGCAGATAGTCTGACTCGGCACCGTATACGGAACGCGTATCCTTGGCAAGTTCCTCAAGCAGCGGACGTGCATCGGCCCTCTTGCCGGTCTCCAGCAGTGCCTGTGCCTTCCAGTAACGGACCTCGGTCTGCTGGGCAGCCGACAGTTGCGTCTGCAGTGCCTTATCTGCATAAAGAAGTACCGCATCATGCTCGCTTATCTGGCCTGCGCTGCTTACTATACGGAACAGGCTGGTGCGCTGACGGTCGGCATTGGTGGTCTTGCCGTAAAGGCGGATATAGGTATCCATTGCCGTCTCCCAATCGCCCACGCCCCATGCCATGGCCGATGCATGGTCAAGTGCGCTCTCCGCAAACCGGCTGCTCTCATACGCGGCGCTGTGCATGAAACTCTCATATGCTCCGTCATAGTCATTCTCCTCCTCAAGCAGCAATCCGCGGTAATACCATGCATTGGCGGCAAAAGCGCCGTTAGGATACTGGTCCAGGTACTCCTTGAAGCGCACCTTGGCATCGGCTTTCTGGCCGCGGCTAAAGAGACCCTCGGCTGCCGTGTAGGTAAGTGAGTCACGCTCGCTCACTGCAATGGGAGTGGCGCCCTGAACAGTCTCGGTATACTGCAGATAGGTGTTTATATCACCCTTCTCCACGTAGATGGACTTGAGGTCCACCAGAGCGGTACGGGCCTCATCGCTGCCCGGATAGCGGGCTATCACATCCTTATAGGCTGCAATGGCCAGGTCATACTTATCGGTCTGGTAATAGATGAGTGCCGTTTCGGCCGATGCCTTGCGTGCCAGATCGGTGTTGGGATAATCCCTGATTATCCTGGCAAACACTGCCACAGCATCATCGGGTTTGTCAATCTGCTGGTAGGCGCGACCCTCCTCATAGAGTGCTGAGGGTACATACGGAGATTGCGGATAATTGGCTGTAAGTTTATCCAGGTCAAGTATCTTCTGGTTGTAATTTCGCTGAAGTCCGTTCACCAGACCGGTCTGATAAAGCGCATAGTCACCCGTGGAGGGTACCAGACTGATTGCCGTTCCGTAGTACTCCTTGGCCAGGTCATACTGGCGGCCGTAGAACATGCAGTCACCCGCACGCAGGGCGGCATCGGCAATGATACTGTTCTCCAGGCCTATCTGGCGGGATGTCTCCAGGACTGTCTTGAAATAACGTCCGCTCCTGGTATAATCCTTCCTGTTGTAATAAATGTAACCCAGTCCGTAGTTGGCCAGGCCGCTGCTGTATGTCATACCGCTTCCGGTCAGAGCCAGATAGCGTGTGTAATCGGCCTCGGCACGGTCTGTCTGACCCATGCGGTAGTAGCACTCACCGCGCCAGAAGAGAGCCTCGTTTGCAGTCTTGCGGTCATAACGCTCCAGTGCGATGACATCGGTCAGCAATGAGGGGACCTTGTCATAATCGGCCGCAGCCATATTATCCATGGCCTTCTTGTACAGAAGCTGCATCTTGGCAGCCAGGATGGAGGCGCCGGGATTCTGGATCTTGGCTATGGAAGCCAGGGCGGCATCGTAACTGGTGGTGCTCATATAGACATCAACCAGGTAACTGCTTACCTTATCGGCATATTTGGACTTGGGGTACTCGTTGAGAAAACGCTCAAATGAGTTTACGGACTCGGCAAACGGCGAGTATGCCGTCTCATGGATCACCATGGCGTAGTTGTACAGCGCCTGCTCCCTTACATCGGGCTTGCCGGGTATGTCCGATGCACGCTCAAACGCCAGACGAGCCGCATTCTTGTCTCCTTTCTTAAGATTGGCCAGACCTATGTGCAGCAGGGCGTTCTGACTGACTGCATCGTCATCGGCCACCACAGCCGAGAGATGCTCAACGGCTCTGTCCATATCGCCTGTCTGGAACTCAGAGATACCCAGCAGATAGGTGTCATGGCGTACATCCTGACTCTGACCGGTTGCCAGATAACTGGTCAGCAGGTCAACTGCCTTGGCGTAATCACCCTTGCGGTACCAGTACTCACCCAGTATGCGCTCTGACTCGGCTTCAATATAGGGATCATCGGTAGTGGCTACCAGATTGTTGGCGGTCTCATAGGCCTGTGCCATATCGCCGCCCCCGTTCAGGGAGATATCGGCCATATACAGGCGGGCCTCGTCATCATGACGGGTGTCAAGGGCTTTTTTAAATCCGGCCCTGGCCTCCTGATTGTTGCCGTTCAGATAATCGTAATATGCACGGTAGAACACAATATCCTCATCCTGATCCGGATCATCCAGAAGACGGGCAAGTATGTTGAGTTGCAGATATGCCTCCTGTGCACGTCCGCAGCGGAACAACGAAATGGCATAATGTCGCACCATACGGCAGCAGTCAGTCTCATCCAGCAGCAGGGGGTCACACTCGTCAAAGCATTCTATGGCATCCTGATACTCATGCTGTACAAAATGTGACGATCCCATCAGGGCCATCAGACGGTTGTTGTACATTGAGTTAGGATACTTGGACATGAATATCTGAATGGCCGGCATAGCGGTGGACAGGTTACGTTCCGATGCTATGACCACCTGCATGTATTCAATCTCCTGGGTAAGCGCCTGCTTTCGGTTCTCCGTCAACTTGATCCACTCGTCCAGAAGGGATCCGGCTGCCCCGTAGTCACGTTGCGTGAACACGGTGCGGCACTCGTCAAGCAGACGTGTATCGGCATCATTAAGACGGCTCTGGGCCGATATGCCCGCCCATGCCCCTGCAAGGAGCAGCGTTGCAGACAATAGTATCTTTTTCATTTATCAAAACTGTTTCTTGTACCACATATCAAGGGCCTTCTCCTCGGCGGCTTCCATGACGGCGCGCTCACCGGGTCCCTTGTCGTTGATGCCGCACAGATGCAGCACCCCGTGAATTATCACTCTCATCAGTTCTTTATCATAAGACGTATGAAACTTGGAACTGTTACTGAGTACAGTGTCCAGACTGATAAACATATCTCCGCTTATCTTTGAGGGCTCGCTGTAATCAAACGTAATGATATCCGTATAATAGTCATGTCCCAGGAACTCTTTGTTCACCTCCAGGATACGCTCATCATTGCAGAATATATAACTCAGGTCTCCCACCTTGCGGCCTTCATATGTAGCTGCTACCGCAGTTATCCATGCCCTCACGGCCTTTCGGTCCAACTTGGGCATCTTTATGTTTTCAGTCAGAAATGATATCATAGTGTTTATGTTTATGCAAAGAATAAATACGCCAGGAAAATAGCAGCCAGTATACCGGCCAAGTCAGCCAGCAGTCCGCAGCCCACAGCATGACGGGTGTTCTTTATGTTAACGCTGCCAAAGTAAACCGCCAGAATGTAGAAGGTGGTATCGGTCGAGCCCTGGAACAGGCAGGCCAGACGTCCCGTGAACGAATCGGCCCCGTATGTGGTCATGGCGTCAATCATCAGGCCACGTGCACCGCCGCCTGACAGGGGCTTCATCAGGGCTGTAGGCAGGGCGCCCACAAACTGGGTATCCAGACCGCATTTATCGGCACACCAGGCCACGCCGTTAACCACAGCATCCATTGCGCCCGATGCACGGAACACCCCTATGCCCACCAATATGGCAATCAGGTAAGGTATGATCTTGACCGCTGTGGCAAAGCCGTCCTTGGCGCCCTCCACGAATGCCTCATATACATTTATCTTAGCCTTTATGCCCGATATGATGAAACCTATTATAACCACAAAAAGAATGATGTTTGCGGCCGATGTGGACACCGGGCCTATCTTTACGGCCGGCAGCCTGGAGAAGCCCCAGATAATAAGGGCCACTATCACGCTCAGTCCGCCCACAAAGCCTATGAGCACCTTGTCAAAGCGTATCTTCTGGATAAAGCAGGTAACCAGCAGGCCCACCAATGTTGAGAAGAAAGTGGCCAGCAGGATGGGTATGAATACATCGGCCGGTTGGGCTGCACCCATCTGTGCGCGGTACACCAGTACACTTACCGGAATTATTGTAAGACCCGATGTATTGAGCACCAGGAACATGATCATGGGATTTGAAGCCACATCCTTGGTCTTGTTGAGTTCCTGCATACGCTCCATCGCCTTGAGCCCCATGGGAGTAGCGGCATTGTCCAGACCCAACATGTTAGCGGCCACGTTCATGAATATATGTCCGTAAGCCGGATCGTTCTTGGGCAGATCCGGGAACAGACGTGAGAACACGGGACTCAGCCAGCGTGCAAAAGTATTTACCAGACCGCCCTTCTCGCCAATCTTCATTATACCCAGCCAGAGAGACAGCACGCCTGTCAGACCCAACGAAATTTCAAAGCCCGTCTTGGCCGATGAGAACGTAGAGTCCATGATATCCTGAAACACGCCCGCATTACCCATGCAAAGCTGTATCACGGCCACCACGAAAGCTATAAGAAAGAATGATATCCAGATCCAGTTAAGTACCATACGCGCCCGAACATTATTATCTGCGAAGGTACTGTATTTTTCCCGCTTTACAAATAATAGGACACTGGACTTAAGAGAATTCTTTCATTGCAAGAAATCCTCTTTCAAAAGCATCCGGATACTGAAACTTAGACTCACGCAGAGGAAATTTCGCAAAAATGTATTTATCATCCACAGAAGTCACTACCCCTTGACCTAAACTCTTATGAAAGACGACATCACCAACTAAGATATTATCCCAAGGTTGGATTCTTTCCAATTTTGGAGAAGAATCTGCAACCTTCTTATAATCCTCATTGTTTCTATCTTCCATTATTGACTTTGAAGTATCAATGACAGTATCCCAACCTCCTATCAGGGTGCCTGTATGGGTGTTAATACCGGTATATTCAAGCGATGAATCCTCATAGCGTTTGAACTTATAGACGGCATCGTTCATCAGCTCGCTATTGAATACCCCCAAGCTTACAAGCAGGCTGAAATCCTTTAGTGTAAGGCCTGTCACCTTGCGGAAAAGTTCCGGTTCCAGCTGTTCTATCACATCACGCAGTGAGTATTCGCGGAAATCGGTCAGGTACATAAATACAGGGATGCGGGTGGCAAACTTTATGAGTTTCTCCTGAATCTCACGACGCTTGCTCTTATACTCCTTCTCCTCATCGGACAGCTCTTTCTTCTCGCGCGGAGTAAGGTCATCGCCACGTTCTTTCTTGGTATTCTTTACCTTCTCTGACTTGTTGATTATGGTCTCAATATCTGCGTTCAGGCTGCGGAATCCCTCAATGTTCATCAGGGCACGCATTGCATCGGGATTGTTCATCAAGCGTTGCAGGGTGGCATTATCTACATTTACCAGTACGGCCGATTCCCATCTGCGGGCAAGCAATGTTGCCGTAGTGCCGCTCATAGCCATATCAAGTACTCCGGCGGCATCAATCTCCTTCATGGATGAACCATCGAACGCAAGGATAGGCAGGAACTTTATGAATTCCTCTACTTTCTTTTCCGGGTTGGATTCATGCACGTTAAGCTGGCAGCTGTACTCCTCTACCAAACGCAGGGCACGGTTGGGTGCAAAGTCAAACACGTAACAGAGCGGTTTTAGAATCACCTCATTGCCGTTCTCATCACAGGTGGTCCAGGGTGACTGAACACGGAAAGCAGCCTGGAAATAGGTCTCGGGCGATGTGGTGTTACGGAGCATCAGTATTCCGGTCCAGGGTTTAACGGTTACGCCTGTGGATAGTTTGCCGCAAGACAGGGTTATGGTCTTACTCTCCTGCGGATCATTCATGGCCTCATACACCGGACCTACCGCAGCGGCACCCATACCGGCCCTGTTTCCAGCAGCAACTATCACACGGTAATCAGAATAAAAACGGTTCACACGCTTTTCAAGCAGTCTGGCCATAGCCTCACATGCTGCAACCGATGGCAGAAACCAGTATGTATGTTGCAGGTAACTTAGCAGACGGGCATCGGAGAACGGCATCGGCGGTTTCTCTGTTCCCAGTTTCAGTTCAGTGACAATGTTCTCAGTGTATGCGCCGCGTATCAGGTCAAGCCATTTCTGCACATACTCCTCATGAATGAAACCTTTGTCATCGGCACGGAAAAACTCGTTCAGGTCAAACTCGTCAAACTCGCCCTGCGATGCTATCTCGCGGATGCTGTCCGGCAGTTGATATGTGAGCATCACCATCTTGGGCAGTTGGGCGTATGGATTATCCGGCCCTCTCCAAGCCTCTTTGGAACGTTGCTCATCGGAATATGTCCAGTTGTATATCTGCTCCTCTATGAATTCACCCGTTGATATGGCACGGAATGGCGTTCCCGACAGATACAGATACGCATGAGTGCGCAGCGGCATCAGCTCCTCATCATACATCTCGCGGGCCTCAATTTCACGCACATTATCGGCATCCTCATTTATGATATCACCCACCTCAAGCGCACGCATCAGCGCCGGGTCTTTCTTATCATAAAAGTTCTTGGCATTCCTTCCCCAGGCGCCATAATGATACTCGTCTAGCACTATGCAATCCCAGTCAACTGTCTGGATCCATTCATTTGTAGCCTTAATGCCCCCTACCGCATTCTTGCCCAGCACATCCTGGAACGATGCAAAACAGACAAACGGCTTGCGCTCGTTCACATAGTTGAACTCGCGGTCATCCTGTTTCTGGCAGAACTGCCAGCCCTCAAAATCCTTATGGGTAGCCAGATCCTCCTCCCAGGCGGTCTTTACCGCAGGCTTGAAAGTAAGCACCAGAACCTTGGTCCACCCCATACGCAGCGCCAGCTGATATGTGGTGAATGTCTTGCCAAAACGCATCTTGGCGTTCCAGAGGAAATGCGGAATGAGCCCTCGGTTTGCAGGGTCTTTTACAAAAGCCTTGAAGTAGGCCGATGTCTTACTGACCGCCGCCTCCTGCTCCGGACGCATGCGGAATGAGTTGGTTCTACTTATTATGGTTTCATGACCTTCTACAGCCGATGCAATAGCCCTTTCTACAGTTTCTGCATCAGTAACAAACCACTCTCCCTCCGGATTACGCACATGATTCTTGCGCAATATCTTATGAATAAGATGGTCATCAAACGATGTCCCATCCTTACGCATGGCCGGTCTCTTGAGTACAATCCTATACCGGACACTATTTGTCTGGTTCTGCTCCCGCACACGGGTCTCCACATCACGAGTGGTATAACCCACCTTAAGCATCCCTTCATGAACCGGAACGCCAATATGCTCGTATGCATAAATCATAGGGGCCTCAGCGACCTTCTCCCTAAGCAAATCAGTAGCAGCCATATCCTTTTCAAGTTATGGCACACTTTGAATCTATGCTGACAGGCTATTCCTTATCCGGTTCCTTATTGTATGGAATCCGCTCCTCATTCACGTACAGTGATGCAGACCTGGTCATTTGATATGGTTTGGGCGCCGGTCTTGTTGACTTGGGTTTGTACTGTTTTACAGTTATGATCTCCTCACCCAATGCCACCTCAATCTCCGCTATAGTACGCATGGTAAAGTTATGCATACCACTCATCCACTTGGTAACAACAGGAGTTTTCTTGCCTGTAGCCTTGGCAAGATCTGTCTTTGACCATCCTTTCTTTTTAAGGATATCATTAATCCGCTTGGCAATACCAAACGAAAAATCAGCTTCCCTACGAGTTACAGGGGGAACTTTTTCCAGTGCCTCCTTAAACATGGGATCTATGTAATACACCTTAGTCATATCAGTCTATCTCAATAACAATATTAAACAACTCTTTATGTAAGTCATGACCTGATTTCTCAACTTCTGCCAACCTTGAATCAATAGCCTGTAAAGTTGATACATGTTTGGCCATCATCTCATCCTCCTGATAGGTATCTGTAACCTTCAATCCTCCACCGCCTACTATCAAGAGTCTATCAGAAATCCTTATGCAATACAGTCTCAAGGTTCCATGTTTAGACTTGTCTCTTGGTTTTATCAGCAATGGCATAGCACAGATCCTGTCATTCATCTTTCCTTCAATTCTGAAATAAGATTCCAATGCTCCATATTGACTTATGTTCCCAATGGCAATAAGAATCTTTTCCAAATCATCCTTCAACAAAGGGTCATCCGTATCCTTGAACAACAACAGGAACTTTTCAAACTCAGAAACGCCTCCATCCACTCGAATAGTAAAAATATCAGTGGTTTCTGTCAAAAACAAGGGTTCAAATTCTACTTTTCTCATGACTATTGATTTATCACGAGCAAAGATACACACATTCTTTTTAATATCAAAGGATTAAGTCATGAAAAATTAACTTATAAATTAATTTTCCAATCTGTCAGCAATAAATCAAAGAGCGCCTGTTTATTATTTGTTTCTATCTATTCCATCGGTCGGATCATCGACTCTATGAATGCAATCTCATCCTCCGTCAATCCGTATTTCTTGTAAAGCATCTCATCTGTCCATGGGTGTGAGAAATCCTGGATTGGAACAAACATGAATTTGTCCCTTGCTATATTTTGAGTCAACAAAATGGTAGACATTAAGAAACGAAAAAACATTGTTTTAGCATAGTTGGTCATATTAATTGCCTCTCTCTCTGTTTTAAATGTACGAAGCAACAAATATGTTTCAGTACAGATTTGATTGGGCTTTAATATCTCTATTCGAGAAATGACTTTTTTTCTACCTTCGTTGTCCGTCTGTCCCGCATGTTCTGCACTTGCCTTCGACATAACAACTTTCCATTCATCAATTAGTTGGATATTAATTCGAACATCATCTCTATTTACGAATGTAAATCCTTTACTCCCCAACATTGCAACATCATTAGGCTTCGCTATTTTATGGCCAGATTCATAACTTCTAAAACCAAATGGTTTAGAACTATAAACACTCTGGTCCATTGTTCTTTCTTTTTTGCTAAGAACCTTTTGTATAATATTTATAGATTGAGAATATCTCACAAAAACAGGATATTCATTAAGTCGTCTGTCTGAGAAGCGAATGGTATTTTTGTAATAGTTTGTAATGTGACATAACCCATTGTAAGCACTATCCCAAAGGAAATAACACACGCCTCCTGCTATATCTACGCCAGGAAAACAATCTCTTGAATCCGAATAATCAACAAGATGAGAGATTTTACAATCATTCAACATCATATCTCTAAACTCATCTAGACCACGCCCTCCAGAATACCATCTTGCTGGAATAATCATTGATAAATATCTAGGTTTCAGTTTTTTTGCTTGTTCCACAAACTTTTGGTAAAGAGGGATAGCGCTTCCTGATGATGATTCTGTTTGCATACCGCCTCCATCACTCATTTGGTAAGGAGGATTTCCAATCACTACATCGAATTTCATATTTTGGAAGAATTTGGTGGGATTGTCGGTATGAATGAACATGTAGGCGTACTGCTCTGATTCGGAGCCTCGGTCATAAACCGCCTGGCTGGCTCCGCAGTACTTGCACTTGCCGCCTTCCCACGTATGATTTATGTTTGAATATAGGATATTGCCGCTTGGGGTTTTAAAACGGGACACGCTGTACTTGCCATCGGCACTCTTGGAGCAATATACTGAGCGGCGTGACAAGAGCGATGTAAGTTCGGTACATGCTATCCCGAATACCTGATTGTGCAGTATATGATCAATACGCTCTTGTCGGTCCGGGATTACACTCTCCAGACCCCGGTCCAGACGCTTTACTATCTCACGCAGGAACACTCCGCTCTTGGTAAACGGATCCAGAAACGTGGTTTGTGGGCTGCGGAACAGTTCCTGCGGCAAAAGGTCCAGAACGTTGTTAGCCAATTCCGGTGGAGTGAAAACCTCATCATTGCTCAGATTGGCAATGCAGTTCAGCACATCGGGATTATAACTACTGTTCTCCATAGGCTGACGGATTGATTTTTAGGAAATGAACAGGAGGATAGGTCTCTACGGGCGCATCGGCAAAGAGGTTGTCGCTGCTGTACTGCCCTATAAGGAAAGAGAACTCGTAGTCACGGCGGCTCACCTTGCCTCCGCCTATGAAACTCCACTCGCACACATGAATCCAACTGCCGGGATTATCTACGCGCTTGTATGTTAGCGCATCGCCGTGAATTATGTTCTTGGACAGGATGTATCGGGCTGCCTCTACGCACTCATCCTTGCATTTGGATTTGAATAGACTGCGATATTGCTCTGTGAAATAATCAAGCAGGCGCTGACGGCAAGAGGCCACATTATCGGCCAGCAGTTCTATGCCGTAGATGCTCGATACAGCCCATACGGCATCATGCTCATATTGTAGTTGAGTGTATTGTTTTGCCTTAACCCGCTCCCCGCAGATAGAGAGTTTACGGCGTAGTATCTCTATCAGGAAATTTCCGTCACCGCAAGCGGGTTCCAGGAAACGGGAGTCTATACGCTCCGTCTCCGACTTTACAAGGTCCAGCATGGCGTTAACCTCACGGGGAGCGGTAAACACCTCACCGTGAGCGGCCACCCTCTCCTTGGACTTGATCTGGGTGTCCATTCTGCGCTTTCATTGCGCACTTGCTGACTTATTACTATCGGCTTCCCAAGGGCATAAAAAAAGGCATGGATGTCAGTTATCCATACCTGAGGCCCTAGGAAAGCCGATGCCTGAATAAGTCACACCCACGCCAAGCGCAGGCATTCACTGACTTATCCGGCGGCTTCATGAAATTTCCTAGGTTTCAGGTAACCGAATAAATAGCAAATGCTATGTTAGTATGTCTTTACAATATCTTTTCTGTTCCGATACTGTACTGCGAATATACTACAAAAATGACAATGTGCAAAAGAGGTTGATTTCCTTTTGTATCTTTGCATTATTATGGAATCAAGAATAACAATAAGACGGGCTACACCTGATGATGCGCGTTTCATTGCCGAGAACGTGCTCCGCGCACTACATATTGAGGAGACCGATGACAGCCACATCGAGCATCTGGCCGGCATATCACGCCGCGAGGATACACTGTACAGCTGGCGGAACTCTACCATTGCACTCTACGACGGCGTTCCCGCCGGACTGATGGTTGCCTATGACGGGGCCCGATACCGCCGGATGCGCGATATCACATTCCCCATGATACGGATGTATGTAGGCGATGATTACCACTCAATGGATGATGAAGCCAGCGCAGGAGAGTTCTACCTGGACTCGCTTGCCGTGCTGCCCGGGTTCCGGAACAGGGGAATTGCATCGGCTCTGATACGGGAGATGTTCCGTCTTCGTGATGAAGCCGGCATACCTCTGGCAACCATCGCCGTCGATCCCGACAATGACACTGCCTACCGTCTGTACATAAAAAACGGATTCCGTCCCGACGGCCATATAACCGTATTCGGCACCACCTATGACCGTCTGGTCTGTCCTTAAATCAGAAACTGAAACTCAAAGTTGCACCAAGTCCCAAATCCCTTTGTGCAGTCATAAGGACCGAAGGACTCAACATCATGGCGTTTTGCCTTTTTGATGAGTATGACAACTCGTTATCGGCCGCATTCTGGGCATTGAATGTCCTTGCCACCCAATCAAGACGCCTCTTTCCGATACCGGTAAACACACAGCCCAGACATATCAGGGCATTGGCACCGCCCGCATATGCATAGAACCGCCCACTCTGACCGGCACCGGCCTTGGGATCGAATTCCAGAACCGTCAGCACCGCACAAGTAATGCCGTAAAGCCAGCAGGCACCGCCCAGATTGAACTGATTGCTGCCTCCCACATATGTGTGATACAAGTCATCATCAAAGTATTTCTCATAGTTCTTATCCGACAGTTCCGTATCATTGTATTTCCAACGGAACATATCGCCGTATCGGTATATCGCTCCGGGGCCCTGCTCTTTTATCACATATGACCAGTTGATGTTGTCAATAGCCTGTGATGAATAGTTATAAAACTTTCCGTCCTGTGTCATAATACGGACGCCTCCCAAAGAATCCAGTTCCAGGATATGTCCTATCACCCTGCTTCCGTCCTTAAGATACACCGCATTGGCTGACTGGGACAAAGCCATGGTAGTAAGGCCGAACAGGTACAAAACCATCAATAAAAGGCGTTTCATATTCATAACCTCTTTATTAGTCACCACAAAAATAAGCAATTAAACACTTTTTCGTATATTTGAACTTCACAACTATTATAGTCCTTATGAAAAAAAGAGTCCTTTGGGTGATACTTGTAAAATGAGGAAGCCACCATTCAGAATTGCAAGAGAATGCTTATTACGAGCCCCGACAATAAATCAATTCAAATGATGATGGACAACTCTGAAAACAGGATAAAAGAATACAAAGAAGCCATTATCACCAATGAACGTACCATCATTAGGCGTAGCAACCGCCAAGACGGCCGATTCCTGGGTTGGAACGTTACACACACCTACACCATCACTTTGGAAGACGGCAACCAACAGACAATAACCGAAAGATTTATAGTAAGCTCCAACGGCAAAGACCTTTCATTGCAACAGTCGCTTGATCCCTGGAACTACCAGAACTACGACCACGTCTGCCAAGTTATAAGTGATATCCTGACCGACTACCGCAAATAAACTATCGGAATCTCTTTCCGCCCACAATGCCGATGATGAAATCCTCGGGAATGAATCCCCAATAACGGGAGTCAAATGACGACATTGCGTTGTCTCCTACCGCGAAGTAGTAATTACCCTGGAAGGTATACTCCGTCAACGATTCATCAAGGGGCGTTCCGGTCTCATATTCAATCACCTTACGGTAAAGTTCACGAGTAAACCCGTCAAGAGCCATTGTCAACCCTTTTGCCGGCACTATTAGTGGCCCCCAGTTTTTTACATTCCAACCGGAATCCGTGTATGGAATGACCTCATAGCTGTCTGTCATCCTGAAAAAGACATCAAACATCCAACGCAGTTTTTCCTGTTCCTCAACCACTCCTACAGGTTTCAGGAACCGGTCATTCCAGCAGTGACCGTCAACTGCACCGATTCTGTCACCGGGCGTTCCGAGCACCCTCTTGCAGTACTCAAGTTCCGGATTAAACGCAATCGTTTCAATGTTGTAGCCAATGTAAGGCAAGTTGAACACAATTATATCCCCTGGTACAATGTCTCTTATTCCATGAATCCTATGGAAACTATCCGGGCTTTTTGACCAGAAACAGTACAGTCTCCATCCGTACAAAGGTTTTAAGACATAAACAGATTCTTCAATCTGGATAGTGGGCATCATTGATCCTGTAAGGATGGTATACTTTACGCACACCAGCAAACGGAACACAACATACGCAGCAAAAGCAGCAAGCCCTATAACCTTACATCGTTTTTTCATATCCCCAACTATGACGTTTCAACATTTCACGAATTTGATTTGTTGATTCGGATTCTATTCTTGGATGGAATACTTCTATGCTGCGGACCATATTCTGATACTTCTCCTCCTGATTGCTGTCATAGTATAAAACCGCCAGTTTATACAACGGATACAGTCTGTCAGGCAAAGCCAGAAAAGAATTGTAATAATCCTGTTCCGCTTCAGCAATCAGTCCCTGCTTCTTGTGAATATCACCCAGAAGAATGAATGACAATGAATTCCCACTCAATGACAGGCATTGTTCAAGAACCTTCTCACTCTTCTCTGTCTTTCCATCTTCAAATAAGGAATACGCATACTCGTAAAGGAATGCGCAGTTAAATTGCAGGTCAGGATACAATTGAGAACAACAATACTCATATGACCCGTAATCTCCGGAATCAAAGATCGGTCTCTGCCGTTTCCATAGTTTTTCAGTTTCAACCAGAGCCCTTACAACACCTGCACTTTTATGAAAGATGGCAATCGGAACAAGGCAGCCGAAAGCAAACAAAAGACTACCAACTTTGGAGGAATGGGACTTATGGGAATTACATCCGGCATTTGCTGCAAACAAAAGAAAGAGAACAAGAAATTCCCATAATGAGAACGGGTAAGAAAAGAAGGCAAACACCAACATGCTTACCATTCCAAAGAAGAAAGGGGAATTCATTCGGAATGACCGGTAGAGTATCATCAAAACCAATGACAGAAAAAGAATCAAAGGACCTACGCCAAACTCTATTCCAAACTGCAGATATTCATTGAAACCTACTTTGGGATTATCGGCACATACTCTTTCTCTGTCCGACTCATCATATCTCAATTGGCCCTCCTCAAGACTTATGGTCTTTGCAAAATAATCTCTTTGAGTTATTCCGTATGCGTTTGAGAAATGGCCCATCCCCACTCCTGTTAAACCGTTCCTTTTAATAGTCTGCAACTCCATCTTATATGTAAACAGCCTTCCGTTTGTCGACGGACGCTTGAAAATATATACCGATGACAGAAGAACTGTGATGGCAATAATGGCAACCAACCAATGAGCCTTTATCCAAGCAAGAGTCTTGGGCTTTTTAATACAATAAAAAAGCACGCAAACCATTATTGACATCCAAGCCGCACGGCTTTGAGTGGAAGGAATCATTATGACACATAGAACAACGGTCAGGTATGATATCCAGCCTTGACGCTTTATCAAAAAGATTTCAGCCAATGAAACACACAGACCTATTGCCAGGAATCCTCCCAACGGGCCTGGATTATCGAATGTGCCGGTACATGAAAACAGATAATTGTTTGAATCCGTCACACCAACTATCTGCAAAAACCCAAGAACAGCCTCATAACAGGTTGCCGACTCCAAAGAAATAAGCACCAGGTTTTGTGCTTTCACCCCTCCCCATTGAAACAACAGTCTCAACAGGAAATAACCTGCAAACAGCAGGTTCACCCCTGAAAACAGCATGACCGACACATCGTCCCCATGGCTCTTGTTTGTGCAACTCATATACACAAACAGAGCCACAACAACAATATCCTGACGGCTTATCTCCATTTTTTGGAGAGAAAGTTCCAATAGATTCCTGTTTTCACAGAGCTCACGGCATTAGGAGCAAACACATCATGTACCACCATATCCTTTGACAGAGTGAAATAATACGGATATGTCCGCGATTCAATAGGCAAATCAATAAAGGACGCTTGGTAAACGCCATAGCTTTTTGTGCATGGATGTTCATCAACAAATATCTTCAGAGACCGATATTCATAATCACAGAAAAACAACAACTTCATTCCGGTTGAATCATTTTCAACCAATTCTATCGCTTTCTCCAATGCGTAACTTGCACAGTCCTGACATTGAAATTGTGACACCCTGCATACAAACAGTACAGAATCATCTACAAACAGTTCTGACAATGCTTTTACCGAGTTGTCTGCCATATCCAAAATCCCCATGTCCTGAATAGGCAATCCGTCATTTTCCAACAAATCTATAAATGATGACTGATATGAATCAATGACACTCTCACCAATAACACTACCAGCATTTTCAGACACGACTTCATTTGTCCTTTCTGCCAGAAGAACCACATTGAACATCAGCAATATCACACAACTGATTATCCAATAAATGTGTCTTTTCATATCACTTATCCACCTTATCCGGATTAAAAGTATAGAAGAACAGCACGGGATTATCCTCTAAAGACAGACCGTCATACAATGCTTCCGGATTTTCAACCATGCTGTTTGAAAGAATCTCATCCTTATGGGACAACAAAGTTGTAGGAGGAATAACCTGAACTAATGTATTATCGTTCCATTTTGCTAGAGGATCATAAAACCTTGATAAAACAGCGTCGTCAGATTCGGTGGACAATGTCAGCAACTTTCCTGTCTTATTTGACTTGAAGAACCATGTATACAGATCCTCTCTTTCCGGGAACAGCATCTTAAAGCATGAGTAATCCTTACAAAAGAAGAAGCACCCGGAGAATGATGGCATTTTCAATCTGTTCTCCGTATATAAGTCTGGAGTTGAAAGATCTTCGATTGTAGGAGCATATAGTTTTTCACCTTTCAGAGATAATTCATACCTCGCAATGACAGAATCCCTATTAAACTCAAAAATAGTATTACCATGATCCAGCCGGCTAAATATCTTTCCGTCTGACTTTAAAAAATCCTCCATATAAAACTGAAAAGAAGGATTGTTGTATGAATGGTCTTCACCAAAAGTATATTTGACCTTAAAGTTAGAGTCTGTCAACACATAACATGACTTTTCTATTATTTTTTTATTACCGCTAATTGGGCTGCAATCCTGAACATCAAACAGAATATTATCATTACCCAAAAATTCCATTTTTACACTTTTAAAAGGAAGATCTTGAGAAGAGATGAATTTTCCTGAGATATCAAATAAAGTAACACGAGCTTTTATATTGTCCAGAATACAGACTTGATTATTGTCATTAATAGCCACATGATTTATCAGCAGATACTCCCCAGGACCATTCCCCAATCTGGAAATACGGTTTAAGAATTTACCCTCATGATTGAAAACAAATATTGATTTTGCAATACGTTTATCAACGACGACAATAAATGAATCACATAATATTAGTTGATCTATTTTACCTATCAAACTGGACTGTTCGGATGCCAGTCTGACAAAACTGCAACGGTCTACAATCTGATCAATCAAAATAAAATTCTCGGCCTTCTCATCATACTGTATTTGAGTAACATTTGAGTAATCTGCCTCAGCAGAATTACTCAAATGGTTACACGAAATACTTAAAGACAGGCTCGCATAGAGCATATAGTTAAGTATTCTTTTCATACTGTCTATAAATCAATTAAGACCAAACATGGTTAATGCCCTCTCCAGATAATCCTGTTTTAGTTTACTGCATGGATCTGTATTTTCATAGCAAATGTCACTATCTCTATAATCACAATATATATACTGTGGTCTGGCCGTTGTCACATTAACTTTCAAAGTACCCACTATTTTGACATTAAAATCGTTGTTAGATGAGTTATTGGAGTTATTGCCACCACTAAGTGAAACAGTACCGTTTACATAAGGAATGCCGCTTGTGCTAAGACTACCACCAGCGTCTACATACTTCTTAAGGTTTTGACCTGCTGTTGAACTGAGTTTTACATCAATACCATATTCCTCCACTCCAATTGTTTTGCAGTCCGCAATTCCATTTGGATATGCATTCCCTGTAGGAAATAATCCATTATTAGAGCCTGGGTCACTCGAATAAGCAAAATGGTTAAAGGAAAAGGTTTGGGAAAGGAGATTCTTACAGTTTTCACTACCCTGCTTTGCAGAGATTACAAACATATTCGCCCCAATAAGGAAAACGGAGGCAGATATTGCCATAATAGTTTTAAATTTCATAATTCGTTTTTTTAATGTTTTTACTAATAATCAAATTCGTTTGCATTAATCGGTTTTTGTTTCTGTTTTTGCGGTACTAATATTTTTAATTACACATAGGACAAGGACCTTAATGGGTGTCTGCATGGTACTTTGCAAGAGTAACGTGGATATTATCTCATTTTTGGGCCAGGTCCGGTTAAAAATTTCAGGATTTCCCAACCGTCCGGTTCAGGGCCGGATCTGATTCGGTGGTGGCCCTGACCGGTACGGATGGCCGGAACAGCTGGGACTATTGTGTCTTTCAACGTGTTACGGTTGTGTTCTCCAAACAATATCAGAAATGCAGATGAAAGTAATTGTTTGCCATGAACAAGGAAACCCAAGCCAGGCCACTCTGCATTGGCCGGCTTGGGAATATCTGAACTAGATGCAAACAAGGTCGTCATACAATTGGTTTTTATAAATCAGACAAACAAAAAAAGCCGCTACTACGGATTGAAAATACAATCCAAGTATGCGACTTCAATTTCTTTGTTGCGGCAAATATAGGGTTTGATTCTTTACCATGCAACTCTTTGACAAGTTTTTTTCAAAAAAAAACTATTAAGGATGTGCTGGCAGGGCATTTTATAAAAGGAAGTACTTATCTTTACAAATCAATATATTATAATTACTATGATAAGAAAAACTTCACTATTCATTTTGCTGTCAGCATTGCTCGCATCCTGCGCCGGCAAGGACAATACCTATTTCATACACGGAAACTTTAAAGACACCGACAGCCCTACTATTTATCTTATCTGTTCAAATCAGGTGATAGATTCCACAACCGTAAAGGAGAACGGAGAATTCACTTTCAACGGAACCGCCGATATCCCCCAGTTGGCATATGTGGCCGATGCCCGCAATATCCGCAACGCCATCAACAGTTGTACCATAATACTTGAGCCTGGCCTGTTGTCTGTCTTCCCGTTGGAGAATTCGGCCGATTATTTCGTAACCGGCAGCAAATCAAACAATCTGTATGCGGAATTCACCAGGAAAGCGCAGGAACTCACCAACTATTATGAGAGCCACGAAGGCGAGGAAGGCGTACTTGAAGAGGTGGAAGCCAAATACGACAAAATACTATCTGACGGCGTTACCAAGAATCCGGACAACCTGTTCGGTCTGGTTTGCCTTAAGGAACTTGCATATGAGCAGGACCCTGCCCTTACACGCAAGATGCTGGATGCTTTCAAACCGTCAATACGCCAGGCAGACCTATGGAAACAGCTTGACGAGCGCAACCAGAAGATGCTGGCCACATCGGCCGGACACCAGTATATGGAGTTCAGCCAGACCGACCAGTTCGGCAACGTGATTTCATCAAAGGATGTCATGGCCACACCTGGCGTAAAATATGTGCTGATTGATTTCTGGGCTTCATGGTGCGGACCGTGCATGCGTGAGGTTCCGTTCCTTAAGGAGACTTACGGCAAGTATTTTGACAAGGGCTTCCAGATTCTGGGAGTATCACTGGACCGCGCACGTGATCCATGGCAGAAGGCAATAGTAGAGAACCAGATGAACTGGATCCATGTAAGTGACCTCAAATACTGGGACAATGAGGTTGCCAAGCAGTACGGAATCAACTCCATACCCGCCAACTTCCTTGTGGAGGCTGCCACAGGCAAGATTGTGGCCACCAACCTGAGGGGACAGAATCTGGAAAAGAAAATTTCGGAACTACTTAAATAAGATATAAGCTATGGCAGGCAGCAAGATGGCGTCACTGGCCAAGGATACGGCCATTTACGGAATTAGCAGCATAGTGGGCAGATTTCTGAACTATCTGCTTGTACCAATTCACACCAAGTTCATCAGTCCTGCCAGCGGCGGTTACGGAATTGTGACCGAGATGTATGCCTGGGCTGCACTGCTGTTTGTACTGCTCACGTTCGGAATGGAGACCACTTTCTTCAGGTTTGCCAACAAGGAAGGTGAGAACGAACAGATGGTATACAGCACTGCGCTGCGTCTGGTAGGTGGCGTTGCCGTTGTGTTCATTGCTCTGGTGCTCTGTTTTGTCTGCCCCATCTCCTGTTTCCTGGGTTATTATGACCATCCTGAGTATGTGATATGTTTTGCGTTCATTGCCGGACTCGACGCCTTCCAGGCGATACTGTTCAGCAGACTTCGCCAACAGCACAGGCCCGTCAAATTCATGACGCTCAAGATGGCGTTCATCATCCCCAATGTCCTGCTTAACATATTCGTCTTCTGGCTTATGCCCAAGATGTTCGGATTCATGCCCGGACTGGAGAGCCTGTATATAAAGTACAATTACGGCGTAGGCCTGATATTCTTTGTCAACCTTCTGTGTACTTTCTGCGTCACGTTCGGTTTCATCAAGGAACTTAAGGGTATCACCTACGGATTTGACAAACAACTGGCACGCCGAATGCTGGCTTACGCTTGGCCCATATTGCTGCTTGGTCTGGTGGGTATCCTCAACCAGGTATTTGATAAGATTGCATTCAAGCACATTGTGACCGATACCGCATTCGGCGAGCAGCAACTTGGCATATACGGCGCCTGCTGCAAGATTGCCATGCTGCTGGCTCTGCTTACCCAGGCGTTCCGATATGCGTATGAGCCGTTCGTGTTTGGAGGCAGCAAGGACAAGAACTCGGCCGATACGCTTGCCCAGGGCATGAAATACTTTGTTATCTTTGGTATACTGGCATTCCTGGGTGTTGTATTCTATATGCCTATATTCCGATATCTGGTAACAGACCATGACTACTGGGTTGGCTTGGGTGTAGTACCGATAGTGATGCTTGCTGAACTCTTTATGGGCATCTACTTCAATCTGTCATTCTGGTACAAACTGTCTGACCAGACCTGGTGGGGTGCCGTGATGAGCGGCATAGGCGCTGCGGTGATGATTGCCATCAACATCCTGTTTGTGCCCAAGTACGGCTATATGGCCTGCGCCTGGGGCGGATTTGCCGGCTACGGAACCTGCATGTTGCTGTCCTACTTTATCGGCCAGAAGAAGAGTCCCATAAACTATCCGCTTGGTGAGATATTCATATATGTGCTCCTGGCTGCAGTACTTTATGTGGTGTACTGGTTCTGCAAGGACCTGCCCGTATGGCTGAGTCTGATAATCAACACCGTCCTGATATGCATTTATATGGCATATCTCTTTAAGAAAGATCTTCCGTTGGGATCTCTGCCCGTTATAGGCAAGTACTTCCGCAAATAATAACCCTCAAATAATAAGGATTATGAAAAAGCTTCTTGTTTCATTAGTGTTTTGTTTCGTTGCATTGGCATCAAAAGCACTCAACTTTACCGTTAACGGCATCTACTACTATACTATTGACGATGAGCGTGTTGGCGTAAACGTAGAAAGCCAGTGGGACGCAGTAAACAGTAAGATGGATTACAATTACTATACCGGAAACCTGACGATACCATCCACTGTAACCTACAATGAAAAGACCTATAAGGTGACCAGGGTATATCTTTGGGGTTGCTCGGAACTGACAAGCATAAGCCTTCCCTCCACACTAGAGGAGATTGCAGAGGGCGGTTTCGGGGACTGTTCCGGACTTACACAGATTACACTGCCCGATTCACTCAAGAAGATAGGACGCTTTGCATTCCAAGGTTGTAATAACATCAAAGAGATAACCATCCCAACATCTGTCCGCGAGATAGGTCAGGACGCATTCAGATTATCGGGGATTGAAAAGTTGGTTATCAAGGACATGGCAGCATGGTGCGGCGTCAAAAAATCAGGAGGTTTTATCAATAGCAATACCAAGGTCTTTCTGAATGAAGAGGAGATAAAGGATCTGGTTGTTCCCGACGGTGTAAAAAACATAGAGCCCAATACATTCAACGGATTCAAGAGCATTGAGACCGTCTATATCCCGGAGAGTGTGGACTCAATAGGTGACAACGCTTTCCTGGGATGCTCAAATATAACCAAGGTTACCGCCCATGATATCGCATCCTGGTGCGGAATACGTTTCGGAAATACAATGATAATCCAAAACGGAACCGTTTATTTTCTTTCCAATCCGGTCTGTATTTCACGAAACCTCTATATAGGCAATGAGCAGGTAACCGAACTGATTATTCCGGAAGGCGTTGAGGAGATAGGTTACAGCGCATTTGAGCGTTGCCTTGGCATAACCAAGGTAAGTCTCCCCTCAACACTCCGGAAAGTAGGGGCCGATGCCTTTTTTGACTGCACCGATATAATGATGGTTAACATAACCTCATTGCAGGATTACTGCAGCATTTATTTCGGCAATCCCGGTGCCAATCCGTTCCAGGATTATATGATGAACCGTGCATTTACCTGGATGTTAATAAATGGTCAGTACCTTCGTGATATGGAGGTTCTGCACATCCCCAACGGCACAACTGAGGTTAAGCCCAACTCTTTTGCCAAGGTTGACAACACGGGTTCTATAATCATCCCGGCATCGGTAAACAAGATAGGAGCGTATGCGTTCTACACTTCGGTCCGTAGTCTGTACACAGTTTATATAGACGGCCATATCGACGATATGGGAGAGCATGCATTCGGCAACTGTCCTTACATAGGCACCATTTATGTGAATGATGCCAATCCTGACTCTATTCCTGACAATGCGTTCTACAACTACTATCACCCCAGCAATAATGTTACGCTGGGAGTGGATTACAATTACAGGAACACCAAACTGATGGTTCCTTTTGGCGCCAAAGAGAACTATCAGAAAACTGCCGGATGGAAACTGTTCCAGAACATTGAAGAGATGGATTTCACCAAAGTTGCGGGTATAAAAGAAGACGCCAGCGGAATTGTAGAGAGTTATACACTGGACGGTCGCCAGGCAACTCCTTCCACTGGAGTCATCATAATTGAGCGTTTGAGCGACGGCTCAACCCGCAAGATATTAAGATAAGGCTGCGCGGATATCGGCGGCTATCTTCTCAAATTCCTCAGGTGTCAGTTTGAGTTTGGGATTGCTGAACAGCATATCCTTCTCAGACTGCATGGGGATAAGATGGATGTGTGCGTGAGGTACTTCAAGACCCAGGACGGCCTCACCTACCTTTATGCAGTTGAACACCTTCTTCTGGGCAACGGCAATCTTCTTGGCAAAAAGCTGAAGGTCACACAGTTCCTGATCGGTAAGGTCAAACAGATAGTCAACCTCACGCTTGGGGATGCACAGCACATGTCCTTTTACTAAAGGATTAATGTCCAGAAATGCAAAGCAGTTCTCGGTCTCGGCTATCTTGTAGCAGGGAATCTCTCCTGCTATTATACGGCTGAAGATTGTCATAATGATATCTCGAGAATCTCAAAACCGATCTTGCCGCTGGGAATCTGAATCTCAACGGTCTCACCTACCTTGTGGCCCAGCAGACCCTTGGCAATGGGAGTGCTGCTTGAAATCTTGCCGGCCTTGAGGTCTGCCTCGCTCTCAGGAACGATTGAATACACCATAGTGGCGTTGTTCTTGGTGTTGCGGAGTTTTACCTTGGTAAGAATCTGAACTGCAGAAGTGTCAATCTTTTTCTCATCTATGATCTTGGCATCAGCAATCTGAGCCTTGAGTGTAGCAATCTTAGCCTCAAGCATACCCTGAGCCTCTTTTGCTGCATCATACTCTGCGTTCTCACTGAGGTCACCCTTATCGCGTGCCTCGGCAATCTGCTGAATGATTTCAGGACGGCGTACACCTTCCAGATACTGTAGTTCGGCTACCAGCTTTTTGTAGCCTTCCTCTGACATATATGCCATAATATCAATATTTTATCAGTTCTACAATCAGTTTTTGGCATGAGTAAAAAAGAATTCCAACAATCCAGTTCAGATGTTGGAACCCATTTTTTATGTCTCAAGTTGTTAGGGCAAAGATAGCATTTATTTCAGACTATCCCAACAAAAGACGTTTTTTTTGATTGTTACTCCAATAGCTTTGCAATCTTGCCGTCCAGTTCATCAGTATTGTCGGGACGGTCAACGATATTACCCTCACGATCTATCAGGAACACTGCCGGCAACTGCTGAATATTGTATGATTTGAGATATGTGGAGTTGACACTCATCTCGTCACGGACACATATCCATGGAAGGTTAATTGCAGTATTCAGCCATAAACTCTCATCGTTGTCGACTGATACCTGATAAATGTCGAAACCCATATCGGCATACTTATTATAAAGGTCTCTGAGTTTCAGGTTGTAGTTGGGAGAATAGTTTGTCTTATATGCCGTAAAGTCCAGCAGGATAACCTTTCCCTTCTGATCGCTGAGTTTCTGCATCCTGTTATGGCAGTCAGGCAATTCAATCTCTATAAGACCGGACTCGACCACCATTTCGGCAAACTGACGGATTGCCTCTTCATTAGCCTCACTTTTATTGCGTGAGGACGATGTCTTGGCCATACCCTTCAGTGCGACATTGTGCAGATGGGCGGAACGGACGGCATCGGGATAATTAATATCCATCTGAGTGGCAACTGCAGCAAAGCATTTGGCGTCCTGACGGTCTGTCTGCGGATTGAAAAGCATCCGGCCGTTTATGCTCAGGAAAAGAGCGTAATAGGCACACGGAGAACCCGGAGTGGGCAGGATGAATTCGGTCATTATCTCGGACTTGTAGACATCGACTGTCTCTTTAATCTTCTGTTCAAGCAAATCAAGGTCCTGTCCGTGATATTGTGAACTTAACCTGCGCAATTCCTGCAAAAGCCCTATCTGAGTCATTACCAGATCCTTGAGCCTTGCGGTATTCTCAGAGCCTTCTACCATATATGCCACCTGCATCACCGGCAGGCTGGCGGTTACGGTAATAGTCTCTGTAGAATCAACCGAGACATTAACCACCTTGCCGTCTACCCGGAGACGATAGAAATCAAAGCAGTCAGCGGGTGCTGCGGGATTGAAACAGAACTTTCCTTCAGTATCCAGTTTAACTGAATCTATGACCTCAACCTTATCCAGACCCATATGATCCAGATAAAGCATCTTGCCATCGGCCTCTACTATCTGACCATTTAAAGTAAACCTGTCAACTTGGGGTTGACAGGCTACTGTTAAAAGGGTAAGGATAAGTAATGCTGAATTACTTCTCTTCATTATTCTCTACGGGATTGTTGTCATCCTTGCGGTCGTGGTGGTGACGCGGGCCACGGTCCTGACGGGGGCCTCTGTCCTGACGCTCACCGCGGTCCTGACGCTCACCGCGGTCCTGACGGGGCTGACGGGCGGGACGCTCCTCATAACCCTCGGGCTTCTCGATGAGAGCACGACGTGACAGTTTGAACTTACCGGTCTTGGGATCGATGTCAATCAGCTTAACCTGGATCTTGTCGCCCTCCTTGATACCGGTCTCCTCGATGGTCTCGTAACGCTTCCAGTCAATCTCGCTGATGTGCAGCAGACCGTCCTTACCGGGCAGGAACTCTACGAAC